>SXHN01000028.1 GCA_005773635.1 Actinomycetota bacterium
AGCAATCGAAACCACCATGTGGCCCTGCGACGCGAGAAGATCGGCCATCACTCGATAGCCACGGTGCGACGGCACCGCTTCGAATCCAGGCGCACACGGCCAATCACCAGTGATGTTGCCCTCGGGGCCACCTTCGAAACACGTGAAATGGCGACCATGAAGAATCAGCACGAATGGTCGCGCTCCGATTGCATTGATGGGAGCTGTGACTTCACCAAGCACTTCGATCGGTTCGGGGAATTCGCTCCAGGCCAACCCTGGGAGCTTGTAATTGCGACGAACCGTTGCATACGGCCCGCGCACTCCCGGGTCGTTTGCTACTGGCTTCGCGTTACCGCTGCGTTTGGGGTTCGACAAGAGCTCGTTTCGAGCGACTGTCGCGCGCGCAAGGCGAGCACGCGCGGCAGCCCCAACATCGGAATCTAGGCGGTCATTGCCACGCCACAGCTCGAGGGTATGGACGTTGATTTGCGAAGCGCGATGCTCGTCCACATCGAGGACTGCACTACTGCCAACTTCGCGCGCCACGCCAAAGACCTTGCCACCGCTGCGAACGGTCAGCGCCACCGCTCCAACAGGAAGGGGTGCAGAACCGCGCCAGATGAGCCGCACACCCTCGCCGCGCGGCTCAACGCGCCACTGAGATTGTGTATTTGCACCCAACTGCGCAGCCGCCTCGGAAACCGCAGGGCTGCCAGCCGCGCCAAGCGCGACTGCAAGTCCGAACGCAACAAGTAGTGAAACTGCCCGATGCTTCATTCGCCATCCCAGGTGAGCTTGCGCACATTCTTGTGCACGACGACGCTACGACGACCCGGCTCGCTCATGGGTTCCCGGATTCTCCAGGAATGTCTTAAACAGCGTGATGAAACACCCGGGGCGCCGCTCATCAGAGCTATTCACTCAGTGTTTCGTAGCTGTCAAGCGAGCGCGGAACCGTTTTTCATCACCCTGTTAAGGTCCACGAATGGCAATCAACGTTCTCGGCGGACCCCTTGAAGAATGCAGCACTAATCCGCTGACTGGGTGGTATCGCGACGGATGCTGCAACACCGGCGGCGACGATCTCGGCGTGCACACCGTGTGTGTGGTCACCACCGCAGAATTCTTGGCTTTCAGTGCCGAAGCTGGCAACGACCTCTCAACCCCACACCCCGAATACGGATTCCCTGGGCTGACGCCGGGCGACAACTGGTGCCTCTGCGCGTCTCGCTGGCAAGAAGCATTCGAAGCCGGGCGAGCACCAAAGGTACGCCTCGCCGCAACCCATATCGCGACCCTTGAATGGATTCAACTCGACGACCTCAAATCTCACGCCGCCTAACCGATCCCGTCAACGCACTGCACGCCGAATGTGGCCCCGCGGGGCCGCCGGTCTTGCGCCCCGGCGGCTAGACCCGATCGTCTATCTCCTGAAGGTTCCATGGTGGGATTGCAGCCAGAAACTCCTCAATGACCTTGCATGCAGCACCGGCCCCGTCTTCGGTGGCAAGCTTCGCAGCAAAGGCTTCTGCCGCTGCTGCGAACCGTGGATCAGTGGTGACCTGTTGCAATGCCGCCTTAAGTTGCTGATGCTTGCGAAATCGCCTTCCCGCGAGAATTCCAGTACCTAGATCAACTTGGCGTTTTCCGTGCCACACTTGATCAAACAAATGCGGAACGATGACCGACGGTTTGCCAGCAGCCAACACCAATGCATTCGTGCCATGAGAACCACTCTGCACCACTGCGCGTACCCTTGGCAAGATCGCTTCGAGCGCCAGATACGGCCAGACGCCAGGTCGGTTGCCGAGTTCAGCCGCGTTCACTTCATTCGAGGTGAGATACAAACCCCGCAGACCCAATTCATCGAGCACGCGGGCAACTCTCGCAAACACGTGAGAGTCTCCCGCAGCGGCACTTGTGCCGAGCGTGACTAGCACGGGAGTGTCTCCAGCGGCGAGGAACTCCTCCACCTCGACGGGCAGTGTCTGGTCGTTGCCGGTCCAATAGGTAAATCCGCACATCGGATACTTCGAATCCCAATCGGCGGCCGGTTCGAGGTAGTGCTTGGAAACCAGCACGACATTTTGCAAAGGTGACAACCGACCAAGCACGAGATACGAAGGCTCGGTCGTTAATCCGTGCTCCGCTCGATACTTCACAAATGCCTTTTCGCTACTTACCCACCGCGCCATCGGCGACATAGACAAGGCCCACATCGAACGGTGATAGGCGTGCGCCAGCTTGTGGTCTCGCTTCCATCGTGGCATGAGGGGCGGCGGGTGGTGCACTGTTGGCGTGAGCATTGGAAAGAGGTCGGCGGCGATCCAAGGGATACCGCGCTTCTCTGCCGCAATCCGTCCGACGGTTGCAGCCGCCGGATGCGTCACGAGCAGATCGGCACCTTCAATCGCTCGGTCTATAGCTGCATGCATCTCAGCCAAGCGCGGCACGGTGAGGCGGCCAATATAGAGGCGCAACAACATCGCACCCATTAGCACCTTGCCCCATCGCGCCGTGTAGGAACCGTAAGCATCAAGCCGCGTCGGGGTCAGGTCTCCACTATCGGCATCAACACAGGTGAACGGCTCCGCTGCGAATAGCCCGTGCATTTCCTCGGGCACGCACAACACCACGTCGTAACCTCGAAGACCCAACTCTCGCGCCAACGCAACTAACGGGAACACATCGCCGCGGTACGCCATCGAGTACACCACAATTCGAGCCGTTCTCGAACCGTCATGGTTGGCTCCCACGATCTCAGTTTCCTGGTTCTGCGAAGAAATTGCGCAATGTTGCGGCAGCATGATCGGGGTTGTCCATCCACACTGCATGCCCAGCATCAGGCATCATTTCAAGGACCGCGTTCGGGAAGTGCCGCACGAATGATCGAGCGATTTCGTCACCGCCAAACACATCGCACTCGCCCCACAAAAAGTAGGTGGACATCGAGACTCGGCCGAGCACTTCCGATGACAGCAGCAAACTTTCGTTCATACCCTTGATCGGTGTGAGCCATCGCGGACCCGCATTCACTTCGTTCGCCATCGTCGCAGTGTCTCCAAGCAACGAAATAAACCAACCGTTGAGCTCTTCAGAAATACGTCCGTTGTCGAGCGCTTGCCCCAAACCAATCTGGCGGTATAGAGCATTCACCATTCGTTGGTTCGGTCGTATCAACGTGCCGAGCCGACTGACACCCGGCACCACACCGAGCCGCATCACGAACGGCACCGCGCCGGTGGGTGCCCCAACCGGATAGCCAAACTCAACGAGACGATCAATACGATCAGGGTGGGCCGCTGCCGCGCGAATCGTGGTGTAGCCACCGAATGAAGTGCCCACCAAAAACGCACTCGACAACTCCAGCTCATCGAGCACATCCACAACAAAAGCTTCAGCAAATGCATTGCAACGCTGCACATCGGAAAATCCACTTACGAGTGGGGCGCTCAATCCACAACCCGGCCGGTCCACCAAGATGCATCGAAAGTCCGGGAGTTTGGCGACCAACGTGGCCCAACTTGTGCCGTTGATCGACCCTCCATGAACAAATACAACAGCTGGCCCCTCACCCACTTCTTGAATTCTGATCTCAACGCGAGTGCGACGCAAATACAACTGGCGGTCCCTAGGCGAGACTCCAACCGAAGCCCACAGGCGTTGCTCGGCTTGGCGGTAGCGCGCGAGATTTGGTGCCACTTATGAAACTCCTGCAATATCTCTACGTTGAAACGCGACGGTTGCCGCAGTAATGAGCACCGCGGCGTACACGCCAATCGTGACCAACGCCAGCAACGGCGCACGGTGAAACTCACCACCGTCGGGTCGCCACTGCACGACCGAACCAATGTTTTCACCCCACAAATACGGTGTCCACTTGGGCCGCAAACCTCGGATCAGATTCTCGATCACCGCGAACCATGCGAACACCACGCCCAGTGCAAACGCGGTGTTACGACCGAGCGTCGCCAGCGCCACGGCGAGTGATGCGGCTATCGATGTCAGCAACGCAGTACGGCCAACCACCGTTGCAAGCGACAACCACCATTGTCTGTCGACACCAGCCGTTGTGCCGTTGCCAAATACCGCAGGCAACAGCGCAGCCAAGAACAGGATCTGCAAACACAATGCAATCACGAAGGCAAGGACCGCACACGCCGCAGTCCGAGCGAGATGGAGTCGCACACGTCGCGGTTCCCAGGTCAGCACCGTTGTGATCGTGTTCGACCGCCATTCTGCGCCGGCAACTGCCGCCCCGCCAAACATCCCACCCAACAGCAAAAAGAACGCAGGAATCAACACGATGCCGTCGTATTGATGTGCCACCCACCAGTGCGCGAGCACCGCGGGGTGGAGCTCATCTGCGTAACGAAGTTCGGCCACTGTCTTACCGCTTGAGTCAACGAACGCAATGATTCCCGCTGCGACACAGCCGAGCAACGCGACGCTTATCAGCACCCACACCACACGACGATGCATCGCTCGACGCATCTCTACCTGCAACAAGCTCATCGCAGCACCTCGTTCAAACCACTGGTCGGCGACTCGGTGCTAGGCGACGCTGTGATGGCCGATTGCATCCGGTCGAGTTCAAGTCCATCTGTGAGTTCAAGAAACAGCTCTTCGAGGCTCCGCTCATTTGGTTTGAGTTCGCAAATCCAATGTCCATGTTCTCCCAACGTTCGGCTAATGCGTGTCGCTTCAGATTTGCCGAGCGCAACCTGCAAATGATCATCAATTCGCGTTGCGGCAATGCCGGCTCGATGCAACACGGCCAGAGCGCCCGCGAGATCGTCCACAATCACCGCCATCGATTCGGTGTGGCCTGCCGCAGCAATTACTTCAGCCACGGTGCCTTGGCTCACACAGCGCCCGCGATGCAGTATCGCAACACGGTCACAAGTCTGTTGAATTTCACTGAGCAGGTGGCTCGAAACGAACACGGTTCGGCCTTCGTCGGCGAGGCGTCGCAAGAGCTCACGAACACTCCGCATACCGGCAGGGTCGAGACCATTCGCCGGTTCATCAAGTATCAGTAGCGCCGGGTCTTTCAGCAGTGCCGCGCCGAGGGCAAGCCGCTGGCGCATGCCAAGGGAGTATTTCTTCACCAGATCACCACCACGCTCCGCGAGCCCAACTTCTTCGAGTACATGCGCGACTCGCTTCTTACCGATGCCATCGATGGCGCCGAGAAGCTCAAGGTTCTCCTTGCCACTCATCGTTGGAAATAGCGCGGGCGTTTCGACGATGGCACCCACGCTCCTCAGCGACTCGGTGAGTCCATCGGGCACCGCTTTCCCCAGCAACCGCACCGATCCCCTGGTGGGCCGAGCAAGCCCGATAATGCACCGAATCGTTGAAGTTTTACCCGAACCATTTGGCCCTAGAAACCCGAACACTCCACCTTCTGGAACAACCAGTTCGAGGCCGTCGATCGCGACACTGTGACCTTTGCGTCGCCGGTAGTGCTTGTGGAGACCATCGATTTCGATGACGTTGGATCCCATTGATTGTGCTCCAAGTTTGTTGGTTTGCCCTACAGACGACCGGCGCTTCACAACGGGTGACAGCAACGCGAGAAATCACTCACCGCGATGCAAAAGGCGTCTAGAGCTCACCAATTCCTCGACCTCAACCTCGGGCGGTAACGCAGCGATGATCGCATCAAGATCGGCGTACTCAGCATCGTCGATCTCGGGGGCTGCGGCCTCTCCTACCGTGGACCAGTCGGTGCGTCGAAGCAACCACGCAGCAATAGCGATGAGCACCATCGCAAAGCTCAGCCACAATGTCAATCGAGCGCTGTCGTAGCGTGCCCCGATTGGCCCTTCGAACGAAATCGGCACAACGGGCGCGCGAACGAACACCGAATCAGACGCCACTGATACCCCACACCGATCGCCACGAAAACATCTCGCACGATCGGCTCCAACGGTTCCCGGTTCGATGAACAACTGAGTTTCGCCAGTTCCGTCCGAACCCACTGTCATCGCGGCAGCAGCACCTGGCGCGCCACAACGTTCCCCAACCGCACTCGGTGCCGCGCACAACATCGCAGTCACCGGCGCGCCAGGCGGGAAATTACCAACACTGACTGTAACCATCTCCCCGTCGAGCGAGAGCCCCGCGGATGGTGTGACTTCGATCCGGCCGGGTGCGGGAACTGCATCAATGAAGACGGTCTGGATCTCACTACGGGTGTCGCTATTCACCGAACGCACGACAATTGTGCAGCGACCGGCGCCGGCTCTACACCCCCCGGCGGATGCAACCGATGGGTAAAAATCATTGGTGATCAAGTATTGAAACCGTGCGTCTCCATCTTCATCGAACTGCACAGGGATTTGATTTGCACAGGAAGCAAAGGTGCCAGTGATGCATTGCTCTGCTACACCACGTGCATACTCGTCGAAACCGTAGACGCGCATTTCGACGACGCCGTTGAGAGGCAGCCGATCGGCAATCGGGTACGCGGTCGTATACGCGGCATCGTCTTGCGCAAC
Source organism: Actinomycetota bacterium (assembly GCA_005773635.1). GTDB lineage: Bacteria > Actinomycetota > Acidimicrobiia > IMCC26256 > PALSA-610 > F1-120-MAGs023. The sequence goes on from SXHN01000028.1 coordinate 6,489, forward strand.
CATCGCGACGACTGGAAGCGTCGCGTTGGCCCCGACGGGTCGCGAAGCGACCGACGCGAAGACTGTCATCGAAAGCATCAATGCCAATACGCAACGACGACCCACCCGCGCAAGAGCGCCGCTTCGCCATCTGAGCCGAACATCGCCTCGCTTGTGTATCCGTATCGCCATGATTGCTGATCAACCGCGGCGTTGCGAAGCATCCGGTGGCGGCATGCGATCATCAAGATGCCGATTCAACGTCAGCACGCGTCCGATAAGCGGCAACGTCAACACATTCAATCCGTGCAACACACCCACGATCAGAAAGATGCCGCCAAGGCGCACAGTGCAGGCTCGCAATTGACTCGCGTTCACGGTTTGCTCCCAACCGCCTGCCGGCGCGAACTGCACCGTAAAAAGAATGAACGCAAAAAATACGAGGTAGTACGCCACGTCCATGAGCACGATGAAGCTCTTCCCCGTGCGTGGGTTGGCTCGAAACACGTCGGCGGCGTAACTCTTACCGAACCGTTTGATAAACGGCCCAAGCCACACCGCCAAAAAGACCATCCCCGCGAACCAGATCGCTTCCAAAATCCACCAATCCATGATGAATTCTCCCTTCTTGTGTTCCGTAGTTGCTAGGACAATTGCTGCGATTGCACCGATGATGCAACCGACTACTCCGACGCGGCGACGCCGTTGGCGACGCAGTATGCGATCGTCTTCAATACTGAGTGCGACTCGAGCGAATAGGTCGGCGCTCTCATCAAGCGCATCTGCTTCCTCATTCAGCGCATCGCGCAAGCGTTGCTCAACGACAGTCATCACACACCAACACCGTGGTCGTTGGCAGCAGTCGCGGAGCCGAGATTTCGTTCGAGCGCAGCGAGACCGCGCTGCAGGTGAGTTTTCACCGAGTTGCGCGAGATCCCCATCGCCTCGGCAATCTCATCAATGCCCATCTCTTCGTAGTACCGCAGCACGAGGGCGTTGCGCTGCCGATGTGGCAACTCGCGCAACGCTTCAATTACCTCGCGTTGTTGTTCCTGCAGCTCGATTTCGTCCTCCACTGAAGCTCGCTCCGCATCGAACGGCAGATGATGCCGCAGCGACACCAAGCCTTTGCGGTTGCTGTCACGCGCCAAATTCAACACGATCGATCGAAGATATGCAGCTGCTTTAGTTTGATCTTGGATTCGATGCGCCGACCGAGCGAGGCGAATAAACGCTTCTTGCACCAGATCCTCGGCCGCGTTGCGGTCGTCGACAAACAGTCGAGCCAAACGGACCAACGACCGACCCTCCTCAGCAAACAATCGTATGACAAGAGCATCGACGTCGATATTGGTGGCCGAGTTGCTGAGGGTATCTGGCTCCGCGGGCGCGCGCAACGGCAGAATGTTCGACATTCGCAGCGGAGCGAGCAATCCAGCCATAGCCATCGGGCCGACAGACGTGTCAGCGAGGCTGAGCGGGTGACACGCCGCGTACAAAGCGTCACGGATGCGTTCTCCCCATATCTGATCGGTCACGGCGCGAATCCTGCCACAGCGGTGGACTGGCCGGAAGATCTTTGTGCGCGGTGTCACCCGGTGCAGCAACTCAGACGTCAGTCGAATGACGGCTGCATTCGCCAGACTGCGTCACCAAGCGAACTCACCGTAGATACAGACC
>SXHN01000029.1 GCA_005773635.1 Actinomycetota bacterium
GGCATCGGAATCACGTATCCGTGACACCGATATGGCATCAGAAATGGTGAACTTCACCAAACACCAAATCCTGTTGCAAGCCGGCACGTCCATGCTGTCGCAAGCCAACCAAGTACCACAATCAATCCTGCGTCTACTGCAATAGTTTGGTCAGTCGACTCACCAACGCAAACTCAACACCCCTGGGCCCTTACTTCGGTAGGGGCCCAAATCGGTTTCGTATGGCTTCGTCTTTAAGTCTGCCCACTCTGGCCGATGAGGTACTGGAGAACTTTGGCGGAAACACCTGAGGAAGCGACAACAATTGGTATCCATCTCTGGGCTGGGATCTGGCCTCGACACCCAAAGCATCATTGCGCAGCTCGTCCAAATCGAGCAGCAGAAGATCAATGCTGTCGCCGCGCGCGGCACGCGTCAAACCGAAGCGCTATCGAGCTGGACAACGATCCGCAGCACATTGAGTTCGTTGAACGGAGCAGCTTCGAGCCTCTTGAAGGCATCGGACTGGCAAACACTGTCTGCAGCGTCAAGCGATGAAACAACCGCAACAGTTTCCGCAGGTAGTGGCACACTCACCGGAACGTTGAGCTTCACCGTGTCGGCTCTCGCACAAGCGGGCGTTGTACGATCGTCATCGACGATGCCGAGCCTCGCCACGCGCATCACGAACGATGCAGCAATTTACGTTGCCGCTGGCGGCGGCAAGCTTGGATTTGCTTCGTTCGCGTCCGACAATAACGTCGCGCTCGGAACTCACACAATTGTGGTGACCCAAAGCTCGGCGGCCGCACACAAAGTTGGTAGCGGCGTACTCGCCGCATCAACGGTCATCGACAATTCGAACAACGCGCTGCAGATCGAAGTCAACGGTGGCACCTACAACCTCACGATCGCCAATGGCACCTACGACGCACAACAACTCGCGGCAGCAGTGCAAGCGACAACTACAGCAGCCGGTGCACAAGTTGCGGTGACGGTCGACTCCGAGGGCAAACTCAACATCGACACCAATGCCGAAGGTGCTGCCGCGACTCTGCGAGTTACGGGAGGTACATCCCTCAGCGCGTTGCAACTCGCGACCGACGGCGCGGTCCTGACTGGCACGAACGGGGAACTCACCGTCGACGGAGGAGCAACCCAAATTTTCGGAGCGACGACCACCCTCGGCGCAGGAACTTCAATCGACTTGAGCGGCGGCGGTGGCACCATTACTGCAGCGCTCGCGGTCGGCCTCAGAGTCGGATCCGTCACTGGCAACAACGTCTCGACGGGAGACGGCTCTTTACAAGCCGTCGTTTCGGCAATCAACGGTGCCAAAGCAGGCGTGAGCGCAGCAGCAATTCAGGTAGGGACCAATGCGTTTCGGCTGCAAGTCGGCTCATCCACAACCGGATCGGGCAACGATCCAAACCTTGCCGCCACCGAGTTTGACACCGTCGCAATTGGCGGTCTCACTGTCTTGTCACAAGCCGGGGATGCCGCAATAACTATTGGTTCAGGTGCGGGCGCGTACGACATCACTTCATCGAGTAACACCATGACCAACGTATTGCCTGGAGTCACCGTCACACTCAAGAAATTGAACACTGCAACACCTGTTACGGTGACTGTCGATCGCAATGGCGCAGCACTTGCTGATCGCGTACAAGCTTTGGTCGACGCTGCCAACGCAGTCAAACGAGAAGTCGATCGCGCTACGTACTACGACCCTGCGACGCGGAAATCCAGCCCGCTTGTAGGTGATAGCACCGCTCAGCGCCTGCGGTCGTCACTCAATACAGCCATCACGAGCTTGGTATCCGGCGCCAACCCGGCAACGCCAGGCCAGCTCGGCGTGGCCACCGACCGTCTCGGCAACTTCACGTTCGACCGCACGAAGTTCATGACCGCATTCACTACAGATCCTGACGGCGTGTCGAAGATATTCGGACAATTTGGTAGCACAACGAGTGGGTCAATGTCGTTCGTAGGCGCAACAACGCGCAGCGTTCCCGGAACCTACGCTGTCAATGTCACGACCGCGGCAACCCAAGCAACCGCGACAAGCAGCGGAGTGCCCTCAGTGGGCACGACGGTGCGCGTGAAAATCGGGAGTGTCCTTTCTGCCTACACGGTTCAATCAGGAGACACTGCTGCCAGCGTCGCCGCCGGGCTCACCTCTTCGTTTGCCGCGCAAAATCTGTCGGTGATCGCGACCGCGTCCGGCGCCAACATTCAGGTTGCAACGTCCGGGTATGGCACGAACGCATCGGTTGACGTCGCATGGAACGGCACGACCTACGTCACTCACACTGGAGTTGACGTCGCCGGAACTATCAACGGGATCGCAGCCAATGGAAGTGGCCAAATACTCACCGCTCCATCGACCGACACGACACTCGCGGGTATCGCAGTGCAGATTCAAGGCACTGCAACAGGGGCGCTCGGCACCCTCACGTACTCACCCGGTTCGGCAGCCAGGCTGACGAGGGCGATCTCACTGGCGACTGATTCGCTGACGGGGTACATCACCACTCGCGAGAGCGGCATTACTGCAAATAAGAAAATCATCTCCGACCAAGTCGATCGCATGACGATCCGCATCAACGCCTACGCGGCACGACTCAAACGAACGTATGCGCAACTCGAAACCGCACTGTCAAGTCTCAAAGGTCAAGGCAATAGTCTCAGCGGCTTGGTAACGACGCAATGATCTCGTCGGCGCACAGTTCCCGCAACCACACCCGGGCGTATTCAGGATGGATCGATTCATGACGTCGTCCGGGGCGAAAAATCCCTATATCAAAGACACGGTCGCAACCGCGTCACCGCAGCGACTCCTCGTGATGCTGTACGACCGTCTCGTGCTGGATCTCACCAGAGCCGAATCTGCCATCGACATCCGAGATCATGGCCGAGCACATGAAGCACTTGTACACGCGCAAGACATTGTGACTGAACTACGTGCGACTCTCGACCTTGACGTATGGCCAGAAGGTCGTCAACTCGGTCTCGTATACGACTATCTCGGCGAACTTCTCGTCGAAGCCAACCTCCGAAAAGACGCGGCGCCCATCAATACATGCAGATCGTTGATCGAACCGATACATGATGCATGGCGCGAAATCGCAGGGCTCGGTGCACCCCGTGTCGCTTAGTACCGATGTCGACGCTCGTAGCGACTGGGATACTTATCTCAACACGCTTCAGGTTTGTTTCGATGAACGCGCGCAACTCCTCGTGCTCGCGGCGACTCATGACGAAACTCGCACTTTCACTGCGCTCACGGCAATCGAATCGCTGCCGACACACTCGCCGACCGCAAACCAGCGCGCTCAGGCGTTGCACATGCAAACTCGGCTTGCGCACCAAGAGTCTGAAATCGAAGCGGCGCTCGCCACCCTCGCAGCCGAAATCGACCGCGTTGAGAAACTCCAAGCTGCACAATTGTTACGCTCCGTGACGGAGAGCAACATTGGGGGCTTCGAAGCGCGCGCTTGACCTCACATTTCCGACCGTTCCGCCGATCGGAAGTCACCATGAGCGTCACGACCCGCAACTCCCGCGCCAACAAACAAGGCGACGCGCTCATTGCATTGTTTCGTGACGCCGTTGCTGCACTCTCAAACGACGAAGACCGTGAAGCAGCCCGTATTTTGGACCAAGTCCTACGCCACGTGCCCACGAACCCCGACGCTCGCTGCCTGAGAGGCATCGCGGCCAGCCGTCTAGGAGAATTCGCCCTCGCAATCCGTCACCTACGTATCGGGACGAAAGGCCTCGGTGCCATCACGACCGATACCTGCGACATGTTCAATGAGTTCGCGTTGGCACTGCGTTCCAACGACGAACTTGATGAAGCCGAGGCGGTGCTTCGATCGATTCTCACCACCAACCCACTTTTCGGTCCTGCATGGCACAACCTCGCGCTGCTCTTGCAAAGCCGCGAATCAATTGACGAGGCGGTCGCCGCCGCCCGCAAAGGAGTCGCGACGCGGCCAGGAGAACCAGGAGCGCTGCTGCTACTGGGCAAGTTGCTTCGTGCCCAAGGAAGGCTTCTGTCGGCCCGCGCGGTTCTCCAACAAGCGCGCGATTACGCGCCCGACGACGTGTCGGTCTGCACGACACTTGGCAACACCTACTTCTATCTCGGTGAAATCGATGCCGCCCTCACAGCATTTCGTCACACCACCCTGCTCCATCCAAATGAAGCAACGTTCCACTCAAATTACGCAACGATGCTCACCCATTGTCGGCGCTACGACGAAGCCCGGGTTGAACACGACACGGCGTTTGCGCTAGCACCCACGAACCCAGACGTTGTCGTACGGCGCGCCGCGTTCTTGCTCAATACCGACGAGCTCACAAACGGGTGGAAGGCCTACGACGCGCGGATCGCAGCGAACCCCAAGGCTCGGCGTTGGACTGGAACTCCCGAATGGCAGGGCAACGCTTCCCCCGACGCCACACTTTTGGTGTACCGAGAACAAGGGCTCGGCGATGAACTCATGTTTGCGTCGATCTATCCGGAGCTCGCGGCGATGGCTGGGAAGCTCATCATTGAGTGTGATCCGCGTGTCGAGCGCCTTTTCGCTCGTTCGTTTCCCTTCGCTGATGTTCGCGTGCAATCCGCTGCTGGAACATTCGACCCCGAACGGCCGAACATCAACGCGTTGCACCCGGAAGCGACCGCGGCGATACCAGCCGGGAGCACGCTGCAATACATGCGCCCGACACTCGCAACGTTCCCAGACCGACATCACTTTCTCGAGGCCGATGCCGCTGCCGTCGAACTGTGGCGGCAACGCCTCGTCGAACAGGCTGGCACCGGCCCCCTAGTTGGAATCTCCTGGAGGAGCATGGTGCGCACCGCGGAGCGGCGATTGGAGTACACCAGGCTCGACGAATGGGGGCCCATTCTTTCGCAAGCCACCACTGGTGGCCTCCAATTTGTGCTCCTGCAATACGACCAATGCGAACGCGAGGTCACCGACGCAGAACGACGCTTCGGTATTCGAATTCACCGCTGGCACGACCTCGACTTGATGAACGATCTCGAAAGCGTGGCCGCGCTCACGATAAATCTCGATGCTGTCATCGCTCCCCGTAACGCCGTCGCGATGTTGTCAGGAGCCCTAGGCACCGACACCCTCGCACTCGGCAATGCCGGCGACTGGGCTGAGTGCGGCACAACGCAGCTTCCATGGTTCACGACTGTGGAATGCATTAATCGCAGTGTCGACGGCGACTGGTCTCCAGTCATCGCAGAAGCCGCCAGCCGAATCCAACGACTCCAACTATCACCCACGCTGGAACCTACTCCGGGCCTCGCGGCGAGGTCTTCAGTCCTCAACGATGCAACGCAACGAAAGGCGACCGTATGAAACCGACCAACCTCGATCTCTCCGGCAAGACAATCTTGCTGACAGGAGGGACCGGAAGCTTCGGGCACGCGTTTGTGGAACGAGTGGTGAAACAATGGCCCGACGTTGTGATTCGGGTGTACTCCCGTGACGAACTCAAGCAATCGGAAATGCGAGCCCGCTTTGGTGAACACAACGTGCGCTACCTCATCGGCGACGTACGCGACCGAGCGCGTATGTCACGTGCTGCACAAGGCTGCGACATCGTGGTGCACGCTGCCGCAATGAAACAGGTCGAAGCATGTGAGTACAACCCATTCGAAGCTGTGCGTACCAACGTGCTCGGCGCACAACACGTCGTCGATTCAGCGATCGACGCGAAAGTCCCCAAGGTTGTTGCGCTCTCCACGGACAAGGCAGTGAACCCTGCCAATCTCTACGGCGCGACAAAACTTTGCGCCGAGAAGATTTTCGTTCAGGGCAACGCCTACGCAGCCCAATCCGAAACTCGTTTCGCTTGCGTTCGATACGGCAACGTTGTTGGGTCGCGCGGTTCGGTCGTGCCGCTGTTCTTCAATCAAATCGAGCACACCGGTCATCTGACCATCACCGACGAACGCATGACACGATTTTGGATCACGCTCCCCCAAGCCGTCGATCTCGTTCTGTATGCACTGGAACACATGGAGGGAGGCGAGGTCTTCATCCCCAAGATTCCATCGATGCGTGTCGTTGACCTTGCCGAAGCAATGGCACCCGGATTGCCAACGAAAGTCATCGGCATCCGCCCCGGAGAGAAACTTCATGAACAAATGCTGACCGCTTCAGAATCACGGCACACCATCGACGCCGGCGATGTATACATTGTGCAACCGGAGCTCGCGTGGTGGACGGACAAAGCGCCACAGCAACGCGGCCAACGTCTCCCCGATGGCTTCGAGTACTCCAGTCACACCAACGACTGGTGGATCAACGCAGATGAGCTTCGAAGCTTGTTGCGCTTTGCGCCTTCGAAAGTCGCGTGAGGTCCACATCATGATTCCGTATGGTCGCCAATCAATCGATGAAGACGACATCGCCGCCGTCGTTCAAGTACTGCGTAGCGACTGGCTCACTCAAGGGCCGGCAGTCGCAAACTTCGAGGCAGGCATCGCAGAACGCGTCGACGCGAAATACGCGGTGTCGTTTGCCAACGGCACCGCGGCGCTTCACGCCGCGATGGCTGCGGGAGGCATCGGCCCAAAACATCACGTTCTTACCTCGCCGCTATCCTTCGTAGCATCTGCGAACTGCGCTCGCTATGTCGGCGCGTCGGTCGGGTTCGTCGACATCGATCCGTCAACTTGGAACCTCGATCCGCGTGCCGTCACGCAATGTGATGCTCTCGTTGCGGTCCACTATGCGGGGCTACCCTGCGAACTCGAAGGTCTGAAAGTTCGACCGCGCGTCATCATCGAGGACGCGTGCCATGCGCTCGGCGCACGCACTGCGGCAGGTCCGGTCGGCAATTGCGCGTACTCAGACATGACAGTGTTTTCGTTTCATCCAGTGAAGTCGATCACATGCGGCGAAGGGGGCGTCGTTACAACAAATTCACTTGAACTCGCTGAGTCAATGCGACGGTTCCGCAGCCATGGAACCGTTGCCAAGCCTCAGTACGGTGGGTGGTACTACGAAGTCGAAACACTGGGCTTCAACTACCGCCTCACGGATTTGCAAGCGGCGCTCGGCCTGTCACAACTCGACAAACTCGCAACCTTCGTAGCGATGCGCAACGCACTCGCTGACCGATACCGACGCGTATTTCGAGACCTCAGCAACGGAGGCATAGTTCTTCCGCCCGCCGCGGCTCCAGGATCCAAGCATGCGTACCATCTGTTTCCCATCTTGGTGTCGCAACGCCGGAACGTGTACGACGCATTGCGCGCTCGCGACATTGGAACGCAAGTTCACTACGTACCGATCTACCGTCACCCGCTGTACGCCGACAGCTTTGTGAACCCGCTCGACTTCCCGTTTACCGAACACGTGTACTCGGGCATTCTGTCGCTTCCACTACACCCCACGCTCACGCGCGGCGAACAAGACATCGTGATCGAAACAGTCATTGAAGCGGTGCAATCAAACAGCAATCGCGCCGAGGTCGACACGAGCGCCATCAACAACGCCGCCTAGCTCTACCAATTCAACAACGCGTCGCAATTCCATGGCTGGCCAAGTGCTGCTTAGCCTCCATCGGTGTCTGTTCGGTGAAATGAAACATACTCGCCGCAGCTACTGCGTCAGCTCCACGTTGAACTGCAGCGACCATATGGTCGTAGCTACCAGCGCCTCCGCTGGCGATGACGGGAAGCGATACGGCGACACTCACTTTCGCGATGGTGGCGAGGTCGTAGCCCTGCATTTCACCATCGTGATCCGCGCTTTGCAGCAATATCTCTCCTGCACCTTGGCGTTGCAACTCTTGCGCCCATACAACGGGATCAAGGTTCGTGTCGCGGCTGGCATTGTGCGACCAAACCGTCGTAACGCCAGCAGCATTCGTTCGGGTATCAATCACCGCGACCATGCACTGCGCTCCGAACTTCTCAGAAGCCGTTCGCAACATGTCAGGTTCCTCGAATAGCGCCGTATTCAACGCCACCTTATCGGCACCGACACTCAGGAGCGCGCGAACATCATCCAGAGTGCGGACTCCACCACCAACGGTCAGGGGCATGAAACAACGGTCAGCGATTTCGTCGATCAATTCGAAGTTTGGTCCAGATGCCAGAGAGGTCGCACAGATATCGAAAAAACACAGTTCATCGACGTTGCGGAGGTTGTATACCTGAACAGCCTGCATCGGGCTCCCCACCACGCGCTGCGCGTCGAATCCGACGCCCTTCACAAGAGTAAAGTCGCGATATAGCAGCGTTGGGATAACTCGCAGCTTCAACATATTCAGACCATTCGCATAGACATCGGAACCGCACTCACAGCGTTACGAAGTTGTGCAACAGTGCGAGGCCGGCTGCCTGGCTCTTTTCCGGATGGAATTGAGTGCCCATGATGTGCTCACTTCCGATCGCCGAAATCAACGTTCCGCAGTAGGGAGTAGTCGCGACGACGAATTGTCCGTCGCACACAACATGAAAGCTATGAACAAAGTAGAAATCTGTGCCGCTCGCGATCCCACCAAATAGCCCGTGATCGCTCGACTGGTGAGCTTCGTTCCAGCCCACATGTGGCACCCGTTCATTTGTAATCGGTACCAGGCGCTCAACTCGTGCGTCAATGAGGTTCAATCCCGTAGTTAGTCGGACTTCGACGCTCTGCGATGTGAGTAACTGCATACCTAGACAGACACCAAGTATCGGCACTTCATGGTCGATCACATTCGATTGGATCGCATCGGTTAAGCCGGAACGGTTGAGGAGATCCATAGCGTCAGGAAACGCACCGACACCGGGAAGCACAATCTTGTCTGCATAATCGAGATCGGTCGGATTGCTCGTGACGTCGGCTTTCGCGCCACATTCTTCAATGGCCCGTTGCATTGAGTCAACGTTGCACATCCCAGTATCAACAATCGCAATGCGTTGCACTACAGCCTCGTCTACGGGTTGTCGTCGTTGATCTTCGTGAGATTGCCGACGGAGTCGCGCAATAATTCGCCGCTGCGCGTGGTCTTGAACAATGCGCGATTCGTGAATCGATCGCAAACTTTTGCGAAGTCATCCATCGACACATCGATCGACTTCAGCAGCGACTCGAGCGGTTCGTCGAGATACGAGTTGGGAAATCTTCCGTCATGTTTTCGCACCAGCTCGACCGCTTCGGGGCGAGTCAGGCGGCCGCGTCGAACATGCATACATGCATGATCCGTAGCCCGGCCGAATCCGAACTTGAGAAACTTGAAATAGTCGTGAATACCGTGAAAGAGGTTGTCGAGATTCTCGTAGTCCAGCAACGCACCTTCAACCGTACGACCGAAACTCTCGAAACCATGAGCCTGTGCGAGCAACGCATTCGAGTATCCATCCCACGGCAAGTAGTGGCCTAAGAAGATACCGGTGACACCTGCGTCCGCGAGCTGTTCGTCGGTCGGATACGTATATTGAATGAGGTGACGGCGTTCGATACCGTTCTGGCCAATCAGGTCCGTGACTCGCAACCCGATCAGGCCTCCAAATTCTTCCAGCCACCGACGATTCAGCACACGGTCTTGTGCCGCACTGGCAGGGCCGCCATATTCGTTCTGGGAGTTCTCGCCCCACACAATCAAGCGGACTCCATATTGCACTGCGACGCGAACTGGAATCGTGAATATCGTGACGTGCTCGGGCCAGGAGATATCGCCGACTTGGTCGAGCGCGAATCGGTTCAGTGACCGACGAATCGTTGGGTTGACGGTCACCTCAACGTGGTCGACACCAAGTTGTTGCAGGTTGCGAATATTGCGACGGCCGATCGCCGATAGATTGCATGTACTTGCCGTGACGCACAAGGGGTTCAGCCCAAGCTCGAGCATCTTGAGTACTTGATATGTGCTGTCCTTGCCCCCGCTCACCGGTACAACACAGTCGTAGTTCGACCCGTCCGGTGAACGAAATTCTTCGACGACTTCAAGGAGTTCGGCCCGCCGAACCCCCCAGTCGATTGTGGGGCGCTGATCGAAGTGTCGACAAGCACTACAGACTCCGTCGGCATCGAACAAAATGTCAGGACGGGTCGCGGGCATTACACAACGGGTGCAGTAAGAAATGAGTTTGGGTTGCGACGGCGCGGGTTTACCAATTCTCGCCGGCAGCGTCTGAGTCATACATCTTCATCGGCAGAAACGCTGACTGCGTGACCCTGGGCTAAGAATTCCAGATCAGATTGGCGAAGTCGCAGCGAGGTCCATCGACTCTCTGAAAGCCCGCGCGTTGAAAGGCGCGAATGCTCGAAGCGTTGTCGCGATGAACGAGGGCAGTGAGGTCGCGAATCTGCACGTCATGAGCCAACTCCGCAACCAGCCGCTGCAGCATCGAAGTGCCCAACCCCTGGCCCCGGTGTTGCGAGTCGACGGCGATACTCACGCGACCTGACCCATCAGCGATATCCAAGCGCAGATACCCAACCGGCTCACCATCAAATTGTGCAATCAACAACCGGTGCCCCGGATTTTGGATTACCCCTGGAAACCACTGATTGTGACAATCGATGTCGACGGGGTGATGAGTCTCGCTCCAGCGCACCGCATCCGGATCATTACGCCAGTTCAAAACGCGAGCCGAGTCATCGCTGCGAGCACATCGAAATGTGATCCCGTCGGATTGCGCACCAGCGTGCGAACGGCCCACGATCTCCAGCATCTCTGTCCATGAAGCGTCGCGTCCGCAGACACCGACAATCGTCCGGACCGCATCGAGATCTTCAAGTGTGTCCACCGTCCAATGCTCGGCGCCCGCGTCGAGGGTCGAGTCGTGATTGGCAAGACGGAACAATTCCGGATGTCGGTAGAGATACGGGGTCACGTGTTCGCGCTCCGCAGGATCAACTGCAAACAGAGCGGCATTTCGTAATGCCGAACTCCTCATGACCTCAACATCAAGCCCTTTGGGGAATGATCGAGGAAACACGTTGCTGGTGTAATCGGCGCCTTGGGCAAGGTGGGTTTCGACTACGGCTTCCACAATTCGAGGATCCGTCAAGGGACAATCGGCGGTAAGTCGCACCAGCACGTCGCTGGGATACGCATCAAGCGCTTCCAAATACCGCTGCAGCACATCGGTTTCGCTGCCGCGCACCACAGCAACTCCGCAGCCGAGGGCCAGCGCCTCAATCGGATCGTCGCGTTCGAGATTGCTCGTTGCTACAACCACGCGATCCACGCGAAGGTCGGATACTCGATGCAACATCAACGCCAACATCGGGATGCCATCAATCGGTTGCAGCACCTTGCCAGGTAGCCGCGAGGATCCCATACGTGCCTGAATTACGCACAGCGATGATGACTGCGAGCCAGAGCCCTGGGTCATGTTCCAACCGCCGAACGGGTAGTACAGAGTTTGGCGACCGACGCAGCAACTCGCTGCGCGCCGCGACCGTCGATCAAAGCACGCCCCCGCTGCGACAACCTCGATCGCGCAGCGGGATCCGCCAAGAGAGCAGCTACTGCGTCACATGCCGAAACCGCCGATTCAGCCCAGGCGGCCCCGGCCGCTCGCACAGCGTCGATGTTCGCGACCTGATTCGCAGCAGTAGCTACCGCGATAGTCGGGCGGCCCAGTGTGAGCGATTCAAGCAACGTGACGCCCGCGGCCGTAACCACAACGTCGGCCTGCGCCAAGAGGTCGCCGAGCCCAACATCGCACCAAACTGGTTGCACCCCTGGAGGCGTCGACTGGTCACCCCACGGTCCAACCACCAGCTGGACCGCAGCATCGGGACAACGCTCGGCACACCGACGGGCAATAATCTGGCCGACGCCCTCATGATCAGCAGCGCCCATCGTGACCACCACACGCGCGGAACGGCCGGCAGCTTCGAAGTCTTGACTGACATCAAGCGCGCGCAGCATCGGATCTACAAGCGAATACGAGGCACCAGCCAGTACGACCTTCGCCTTGGAGTGCCTCGCGCAAATCGCTGCAGGAGCCGGAAGTACCACAATGTCGACGGCAAGGTCACGGTCAAGATCATCGATTGCGACAACGTGATCGGGCACAATCCAGCGACGATCATCAGCCCTCGCGCGGTACGAGTCGACAACCACTACTGGCGCAGCCACGATTCCTTGCATCGACGGCACGATCACTGAGTCAATACCCAGCAGCGCAAGCTCATACGCAACAGCTTCGCAACGACGTCGGTGGCCTAAGCCAACACCCGCACCTTCGTCGCACACAAACACCACCTCAGTCATGTCACAACATGTCCCAAGTCAAAATGTCGTCATACTCAATGTCGCATTTCGCCGTCCGGCCCACGACAACGTCGAGATGCTTGGGAGCAATCCCAAACCCCGGACGCTTCACACACAGCATCGCTTCGCTGATCACTGTCCCCGCTTCGATTTTGCAGGCCGCGACTACAGATCGTCGCGCTTTCGCAAACATCTCAGCGGCCTCTAGCTCCGACGGCCCGCGTTTTACGCCGTCGCCTAACGCCGCTTCAACGTCACGAATGTGCGCGACCATTTCAGCGAGCTCCTTCGGTTCGATCGCGAACGGATGATCGGGTCCACTCATCGAGCGATCCAGCGTGAAATGCTTTTCGACAAGCTGGGCTCCGGCCGCGACTGCCGCGGCGGCGATGTGGATGCCGCGCGTGTGATCGGAGAGCCCGACTGGCACTCCGAAAGCTCCTCGCATCGTCAAGATACTTCGGAGATTCATAATTTCGGGTGGCGACGGATACAGCGACGCGCATTGCAAGAGCGCGCATTCGCCCGCACCAGCTTCGCGAGCAACGCGCAATGCGTCATCCACTTCTGCCATGGTGCACATCCCTGTGGAGAAGATCATCGGTCGACCTTTTGCGGCCGCGTATCTGATCAGGCCGTGGTCAACAATTTCAAACGAAGCAATTTTGAACGCGGCAACATTCAACGCATCAAGTTCATCGACGGCATCGCGATCAAACGGCGACGAAAGAAATTCGATGCCGCGGTCGCGAGCGTGCGCAGCGAGCAAGGGTTGCCAATCGCGAGGCAGCGCAATCTCCTCGAGAAGTTCATGGGCCGGCTTTGCGCCAAGTTCACCGAGGTACTCAAAACGAGGCGTTTTGCTCGAATACAACGCACTACCTGAATAGGTCTGAAATTTCACAGCATCAGCTTGAGCATCGGCCGCGGTATCAATCAACCGCCGAGCCACGTCCAAGTCACGATTGTGGTTTGCACCCGCCTCCGCGATCACGTAACACGGATGATCATCGCCAATCTGGTGCGTGCCGATACGGATCGAAGAACTCATCAGGTGCGATGCAGATCAGCCGTCGACGGCAACGGACAGCAATATGGCGGCAACTTCGTCATCGTTGTGACGCAGCGCTTCATCGGCGAGGAGTTCACGAGCAGCCACAGGAAGGCATGCGTCAAACTCTGCTGCCGACATCGCGTCCGCACTGGGGAGCTGAAGCCCTGCAACCACCACCGAATATGCCTCCTGGAGGTGTCCTCGTTCCACCAACACATTCGCGACCGTCAAGGACCGAACCGACGAGGAGCAGGCAGCTACAACGAACGAGTCAGCCAAAATCGCGGCTCCATCCAACGTTGCGCGAAACAACTCGGCGAGCTCAGCATCCTGCAGCAATACCACTGCGGTTTCGAGTGCATGACGAGCGCGCTCCTCATCCAACAGCACACCCACGCTCGCGGCTCGCACGCGATCCGCTGGAGCTACCTGCACCATTTCCGCACGCTCAAGCAGCGGAGACCGTTCAGTGACGCCCGCGTCGAGGAGCCGGTGGCACCACACCAAGCCGCGTTCCGCGTCCAGTCGCCACGCGAACAACGTGACCGCGGCAAGCACTCGCACATCACCGGGAACTCGTTTCCACAGCCCTTCGGCGATGCGGTCGAGGCCGTGTGCTGGGCCACCAGCAATCCATCCAAAAACATCAAGGAGCCGGGCTGGAGCCAAGGCATCCAGATACGACTTCGGGTCGATCGAGTCGTTCGCGGCGAGCGACGCGACGGTCTCCCACAGCTCCTGGGTATCCGACAGACCACGAAGCGAACGGCGCAGCTCGCTTTCGGCTTCAGCGATCCGGTCTGCCATGACCAATGCTCGGACCCGCGCGGCGTACATACCCGCCACCGAACAGCGGAACCACTTGTCGCGAGGCGCAACTAATGGCCCCGCGGCGCCCAAGATCTCCAACGCGCCCTGAAAGTCGCCGAGTTGCACGCAAGCTGACGCCTCCAACAAATCGCCAAGCGATCCGGTCTGCGACTCGCTGCGCACACGGGCTGCGAATTCCGATACTTCCCAAGGTCGACCAAAGCCCAGCAACAACCCAGCCACATGAGCCGCAGCACTGGCGCGCACTTCATGATTCTCGCTGGTATTGATCGCGACCTCGAACAAATCGAGCGCCTCGTCTTCGCGGTGGTCTGCCATCAGCTGCAACGCGCGATCGAATTCCGGACTCCCCGATGACTCGGTCATTGCCTGCATTGTGTTCTCCTGATACGACCAAATTTTCTGGCGAACTGCACCAGATTCCTGACTCTTCATCGGCGGCACCGGTCATTGTTGAAGCTTGCCAGGAGCAAATCGACTCATCTTTTGTGACGACCGTCGTTGCGGTATGACGAATGCTCAACTCGCATCTCAGCCTTCCGATGGAAGCTCTGCACAGCCGCAATCGCGGAGTCGCTGAGCACGGATCGCTCAGTGTCGGCAGCCATGGACGGTGGAGCTCAGGAGGCTCCCCGTGCACACATCAAGGCCCACAACATGAGCGATTACGCCATGGGTGGAATACGTGCTGCCCTCGATGGCCTCGCCGCTCGTCAGCGCATCACTGCGCAAAATATCGCGAACTCCGACACTCCTAACTATCTGGCCGGCCGAGTCGACTTCGAATCTTCGCTTCGCGACGCCCTCGTCGAAGGTGACTATTCCCAAGCTGGGTCAACCGCTTCAACGTCCAACGCCGAAGTGAACGGGGATGGCAACAACGTGAGTGTCGACGAGGAAAACGTGTCGCTCGTGCAAACCGGATTGCAGTTCCAACTGATGACCGAAGCAATGAATAACAAGTTTCACATCATCAAGGCATCGCTGCGGAGAGACTCATGAGCCTGTTTCCAATCTTTGCAACGACGGGCTCTGGGCTCAAAGCGAACCGCATGTGGATGGACGCGATCGCCGACAACATCGCCAACATGAACACCATCAAGCCATTCGATCAGCCCGCGTTCCAAGCCAAATACTTGACGCTCCAATCAGTGCGGGGTGACGCCAATGACCCTGTCGGCGTCGGCGGCGGTGTTGAGGTAGTCGGGACCGAATTGGGATCAGCTGACGGCAACCTTCGCTACGACCCCACCAATCCAATGGCGAACGCCGAGGGCATGGTGCGCTCGCCCGACATTGATCTCAGCGACCAAATGACGCAGCTCATTCAAGCTCAGCGCTCCTACCAACTCAATTTGACCGTGATCGACCGCGCCCGCGAGTCGTATCAACAAGCCATTGCGATCGCAGCGAGGTAACTCATGGGTGCAATCAACGCAATTGTCGGAGCACTACCCAGCGCAGGAGCATCGGGCTCCGGTGCTGTCGCGCCGGGGGGAGCCGCCGGAGGCGACAAGGGTTTCGGTAACTCACTCACCGGCGCACTCGACAATCTCAACGCAACGCAAGCCAATTCCGACGACCTCGCACTCAAGGCCGCTACTGGCGACCTCAACGATGTGCACAGCTACACAATTGCTGCGGCCGAAGCCAACATCGCCACCGAACTCACCGTCGCGCTTCGCAACCGAGCCGTCGACACGTTCAATGAAATCATGAGGATGCAAGTCTGATGCCGATCGTCGACGTAGAAAAGCTGAAACAAGGCGGACAGAAGTTCGCGAGCGGTTTCACCGCGGGCCAAAAGGTCATGAGCGTGTTGGGAGTGGTCGGCCTGGCCGTGACGCTCATGATGTTCACCCAGTGGTCAGCCACCACCGACTACGCACCGCTGTTTTCAGACCTGAGCCCCAAGGATATCGGCGATGTGACCAAGGCACTGGACGCGATGAACGTGCCGTACCAACTCGTCAACGGCGGCAACACGGTGCAGGTGCCAAGAAGCCAACTCTACAAAGCTCGTGCCGATCTTTCGACGAAAGGTCTACCAACGAGCAACGACGGATACTCGATCCTTGACGAAGGCGGCAGCATTACCGATAGTCGTTTTCAGCAAGACATCAAGTACCAGCGGGCAATCCAAACTGAGCTCGCCAACACGATCATGGCGATAGACGGCATCGACGGCGCCAACGTCACCCTCTCGTTGCCAGACAACGATCCCTTCGTGGGCTCTGAGGAGAAAAAAGCCAAGGCCTCCGTGCAGATCGACTCCGGCAGGGTTCAGTTGCAACCATCACAGGTTCAATCAATCGTGCACCTTGTCGCGAATGGAGTGCGGAATCTCTCTCCCGCCGGAATCAGCGTCAACGACACCAACGGCACGTTGCTGTGGTCAGCGAGCAAGACGGGATCAATTGCGAGCGCCGAAAACCTCGCAAAAAAGATCCAGTACGAAGATCGCGTTCGGACCCAAGTTGAACAAATGATCACCCGCTCGCTTGGTCCGGGCAATCACACAGTCGTGCTGAACGTCAATATGGACAACGACACCGGCACCAAAAAGACCCAAACCAACGAGCCAGTACTCGACGGCAACGGCAGGCCAATCAACTCGGCGGCGAAAGACAAAGCCACCGAGTTGACTGAAACCAAACCGGATACCACCGGCGCAGGTGGGGCACCAGCCGAGAGCAACTTCGTCGAGACAGAGGGTTCGAATACTCCACTGGTCAACACAACTATTGAAGACACGACCAAGAGCGGCGACAAGATTCTTTCATTGACCGCGTCGGTGGTGCTGAACGCCGACAAAGTCAAGCCTGCAGACCTCCCGAAATGGACTGACGCGATTACGGCCGCTATCGGAGCCCAAGAAGGCCGTGAAGACGAAGTGGTTGTGAGTTTGCTGCCCATGGATGCCAAAGTGCAAGAAGCCGCTGCGCAGCAGCTGGAAAACGCCGCGAACCCCAAGGCACCAGAAACGCCACTCGACATCATGGGCATTGCCCGCTACGCGCTGACGTTTCTCATCGTTGCGCTCGTGTTGTTCTTAGCTTGGCGATCGGTCAAGAAGGCACAAAAGGCGATGACTCCCGAACGTGTCTCGCTGGACCTTGCCGCCATCGAAGCCAGCCAAAATGCCCAGCAGTACGCCCAGGAACTCTTAGGAGTCGCAGCTGGCAACAGTGGTGGCGGTGAATTGGCTTCTGGCCACAGCGGACTCCGCGCGATCGAGTCGAGCCGTTCACAGGTGGAACTCGACGTGGTGGATCTCATCGAGCGTCAACCTGAAGAAGTGGCGCAAACGTTGCGCTCGTGGCTCGCGGATCGGCGCACCTGATCATGAGCACTAAGGAATCCGGCTTCAGCGGCGTGCAAAAGGCCGCGATCTTGCTCATGCAAGTGGGTAAGGAGCGAGCCGCGCTCATTCTGCGAGCGCTTCGCGAATCGGAAGTGGCCGAGATCATGGCCGAGGTGGCGCGAATCAATCACCTCGAACCCGCCGAAATCGAAGAGGTGCTCGCCGAATTCCGCGACACCTACGTAGCCCGGTCCCATATTGCTCAGGGTGGATACCAAACTGCTCGCGAATTGCTCGAGGCCAGCCTTGGCAACGACAAAGCCGAAGAGATCCTTGAGAATCTGGGTGTCACGCTCATGGCCGCGCCGTTCGAATTCCTGAAGCGCGCGGATTCACGCCAGGTGTTGTCATATCTCCAAGACGAACATCCTCAAACAATTGCGCTTGTGCTCGCACACATGAACTCAGCTGCCGCAGCGCTTGTCATGTCCGCCCTCACTGAAGAGCTCCAGCGCGATGTTGCTGAACGCATCGCCAAGATGGATCGCACTTCGCCCGAAGTGATCGAACACGTCGAAGCAATTCTCGAACGCAAACTGTCGACGGTAATTCAACAGTCGGACTTCTCCACCGCAGGAGGGCTCCAGAGCCTCGTCGACATTTTGAACAACGCGGACCGTGGCACCGAACGCCTCATTCTGGAAGGCCTCGACCAAAACGATCCGCAACTCGCCGACGATGTACGTAGCCGCATGTTCGTTTTCGAAGACATCATCACCCTCGACGACCGCTCCGTGCAGCTGGTGCTTCGTTCTGTAGATGCCAAGGAACTGTCAGTTGCACTGAAGGGTGTGGAACAAGACGTGCGAGACAAGATTCTCAAGAACATGTCCGAACGGGCAGCCGCCAACCTCGCCGACGAAATCAAGCTACTTGGTCCAGTGAAGCTCAAGACCGTCGAAGAATCACAAGCCGCCGTGGTGCGTGTGATTCGTACTCTTGAGGAGTCGGGCCAGATCATTATGAGTCGCGGCTCTGATGAGTTGGTGGTGTAACTATGACCACTGCCACGCGCAAAGTCCGTGTGCTTCGAGGATTCGATGCCGTCGACGCCGACATCAGCAGCATCCGCACGCGCAGTTATCGTGATCTTGTCGTCGACCCCGAAGTTGTGCAGTCGGCAACCGACGATGGCTATCGCATCGGATACCAGGCTGGATTCGATGCCGCGTTGCAAGACGCGGCCGAGGCAATCGACTCACGGGAACGACAGCGTTCGCAAAGCCTTGCTGCAGTTCTCGACGAGCTCGGCAGCGTTGCGATGAGCATCGAACAGAGTCACGGCCACATCATCGAGGAAATACAACGCCAAACAATCGCGCTCGCAGTCGACATCGCCGAGACACTCGTGGGCCATGAAATCGCCGCCGCCGCCAATCCCGGCCTCGATGCACTGACGCGGGCGTTGCAGTTGGCACCGACCGCGAAGGTGTTGTCGGCTCAGCTCCACCCCGACGACTTTGCGACGCTCAGCCTTTCGCCAGACTGGGAGCGCTTCGACCTTCAAGGCCTGTCGATCATCGAGAACCCATCGCTACAGCGAGGGGATTGCATTGTTGACGCCGATGCAACCCGCATCGACGCCCGAATCGCTCCCGCGCTCCAACGCGTTCGCGAAACGATCGCGCAATGACAGCTCTTACCCTCGATCTCATTCGCGACGCCGCGCGTCCCGTGACGTACGGGCGAATCTCGCGCATCGTTGGAATGGAACTTGAAATACAAGGCCTCAACGCCCCGATCGGCGCAGCCGTCCAAATCCCCACAAACAATGGGGTTATTGATGCCGAAGTGGTCGCACTCCGCAGCGATTCACTGATTTGCTTGCCATTTGGAGAGCTACGCGGTGTCGAAGTCGGAACCCTCTGCGCACGGGGTTCGAATGAACCCACGCTCGCCGTCGGCCCCGAACTCTTGGGCCGAGTGATCGACGGGTTGGGGCGCCCGATCGACGGGCTCGGCCCGATTGTGTCCACGGCTCGCGTCAACATCGAGGGCAAGGTTCCGCATCCGCTGCATCGGCCGATGATCCGCCAGCAACTCGAACTCGGGGTTCGCGCCGTCGACACCCTGATCCCGGTTGGACGCGGACAGCGGGTCGGCATTTTCGCAGGGTCGGGGGTCGGCAAATCGAGTTTGCTATCGATGTTCGCCCGCGGGACCAACGCATCGGTGACGGTACTGGCGCTGATCGGCGAGCGCGGCCGAGAGGTGCGCGAGTTCATCGAAAACGACCTTGGCCCCGAAGGGCTCGCCCGATCAGTGGTGGTCGTCAGTACCAGCGACGAACCCGCGCTTGTTCGGCTGCGCGCCGCATTTACCGCAACTCGAATTGCTGAATACTTTCGCGATGAAGGCCATGATGCGCTCCTTTTGATGGACAGCTTGACGCGCTTCGCAATGGCCCAACGCGAAGTTGGTCTCGCGGCAGGCGAGCCACCGGCGACCCGCGGGTATCCGCCGAGCGTGTTTGGAATGCTTCCGAAACTACTCGAACGAGCCGGCACCGACACGCATGGATCAATCACCGGTCTGTACACCGTGCTCATCGAAGGTGATGACCTCATGGATCCAATTGGCGACGCGGCCCGCTCAATTCTCGACGGTCATATGGTGTTGTCGCGTCAGCTCGCTACTGCGGGTCACTTCCCAAGTATCGACGTACTCGAGTCGATCTCGCGGGTGGCACCCGCCATCACCGACCGCTCACAACGCGACGCAGCCGCAACGGTTCGGCGCCTCATGGCCGCTTACCGAGATGCTCGCGACCTGATCGAAATCGGCGCATACGTCGCAGGGACTAACCCCGACGTTGATCGCGCAATCACCCTCAAGGAATCCATGGATGGCTTCCTCCGCCAGGACTTGCATGACCTGACTCCCGCATCGGACGCGTGGACTCAGCTCGCAACGCTGGTGGAGTGGCCCACATGAAACGATTCAAATTCCGTCTCGAGACGGTGCAACGGGTCCGCCAAATACAACACGACATCGCACGCGGCGAACTCCTATCAGCGAATCACAGCCTCGCGCTGGCAAGCGCCGACGTTGCGAACCGTTCGACCCGCGCGGCAACCGTAACGCTGCCCCAACACTCAATGTCGAAGGAAACCTTCGAGCGTCACCAGTTCGCAATCGATTCGGCGTATTCAGCAACTCGCTGGGCGACATCGATTGAACTGGAGGCCTCCGAACGAGTGGCCGAACACCGCCAACAATGGATAGCAACCAACACTCGCCTTCGCGCGGTCGAGCGGCTCCACGAACGTGCGGCAACCGAGCACCGCGACGAATTCCGCAAGGAAGCCGACCGGCTCTCCGACGAAATCACGACCGCGAAATTTCGCGAGAGAAGTGTTTCCTGATGAACATCCCTTCGCTCATCACACCAGTAGCGACTCCGGCCTCCACCACGGGCACAAGCGACTCGGGCGCTTCTAGTCCAGACGGATCCAGCCCGCTCGCTGAGCTCTTCGCCACGCTCTTGGGCGCAGTGACAATGCCATCGAATACCACCTCCGAAACTGTCAACCCCAACGCTTCCAATGCTGACATCAACTCCCAATCGCCAGAAGTGCCCGCTTTCGCCACGCAGCCACCCGTCGGCACCGACTCTCCAGTCGAAGATTTGTCGATCGAGATCGGATCCGACACCAATTTGGCGGCATTCGCGATCAGTCAATTCGCAATAACGATTCCGGTCAACGTCATCAAGTTGCCGCCAGTCGCCCA
>SXHN01000030.1 GCA_005773635.1 Actinomycetota bacterium
CGTGCTGCGTGCTGTTTGCATTGGCGATCATGAGGGGTCTTCGCGCTGAGCGATGATGTTTTGGAACGCGGAGCCGAGGTCGTGTTCAGCGGTGACGCCGATATTGCGGGCGATGTCGTGGATGGTGATTCGACCGACGCCGTGTGCGAGGAGACCGCGGCTGCGCTGCAAGAAGGCGAGGGTCGCCTCGGCGTCGGCGGTACGCGGGATTCTCCCCATTTGTTCGACGGCAGAGTCGGCAATGGATTGTGCGCCGCGACGCACAGCGTGCAATAGCTCCAAGACATCGTTGATGGCGATCCCCAAATTGATCGCGTCGATCGTAAGGTGCAGCATCGACGGGCTTGGGATACAAAACGCTTCAGGTCCGCATCGGTCGATGATTCCGGTGGCGACCAGGTCATCGAGTCGCGACGGCACCATGTTCGGTAACAGTTTGGTGAGTTGTGTGAGCGTCGCGGGTGCGCCAGGTTCGTCAATGTGCACCAACTGGTCGGGTTCGAGGCCGAGTACCTCAGTGATGTCTCCGCCGGCACTCCAGTTGCCGAGGAGGTCACTAATCCCGGCCAGTGAGTGGCCGCGTTCGCGCAACCGTGCCACCAGCGCCAGACGTCGGAGATGCGAGTTGCTGTAGAACCCGACACGACCTTGACGGCGAGGTGCCGGCAAGATGCCCAGCGTTTGGTACTCGCGGATCGTTCGCGAAGGTAGGTCGGCGATGTGTGCAAGTTCATCGATCGTCCATTCGGGCGTCTCTTGGTGCACATGCGGGTTGGTCATGGCTAGACAATACCAGATATTTCCGTTACAGTAAAAACCATGACGGTAAAACAAGATATTAATGGTCTGATCGCGGCTCGGATCGAGGATGCCTGGCCTGGGACCGCACTCGTCGGCGACCCGGTTCCGCTGACGGGCGGGTTCTGGGCATCGATGTATCGCCTGCGCCTCAGCGGCCAGCCGCCCGAGATCCCGAGCGAAGTCGTATTTCGGATCGCCCCGGATGCAGCCATGGGCGCCAAGGAATGCGCGGTGCAGGGGGCTGTGTCGGAACTGGGTTTTATTACGCCTCGTGTGCGGGTGCAAGACGGTGGCGATCAGGTACTTGGTGGCACCTGGTCGGTGATGGATTTCGCACAAGGTGTACCGCCGCTCGGAAATCTCAGCGGGTTGGGCGCGCTGCGTGTCGCACCCAAACTATTCGTAGCGTTGCCGAAGCAACTCGCGGCGTCCATGGCTGCCCTCCATGCGCTCGATCCGAAATCCGTCACTGTCGCAATCGATGCAGCCGCGCCCGAAGTGGCGTGGACGGTTGATGAACTGCTCGGTCGCTTTGAAGCCCGTGCCGAAGCACTTGGACGCGATGACCTTGTTCGGGTTGTATCTACGCTGCGCCAGCATCGCCCGGCGAGATCGCAGGAGGTTGTGTGCCACGGCGATCTCCACCCGTTCAATCTGTTGGTTGATGCCACCGGTGCAGTCACGGTAGTTGACTGGACCGCGTCGATTCTGGCCGCGCCCGCGTTCGACGTCGCATACACCTCGATGCTCCTCGCAAACCCACCGCTCGACGCGTCTGGACCCATTGGTGCCATGGTCGGTTACGCAGGAAGGCGTCTCGCGAAGCGCTTCGTTCGGGCATATCGCCGGGCGTCGCCGCACCACGACCTCACGAATATCGAATGGTATTGCGCTCTGCATGGCGCGCGCATGCTGCTGGAAGTCGCTTCGATGACAGCTGAAGATTCTGAACGGGCCGCGCAACACCCATTCAACGCGCTTGCACCCGCGTCGACCGCCGCCATTTTTGCGATGACCGGTCTCACAGTTCAATCACTGCGCTAATTGCCGTGATTTGTTGCGACTTGTTGCAAGCGCGCTATACAAGACCCGGATTTACGTCGGATCCGCAGACCGCATTTGCCAACTGCGCTCAAATCAATTGGCGGCGCGTGCCGCGGCCTGCCAGCCTCGCATGATGCGGCGCAGTACGAGTGGAAATCCTACCTGCATCGCTATGGCAAAGAGTCGACCACCAATGCTGGCATTGGGTCGGTATCGAAAATCCATACCAACCGTCGTCGGATTTGTTTCGCGAACCCACCATGAGCCGCGCATTTCGGCGAGCGGGTATGGGTAGTTCGTCGTGTCTACTTCAATGTCGTATTGCTTGCCGTCGTGCCAGAGGGTGCAAGATTCGAGCCACTGTTCGCCACTGCGGTTGGAGCATGTGCGCGCGAGGTCGGGCCCGTTCGGCGTCGTCGCAACAACGCTGCCGAGATTCGGTGCGAGCCGCCCGTAGAGTGCGTGGTCGGTAACGATCGACCATGCACTGGCCGCGTCTTCGGCAATGGGCACCTCGCAGTGAAAAATTTCCGAAGGCGGCGACTCAGTCAAGATTGTCTGGCCGATGCCGTGTGCCGCTTGCGCCAAACGCCGCGCGAGAACGAACTGGCGTGCTCCGAAGGCCGCGACCATGGCTGCGACGACGCCGACGACGACCCCACCGCGAGTGGAGAACCAACCGAGCGCGATGGTTGTAACGCTTGCGCCGACCCAAACCGCATCGGCCGCGCTGATAGACGGCGTGTAGGTCTGAAGTTTTTGGATGTTGGAGCCGGCAACGATGACCACATCGATTGCGAAAAGGACCAGGCCGAATCCCACTACGCGCACCCAATTTGTGGAGCTTGCGCCAAGGAGTGTGTTCACAGGTCCACCAACCGTCGCCGCGGCGACACCACCGAGCAAGGACGTGGCGGCATTGAGTCGCAAGGTATTGCGTAATCGTTGCGCCGCACTGCGAACCTGTGTATGCGCGTCAACGACTGCACCGTCAAGGATGAGGTATGGGGTCATGAGCGAGATTGTGGACGTTGGAGTGGCCTGTTTCCATGACCTCATAGGTCAAAGAAACGCCCGCGAATCTGGGTACGGTGTTGTGATGATGTCGACTCCCAATGCTGGTCCACTGTTGCGTGAATGGCGTGTGCGGCGACGAATGAGTCAACTCGACTTGTCCGCGCGCACTGGGGTTTCGACTCGCCACTTGTCGTGTGTCGAGACGGGTAGGGCTCGCCCAAGCCGAGAACTGTTGCTGTTTCTGGCCGATGAGCTTGAGGTACCGAAACGCAACACGAATGAAATTCTTCTTGCTGCCGGTTTCGCACCGGTGTTCACAGAGTTCGCGTTGAGCGATACGGAGGTGTCGCAGATCGCCGGGCTCGTGCGGCTCGTACTCGACGGCAACGATCCGAACCCAACGACGGTGATCGATACGCGCTGGAACCTTGTGGACGCGAATCACGCGGCGCTGTGGTTCACCCAAGGTGTTGCTGCTGAGTTGCTCGAACCGCCGATCAATGTGGCGCGGTTGAGCCTTCATCCCGACGGGCTCGCGCCGCGCGTCCGAAATTTTGGTGAGTATGCCGCACACCTGCTGCGTCAAATGCACCGCACACTGGAAGTGACGCACGACCCGCAACTCGCAGAGTTGATCGAAGAAATCAGTGGCTATGCGTCGGGAGCGATACGAAACCACAGTGAATGGAACGGTCTCGTGTTGCCGCTACAGCTTTCGATTGACGGCCACGAATTGTCGTTTCTCTCGACCGTCACCACTTTCGGTGCCGCGCTTGATGTGACACTTTCGGAGCTATCGATTGAAACCTTGTATGCGGCTGATGAAGCAACGTCGCGCGTACTCGGGTTGCGCCCCTGGCGTTGAACGGCCGCGTGCTGCGGCAACCACAACAACTCTGCGCGTTGGCACCGGAGTCGCACTTCTTGCGTTGCGCGATCCGGTAATCGCAGCGAAAACGATTGCTACCCTCGATTGGCAATCCCAAGGCCGTGTTGAGTTGGGGGTGGGGTACGGATGGGACCGCGAAGAATGCGTGACACACGGCGTAAGTCTCGACATATTGCGAGCCGCGTTCGAACGTAACGATCGCGATCCGCAGTCCGCTTGTGTGACCCCTACTCATCCCAGGGTGACGCCTCGGTGTTGGAGGAGTACCGGAATGTCGGCGTCGATCGCGTTGTCGTGTGGCTTCCGCCAGCCGATGAGGGAACTGTCTATGACGCGATGAATGCCTACGTGAAACGATTGGCCGATTTCATGCGTTGACGACTCTCAAGCGAAATCGCGTACTGCCGTGCAACTTGCTCGCCCTCGCGCATGCCGAACTAGCCGAGAGCGTGTCGTAGCCGCTTCGAGATTGTCGATGCCGCGATTGTCATGACGACGAGTGCTGCGATGGTTGATGTGACAGCGGCGAAATCGCGGGCGACGAGGTCGTCTTGAATGAGGCGACCCAACCCAGCGGCGCCGACGACGCCAACGATGACGGTCTCGCGCATGATCACCTCCCATCGGTAAGCGCTGAGCGAGACGATGCGTGCTGAAGCCGCAGGAATCGTTGCATACAACAGCCGGGCGGGCGAACGAGTTCCTTGGGCGAGCAGCGATTCGTCGGTGCGAGGATCAACATCTTCGAGCGTTTCGCCGAATAGTCGCGCCATGATGCCGGTGTTGTACGCGGCAAGCGCAGCTATCCCCGGCCAGGCCCCAGGAAACAAAATGAGAGCCGCGAGGAAAGCCCACACCTGTGGTGGAATCGCTCGACTCACCAGCATGACTATTCGTGTCGCGAATCGAAATGCGGAGTTTCGGACTCGCGCTGCTCGGGCCGCTGGTGTTGCAGCCGCGATAGGACGCATGCCGACGGTTGCGTAGAGCAGCCCAAATGCAACCGACGCGATGATGGCAATCACTGACATAGCGAAGGTATCGACCGCGGCGCTCCAGAGGGAAGGGAATCCACCAGGGCCATAGCGCGGCGGAAACATGTCTCCCAGGAGTTCTGACATGAGTGATCGACGCCGCGGGTTCCAAAGTACCGTTGGATTCAGATCGATCCACCACCAGGCGAGCGGGACCGCGGCAACGAGGGCCAGCAATGAGCGCCGCAACAGGAGGTCGAAGCGACGCTGCGATTGCGCGATTGCCGGCGTTGCGACGACGCGGCGACTTATGTCGGGAAAGCGAAGTTCTCCGCAGCGCACAACCGACTTTGATTGGCGCCGCCGGATAGCAGACGACCACATATCGGCGCATCCTGCAATAACCACGAGCGCATATATCAACGTCCACATTTCTGAATACCGCAAGGTCTGAAAGCTCAATTGCATTTGATAGCCGAGGCCCCCGGCGCCGATTACACCAAGAATCGCTGCAGTTCTGATCGCGCATTCAAAGCGGTAAAAGACATAGCCAGTTATATCCGCAACCACCGTGGGGCCGATGCTGTACGTGAGCGCTGCCAGCCGCGGCGCGCCAGCCGCTCGCAAATTGTCATGAGCGTGAGTCGCAGCATCGTCGATGGTGTCTGCGAAGACCGCAGCGGACACGGCACCAAACGGGATGCCGATTGCAAGAATGGCGACTATCGGGTCGGGTCCAAAAACCTGCACGAAGAGCAATGCCCAGACGATTTCATGCACTGACCGAGGTATCGCCGCAATGGTGCGAACTGCACGAAATGCAGTTGCGCGCATCGCTGCGTGCCCCCGGGACTGGCGGTTGGTTTGTTCCCAAAGCCGACGCGCGAGCAACGGGGCACTGAGCAACCCGATTATGGTGCTCAGTACAGTGCCGATGACTGCGTACGAAAGCGTTGTCGCCGCGGCTCGCAGCGTGATCGCGCTGAAGTCCGCAGTGATGGCGGGTCGGGCTGCCGCCGACCAAAACTTCCAAAAATTTGGCCAGCCTCGCTCGTTGAAGTGCGAACCCGTAATACCGATCCGACTCAATGACCAGATGGTGACTGCGGCAATTCCGAAGAACCAACGGCGCCGTGTTCTGTTGCTGCTACGCATGGATAGCGCCTGCGGGGCTCGGGATGCTCCCGGTTGATGGTCGGTTGCAGAGACATTCACGGAATCGACGAGTCGCTGCCGTAAATGGCTTGGAGATCGGCGTCATGGACGTCCACCGACTTGCGGTCGAAGACGATGGTCCCGAGGCGAAGCCCAATAATGCGGTCGAAAAATTCAAGTGCGAGGGCGGGCGAATGCAAACTCGCCATGATGCCTTCGACTCGGCGCGCTTCGACACCTGACGCGCCGGAATTGTTGACTGTTGGCATTGGGGCGAGCATTGCGTTGGTGAGCTGCCGTAGCGAGAGCTGGGCAAGCGCGGGGTCGAGGCTGGAGACTGGTTCATCGGCGAGCATCAGGCGTGGCTGCTGGATCAATGCCCGCGCGATTGCGACGCGTTGTTGTTCGCCTCCAGAGAGTTCGTCGGTCCGGCGCCATTGGTATCCATCGAGCTCCACTGCAGCGAGCGCGGCGGTGACGCGATCCAGGTCGATGGGGCGAATGAGCGAAGCGAGCGCTTTCCACGTCGACCATTGGCCGAGCCGCCCCGCATTCACGTTGTGTACCACGCGCAGCGACCCCGGTAAGTCGACGTTTTGTGACACTGTCGCAATTTGCGCGCGCGTTTCTCGTAACGCCGCATTTCGCAGCAATGCGAGGTTGTTGCCAAACACTTCAACTGTGCCGGCAGATGGTCGAACCAATCCGCTAATGAGCCGCAGCAACGTCGATTTACCAGCCCCGCTGCGACCGAGGAGCGCGACGCGCTCCCCGGTGCCAACGGTGAGGTCGATCGACCGCAACGCGTGGTGCGTTGCGAACGAAACGTCGACGGAGTTGAGTTGCACTATGGGCATCACTGGAACCGCGGTTAGCGAATCACGCCGATTTCCTTGCCGATTTCTTCAATCTGCGAGTAATTCTCGGGAAACGTCGGGATGAATTTCTTTGCTCCAAAGAGCTCGAGGATTTCGGCTTCGCCATCACCGCTTCCGTCGAGATCAAGGATGGCTTGCTTCATCGCTTCCGTGAATCCAGCGCCGAACTTCGCGTCGAGCGAGGGTTGTGCGAGCCAGTGGTAGTCGAAGAACGTTGGAGTGCGGAAAACTTCGACGATTTTCGTCCTATCGATCGTCCCTGCAACCACGGCTTTGTCCCACACCGACGAATTTAATGCTCCCACTTCGAAGGTTCCTGCGGTGACCAACTCGATCGTTTTGTCGTGCGAACCCGAGAAACCGGCTTTGCCCTTGAGATCCGAGTTGACATCTACGCCGGCCTTTCCGAGGAAGTATTGCGGCATGACTCGACCTGACGTTGACGACTCAGACCCGAACGTGAACGAATGGCCGCCGACTGTCTTGAGGCCAGCAACATCGGTAATCGGGTCGAGACCAGCATCCGGCGACGCGACGAACACCGATGTGAATTTCGCGTCGATGTCTCGCTGTGCGAGCGTGAGTGCACCCGGTATTTCGTTGCGAGCCTGTACTCCGGTGAGCCCGCCGAACCAAACCAGGTCGAGGTCGCCAGTGCGGAAACTCGACACCGACGCTTGGTAATCGGAGACCGGGACGTACTCGACCTTGATTCCGGGCACTTGGGTTTCGATATACGTCGCGAACCGGCCGTAGGTGCGGAGTAATTTCTCAGGGTCTTGGTCGGGAATCGCACTGACTTTCAAGGTGCCGGTGAACGTTGGCGTGGCGTCACCTTTGGTCGTCGTTGAATTCGAGCCGGTGGTCGTTGCGGATTCAGCCTTTTCTTTGGGGTCGCTGCCGCAAGCTGTCGCCGCTGCCGCGAGCAGCGTGATGGCGAGTATCCGTTTGGTTGACAAGAATCGGCGCTGAACGTTTGTTGGCATGGTGGTGGATTCCTTTATATATGAATACTGCTGGGTCGATGCGGTACTACTCAACTGGAGCCATGCGGCGGGCAGCGATGAATACGAATGATTGACGGGTGCCACTTGGCGTGATGTGGGTGGTTTCGGTCGCGTCGATAGCGACGAAGTCTGACTCAAAACACGCCATGAGCGTGGAGATGCTGCGGCGCTGGACTGGCAAGCCGCTGCAGGATGCGGGTCCGTCGAGGTCGAATGTACCGATGACGAGCAGCCCACCGGGCGCTACTGCAGCACCGCACGTTTGAGCGTAGCGCTGTACCTGCTCCTCGGCGACAAGAAAGTGGAACGCGGCGCGGTCGTGCCAGATGTCGTAGGTGCGCTTTGGCGTCCATTGGTTCATGTCGGCCACGATCCAGGTGATGTCACCACTATGATCGGCGAAATTCGCGCGACTTTCAGTGAGCGCGGCGTGTGAGACATCGAGCACCGAGAGGTCGCGGAATCCTTCTTGGTACAGGCATCGCGTGAGCGGTGAGCTGCCCCCGCCGATATCGATCGCGCTGCGTGGAGGTGCGGCGTGGCGTTTGATGAGTTCGAGAGAGGTCGTTGGCGAAGCCTCAAACCAGCTGTTGATTTCAGGCGCTTTCGACGTCCACACCGATTCCCAATGGGCCGCGACAACGCCGTCGTCAGTGCCGGTCATGTGCTCGGGTTTCGGCCGACGATTCGTGGACTTTGGCGTCATTTTGTGATTTTCCGTGTGAACCCAGCACATCGCAAACCATATACGGAGCCGGATACGTTCTCGGATGAAGGAAATTTTTCGTCAGGAAATCACCCGAGCGCGGTCGTCACCCATGGAGTGCCCGACTATACGATCCGGCCATGACAGCGCGCGTTTCGTTCATCACTGCAAACCAGGCGCCGGTGTCGGCCCGACATCTGTTTGCGGGTGGCGACCCCGGTCCGCTGGTTTCGTCGTGGGCTCAAGTGCCCGAAATGCTCGACGTGACGTTGCCGTTCGTGGGCATGATCATGGGAGCGTCGTCGGTGTCTGTGCGACATAAGGAACTTGTCATCTTGCGAACATCAGCATTGATGCAATGTCGTTTTTGTATCAATGCGCATACCGAAGTTGCCGTAGACGTCGGCCTGAATGAGCTGGAAATCCGTGCGTTGCGAGGCGAGTTGGCCGTTGGCGACGTATTCGCAATGCCATCGGAAATCGCCTTGCTGCGTTGGATCGACGCGGTTGCTACGGGGCGTGGAGCGGTCGCCGACGACATCGCAACCGCGTTCGCAGGGCATTTTCAAGACCACGAAGTAGTGGAAGTAACGATGCTCATCGGCGCAACGCTCATGCTCAACCGCTACGCGTCTGCGCTCCAACTCCCAAACAGCGCCGAGTCGATTGATCGTCTGCAACAGGCCGGTTATGAGACCGCGCTAACCAATCAAGGGGCAATTGCATGAACGCCGTTCTTGACGCCATGGAGAATGGAACGATCTCGCGGCGGGTGTGGTTCTACGCGAACTACCACTGCAATTTGGAGTGTTCCTATTGCCTCACTGAGAGCTCACCGCGAGCACCGAGGCGCCAACTGGATCATTCGTTGATGAAGTCGCTGACCCGTCAAGCCGCCGACTTGGGTTTCACGGAGGTGGGAGTTACCGGCGGCGAAACGTTTCTCGACCTCGCACTGCCCGCGACCCTCGCCGAAATGTCTGAATCCGTGCCAGTGATTGTGTTGACGAACGGCACACTGTTTGCCGGTGATCGCCTTGAGCGGCTGGCTCCCATGCTCGGGCGCCAGATTTCAATGCAGATTTCGTTAGATTCCGCCAACCCCGATCTCAACGACATGGCGCGGGGTCCTGAGAACTTCGCCAAAGTTGTTGAGTCGATACCTCGACTCATCAACGCCGGCCACCGTGTGCGAATCGCCAGCACGGGCCAGGCGCCCGATGAAGAGTCGCAAGAAGCGCTGTGCACGTTGCATCGCAGCTTAGGTATCTCCGATGATGATCATGTTGTGCGCCCGATCGTTCGTCGTGGGCGCGGCGCGACCTTCGATGGTTCAGTTCCGGCCGGCCCCGACGAATTGTTTCCGGAGCTGACGATCACCGCCGATGGGGCGTTTTGGAGCCCGTTTGCTCCGACGGTATCGAATGATCACGTCGATACCGACCTACTTGTGAGCAGGACGGTCGAGCCGTTGTCCGTCCCCGCTCAGCGACTCGTGGCGTTGGCGCAAGGCCGTCCTGTCGGAAGCGATGTCGCCAATAACATTCGTTGAGTGTGATCAGGGTGGCCGGTCGGCCACATTCCCATGAGTTGCGGGCGGTCAAGTCGCCGTTATTCGGCAACCATCAATTTGCGCAACTGGCGTTATGCGACCTGGTGCAGGCTTGTGGCGAACTGTTGGAGGCGCGCGACGATTTCAGGTGAGGCTTGCGGCGCGAGTTGCGCAAGCGATGCCTTGATCGCTCGGAACGTTGCCGCATCGAGGCCGCAATCCCGGCACATCTCGAGATGCTGTTGCAGGGCGGCCAGATCGATCGCGTGATTTGGGCCAGTGAGGGCACCGTCGAGTTCGAGTTGCAACAGTCGGGCGGCCTCGCGACACTCTTGTGGGGTTCGAGCCCGGAGCCGTTTCAACATCATGATCGGAAACCCGGTTGCGTTTGGGTCAATTCCCGGCGGCTTGCTTGCGTTGCGAAGCGACTTCTCATAGCTGCTCACGATCGGCATGGATACCGCTGCGGGCCAAATGGTCGCGCATTTTGTTGCGGGCGCGGTGCAACCGCGACATGACCGTGCCCGGAGCGACTCCGAGGATCGCTGCGGCTTGTTCGCAGCTCACCCCGTGGATGTCGACGAGCTCCACCGTCGCGCGAAACGACGTCGACAAGCTGGCGAACGCGGCGCGCACTTCGCGGTCGAATGCGCCTCGGGTTGCTTCGTCTGCAGGGTCGTCAGTGTTGGCCAACGCCTGTTGCTCGGATTCGGTGCGAGTGGGGTCTTTCAGGAGCGCCGGACGACGTTTTCTTGTCCGATTGCGTTGTGCGTTGCGCAAAATGGTTAAGAGCCACGCTCTTGGGTGCTCGCCATCAAAGCCGTCCATCGCCCGATACGCGCGGAGCAGAGTGTCTTGCACGACGTCGGCTGCGTCGGCGTCCGACCTCGTGATTGATCGAGCCACTCGAAGCAGAATGTCGATCTCAGGCACGACGACGCTTTGGAACCTCGCGTCGCGAGCAGACATTTGGGGCACAGCTACACCGTATCTGGCGCATGCCCAGTAATTAGCGCGCCGACCCCTGTAGGCAGCGCTTGTCAGCGGTCTCCGGGAAGCGGGCGCGGTGCGACGGGGTTCCCATGACGTGCTTGATGTTCCGATCGGACTCGCTGTTGGAGCGGGCATGGTTGCCAGCGTGAATCCTTGTGGGTTTGCGATGTTGCCTGCCTACGTTGGCTTCTTCGTTGGTACCGACACGGAATCGTCTCGTTCGAGTCGGGTGCGGCGCGCGTTGGTGGTGAGCGGCGCGATGACTGCGGGCTTCATTACGGTATTCGGCACGGTTGGTTTGCTTGTGCAAACCGTGGCGAGCAGTATCGATCAGCATCTCTCGAAGGTCACGGTTGTGATTGGGGTATTGCTCGTTGTGCTCGGCATCTACCTCCTGAGTGGACGCGAGCTTCGGTTCAACGGACCCAAGATTCAAAAGGGCGGACGCGAGCGCACCATGGTTTCGATGTACCTCTTTGGCGTGTCGTACGCGACGGCCTCGTTGTCGTGCACGCTCGGGCCGTTCCTCGTGGCGCTGACGCCCACGTTTCGTGATTCGGGCGTCGTATCAGGGATGGCAGCGTTCGTGTCGTATGGCCTCGGAATGGGCATGGTCATCACGATCGTTACCGTCGCGGTGGCCTTCGCCCAACAGACATTTGTGACTCGATTGCGCCGCGTTGGGCCCTTGGTGAATCGCATCGCTGGCGCCATGCTTGTCCTAGCCGGTGCCTACGTTTCTTGGTACGGGTATTGGGAAATTAACGGCGATTTCAGGCCTGACCCGGTGGTGGATCGAGCGTCGAAGATTCAAACCTGGCTCACGGATCAGGTTGGTTCGATCCCGAAGTGGCCGCTGGCGCTATCAGTCGCCGCTATCGTGATCGTCATGGTCGTCCGTCAGCGGGTTCGAAAAGTTGTCGCATCCGGGAAGCCCGATGACAGTGAGCGGGTTTCGGTGCCGTGACGACGACGAGAAATCGACCGGCGCGGGTCGCAGCAGCATTTCTTGCCGGCGCGGTGTTCGTTGGTGCGTGCGGGAGCTCAGCCAAGAGTGATGGCGCCAATACGAATGGTGAACCGACGGCGACCGGCGTGTTCACGATGCCTGCCGTCGACGTGCTCGATGTCGCAACCGGCGGCAAGGTGCCATTCGCCAAGCTGAGCCCGAGCGACAAGCCACTTTTACTGTGGTTTTGGGCGCCCCACTGACCGGCGTGTAATCGGGAAGCCCCCGACGTTGAGCAGTTTGCTCAGCAGCATGCAGACATTCAGGTCGTGGGCATCGGCACCCAGGACAGCTTCGATGAAGCGCAGCAGTTTCGAGCACGTCACAACATCACGTTCGAGTTCCTGTGGGACGAATCGTTTGATACCTGGAAGGCGTTCGGAGTTGCGGGCCAGCCTGCTGCTGTCCTGTTGTCACCTGACGGTAAGCGGCTCGGCAAATGGAGCGGCATGTTTCCCATCGATACGGTAGTTGAACTCGCAGGCCAGTAGTTCTAGCCACCATCCGGGAGGGCTTGTGACCAATTTGAAGTCGCTGGATATCAGGGCAAATGAAGTGGCCGCATGGCTAGAAGAGCATGCGATTCGATATTCGCTCGTCGCTTTGCGGATCCTGATGGGCTTGCTGTGGTTCCAAAACACTGCTTGGAAGCATCCTCCGTTCAACACCAGTTACTCGTTTGGTAAGTACGTGAAATTCGCTGTGGATTACCCGGTGTTTTCGCCGTTCTCATGGTTTGTTGAAACCACTGTCATTCCGAATCTCACGTTGTTCGGGTACATGATCATGGTGGTTGAAGGCGCACTTGCAATTTCAATGCTCCTCGGCCTCTACACGCGCACGTTCGCGTTGGTGGGTATCTTCCAGTCGCTCTTCATCTTGTTTTCAGTCGTGCGCGGGCCCGGTGAATACGGCTGGGCGTACTGGATGATTTTGCTGATTCACGTTGCGATCTTTGCCAGTGCAGGCGGTGGGCGTTTCAGCGTCGATCATGTTGTGAATACGAGCGATTCCGAGTTGCGGCGTCGAGCCCAGATGACGCTCGGCAGCATCGTGATGTTCTTTGGGGCCATTGCGTTGTTACGCAACGGTTTCTCGTTCGCGAACGGTCCGGGCGCTCGCCTGTGGCACCAAGGTGACTACGTGCCTTGGGGTCGATTGGCCCGCCTCAACGGCCGCGGTTCGACGTTGATCATCTTGATGGGAGCGGCTGGCTTCGTAGGCGCGTACATGCGACAAAAGATTGTGGCTGGCGTTGTTGCGGCGATCGGGGCCGTGGCTGCATTCAGCATCTTGCGCGACATCAACATCCCGGACCTTTGGCTCGGCGAAGGCAATACGAGCAATGGGGTCTTGTACCTCATCGTTGCCGCTGGTTTTGCGACGCTTGCGTTCGCTGAAAAACCCTCATCAGAACTTGCTACTTCGCAGTGAGGACACGCAAGCGGTAGCGTCGTTTTCATGAGTGGAGAGTCACCGCAACCGATGGCCGGGTATTCCCCGGCGGATTGGGCGGGCGAAAGTGCCCAGCGCTGGGCCTCGCAAGCTGACCGGCTAGAGGCTCAACTCGTTCCCGTGTCGGAAGTGTTGTTCGCGGCGGCGAAATTACAACCTGGTGAACACGTGCTCGATGTGGGTTGCGGTCGGGGAGCGACAACCGTTCAGGCCGCGGGTCTCGTTGGAGCGCGCGGATCGGCAACGGGTATCGATATTTCCGAGGGGCTCGTCGATGAAGCGCGCGGTTTCGCGGACGGTACTCACAATGCGGAGTTCATTGTTGCCGACGCGCAGCACCATCGCTTCGCGGCGCAGTTCGACGTTGCGATATCGCGATTTGGCGTGATGTTTTTCGACGATGCCGTGGCTGCGTTCTCCAATCTGCGCGCATCCGTGCGCGGCGGTGGCCGATTGGTTGCAGCAGTTTGGCAAACTCGCGACATGTCTGAGCTGATGGAAACGCCATTGCGAATAGGCGCGCGGACTATCACGGGGTTAGGCCACGCGATTGATCTCCCGCCGATCGACGGTGGCCCGTTCAGCTTGGGCGATGTTGAACACGCTCGTGCAGTAGTGAGCGAAGCCGGATGGGCACAAGTAGAAGTCGCTTTGCATGATGTATCGCTGCACAACGGCGGGCCGGGTTCGGTTGACGACGCGCTTGAATTGACCTTGACGATTGGCCCGCTGCGGATGTTGCTCGCCGATCTACCCGATGCAGTAACCGCGGCGGTGCGCTCGGAATTGCATGAGGAATATGCGCGCCGTCACGATGGCGTCGGTGTGCGGTTCCAAGGCGCGATTTCAATCATCACCGCTCAAGTGCCAGCTTGATGCAATCGTTTCATACAGTCCGCGTCTCGAACGCTGAAAGCGCATGACTCGCCTGAGCGCTCCGGCAGAGGTGCCGCAACTGGAAACGCGAGTTTCGCCTCCCGATTCATTGAGCACAAGTGTGCCTCGGCAGTGGCGCCTCGCAGTGCTGTTCGCGGTGTCTATACCAACGTTGTATAACCGCACCGATTGGCCGCCACTGGAAAACTGGGCGACAATATTTTTGGCGCTGTCGCTACAAGCATTGCCATTCCTTGTGCTCGGCGTCATCGTTTCAGCGATGTTGTCAGCGTTCGTTACCCCGCGGGCACTCGCCAAGGTTGTGCCCAAGGGACTTGTGGCTTCCGTCGGCACAGCTGCGATTGCCGCGACAGCGTTGCCAGGATGCGAATGTAGTTCGGTACCGGTCGCGAACCGACTGCTGTCGCGCGGCGTGCGTCCGGCTGCAGCACTCACGTTTCTTCTCGCGGCACCGGCAATTAATCCGGTCGTAGTTGTCGCAACAACGGTGGCGTTTCCCGGGCGGCCTGAGATGGCGTTGGCCCGATTTGGGGCGTCGATCCTGGCCGCAGTGGTTGTCGGGCTGATTTGGGGCGTGATGTTCGAAAGCATTCCCATTCGAACATCGCATCACGAGCATGAGGGATCGGGTATGCAGCGATTCTCGTCGGCAGCCGTGCATGATTTCGTTCAGGCTGGTGGCTACCTCATTGTTGGGGCGTCGATTGTGGCCACGATCCAGACCGTCGTGCCGCCCCGTACGCTCGCTTCGCTTGGTGGTAGTGGCCTGCTGGCGATCGCGATCATGGCGGTCGCGGCCGTAGTGCTGTCGATGTGTTCCGAAGGTGACGCGTTTGTTGCCGCTGGGCTCTCACAGTTCTCGTTGACATCGCGGTTGGTGTTTCTGGTTGTTGGCCCGATGATCGACATCAAATTGGTTGCGATGCAGACGGGGGCGTTCGGCAAATCGTTCGTCGCTCGGTTCGCGCCACTCACGTTTGTCGTCGCACTCGCGTCCAGTCTTGTTGTCGCTTGGATCATCCTGTGAAACCGCGGGACGCGGGGATCTTGACGATTGTGATCGGCGTGCTCGCGTTGCAAGTGAGCGCGTCGAACGCGATTCTCAAGTATCTGCGGCCTTCGATGCGACCCTACTTGTTGTCGACCGCCGTGTTGCTTATCGCTGCGGGCGTTGTGAGTCTGCTGACGTTGCGTGCGAAAGTACGTGGTGATGCTGCGGGACCGGGTGCCGATGAAGATCCAGAGATTGGATCAGCGGAGTTGCATTCTGGAATGCATCATCGACCATCGCGCATGGGGTGGATGCTGTTGCTCCCCGCATTAATAGCGGTGGTCGTTGCTCCCGGAACGTTTGGTTCGTGGGGGGCTGGGCGGCACGGCGCGTTGGCGCTTTCGTACCGTCATGACTTCGACTTGGGTAAGTATCTCGCCGCGCAACGCCTCGCCGGTTCCCAACCTTCGATGAAGATCAGCGACTTTCTCTGGGCGGCCAGCGACCCAGAGCAGACTGGCGCGCTCGCAACGGTCGATGTGGAGATAACTGGTTTCGTGACGCACGTCAGTTCTGACGGCGAGGGGGTGGTGCGGGTGAACCGCTACGTGATGGGGTGCTGTGCGGCCGATGCGTCGCCATTGCAAGTGATTGTGCGAGGCAGCGAGTCCCTGGCTGACGACCAATGGGTAAAGATGAAAGTGCGCTACGTACCTGCATGGAATTCCGGGGCGACTGAACGCGATGAGGTCCCCCGTCCGGTGGTGCAAGCGCGAGGAGTTCGCAAGATCGCAACGCC
This sequence comes from Actinomycetota bacterium, assembly GCA_005773635.1. Taxonomy (GTDB): domain Bacteria; phylum Actinomycetota; class Acidimicrobiia; order IMCC26256; family PALSA-610; genus F1-120-MAGs023. The sequence goes on from SXHN01000030.1 coordinate 16,168, forward strand.
AGCGCAGCCGTTTGAATATCTGTACTAATTGTTCAAAGGTAGGGGCAGCGATGGTGAATCATGATCATCGAGCCAACTACTTGGCGGCGCGACATTTTGCGCAGATTCCTTCGAGATCGAAGCGATGGTTGTGTACTTGGAATCCCATGGTCGAGGTGACGTCGGCGACTGCTTGACTCATCGCTTTTTCGAGTCTGGCTGGAGCCTCAAAGTCGGTGACTATTCCACACTCGACGCAAACGAGGTGGTGGTGATGATGGTCGGTAAGTGCCTCGGCAAGTTCGTAGCGCAGTGAGTCGTCCCATCCCACGACGCGTGCCACCACGCCAGATGATTCGAGCACCACAAGGTTGCGGTACACCGACGACAGCACTAACCCGTGCTTCTTTCCGCGTTCGGCAATTTCGTTAGTGGTGAGCGGGCGATCCGCACCATCCAAGACCCTCACGACCGCTTGGCGTCCTGTGGAATAGCGATGCCCGGCGTCGGTGACTCGTTGGCCTGCAGCGACGATCGTGGTCGACTTCATTTTTGGGAGGTTAGGCGACCTCGGAAATGGGAGTCGATCTCGATAATTTGCAAAATGCTTTTGGTAATGATTATTATTTTCGGATGATGAATTTGGCCTTCGTTCGTTCCGGAGTCCATCGAGTTGCGGTTGGTGTGCTGGCCGGTACGCTCGCTGCATGCGGGAGTTCCAAGCCATCGCCCAGCGCTTCGGACTCGAGTCGGCGCTTGAGCGTGGTGGTGACCACTTCGCAACTGAAGGATTTCGCGACCGTGATCGGCGGTCCGAACGTGACGGTCTACAGCCTTCTCAAGCCCAACGTGGATGCTCACGACTTTGAACCTTCTCCCGCTGATATCGATGCGATCGCGCAAGCTGATGTCGTCGTGAAAAATGGTGTGGGTCTCGAATCGTGGTTCGATGATGTGCTGAAGTCGGCTGATCCCAAAGGTGTGGTGGTCGACGCGAGCGCTGGCGTTGCGACGCGCAAAGGCGGCGCCCACGACGAACATGGTGACGAACATGCCAAGGAAGGTGGTGGTGAACATGGCGAGGAAGGTGGTGGTGAACATGGCGAGGAAGGTTCCCAAGATCCACACATCTGGTTCGATCCTCGTAACGTCAAAGTGATGGTGCGCAATATCAGCGAAGCGTTCGCGGCCGCAGATGATGCGCATGCGTCTGGGTACGCAGAGCGCGAAAGGGCGTACGCCAAGGAACTCGATATTCTCGACACCGAGATCGCCGCCAAAATCAGTGCATTGGATAACAAGAAGTTGATCACGAACCACGATGCATTCGGCTACTACGTCGACCGGTATGGCTTGGAGTTTGTCGGCTCGGTGATACCGAGCTTCGATACCAGCGCCGAGATTTCCGCGTCAGCGCTCGCGCAGCTCGTGAGTGACGTGAAATCACAAGAAGTCAAGGCGATTTTCGCAGAGACTTCGCTTCCTGCGAAGGCTGCAGCGGCCCTCGCCGAAGAAGCTGGTGTGCAGGTCGTAGCAGGCGATGATGCGCTCTATGGCGACGCGCTCGGCCCGGAAGGTTCTGCTGGCGCCAACTATCTTGCAATGATGCGACATAACACCGACACGATTGTTGCCAATCTCACATGAGCCCGCTCAGCGCGCTTCGCATCGACGACCTCGCGGTGGCGTTCGATGATGAAATCGTGCTGGATGGCGTTACGGGCACAGTGGCTCCCGGCGAGTCGTTGGCTCTCATCGGCCCGAATGGTGCTGGCAAATCGACGTTAATCCGTGCAATTCTTGGTTTGGTTGAGCCGGTGCGAGGATCATTGACCGTGCTGGGCGTTGCACCCGCCGAGGCGCGGTTGGATGTTGCCTATGTGCCGCAATCGGACGTGCTCGACTCTGAGTTTCCGATCAGCGTGGCGCAGGTGGTGTTGATGGGGCGATACCGCCGCATCGGGTGGCTGCGGCGACCGCAAAGTAGTGACCGCGCAACAGCGATGGCGGCGCTCGAGCAGGTCGGTCTTGCTAGTCGAGCAAGTGACCGTTTCGGAGTGCTCAGCGGAGGCCAACGGCAACGTGTCCTGATTGCCCGAGCGATTGCACAGCAGGCGAAGCTGCTCTTGCTCGATGAGCCATTCAACGGTGTCGATTCCACAACGCAAGAACTCATTGTGGAGGTGCTCGCGCAGCTCCGAGCCGACGGAGTCGCGATCGTGATGGCAACGCATGATCTTTCTGTCGCGCATCTCGCTTGTAGCGATGCATGTCTGTTGAATCGTCACCAGATCGCGTTCGGTCCAATTGTTGATGCGCTGACGGCCGAGACGCTACAGGTGACCTACGGTGGCCACGCGGTTGAGCTTGCCGGTGGGAGCACCATTGTGTTGCCCCACGGGCACTGAAAATGCGATTCCTCGTCGACTCGTTTACGGCTCCGTACATGCAACGGGCGTTGATCCAATTGATGCTGCTCGCGTTGCTGACCGGACCAATCAGTGTGTTTGTACTGCTGCGACGTCGTTCATTTATGGCTGATGCCCTTACCCATACTGTGTTCCCTGGCGTTGCCATCGCATTTTTCGTCGACCAATCACTCATCATTGGGGCAGCGATCGCGGCGTTACTTTCGGTGGTGTTGCTTTCCTTTGGTCTTCGAGTGCGCCGCGTTGATGGCGACGCCATGCTCATCGTGCTGATCGGTGGATTCTTCTCAGTAGGCGTGGTGATCGTTTCTCGCGGTCGCAGCTTTGCGTCGGATCTCAACGCCTTGTTGTTTGGCAAAATCCTCGCGGTTGATCGTGCCGATATCGTTGCCACGGTGGTGATTGCGTTGATTGTTTTATTGGCTGTTTCGGTGCTTGCCAAAGAGTTCATCACCGTGGCCTTCGACGAAAACGCGGCGACCGCGTGGGGCCTGCCAGTCGGTCGTCTTGATCTCGCACTCAATCTTGTTATCGCGCTCGTGATCGTCGCCTCACTCAAAGCGGTCGGCACGGTGCTGGTCGTAGCGCTGATCATCGTGCCTGCCGCAATCGCGCGAGTGTGCACAGAGCGCATCGGTCCAATGATCTGCATTTCGACGTTGGCTGCCGGGATCGGCGGTTGGGTCGGTTTAGCCGCGAGCTATGAGGCGTCCATTCGCTATGACGTGCGGCTGGCGCCGGGTGCGACGGTGGTGCTCATACTCACAGTTGGCTTTGGCGCCGCGGCCGCGATCTCAGCCGCGTTTCGCCGCCGGTCACGAGCGGCTTCGCAACGATTGGCAAACGTATGAGCAGTCTCTGGAACACGATGACGATGCCGTTCATGCAACGAGCGCTACTTGAAGCCATTCTCGTAGGGGCGCTCGCTGGAATCGTTGGCGTACATGTCGTGTTGCGACAATTACCCTTTTTCAGTTTGACGATTGCTCACGGAACATTTCCAGGCGTGGTGCTTGCAGAAATCGCGGGCATCAGCCTGTTTCTCGGTGGTGTTGGTGCGGCTGTAGTTATCACCATCGTCGTGTTCGCGGCCGGACGTGACAGACGCTTTGATACGAGCGTCGTCACTGGGATCGCGCTGTCTGCCACGTTCGCGCTCGGGGTGTTGCTGTTGTCGACCCGCGATGGAAGTGCAAAGAATCTGAGCGCTTTTCTGGTGGGGTCGATCCTGACGGTTGATCGGTCTGATGTGTGGGTGACTGCGATCGTAGGCATCGGGATTCTCGGCGTGCTTGGCGCCTTGCACAAAGAGTTCGTCTTCGGTGCGTTCGATCCTGGGGGTGCGAAGGCGGCCGGATACCCGCGACGGCTGGACCTATTGCTGATGTTGCTCGTTGCTATGACTGTGGTTGTTTCGTTGCCGGTGGTCGGAACGATTTTGGCCGTCACTCTGATCGCTGTACCTGCGCTCACCGCCCGCTTATGGGCCGATCGCATTGCAACGACAGCGCTGTTGGCGGCGATCTTTGGAGCAGGCGCGGGCGTTGTCGGGCTTACCGCGTCCGCGCAGTGGAATGTGGCGGCGGGTGGGGCCATTGCCGTTGCTGCCACTGGTTTTTTTGGGATATCTTTGCTGATCGCACCGCACCGCACCACTTGAACGAACGTTCATATGTACAGACGACTCGTCACATTGACCGCGATTTTGATGACTGCAGCCGCTACTTCGTGGTCAGCGCTGCCCGCTGAGCGCGCATCTGCTGACACCATCCCTGCGATCTCTATTGGTGACGTTGCGGTCTCCGAAGGCACCGAGACAGCGAGGAAGGTGTCGTTGCCGATTGTGCTTTCGCACCCGAGCGCGTCACCCGTATCGGTGCAGTATCGAATCGCGCCCGAAACTGCATCTGCCGACACCGATTTTGATGACCGAGATGGTCGGTTGTTCACGATCCAATTCAACCCCAACGCATCAGGCGTAACGGCAGTTGTTAAGTACGTGAGCGTTACCGTGTTGCCCGACAGCATCGATGAATCTGACGAGACGTTTCATGTGACGTTGAGCGATCCCCTGGGCGCTACGGTCAATCGAGGAGTCGGCGTCGGGACAATTCGCGACGACGATCCGATCGGTCCCGGGTTTCTCGCGACTGTGAGTGATCAATCGATTGTCGAAGGTGATTTGGCAAGTCGGTCCGTGAAGTTTTTAGTATCGCTGTCCCAACGCGCTCCCGCGACGGTCAGTCTCTACTACTCGATAGTTGCGCTGAGCGCTACTGCAAACTCAGACGTTGCTGTGACAACAATGCCGAGACGATTGACGTTTACTCGGGGATCGAGTGGATTCACTCCGATTAGTAAGACGATTTCAGTTTCGGTGAAGGCCGACGATCTGAGTGAGGGCAACGAGACTTTCGCAATTGTGTTATCGAACCCGAGTGTCGGAGTGCTATTGGCCGACGCCACGGGAATCGGCACGATTGTCGATGATGAACCCATTCGGCGGCCTTTGATGGGTGCTGCGGTTACGTGGCCGACGCTGTCACTTGATTCCTCGTATGCCGATGTTGCTGGGCGCCGATTCGACATCGTGACTCCAGAAAACGAGATGAAGTGGGACGCAACTGAGCCGAGTCGCGGCGTGTACACCTTTGCGCGCAGCGACGCGATCGTGAAGTTTGCGACCGAGCATGGCCAGGCGGTGCATGGTCACGCGTTGGCATGGCACTCGCAGAACCCAGCATGGCTGACGAACGGAAGCTTCACGCGCTCCGAACTGATATCGATTTTGACTGATCACATCGACACAGTGGCGACACGGTATCGCGGTGCCGTCACGGTCTGGGATGTTGTCAACGAGCCCATTGGCGATGATGCACTACTGCGACCGAGCGTGTGGTCGCAAGGCATCGGAAGTGACTACTTGGACATCGCCTTCCACGCAGCCCGCGCTGCCGATCCCACTGCCAAGTTGTATGTCAACGACTACAACATTGAATACGCAGGTCCGAAAGCCGACGCGATGTACACGTTGGTCGCGGGCATGGTGTCGCGCGGCGTTCCGATTGATGGTGTCGGCTTTCAGACCCACACGTTCCCGGGTTGGACGACCGCGGAGTCACTCGGGACACAGTTCTCGCGATACACGGCGTTGGGGCTCGATGTTGCTGTAACTGAGCTCGACGTTCGGGTACCCGTTCCCGCTTCGGCAGCCTCGCTCAGTGCCCAGGCGGCGACGTACCAAAGCGTTGTTGATGCATGCATCGCGGCGATACGTTGCACCGGCATCACCACGTGGGGCTTCACCGACGCCCACTCATGGATTCCCGCCGTATTCCCAGGCTTTGGCGCCGCCTTGCCATGGGACGCGACGTACCAACCAAAGCCTGCGTACTTCGTGCTGGAGCCGTATCTTCGCAATTAGCGACTCGGGGTTGGTTCGCTGATTTACCTGCGCCCGCGCGCGCGCTGTACTCGAACGGCAGTGCCATGCTCCAAGATGGTTTCGAGCCGTAGTTGCGTTTTGGTGTCGAGCTTGTTGCCTTTGGCGTCACTCACTTCGAACTCGTCGACCGCGTGTCCGTTTACGGTCGACACCGAAGCCGAATGTACGTTGATTCCCGCGGCCGCGAAGGCGCTAGTGACGCGATGGAGAAACCCTTCGCGGTCGATCGCTTCGACGCTGCATCGTGTCCACGATGGTGAGCTCTCATTGTCAAACTCGGTCGTCGCGCCCGGCAGCGGAACCACCGTGAGAGGAGCAACGATCGAGTCGCGGACTGCTTGCGACAGACGTTCGGCCGAGGGCGGGTTCTGACTGTGCACTCGATAGGTGGCTACCGCGATTCCGTCGGGCCAAGTAACTGCCGACGCTGATGAAACTGAGCACGCCGATTCGAGGAGCGCACGCGTTTCTCGCGCAATGAGGCCAACCCTGTCGCGGGCGGTGAACACAACAGAGAACTGGTCTTCGATGGCGACCACGTTGGCCCGTACATCATTCTTGCCGATCGGAGGTTGTAAAAGTCTTGCGATGTCGCGTAGCGTCTCTGCATCGTTGGCCAAGATGAATGTCGGTGGAGCCGTCCGAATACGTTCCGCGAGTGCTGCATCAAGTCCTAATGACGCCTCGCTAATGCGCCGCTCGCATTCTGCCTGCGCGCCGCTCGCGAGTTCCGGTCGATGGAGTACCTCAGCAATGGCATCGGCGAGGGCCTCTATCCGGCGCGCATCGTGTGATTCGGCCTGAGTATGCGCCAACGTGAGGGCTTGCAAGCCGCGTACGTACGCTGTGCTTCCGCTGTGCAACGCGAGTTGCACCACGGTCTGTTCACTCAGCGCGTCGACGCGGCGCGCTGAAGCATCCAACAGTCGTACATCGCGAGCCAACGTTGCGGCGACCTCCTGTTGTTCGACGGACAATCCGAGGCGTGAAGCGGTGCGTCGCGCAATCGATACTGTTGACATGCCTGAATCTTGCGTTGCGTCGAGTGCCAATGCTGCCACGACGATTGCATCTGCGTGCTCATTGAATGCAATCGCTGTGGAGTTGCGGACACTTTCGAGCGTGGTGAGTTGGGTTGCGTTCAAAGGATCGAAAGCGACTTGAAGGCGATGTTCCAGGAGTTCTGCGATTTCTGGTGTCGTGCGCGCCAAGACCCCAGTGACTAGCAAGGTTCGCCATGCGCCGGAGCTGCCTCCCCGCACCACTGCGAGGTACTCGCGTTGGGCATCACCATCGAGGCGTCGTGCTCCCGACGGGAGCTCACTCATCCACTTGAGTAAAGCTTCGGACGGCGTGTGTTCGTCGCACATGCGCGACACGTGGAGCGCCCCGGCAAGCGCAGATACTTCTTCGGGTTCGCGAAGGATTGTCACCTTGCCGTCAACGATCGTGTAGGTACCGAGTCCGCGCGTGGCGTCTTCGCTCAACGAGAATTCGTCTTCTGCAGTCCGGCGCCTCTTGTTGACTTTGAGATAACGCGATCGCAACCAGGGTGGCGTCATTACCGTCGTGAGTAGCACGACGATCAGCATCGAGGCGTACGTTTCCTCGCCGAAGATTCCCTCTTTGAGGCCCAAGGTGGCGAAGATCAACCCCACTTCGCCGCGCGGGATCATCCCGATACCCACGAGCATTTTGTCGCCGACGGAGCCGAACATGCCGGCAGCTGCGACCAATTTTCCGAGTACGCCAACCAATACCAACGCGCCGCCGATCAGCAGTGCCCGCGGTTCGGTGAATGCCTTGATATCGGCATCGATGCCGATTTGGAGAAAGAAGACGGGAATGAAGATGTGCCCGAGCGGCGCGAGTTCGTTGCGAATTTTCGAAGACTGCTGGGTTTTGGTGAGTGCGAGCCCCGCGACGAACGCGCCGATGATTGGAGCAAGGTTTGCAAGTTGTGCAAGCTCGGCGAGGCCCAGCGTGAATGCCAAAGCGATCGCCACAAGGGTGCCGGCCGATCGGCTTTGTCTGGCAACCACGCTAAAGATTGGTGGGGCGATGGTTCTGGCGACGGGGATTGCAATGAAGAGGAAGCCAAGTGCCGACCCGATCACAACAAGAATCGAACCGAGCGACACCGAACCTTGGGTTGCGATGCGTGTCACTACGGTGAGGATGACGAGGCCCATGACATCGTCGGCGACGGCTGCCCCGAGAACGGTTCGCGCTTCGACGGTAGCGAGTGCCCGTAGGTCGCCGAACACCCGAGCAGTGATGCCGACACTGGTAGCGGTGAGCGCGGCTCCGACGAACAGCGCTTCAGTCCCCGAGCCGTTGAATGCTGCAATCACCAAGTAGCCAGCTCCGAACGGCACCGCGACGCCGATAGTTGCGACGAGCAACGATGACTTGCCAACCTTGCGGAGTTCGCCGAGGTCCATTTCCATGCCGACCTCGAGGAGCAACAAGATAACGCCAAGTTCCGCAAGCGTGTGGAGAACTTCATTCACTTCGACGAGACCCAGCAATGATGGGCCGATGATCAGGCCGGCCGCAATCTCGCCAACTACGGCAGGAATGCCGATGCGGTCAGCGATTTCGGCAGCGGCCTTGGCTGCAATCAGTACAACGAGAATGTCGAAAATGACATCCATTCAGATGTTTCCTTGCGGCTGTTGCACAGCAATGGACTGCGCGTGGTGGACGTGGCGAGGGGTCGGTGGCGAACCACCGACCCCTCCATGTGACTCGGGCGCCGTTGCCCGATATTCGAATTAACTTGACGATGTAACGAGTTCCTGTGGATCCGAAGAAACGTATGCGTCTTCGGGGTAGGCAAGCACACCCATCTCTGGCATATCCAGACCTTCGATCTCGTCGGTTTCGTCGGAGCGAATGCCGCCTTTGGTGAATGCGTTTTGGATCTTGAAAAATGCCAACGCGATGCCGAAGATCACGGTGCAAATCACCAGCGAACCGACCACCTGCGCACCAAGCTGTCCGAACCCGAGGCTTCCCTGGTCGTACAGAATTCCAGTGACGCCTTTGCCCGCTTCGGTTGCCTTGCCGGCTTCGCCTTTGGTCGTGAGGTTCCACGCAGCACCGTAAGAGCCGCTCGAGAAGATGCCAACGCTGAGGACCCCGAAGAGGCCGCACACGCCGTGCACCGAGATTGCGCCGACCGGGTCATCGATGCCCTTCCTTTCAATGAAGAACACGGCCTCGACTACCAACACTGCTGCGATCATGCCGATCACGGCGGCCGCCCATGGTTCAACGAATGCACACGGAGCCGTGATTGCTACCAAACCGGCGAGCATGCCGTTTGCCATCATGGCTGGGTCGGGCTTGCCCATGCGTTTCATGATGTACAAGATGCATGTGGTGGCCCCGAATGCTCCTGCGATCGCAGTGTTCACTGCAACCACCGCGAAACGAACGTCGGTTGCTGCAAAGGTGGAGGCGGCATTGAATCCGAACCAACCGAACAGCAGAATGAATGTTCCGAGCATCGCCATTGGAATGTTGTGGCCCGGCATTGCCCGTGGCTTCCCGTCTTTACCGAACTTGCCAATGCGCGGACCAAGCACGATCGCTCCAGCTAGAGCTGCCACACCACCAACCGCGTGCACAACACCCGAGCCTGCGAAGTCGACGTAACCGAATCCGAGTTTCGCATTGTTGCCGAGTTGGTTCAACCAACCGCCGCCCCATGTCCAGCTGGCAAAGATCGGGTAGTAGATCGCGCCGCAGAACAGGCCCCAGACACAAAATGATTTCCACTTCCAACGCTCAGCCATGCTGCCGGTGGGAATCGTTGCAACGGTGTCCATGAATGCAACCATGTAGAGGAAGAACGCAGCGATCGGCGCGAGCCGTACTGCGTCCATGTTGGTCATCCAGCTCCAACCACCCCAGTAGAAGAAGTCCCAACCGCTGATGCCGAGCTTCGTAATGTCGGCGCCTCCGAGCGAACTATCCATGCCGAAGTAACCGGCATAGCTGAAGTTGCCAAACGCAATGGAGAAGCCGCTGATCATGAAACCTACGAACCCGAGCCCGAAGATCGCGAAGTTCGTCGAGACCACGTGTGCAGCGTGCTTCTTGCGACAGAATCCAGTTTCGACGAGTGCGAACCCAGCTTGCATAAAGATGACGAGCGCCGCACCAATAATCACCCACAGAAGGTTCAAACTGATGCCGATGTCGCCAGGATTGGAGACAGGTGCGTATGCGCTGTCGGTGGCGGCATACGCGACGTTCGTTCCGAGTACGACGATAGAGCCGGTAATGCCTGCCAAAACGGCCAGACGACCCCGTGTGCGGAGTCTCACGAGAAACAACCTCCCAAGTAACTAATCAATACGGTCGAGACGCCGTTGTCCCACCAAGGTCACATGAATGTGTCCGTTGGATGAAGGAAACCTACGGACGTCGCATTTCTCAGCAACGACGCCAGTGTGAACGCAACCGCGCGGGTTCATGTCTTGAATCTGACGCCGACAAGAATCGCTTCACGCCATGGCTAGGTCGGTCTATTCGCGTCGGCCACTAGCTGGGTGGTTGTGGTTTGGGTGGGATGAGTTGGCATTTGCCGTGTTCGTTGGTGGGGCTGAGGGTGTAGCCGTGGTGGGTGACGAGGTCGTGGTCGTGGCTACAGACTCGCCGGAGGTTGAAGATGCTCGTCTGACCGTTGGATGCGACGGCTACGACGTGGTGGCGTTCGAGGCCTTTGGTGCGGTGACAGCCTGCGATGACACATGTGGGGTCGCGGTAGGTGAGTGCGGTCTTCAACTCGGCGGGGATGTTGCGGCCGTAGTGACAGACGGTACGGATATCTATGCCTTTGGCGATCAGAACTTTTAGGAACGCGCCGCCGAGGAGATACTCGCGTGCCTGAACGACAGGTATTGGCCCGATTCCTGGGATCTCACACCGTTCACCGTCACGTAACTCGCCCCGTAACAGTGCTTCGAAGTCGATCACGACCACCACATCAATATTGTCTGTCGGTTTCGCAACGACTGGCATTTCCGACGTTGACTCACCTGCGGGTTGCGGTGATGTGATGTGTGCGATGAGGGCGTCCGCGGCGTAGTTCTCTTGGGTGTCGCGGACACCTTGCTTGCGTGCAGTATCGAAGATCTTTTTGGCGGCGGCTTCGATACGCCGCCGAAATACGATCCCTGCTGTTGGTTCGAGCCGGAACTTCCCGCAGGTCATTCCTTCGTCATCGACCCAGAAGGTCAATGACCGCGCCGCCCGTTGCCGCCGCGCACGTTCGGCTTCTTCCTCACTACTACGCGCCGCCGCGAGGACCCGCGCCGATTCGCGTTTCACTTCAGTCAAGCCACCACGGTGCGCAGCACGCAACAGTCGCTGTTCTTCCCCAGGGACTTTGATCGCAGCGCGCGTTACTGCAGACGCCTGCGGCAACGAGAGGATTCCTTGACGGATCGATAATTCGGTCTCGGGGAGTTTCTCTATCGAACGCGCCACTGCGACCGTCTCAATCGCGGGGCCGATCCCAGTACCCGCGACGTTCGATAACCAATCCGCTGGTGACTTCGCACCCGTATTGGCCCACGACCCCGTCGCATCTACCCGCCCCATCGCGAGCATCTTGCCTGCCGACGCGATCCGTTCCATTTCTGCGAAAACCACCACAAGATTCCGTGCCGCGACCCCGTCAATACGATCGACATCGAGACCCACCACACAGGTACGCAGTTCGTCTCGGAGGCCTTGAATCTCAGTCAACATCTACAGATATTGAAACACGAGGGTACGACATTCAACCAACAAAAACAGGCACTCTTCACATCGCTGTCTGAAGAATATTTTTGACGACGCGGATTTCTTTGCGGGGTCGGTGGTCGGTGGTCGAGAGGTTCTGATGGAGCTTCAACGAAGCCGAGTGAGATGTCAAGTAGCCTTCATGTGATGCGGTTGTTCTGGGAGTTAGCTCGCCGCGAGTTTCGGCGCTACACCACGTATCGTGCGGCCACCGCAGCTGGATTGTTCACGAATACTGTCTTCGGGTTTCTTCGTGGCGCCGTGATGATCGCGGCCTTGCGAGCGTCATCGCAGGGATCAATCGGTGGCTACAACATGAGCGAAGCCATGAGCTACACGTGGCTGACGCAATCGATGCTGATGGTGGTGGCGGTATGGGGTTGGAATGACATCGCGCTGCGAGTGCTCAACGGCGATATCGCCACCGACCTTGCCCGTCCTGTCCATTTTCAAATGTGGTGGTTGGCGCGTGATTTCGGGCGAGCTTGGTATCAGGTGCTCGCGCGGGGCATCGTTCCTGTTGTGACGGGGTTGTTAGTGTTTGATCTCGCCTTGCCGGCATCGTGGTGGCGATGGTTCGCGTTCGCGCTCAGCGTTGTGTTGGCTGTCGCGGCGAGCTTCGGGTTGCGATTCGTGATGAATCTCTTGGTGTTTTGGACGATGGATTGGCGCGGCCTGAGCTCGACTCACAACGCGCTGATGAGCGTCTTTTCCGGGATGGTGTTGCCCGTTGCATTCTTTCCGCATTGGATGGCGGTTTCGTTTCGATCGTTGCCGTGGTATCAAGCGCTACAAGCTCCAATCGACGTGTTTCTCGGCAAGGGTTCGCTGGTGCAAGTGCTCATGATTCAATTCGTGTGGGTATTCGCAATGCTGGCGGTTGGTCAGGCGCTGCTTGTTGCTGCGCAACGGCGTTTGGTGGTGCAGGGCGGATGAATCGACTGGCAACTCGCGCGAACATCACGTTGTACCGGCACCTCATTGGCGCGCGGATCCGATCACAGTGGCAATACCGCGTATCGCTATCGGTTGATACGGTCGGTTCCTTTGTACTGACGTTGATCGATTTCGTGGTGGTGATCGCGTTGTTTGGACACTTAGAGACGCTAGGCGGTTGGTCGTTTCGCGAAGTGGCGTTTCTCTATGGAACCACCAGTCTGGGGTTCGCATTGTGCGACTTGGTGATCGGCCACATCGAAAACATTGGAGACATGATTCGCCTTGGCCAATTCGACACCGTCCTTTTACGGCCAGCAGGAACTCTGCTGCAAGTCATCGCGTCGGATTTCGCGTTGCGGCGAGTGGGGAGAATTGTTCAATCTGCGGCGGTGTTGGTGTATGCGATTGTGGCGATCGACGTGCAGTGGACCATTGCAAAGATCGCGCTGATGATGCTCACAGTTCTCTCTGGCGCGGCGATCTTCGGGTCGATATTTATTCTCACTGCATCGATGCAATTCGTCGTCGTTGGTAGCGGCGAACTCTCGAACGCGTTTACCTACGGCGGGAATCAATTCAGTTCGTATCCGGTGTCCATCTACCGTGGCTGGTTGCGGCGCATCTTTGCCTACGCAGTGCCTCTCGGGTTCGTGTCCTATTTTCCGAGCCAGTACATCTTGGGCCGCACCGACGACCCGCTGTGGGTACAGCTCCTTGGCCCGCTCGTGGCATTTACGATTTCTGCGTTGGCTGTAGTTGTTTGGAACTGCGCCGTGCGGCGGTATCGGAGTACTGGTTCATGATTGAAGTGCGCGGTCTGCGCAAAACTTTCAACGTTTATCGCAAGATCGGGCGGTTTCGCCGCGAACGCGTCACAGCGGCGGCAGTCGATGATGTGAGCTTTGCGGTTGGCGCCGGCGAGATTGTGGGTTATGTCGGCCCAAATGGGGCTGGAAAATCAACGACCGTCAAGATGCTCACCGGAATACTTGTGCCGAGTGAAGGATCACTCACAGTTGCTGGCCTCGTGCCCACGCAACAACGGGTCGAACTTGCGCGCCGCATTGGAGTGGTTTTCGGCCAGCGGAGCCAACTCTGGTGGGATCTTCCCTTGCGTGAGTCGTTCGACTTGTTGCGGCATCTGTACCGCGTCGATTCGCGTGTGCATCGCGAACAACTCGATGAATGCGTGGAGCGGCTCGAACTCCAAGGGTTTCTCACCACGCCAGTGCGGCAACTGTCGCTTGGCCAACGGATGCGTGGGGAACTTGCGGCGGCATTGTTGCATCGTCCCGAGGTGCTGTTTCTCGACGAACCCACGATCGGTCTCGACATCGTGAGCCGGGCCAAAGTGCGAGACTTCCTCGCAGCGCTGCACCGAGACAGGGGGGTGACGGTGATGCTCACCACGCACGACCTCGGTGATATCGAACATTTGTGCCGGAGGCTGCTCATTATTGACCAGGGCCGGGTGATTTACGACGGAGCGCTTGCAGCGTTACGCGATCAGTTTGAACCGTTCCGAACGCTGGTCGTCGATCTTGTGGTTTCCGGTCCTGCGATCAGTGTCGAGGGGGCAGAGGTAGTCAAGATCGATGGCCCTCGTCAGTGGCTGCGATTCCATCGTGAGCACACCAATGCCGCCGACCTTGTGGCTCGAGTCGCCGCCCACGTCGAACTCAACGACCTCACAATTGAAGAACCCGGGATCGAAGACGTCATCACGCGGATCTATCGGGGTGAGACCGCCTAATATCACCGAGCCCCAACGGGCCCGTAGCTCAGTGGTTAGAGCAGGGGACTCATACGCCTTCGGTCGCAGGTTCGATCCCTGCCGGGCCTACTAGAAAGTCCTGGTTAAAGCGGTGTTGCACTGGCTCGGTTGTGAAGTGGGTATCTGGCTTCGCAACGAAGAGAGCGGCCGAGCTTGTGGGTTTGAAAGACACGCCGACTCCCTCGCGCTCGTGGCTGTTTTTCCAACCTCTGCTGGCGTTCAGGCGGACTGCTGTGAGGTTGGTGAGCGATGGCAGCATGGTTTTCCTCGCGCGCAACAAACCGAGTTGTTGGTCGAACTGCTTGACAACGTGGTTTCAGAAACAAGCCGCGGAACCCTCGACATGCTGGCTGGTTGCTCGACTACGTTGCAACGATGTCTACTCCTTCGAGCTTCGAATCAGACAGCAGCAACACTGCGACGGGGCCGAAAGGACAGATTGCTCATCGCGCCCATCTCGCTCATAGCGATCGACTCGCCAATCGTTTGTATGCAGTTGGCGCTGATGCGTGGTGTCACGTCGGCAACGGCCTGTCGAATCAGACGTTCGTGCGTGGCCCACAAGGGATCATCGCCATCGATACGGGCGAATCGATCCAAGAGATGCAGGGCTCGCTTGAAGCTTTACAGGCGGTAGCCGACGAACCAGTCGTCGCCGTGTTGTATTCGCACTTCCACTATGTGCAGGGCACCAAAGCAGTTCTTGGCGCTGGTGAAGATGCGCGGCCGATCCCAATATGGGGTCACGCCAAAATTGCCGGCAACCTGTTGCGGGCTGCGACCGACATCGCGCCGACCTACGTGCGCGGAATTGTTGAACAGTTTGGCGTTGTCATGCCGTCGGAAGGCCCCGATGGTCTTGCGAACGTGGGACTCGGCATGGCGTTTCGCTTCCCTCATCACGCGCCATCAACCCCCGGGTTTCTTGTTCCAACCGACACCTTCGACGCGGCGTGTGTCATTGAAGTTGCGGGTCTCGAAATTCACGTAACACCGGCACCGTCAGACGCGGACGATTCGGTCACGTTTTGGTTTCCTTCACTGAAACTGGCAGTTCACAACATCGTTTGGCCCACGTTGTTTAATGTCTTTGCGATTCGTGGCGAGGAATATCGTGATCCGCGAGTCCTGTTGGAAGGTCTCGATCATCTGCGGTCGCTCGGTGCCGAACATTTGATCGCGACGCACGGACCGCCGATGAGTGGCGCTGAGGAAATCACCAAGCGTGTCACCCGCTATCGCGACTCGATTCAATTCATGTGGGATCAGACGGTTCGATGGACCAACCGCGGAGCTACCAGCGAGGATCTTGCCCATCTCGTGCACCTACCGAGCATCTACGACGACGATTACCTCACCACCGAGCTCTATGGCGTCGTCGAACATCATGTTCGCCAGATTCGCAGCGGTCTATTCGGCTTCTTCGACGGTGATCCACAGCACCTTCTGCCACTCGAGCCGTGCGATCGCGCGACTCGACTCGTCGATGCGATGGGCGGGCGCGGTCGCGTGCGCGAGCTTTGTCAAGGTGCAATTGAAGCTGAAGATGTGCGATGGGCACTGGAACTCGCGACATTGCTCGAACGATCTGGTGATTCGCTCACAGAGGTGCAAGATCAGCTGACGCTGGCGCACGTGTTGAGACTGGTGGCGCAGCGCACGTCAGCTGCCAATATTCGTAATTGGTGCATCACACGTGCCTTGGCATTGGACGGTTCTGTCGATACGAATTGGTTGCAACTGCATCGCTTCACCAAGGGTCAGGTCCTGAGTTGGCCGTTCGACATATCGCTGAACGTTCTGCGCGTATTGCTGGATCCTGAACGCGCCGACGGGATCGATACGCACGTAGCGCTGACGCGTGATGGCGTGACGTGCGGACTCCACTTTCGCAATTGTGTCGCAGTTCCAACGGACGGCGAAGGTGCCGATGTCGTCGGTCGCTGTACGAACGAGACCTGGGCCAATGTACTCAGCGAACGCGTCACCCTTGCCGCTGCGATCAGTGACGGGCTCTTTGAATTCACAGGAGATGCCGCGAGGTTCTCGGCGGCGTTCTGTTGCATTGATCACCCATCGTTTGCTTGAAAAGGCCTTATGACGAAACGAATTCCTCGCCCGACACCCCCTTTCGTCGGTGACGCGCAACGTCTCATCGCTGATTCGACACCTCATCGTTTGGAAGCGCCGAGTCCACCGACGGACGCTCCCAACATTGTGGTTGTGATGTTGGATGATGTCGGGTTCGGTTCGTTCGACACGTTCGGTGGGCCCGTTTCCTCGAGCGCGTTTCAACGAGTGTCCGATCGCGGGTTGCGGTTCAACCAATTTCACACCACTGCGCTGTGTTCCCCGACGAGAGCTGCGTTGCTGACAGGGCGTCAACACCATGCAGTGCACATGGGCGGGATTACAGAAATTGCCAACTCGTTTCCGGGATACGACTCGGCGATTCCTCCCGAGGCCGCAACAGTCGCGCAAGTGCTCCGCATGAACGGGTACGCCACTGGGTGTTTCGGAAAATGGCATCTCACACCATCATGGGAACAGAGCCCCGCCGGTCCGTTTGATCGTTGGCCAACAGGTATGGGATTCGATCGCTTCTACGGGATCATCGGCGCAGAGTCATCACAATGGGAACCACCCGTCTACGACCAGACCACGCCTATTGCGCCTCACGCCGGACGCGACGGATATCACCTGAGCGAAGACCTGGCCGATCAAGCCATCACCTGGATGCAACGCCACGTTGCGTCCACGCCACACCGACCCTTCTTTTGCTATTTCGCAACGCCAGCTGCGCACGCTCCGCATCATGTACCGAAAGAATGGATCGATCGCTTTGCAGGCGAGTTCGACGATGGTTGGGATGCCTTGCGCGAGCGGATCTACCAGTCGCAACTCGAACTTGGTGTGATCCCCCACGGCACCGCGCTCACCGAGCGGCCCGAGCAAGTGCCCGCGTGGGACGACTATCCGCAGCGCTACCGGCCCGTAGCGACGAGGCTCATGGAATGCTTCGCAGGCTTCCTCGCGCACACCGACGCGCAAGTGGCGCGGGTGCTCGAAGCAATTGACGACCTTGGTCTGGGTGACGACACGCTCGTGATCTACCTCAGCGGCGACAACGGCGCCTCGGCCGAGGGCACGATTCATGGGGCGTGGAGCGCGCCATCGTTCCAAAACGGCATTCCAGAAGATCCTGAATGGCTCTTGGACCATATCGATGATTTCGGCACCGACCGTTGCGAAAACCACTTCAACGTCGGTTGGGCATGGGCGCTCGACGCTCCGTTTCAATGGATGAAACAGGTCGCCTCGCATTTCGGGGGCACAAGAAATGCACTGGCGATTTCGTGGCCTGACCGAATCAAGCCTGGTGGTTTGCGTTCGCAATTTCACCACGTGGTTGATGTCGTGCCAACAATCTACGACGCCGCGGGTATCACCACTCCGACCCATGTGAATGGGATCGAACAAATGGAGATGCACGGGGTGTCGATGCTGTACGCGTTTGATGCCGCGGGCGCACAGACGCGCAGTCCGCGCACAACGCAATATTTCGAAATCCTCGGCAACCGCGCGCTCTATCACGACGGCTGGATTGCGTCGTGCTTCCACGGTCGACCGCCGTGGGTTCGACTCCTCGGCCTGGAATTCGACGGCCCACAAGAGAAGTGGGAGCTTTACAACATCGAACAGGATTTCTCTCAGGCGGTCGACCTTGCTGATGAGTATCCCGAGATCCTCGCTGATTTGCAGCAGCGATTCCATGAAGCCGCGCTGGAATTTGGGGTGTACCCACTGCGCGATCCGGCATCACCGCGCCACGGTGATTTCGCGGTTCCACATTCGCTCGGCGAGCGAATGTCGATGACCTACACGGGTGCGCATGTTCGTATGCCGGAAAGTTCAGTGATCAACCTCAAGAACTGTTCGTGGCGAATTGCTGCTGAAGTTTCGTTGCAACGACAAGGTGAAGGTGTCGTGGCATGCCAGGGGGGCAATATGGCTGGCTGGTCGTTGTATTTCGACGAAGGTCGTCCCGCATTTATCTACAACTGGTTTGGACATGAATTCACAACCGCGATTTCTTCTGAACTGCTCGGCATGGGTCGACACACGCTCGAAGCTTTGTTCGACTACGACGGGGGTTTTGGCGCCGGAGGCGAGTTGGTGTTGTGCATTGACGGACGCGCAGTGGCGCGTTCTCGCATTGAACGGACTGTTCCGATCGTGTATTCGATGAGCGGCGAGACGTTCGACGTGGGCACGGATACGGGGTCGCCTGTCGGCCAATACGGACCTGTCGTTGATTGCACTGCCGACATCATTGGGGTCACACTTGAACGCTTGACCAATCCGGGTGCGGCCGAAAAAGCGGCCATGGCAGTCGGACTTTTTCGAGCCAGCCTCAGCACGCAATAGTAAGGAGTCGACGATCATTCTCACTCTGATCAATGGGCAGATCAGGGTGCTGCGAGTATGTGAGACTGCGAAGCGCTGCATCCGACGTCGTCGGCAGTAACGTGCACCGCCATGAAACTCAGCGTGATGATCAACTATTCCGGCGACGTGATGGCGGCGGCCAACGAAGCGATTGAACTCGAAAAGGCTGGCCTCGATTGCGCTTGGGTTGCGGAGGCGTACAGCTTCGATGCCATCTCTATGATGGGTTACCTCGCAGGCCGCACCGAGCGCCTCGAGATTGGTAGCGCGATCGTAAACGTCTACTCACGCACACCGACGCTGCTCGCGATGACCGCCGCTGGCCTCGACGTCGTCAGTGGTGGTCGCATCAACCTTGGCATCGGTGCCAGCGGACCACAGGTTGTCGAAGGATTTCACGGTGTGCCCTACGACAAGCCGCTTGCGCGCACCAAGGAAGTCATCGATATCTGTCGGCGGGTGTGGAAGCGTGAGGTCATTGAGCATCACGGAGCAACGGTCGACATCCCGTTGCCCGAAGGTCAAGGCACCGGACTTGCGAAACCGCTGAAGCTCATCAATACCCCTGTTCGCGAATCGATCCCGATTTGGGTTGCCAGCCTCAAGGACAAAAGCGTCGCCGCAACTGCAGAACTCGCCGATGGTTGGATTCCGATCTTCTATGTCCCCGACCGCGCCGATCGGGTGTGGGGTGATGCGCTCGCGGCGGGCAAGGCGAAGCGCGATGCTTCGCTCGGCCCACTGCAGACGATCGCCGGCGGCCCGGTGCTCTTTACCGACGACGCCGATGTTCCCATGAAGGTCAACAACTTTGGTCGGCCGATGGTCGCGCTCTACGTGGGCGGAATGGGCGCCAGGGGCAAGAATTTCTACAACGAAATCATGAGCGCGTACGGCTGGGAAGGCGCAGCGAAGACCATCCAAGACTTATACCTTGACGGTAAGAAACAAGAGGCCGCAGCCGCTGTACCGGATGACTTCCTTGCCGCGTCGTCGCTCGTCGGCAGTGAGGGCTATGTGAAGGAACGCATCGCCGCATACGCCGAAAGTGGTGTGACGCACCTGCAGCTCACACTCATTGGATCTCTCGAGCAGAAACAACAAACGCTGGAACGGCTGCGCTCGATCGTCGATTGAGGCGTCCACACCGGGCGCCGCCATCGCCGTTACCTCCGTTGTACGCACAACTTGCCCTATCGCTGTTGTGCGTACAACGAAGGTGTGGTGGTCCTTGCGCTAGTTCAGCGGGCAACCCAAGTTGTTTGCGTTGTCGAGGGTTGTTGCGAGTGCAAGGATGGTGTCTCGGTTGCCAGAAGCGAGTGCGTCGGTGACTGCGCCACGAATGCCGTTGGCGAAACGAGCATCCGATGCCCACGGTTCGAATGGCGACGGCAAGCTACGACGCAACGGGAACCCGACATTGTCGTTAGCTGCGTTCAGGTACGACGCGGACGCGGCTCGGACCAGGATTGTCGTTGCGCCGTTGAGTCCTGGACCGCCACCGCCGTTCAGTGCTTCGAGCATCGTCTTGCTGCCGAACGACGACAGGTTTGCCGGGATCGTGAACAAACTAGATAGTGGGGTGGAAGTCGAGTATTCCTGCCAAGCCGACGTGTGGTTCTTCCAGTATCCAGGGGTACATCCCTGGTCCGAGCCGACTTTCGTGGCCGACGCCGGCGATGCGATCGCGATCATGCCCGCTAGCAGTGCGGACGTGGCGACTGATTTCAATGTTCGGTGTTTCATACTCATCCTCCAAATTTTTGATACGAACGCGTGCGTCCGCCGCCCGTCCCCAGGTGAGAACACGTAGCACCTCTCAGAGAATGCCACAGTAAGTGAGAAAATGCAACTGAGTGTGTTCGGCCATGACGGGCAATATCGACGATTTGGCGGCGCCGTCCGCAACAATCGCCACCCGTAGATTTCTCGCCGCGCAGCCGGAAATTGATTGCGCCCAGGTTGCATGCTCGTTGGTTGGTTTCGAAGTGCCGTCGTTTGATTCGCCGTTCAACGTCGCGTTGCGCTTCCCCGCTCGTTTCCCGCGTTTTCAATATCGCGTAGAGCTGCCGCAACTGGCTCGGTTGCGATGGGAACGCCCGCTCACTCCAGCCCGTCGAAGTGATGGCTACCGGCGTAGTTACCTCAACCGCGGGTGAACCCGCTGTGACGCTGTTGCGCACGATCGACCTCAAGTAGTCGCCAGGCACTTCGCTGCTGGTTCAAATTGATTTGAGTTTCAGCGTCTTGCGTCGATGCCGATCTGTGGCGGCCGTAGGGTTGCTGCGGTGGAATCCATGAAGGCCTCGACACTTGGCCGCGCTGTTATGCAGGTCTTGTTGCTGACGATGGTTCTCGTCGGTTTTACGTCATCGGAGGCCTGGCCGTTCACCAGTTTTCATTTGTTCAGCCGTACCCGAGGTCGTTTCGTCGACGAGTGGGTGGCGGTGACCGTCGACACTTTCGGTGTTGA
>SXHN01000031.1 GCA_005773635.1 Actinomycetota bacterium
CCTGAGCCAGGATCAAACTCTCCATCAAGACTTACACCGTAAACCCTAAGGTCCCGGGTGAAAATCGGAGAGCCGTCACTACGGGCGAACCCGTTTGACTGGCCAATTTCGAACCGTTGTCGCCACCGAAGTGGGTTCAACGAATTCATTGTTTTTTTGTGACGGGACATCTTCATAGCCGACTTGATAGCTATGCGATGCCCGCACTGGCTTTTTGCATTTCACTGCTCTGTTGTCAAGGAACACACCTTCGGCGATGCGCGTCCGAAGAACGCTGTAACCGAAGCAACACTCGCTGTTGATTCTTTTGTAGCCCTAATCGGGGCAACACCCGCACCCGAGGGCAGCAGATGAAGAACCAGGCGTTGGTGTCATGCTCCATCGACAAGCGAACCAGTCGGTGGGGCGAGGTGCAATACTACGCGCGTTGGCGACTGTTGCCAAACCGTAGGCCAAGTTTTTCGAGAATTCCTTGAAAATACTTGACGTCGGTTGGAATTCACACCGCGTTCTCGGGCAATTAGTACAGACGCACCCAGCGGCGCCGTCCGATTTGCAGGACTCGGCCTCGCAGTTCCGCTTGCGGTCGCGCGGCATCGGTTTCTACCTTGATGCCATCGATCTTCACGGCACCTTCTGCAACTAGCCGGCTTGCTTCGCGAGCCGACGCACTGAGTCCCGCCGCGACGAGCACTTTGACGATGGACAAATCGCCGTCACCGGTCGTTGAAAGTTCGAATTCAGGCATTTCTGCGGGTTGATCGTGCTGCTTATGAACACGATCAAATTCGGCTTCTGCCGCGATACCGGCATCAGTCCCGTGGTATAGATCGCAGACGGCCCGCGCGACGGAGCGCTTGGCGAAGTTGGGGTGTACATCGCCCGAGGCTCGCGCCAAAACCGCAGCGTCGACTTCACTTTGAGTCCACCCGGTCGCGTGCAACGCGTACGTATCAATTAATGCGTCCGGAATCGACATGATTTTGCCGAACTGTTCCGTCGCAATTTCCGAAATGCCGACGTAGTTGCCGAGGCTCTTCGACATCTTTGGGCCGGCGAGATCCGGGCCGTTGACGCCAACGAGAAGCGGAGTTGTGATGACGACCTGTTGCGATTGCCCCTCATCTTTTTGCAGTTGACGCCCCATCAGCAGGTTGAACAGCTGGTCGGTACCCCCAAGTTCGACATCTGCCTGGACCATCACGCTGTCCCAGCCTTGCAGCAACGGGTACATGAACTCGGTGATCGAAATCGCGACACCGTCTTTATGCCGCTGCGAAAAATCATTGCGATCGAGCATCTGGGCAACCGTGGCATGTGACGTCAGCCGCAGCACATCGTCCATACCCATTTGTGCGAGCCACTCAGAATTGCAACGGATCTCCAATTTTTCGGGATCAGGGTCGAGCACCTTGGTGACTTGCTGAATATACGTTTGGGCCGCGTCATCGACTTGGGCTTTGGTGAGGCGGGGCCGAGTCACAGACTTGCCCGTGGGATCACCGACCATCGCCGTGAAATCTCCAATGATGAGGACTGCCACGTGACCCTCGTCTTGGAATCGACGCAACGTGCGCAGCACAACCGCGTGACCGAGGTGCAGGTCGGAGGCAGTGGGGTCAAGGCCAAGTTTGACCCGCAACGGACGCTCGGACTTCAGGCGGTCGGCGAGTTCGGCCTTGGAGATGACATCGGCCGTGCCCTGCAGCAGCCGCGAAAGTTGTACATCGACGGAGTCCATTCGACCTCGCACGCTACCGGCAGCCATCGGGCTCGGGATTTCAATATCCAGGCGGGTTCCGAAAGCGCCGTCTGTGCTTTTGCGCACCATTTGCCGTTCTGTTGCTGGTGAGTAAGAATGTTGCCGATGTGACTGTTGTGACTAATGATCCGAACCAGTTCCGTCGCAGGTTCTCCCGCGACCTGGCCGGGCGCGGGCGCGGCACTGTGCCGCGGATCGCGCTGTCTGTCACGCTTGTCGCACTGGCCGGATGTTCGCTCACCCCCGATCTCGAGCCCACACTTCCCGACCCGTCGGCGTCGACACGAATCTTGGCGGCCAACGGATCACTGCTGACGACACTCGACCTCGGCGAGCACCGCGAACCCATCACAATCGATCGCGTAGCCAAGACGCTTCAAGATGCTGTGGTCGCAATCGAAGATCATCGCTTCTACGACCACAGCGGCGTGGACGTACGCGCCATCGGCCGCGCACTCCGCGAAGATATCGAGCGCGGCAAGGTTGTCGAAGGGGGCTCAACGATTACCCAGCAATATGTGCGCAACGTGTTACTCACCAACGAAAAAACTACGAAGCGCAAAATCCGCGAAGCGATCCTCGCGATCGAGCTGGAACGTAAATATTCCAAGACCGAGATCCTCGAGCGGTATCTCAACGCCGTCTATTTCGGCAACGGCGCATACGGCATCCAAGCCGCGGCGCAACGATATTTCGGGATCGATGCCGCCGACGTCAACCTCAGCCAAAGCGCGTTGCTCGCAGGCTTGCTCAAGGCACCTGAGCGCTATAACCCCAAGCACGCACCCGAGCTTGCAATAACGCGTCGCAACGCAGTGCTCGATGCGATGGTGAAATACAAGTTTGTCTCCGCAACGAAATCTGACGCCGCGAAACAAGAACCGCTTCGCCTCTCGAAGCACAACGAGCCCACGACCAAGGCCCCATATTTCGTCGAGCGAGTGAGGAAATGGTTTCTCAGCGAGGAGCGCTTCGGGGCCACTGAAGCGATTCGAGCGCGCAAGCTCTACCAAGAGGGTCTCAACATAACAACGACACTGGATGTAGCTGCGCAAAGCGCTGCCGAGGTCGCGATCCGCGATGTGCTTTCGGATCCGTCACGGGATCCCAGCGCGGCAATTGCTTCGATCGAGCCAACCACCGGATACGTCAAGGCGTACGTCGGAGGCGACGATTTTGCAAAGTCCCAGTTCGATCTCGCGGGAGACGCACGCAGACCGTCGGGTTCGATCTTCAAGCCGTTGGTACTTGCGGCTGCACTCGAACGGCGCATCCCGTTGTCTCGCTCCTACAGTGGGGCAAGCGAGATCACCGTGCGTCCACAGGGATCACCGAACTGGACAGTACACAACTACGACGACGAGTCATACGGCAACATTGATGTATTGGACGCGACCGTCCACTCGGTGAACACCGTGTACGCACAACTTATGGTCGACGTCGGAGCGAGCTACGCAACCAGCTTCGCTACACGACTCGGAATCGATTCGCCGCTCAGCGCGATTCCAGGAGCCGTTCTCGGATTCAACGAAGTCTCGCCGTTCGAAATGGCTGAGGCCTACGCGACGATCGCCGCTGATGGCATTCATGCCGAGCCAATCTTCGTCACCAGCATCACCAACCGCGCCGGTGAGTCAATCTTCAGCGCCAAACCCGATCGGGACCGTGTGATCGAAAAAGGAATCGCGCGGACTGTAAATCACACACTCGAACAAGTCGTCAACCGAGGCACCGGCATCGGCGCGCGAATTGGTCGCCCAGTCGCAGGAAAAACTGGCACCACCGACGATTACACCGACGCATGGTTTGCAGGATCGACACCACAACTCACCACCGTCGTATGGCTCGGAAGCTCCACCACACCAAAATCAATGGTGCCACCGCGTACCCGAATCAAGGTCACCGGCGGATCTTGGCCTGCCCAAATCTGGGCGCGTTATATGGGAGCGACGATGGCAGCCCTACCAATAGAAAACTTTCCTGCGCCGACCAGCGATGAAGCCTCGGGAGTGCTGGCGTCCCAACCGCTGCCGCCAGTGGTCGGCATGCCGAGCGAACAAGCGAGCACAATCCTCACGAACGCTGGATATACGGTTGTGATTCACGAAGAATTCGACTCCAGTTATCCGCCGAACACCGTCACCAATCAAACTCCCGAAGCCCGCACTGCTACGCGCGCCGGCGCCCCTGTGACGTTGACAATCGCCATCGACCCCGACGACGGGATCGACGTACCTGCACTTCTTGGATTCACTGCAAACGAAGCACGTGCTGCGATCGCAGATACCGGACTCACACTCGAAGTGCTGTTTGTACAAGAACCCGGTGCGGGCAATTCCAATCGCTCAATGCGGGCGTGGAAACAGTCGCAGCGAGCCGGAGCGCGAGTCACACCTAGTACCACCATCACCATCTGGGTCAACCGAAAATAGCTGATTCGTTCGAGATGATCGACCCAAGCGCGCCGCGTCTAGCCGAGCCGAACGCGTTGCGCAGCCATCCGCTCATCGACAAGTCGCAACTGTTCGACCAGCGGCGCCGGCCCTGCGCCTCCCGGACTTGTACGCCGCTTCACTCCGGCCCCAGGTTGCAACAATGGAATTGCCTCCGGACCTAGCCGAGGATCAGTCTCGACGAGTTCATCCAAACCCACGCCGCGTTCGATCGACTGTCGAACAAGGTTGCCAACCACAGCGTGTGCTTCACGGAACGGAACGCCTTGGCCAACCAAATGCTCAGCGAGATCGGTTGCCGCATTCGCCGGAGAATCTGCGGCTTCGGCAAGACGCGCTGGCACCAACGTGGCAGTTTCCAACAGTCCCGCAATCGCACTGAGCGTCAACGCACACGTATCAATCGCGTCAAACAACGGCTCTTTATCCTCTTGGAGGTCACGGTTGTAACTCAACGGCAAACCTTTCAGGGTCGACAAGAACCCAGTGAGATCGCCGATCAGGCGTCCGGCTTTGCCACGAGCAAGTTCGGCGATATCGGGATTCTTCTTTTGCGGCAACATCGAGCTGCCGGTCGAGTAGCCATCCGATAAACGCATGAAACCGAACTCTTCAGTGGTCCACAACACCACTTCCTCGCCGATACGCGAGAGGTGCACTTGGGTCATCGCAGCACAAAATAATGCCTCGGCAACAAAGTCGCGATCGCTCACGGCATCAAGCGAGTTCTCGAACGGTCGCGCAAACCCCAATTGTTGCGCAGAGAAAGCCGGATCGATCGGCAAACTAGATCCCGCCAGTGCGCCAGCACCCAGCGGCGACACGTCCGCACGCGCGAGACAATCAAACCAACGGTCGACATCGCGAGCAAACGCCCAGACGTGCGCCAACAGGTGATGCGCTAACAACACCGGCTGGGCGCGCTGCAAATGTGTATAGCCGGGTAAATACGATTCTTCCGCTTCAATCGCGCGCTGTATTAGCACGTCCTGCAGCGCTTGAATACGTTGAATTTGATCTTGACCGGCGAGCTTCAGCCACAACCGGAGATCCGTCGCCACCTGATCATTACGACTCCGACCGGTATGCAACTTGCCACCGGCGGAGCCGGCAATCTCAGTCACGCGGCGCTCAATTGCAGTGTGAATGTCTTCGTCGCTCTCGGCAAACACAAACACACCATCGGCAAGCTCGGTGCGCACCACTTCGAGCGCTCTCACAATTTCGGCGCGTTCATCATTAGTCAGCAAACCTTGACGCGCCAACATGGTGACATGCGCGCGTGAACCTTCGATATCGACTTCGGCAAGCCGCTGATCAAAATGCAAACTGACCGTAAACGCCAACAACTCCGCAGACGGACCCTCACCGAAACGCCCGTGCCACAACGTCTTGGTCGGATTGTCAAGGGCATGTGTCTCAACAGCTACCGATGCATCATCATTCTCGCTCATTTCGCACCCGGTCCCTGGCTGGAATACCTGACGCCAGGTCTCTGATATGACACAAGAACTCTCATTTCGCACCCGGTCCCTGGCGTCTACTCCAGGTTTGGGCGGAGAGGCCCCAGAGTCGCACGAAGCCCGCGCTGTCTTCGTGGCGAAAATTGTCATCGTTGCCGTAGGTGGCCAAGTTGTGGTCGTACAGGCCGGTGGGCGATCGCCGCCCCACCGCAAAACAGCGACCGGGCTCCAACCGTAAACGCACCTCGCCGTTGACGTGTCTCTGAGTGTCCGCCACAAAAGCTTGCAACGCGCTCATCAACGGCGCGTGCCACATGCCGTCGTAGATCATCTCCGCGATGCGAATCTCAACGCGTTGTTTCTCGCGCGCAACGTCGCGCTCCAAACAGATGCCTTCAAGGTCTTGGTGCGCGAGTATCAGCGCAAGCGAGGAAGGACATTCGTATACCTCACGGCTCTTGATACCCACGCGACGGTTTTCCACCATGTCCACTCGACCAAACCCGTATGAACCAACTCGTTCGCCAAGCGATTCGATAATCGATCGCAACGTCATTGCCTTGCCATCGACACTCACCGGAATTCCTTGCTCGAAGCCAAGCACGATTTCTGTAGGTTCGCTCGGAGCGTCCTTCGAACTGCGAGTCAGCGTGTACGGATCCTCGGGTGCACCCGACCAAGGGTTTTCCAACACACCGCATTCGATGGCGCGGCCCCACATGTTTTCATCTATCGAATAGATCTTCTCGGCAGTTGCTTCAATCGGGATATCCCACTTCGCCGCGAGCTCCACACAATCCGCACGGGTCAGGCCCCATTCGCGGGTAGGCGCCAGCACTTCGAGATCGGGATTCAGAATCCGTGTCGAAACTTCGAAACGCACTTGATCATTGCCTTTGCCAGTGCACCCATGACCGACGGCATCTGCGCCGTGTCTGCGCGCGCTATCAACGAGGTGTTCGACAATCACGGGACGGCTCAATGCGGAAACCAATGGGTATTTTCCCTCGTAGAGCGAGTTCGCTTGTAACGCCTTGCTCAGGAATCGATCGGCGAATTCATCACGGGCATCAATGATTTCGACCGCAACTGCCCCCGCAGCGTTGGCGCGGGCGTGTATCGCCTCATGTTCTCCTGCGGTGATCTGACCGACGTCAACCGCGCAACACACCACTTCGCAATCCCAATTTTCGCGCAACCAACGAACTGCGATGGATGTATCGAGACCGCCTGAATACGCGAGAACAACGCGCTGTGCCATAGTCAAATCCTTTGAGTTAGATTCCGGCCAACTCGCCGAGTTTGGCCGCTATATCTGCAGTCGTAGCGGAGTCGCCAACAACTGCGAGAATCGTGTCATCTCCCGCGACAGTACCGATGATGCCGGGATATCCGTATCGATCCAACGCGGAAGCAACTACGTGCGCGCTACCTGGCGGCGTGCGCAACACAATCGTGCTGTCGTTATGCGCAACATCAACAACGAACTCTCCCATGAGGCGGCGCAAATGATCATCGATTCCTGTCGTGCGCTCTTTGCCATGTTCGGGGATCGCATAGGCGGTCGCACCGCCGGGAATCCTCACCTTCACGGCGCCGATGTCTTCCAGATCTCGACTTACCGTGGCCTGCGTAGCCACCACCCCTTCCGATTCAAGAAGTTGCACCAACTGTGCTTGACTCGAAACCGGGTGATTCTCGAGGATTCGAAGAATGCGATGCTGTCGTTGCGGACGACCCAGGGTTGCCATCTCAGGCTCCTTCCAACAGTTCTGCTATCAGCGCGCGAACGGAATCCATACGGTTCGCAGCCTGCGACCAAATAATTGACTGAGGGCCATCGATCACGTCAGCTGCGACCTCTTCACCTCTGTGCGCAGGCATGCAATGCATGAACACGGCACTTGGCTTCGCCATCGCCATCAACGCACTATCAACTTGGTATCGGGCAAAGCTCTCAATCCGTTGCGCGCGCTGTTCCTCTTGCCCCATCGACGTGAAGACATCTGCGTACACCGCATCGGCGCCCTCAACCGCGTCGCTTGGCTCGATGTACGTCTCGATCGAGCCACCGAGATTTCGAGCTCGGTCGACAACAAGCTCAGGCAGTTCGTAGCCAACCGGAGATGAAATCGCGAACTCGAGACCGGTGAGTGCGCAGGCATACGCAAGCGATGCGGCCACGTTATTGCCGTCGCCTACGAACACCAATCGTCGGCCTTCAACCGACCCGTAGTGCTCCCGCAACGTCAACACGTCGGCAAGAGCTTGGCACGGATGCGCAACGTCGGATAAGAGATTTATGACCGGGACTTCGACGACCGCAGCAATGCGCACAAGAGTGTCGTGGGAAAACGTTCGAGCGGCGACGACAGAGGTGTACGAGGCCAACGTGCGACCAACATCTTCAACAGTCTCGCGAGTGTCGAAGCCGACCTCCTCCGGACGAATGTAGATCGGATGGCCGCCCAGGGTGGCGACGGCCATTTCAGTCGACGTGCGCGTGCGAGCGGACGGCTTCTCAAAGACAAGCGCGACCCCTTTGCCAGCTAGCACTTGCGGCGCTGCAGCGTCTGGCATCTTCCACTTCATGGCGTTACTCAAGATGCGTTCGACGGTCACTGCGTCGAGGTCATCGATTTCGAGACAGTTCGTCATGACTGAGCCAGCACTTTCGCAAGAATCGATACTGCCGACTCGATTTCTTCGTCGCTGATCAGCAGTGAAGGCGCGAAACGCAACGCCGTCGGGGTAACGGCATTCACGATCAAGCCCGCGTCCATGCACGCGTCGGCGACCGCCTTCGCGTCGATGCCTTCAATGAGCTGTGCCGCGAGCAGCATGCCGAGCCCACGCACCTGATCGATTTGGGGAACTTGTGATAGCTGTTCTGTGAGCTTCAAGCTCGCTCGACGCGCTCGGACAGGAAAACTTTCGCGCCGCATGATGTCGAGCACACAACGCGCTGCAGCAGTCGCCAGAGGCTGGCCGCCGTATGTCGTTGCATGATCGCCCGGCTTGAACGCCTGGGCGACACGGTCAATTGCCCAGCACGCTCCGATTGGCATTCCGTTGCCGAGTGCCTTTGCCATTGTGACAATGTCCGGGCGAATGTTCGAATGTTGAAAGCCGAACCATTCCCCGGTGCGGGCTAACCCGGTTTGCACTTCGTCCATGATGAGCAGCGCTTCGCGTTCGTCACACAGTGCGCGTACAGCTTGAAGATATTCGGCCGGTGCCGGATTCACACCACCTTCGCCTTGCACCGGCTCCAACATCACCGCACAGACTCGATCGTCGCTCAGCGCATCTCGCAGCGCAGCGATGTCGCAGAACTCAACCTGTCGAAACCCCGCGGGCAACGGCTGGAACGTCTCCTGCTTTTGTGGTTGCCCGGTGGCCGCCAAGGTGGTGAGAGTGCGGCCATGAAACGATCCGTAGGCACTCACAATGTGAAAACGTTCGGGGCCACCATTGGTCTGCCCGTACCGGCGAGCCAACTTGATCGCGCATTCATTCGCCTCAGCGCCACTGTTTGCAAAAAAGGTACGGCCGCCGCCACCGATGAGTTCGTCTAAGGCTTTCGCAACCACCGGCTGATGCTCTGTGAGGTAGAGGTTCGAAGTGTGCAGCAGCGTGCGAGCCTGATTCGCTATAGCTTCGGCGACTTCCGGGTTGGAGTGGCCAAGCGATGTGACCGCAAGCCCGCTGAGACAATCCAGATATCGGTTGCCGTTATCATCGAAAAGGTAACTGCCTTCGCCGCGCACAAAGGTGACCGGCAGCCGACCATAGGTCTGCATTACATACTGTTGATCGAGCTCATACGCATTCGATTTGACGCTCATGGCATCACCATTGTTCCTACGCCTTCGCGGGTGAAAAATTCGAGAAGCAACGCGTGGGGTAAGCGACCATCGAGAATGTGGGCGCTCCGCACACCGCCGCGCAACGCTCCGATGCACGACTCGATCTTCGGAATCATGCCCTCGCTCAACGCGCCATCAGACACCAACTTCTCAAGACCGTCGACGTCGATGCGGCTGATCAGCGAAGCCTGATCGGGCCAACGTTCGTAGACCCCAGCAACATCGGTGAGATACACCAACTTCTCGGCATCGAGTGCCGCCGCAATGGCGCCCGCGACAGTGTCAGCGTTGATGTTGTAGGCCTGGCCATCGTCGTCGGTACCGACGGTCGCAATCACCGGGATCAGATCTTCTGCGATCAAACGATGCACGATCGTCGGGTCGATGCTGCGGACATCTCCGACGAAACCAAGCCGCGGGTCGCGTTGATCGACTCGAATCAATCCGGCGTCTTCGCCGCTCAGCCCAACCGCGTAACTCCCGTGACGATTCAGTGCCGAAACAATCTCGCGATTCACCTTGCCAACCAACGCCATACGAACAATGTCGACCGTCTCTGCATCGGTCACGCGCAAGCCATCAACAAAGGTGGATTCCTTGCCAAGGCGTTGCATCAGGTCGGTGATCTGCGGACCGCCGCCATGAACTACCACCGGATACATTCCGATCGCGCGCATGAGCACGACATCGGTGCAAAACAGATCCAATGGATCGATCCCTTCGCTCCCAGCCAGCGCGTTACCGCCATATTTGATGACGACGATCTTGCCGGAAAATTGCGTTATATACGGCAACGCATCAGCCAGCACTGCCGCTTTCGTAGACGCGTCCGCAAGCCGTGCAGCAAAATCGCTCATGACGTTCTCATGTTCTCGTCGATGTATCCGGGAGCGAGGTCGGTTGTGAGCATTGTGTGCGTTCCGTGGCCACCGGTGCCGAGGTCAACAAGAATCTCTATGTCGGAGTTTTGCATGAGCTCGTCGAGTCGCTTCGTGTCATGTTCCGCAGCAATCCCGTTGCGACAATTCACTATGCCTTGGTAAGTAATCGTGACTTGTTCCGGGTCGAAGTATGCGCCGCTAGCACCACATTCTGAAATCACACGCCCCCAATATGGGTCAGCACCATAGAGCGAGCACTGCACCAACTGACTCTTGGTGATACCACGTGCCGCGAGCTTGGCATCGTGTTTCGACCGGGCACCTTGCACGGTAACGCGTGCGAACTTGGTGGCACCCTCCGCGTCGCGCGCCATCTGCTCGGCGATTGAGCAGCACACCTCGGTCAACGCGGCGACGAAATGAGCGTATGCATCACCGATTGTCGCGACGATTGTCGGGTTGCCCGCTAATCCATTCGCAAGAATCAGGACGGTGTCATTGGTTGACCGAGCACCATCGACGTCGACGCAGTCAAATGAGTCCGAGACCGCCGCAGCCAGTGCCTGTTGTAGAACGTGCTGGTCTACCGCGGCGTCGGTAGTAATGACACACAACATCGTGGCCATCGCGGGCGACAACATGGCCGCGCCTTTGGCCATCCCACCGATAGTGACAGAGACGCCATCGAGATTCGCGCTGGCCACCGCTTCCTTACGCACCGTGTCAGTAGTGAGGATCGCGGTCGCCGCGGCCGCGCCGTGCGGCTCGGTGCCACCGAGTTGTTGGGTCAATTGGGGTATGCCCTGCTCGATCGAGTCGAAGGGCATTGGAATACCAATAAGCCCTGTCGAACAGACCAACACGTCGTTTGGCCGAATCCCGAGCCCGGTGGCTGTGAGTTTGGTCATTCGCAACGCATGAACCCGACCGGCCTCGCCGGTTGCGGCATTGGCATTGCCCGAATTGAGAACGACCGCGGCCGCGCGCCCGTCATTCAGATGACGTCGGCTGATTTGGACAGGTGCGGCCTGACACAAATTCGTGGTGAACGTGCCGGCAGCCGCAACAGTTTGACCGTCGGCGGTCGCCACGATGGCAAGATCGGGCGCGCCACTTTCTTTGATGCCACAGGCCATTCCACCAGCGACAAATCCTTTGGCTGCAACGACACTCACGGAGCGACTCCAAGCACGGGAAGGGCCATGGTTTCAGGCAATCCAAGCAAAATATTGGCATTCTGGAGCGCGTGACCGGCCGCGCCTTTAACCATGTTGTCGATAGCTGCGATGGCCAACACAGTATTCGTGCGAGCATCGAAACGAACCGTGATGTGGACAGAATTTGATCCGTACGTAGCGCGCGTGCCGCTGGGCTCGTTGGTTACCGTCACGAATGGTTCGTTGGCGTAAAACGAACGGTATAGATCGAGCAGCGCGCCGGTCGTTAGGCCGCCGCGTGCCGGGTTCGCAGTGCAGGTGGCAAGAATGCCGCGCGTCATCGGCACAAGGTGCGGGGTGAATAGCACAGTTGTTGGAATACCACCAACGTGTTCTAGCGCCATTTCCATTTCTGCGGTGTGCCGATGAGTCAGCAGTCCGTACGCACTGGCGTTTTCATTGACCTCGCTGAAATGACTCGTAATCTTCAACGCCCGCCCTGCACCGCTCACCCCACTCATCGCGTTGACCACGATCCCAGTGTGTTCAATCGCCTTGTCGGCAACGAGCGGAGCCAGTGCATAACTCGCCGCAGTCGGGTAGCAACCGGGTACCGCAACGTGTTGACTTTGTTTCACGTCTTCGCGATAGAGCTCCGTCATGCCAAATGCGAAGTCGCGAATGAGATGTGGGGCAGTGTGCTGGTCGCCGTACCACTGTTCGTAACTCGGTGCCGGCAAACGAAAGTCGGCACCGAAATCGACGATGTGATCCACAGCGCCAATGAGCTCAGGCACGATCTTCTGCGATGCACCATGGGGCAACGCAAGAAACACCACGTCGACACCAGCCGCAGCTTGTGCAGACGATTGCACGAATACCCGGTCGCCGTAGATCGGAGCCAGGGCAGGGAACAGGTCTCCCACTGTCGCGCCAGCATTGGATTCTGCGCCAACCACCGCAACGTCGAATTCGGGATGGTTCGCAAGCAACTTGAGCAGCTCCGCGCCGCCGTAGCCCGAAGCGCCAAGGATCGCGGCGGTATACGTCATGCTGCATACTATACACCACGCTGCATAACCTCGCAAACGCTCTACCGTGGTCGCGATCCGATAACGCGGGCGATACCCAAGCCCGACCACGGCGAGTGCCCATGGGACGTGACTGTGACCCATCGACAGCCGTGGTCGCGATCCTGTAATGCCGGCGTTACCCAAGCCCGACCACGGCTGTCGATGGGTAGGTTGCGGGCCATGGACGAGCCGTTCGGCGGACTACACGTTGGGGATCAACTGGATCCGCTGGTACTCACAATTTCGCCGACGGCCAATGAGCGGTACTGGCGAGCGGCGGGAATTGACCACCCATTGCTGCGAGCAGGAGCGCTGTATCCCCTCATCGCCGCAAATCTGACCGTGCTTGCTCTCACCCACCACTACCCGGTGGCAATGATCCAAACCCGCCAGAGTTTGGAGTGTCACCGTCGAGCCGATGCACCTGTGGAATTGGCGACCCACGCCAGGGTCATAGAACGCTACGCGAAACGCGATCTCGAGTACATCGTGATCGAAGCCAATGTCACGATCGACGGTGAAGCGTTGTGGGACGCGACTTCGCATTTCACGCCCGCAGCATCGGTAACGGCCCGATGAGTGCGCACGACAAATTTGTCGTCACCGACGAACTCATCCAGCGCTATTCCCGCCGTGGCAATTTCCACACCGACGCTGCACAGTCCGAGAGTCTCGGGTTGCCAGGACTCGTAGCGCAAGGCACCCAAGTCGCGGGCCGTGCCTACGGCATGCTGCTCGAAGCGTGGGACGACGACTTCCTCGCGCACGGATCACTCGAGCTGAAGTTCGTCGGCATGGTGGTCGGCGGCGATGAAATCGCATCGTCAGTCGTCGTCGACGGCGATCAAGCCCACCTCAAGGTCACGAACACAACTCGGCTGCGCACCGCGGTCATCGGAACTGCCTCACGGTTGCCCAAAACATAAACGAACGGGCGTTGTCGCAGGACCAGTGGCACAAAATCGTTCACGCGTGTAGAACTAATACATGACGTCAACGGTCTTGCCAGGTTCTCCATGGACATTGTAAAGCTAGGCAACATCTCGCTCGTCGATCATCTTGGTTCGCCGCACCTGCTCGGCGACCTTTGGTCTCAACAACCAGTCGTGCTGGTATTTCTGCGACATTTCGGTTGACTGCATTGCCGTGAACATGCCGCGCAGTTGCGTGAGCGCCATGACGAGTTTGAAGCACTCGGAGCCACCATCGTTGCGATCGGCACGGGCGACCAGCGATATGCAGCAGCGTTTGTGCAGGACGAACACATTCCGTTTCTCGTGCTCGTCGACGACAACGCTGAAGCCGCGAAAGCCGCCGCAGTCATACGAGTGCCGTTCCTCAAGATGTTTTCACCAACTACGTGGAAAGCAACCAAGGAAACGTCCAAACGAGGGTTCAAAATTCATAAGGCAGGCAAACGCGTGACACAGATGGGCGGTACCTGGGTGATCACGCCGGCGGGCGCAATCACATTCGCACACGTCGACGATGACAGCACCGATCACGCGTCAATCGACGATGTGCTCGCTGCCGTGCGATGATTTCCGCCCGCCCCACCGATACCAAATCTGGGCGACAATCAACCATGTCGCGTTGATCGCCACCGATCTCCACTCCGACTTCAACGCCCACCCCGCGACGATCGCTCCAACGGCAAGCTGGTGGGCAACAAACCATCGCACTCGACGCTCGCGTACCACAGGGACGAAACGAATAATCACGACGATCGAAACCGGATAACCGAAACCGTGGAGCGCAACTGCGAGCGCTTTCATGCGGGCAACGCGATCAGCAGGATCACTACAAAAATCAAGCCGAAGCACACGATGTGGTCACGCAAAATCAGCTGGGCGAGCTGTGACTGTGTCCGATGGTCATCGTTGCCACCACCGAGGCGAACCGCGTTCTTGACAGTGCGCGCAGCTGCAACGCCAATTGCGCCCATAACACACACTAGAGCTGCGACGCTGCGCCACCGTGCCAACTCTTCGTTGACAACAAGGCCGATCACCGACCCAAGCGTCACCAACATCGCAAGCGCAACGAGACGGTTCATTGGCCGGGCCGATGTGGTGACCCGCGCGTAATACACCGAAATCGAATCGAGAATCTGCTGTGGAACGTCCCCGGCAGTCGTCCCTCGCACCTGTAGGTCAAACATCAAGTCGAACCACAAAACGGCCAACAAAAAGCCTGCGCTACAGGCGGAAAGGGTCCGCATCGATCAACAAATTTCTTTCACTGGCGAGTTGCCCGCGCCATGTAAAACCAAACTGGAAACGGTGCGCCACCGTCGCGCATCGCCCGACGGGCTTCTAGCAGTGTGCGTCCACCCTGCGTCACGTCGTAGAACCACGATTCCGCGGCTCCTGGTGCGGGTGGTTCATCGTTGAGCGCGAGCGCCGCCTCTTCGTAATAGGTACGAAGATCGTGAGCCAGGCCAACAGGGTTGCCGGGAAGCCCGACTTCTTTCCAATCCGCGCCTGCGATGATCTCGACCAGCTTCGCCATTACGTCCGGTAAGCCATCGGCATCACATGAGCGGCCCACTGAGGTCACCCCGTTGCGGCTCAGGGTGCGGTTGTACGCACCTCGCAACGCAGTGATCTCGTCGACCGCAGGATGCAGCGACATGTCGTACCGCGGCGGCACTGCACATGAAAGCGGCGTGGCATCGTCGATTTCGATCACCACTGGATAATCCACCAGTACTGGGCCAGCGGGTTCGTCGAGCGTCACGAACGCAGTACGCAAAACGTCGTGTTGGAACTGTGCGTCTTGTGGTTCGCCGAGCGGACGACCCAACGGAAAATCGCAATACAGCGCGCGGGGCGGCGACATCTTTTCGGCAACACCGCGAACCGAGATCAGCGAAACGGTGGCAAGACCTTCAGCTTCGAATACATGTGCGAGCGTACTCACGGTACGCGAACACAACGGTCAGACCGGCGTGAGCAGCACCACATCCACGCCGTCGGCGAGCAGAGCACGCGCGGCTCGCGGACCCGAGTCGAGGCGAATCGACGAAACCGTGTCTTCTTGGTTGCCCGCAAAGGCGAAGTGACGCGGCGCAACCGAACCAATGACTCCTTGCGCTTCGAGCTCTTCGAGCCGATCAATCGGGAAAACGACGTTGATATCAGCAGCAAATCCGGCGCGATCGAAATTGGGAGACCAGTGCCCCATTACCAAATCACGATCAGCCCTGTCGATTTCGCGGTAGCTCGTATCAGTATTGGTATACCCGTCCTCGCTAGCGCGGTGTAGGGCCGCGGTGGTAACGATTGCAACGGTCGCTTCGCTCAATCGTTTCGGCGTCGCGAACGCGGGAGTCGCAAACTCCGGCATGGGTAACCCGCTGGCGTACACCCGAATATCTGAATCGGCGGTCACGGCGGTCCTCCATTGTCGAAGCGATACTCACGGAATATATTGACACTACTACTGACACTTGTGTAAGTTCAATTACGAACCAAACAAAGGAACGCAATGATCAAAGTGACGTTGCTCGGCACCGGTAACCCCGTCCCCGACCCCAACCGGGGTGGCTCGGCAACGCTCGTACAAGCAGGGACAAGCTACTTCCTCTTCGACGCAGGACGAGGCGTGTTGCAACGGCTCCTGGGCGCGGGGGTGCTGCCGAACATGTTGTCGGCAGTGTTACTTACCCATCTCCATTCCGACCACATCACGGATCTCAATGATGTGGTGACCACCCGATGGGTGATGTCACCGGTGCCGAACGTGACGCGTTTGTGGGGGCCACCGCGCACCCAAGAAGTGGTGAATGGAATGATGGCGATGCTGCAACCCGACCTCGAGTATCGCCTCGCCCACCATGAAGATCTCACCTGGACGCCAGACGTGCGCGTGACGGAACTGCGCAGTGGTTCGGTGCTCGACGAAGACGGCGTGAAGATTACCGCCGAAGCAACCGACCACAAGCCAGTCGAACCGACCGTTGGATACCGCATCGAACATGGCGGGCACGTTGTCGTGATTGGCGGCGACACAGTGCCTTGCCCTGGACTCGACGCGCTCTGCGCCGATGCTGACATTTACGTGCAAACCGTTTTGCGTGACGATCTCGTGTCGATGATCCCCATGCAGCGGTTCCAAGACACGATCGACTACCACTCAAGCGTCGTACAAGCGGCCGAGACCGCAACCCGCAATCGAGTCAAAAAGCTCGTGCTAACCCACATGGTGCCGACGCCAGCACCGAATTCGGCGAGTGAGTGGATCGCAATCGCCGCGGCGCACTTCGCCGGTGAGATCATCTTTGGTGAAGACCTCCTAGCGATCGAGGCGTAACCCAGCGACCGGGTCTGCGCAGTCCAGGGAGTGCACCTAACCTTGGCCACATGGACAACATCGGACTCGGCAATCTGTTCGAAAACAATCGATCGTGGGCGGCTGCGCTCACTGACAGCGACCCCGATTTCTTTACTCGCCTCGCTGAACAACAGCAACCCAAATACCTATGGATCGGTTGTGCCGATTCGCGCGTGCCCGCGAACGAGATCGTTGGCCTTGCTCCGGGCGGCGTGTTCGTACACAGGAACATCGCGAACGTAGTCGTGCATTCTGATCTCAATTGCTTGTCGGTGATTCAGTATGCAGTGGACGTGCTTCGCGTCGAACACATCATTGTCACGGGTCACTACAGCTGCGGAGGCGTAGCCGCTGCTATCGACGGCGGCCGACACGGCCTCATCGACAATTGGCTGCGCCACATTCAAGACGTTGCCGAACAACATCGTGACGAACTCGATGAAATTACCGACCCTGCGCAACGCGTCAACAAAATGTGCGAACTCAATGTGATCGCGCAAGTAAACAACGTTGCCCGCACAACCGTCGTGCAAGACGCCTGGGATAAAGGGCAGGAAATCGCATTGCACGGTTGGATCTACGACCTCCGCGACGGCCTATTGCGCGATCTCAACGTCACGACGACTGGCGAATGACAAACGCGCCAATGACATCTCATCGTGCGCTCCGCCTTGGGTCGATCACGGTCGACCCTCCCGTCGTGCTGGCACCGATGGCTGGAGTTACGAATCGAGCATTCCGCAACTTGTGCCGTCGCTTCGGCGGGGCATTGCTGGTGGGCGAGATGGTGAACGCGCGAGGTTTAGTGGAAGGTTCCAAGCGCAGCTTCGAGCTCGCCGCTTTCGATGCGGACGAATCGACGCGCAGCTTGCAGCTTTACGGCACCGACCCCCAAACGATCGGCGAGGCGGTCAAAATCGTTGCAGATCGCGGCGCTGATCACGTTGATTTGAATTTCGGTTGCCCGGTACGCAAGGTGACACGCCACGGTGGCGGCGCGGCAGTGCCAGCGCGACCTCGACTCCTGGCCGCAATCGTCGCCGCGGCGGTAAAAGCCGGCGAACCATTTGGCGTTCCAATCACGATCAAAATGCGCATGGGAATCGACGACGAGCGCATGACCTTTCTCACCGCAGGGCGCGCTGCAGCAGACGAGGGAGCAGCCTGGGTGGCGTTGCATTCGCGCACAGCCGAGCAGTACTACTCGGGCCAAGCACGTTGGGACGGCATCGCTGAACTAGTTGCCGCGCTGCCGCATACCCCTGTCCTCGGCAACGGCGACATCTGGTCGGCCGCCGA
This sequence comes from Actinomycetota bacterium, assembly GCA_005773635.1. GTDB lineage: Bacteria > Actinomycetota > Acidimicrobiia > IMCC26256 > PALSA-610 > F1-120-MAGs023. The sequence continues at coordinate 18,293 of SXHN01000031.1, forward strand.
CGCGTTACGAATGCAAGCCGAAACTGGGTGCGCCGGCGTCGTGGTAGGCCGCGGTTGTTTGGGGCGACCGTGGTTCTTCGGAGATTTACAAGCCGCGTATGCAGGCCTGGATCGCCCAGCCCCGCCGACGGTTGGGCAGGTTGCAACACTTATCGTGGACCACGCCAACATGCTCGCCGAACACCAAAGCCCGTTCCACGCGATCCTCGCGATTCGCAAACACATAGGTTGGTACTTCACCGGCTATCCAGTTGGTGGAGCTGCTCGGCGCCGCCTGGTGGAGTCGGCGACAATCGACGAACTCATCGAACGCCTCGCCGAACTCGATGGCGCGATCACGCTCCCTGACCAAGAAGTTGATCGGCCGCGGGGCAACAGCCGAGGACCCCACTCGATCACGCTCCCCTACGGATGGCTCTCGGCCGATGCCGACAGTCCACCTGAACACGAAGATGCAGATATGGCGTTGTCCGGTGGTTGAAGCTGATCTGCGCCTTGTCTTGGCCTCGGCGTCGCCGCGACGAGCTGACCTATTGACTTCGATGGGCTTGATGTATTCGATCGAGATCAGCGATGTCGACGAAACACAGCACCCCAACGAACAGCCAGAACAATACGTACAGCGACTCGCAATCGCAAAGGCGAGGGCGGTCGGATCGTTACAACACTGCGAGCACACGGTCGTGGTCGGAGCAGATACCTGCGTGGTGCGAGATTCCGACATCCTCGGCAAGCCGCGCAATGCCGATGACGCTCGCTCGATGTTGCAATCGTTGTCGGGTCGCAGTCATGCCGTGCACACCGGCGTTGCGATCACGTACCTCGATCGCATGGCTAGCGCAGTCGAAGCAACGACGGTTACCTTCAACGTCGTATCGAATGCGACCATTGATTGGTACATCTCAACGGGCGAAGCGTTTGACAAAGCGGGCAGCTACGGCATGCAAGCATACGGAGGCGTTTTCGTGGAACGCATCGATGGAAGCCCGAGCAACGTGATCGGGCTTCCTGTACATGTCGTGCCACGGCTAGCGACCGAGATCGGCATCGACCTCACCATCTTTCGCAACTAATCAGAAATAGCTAATCGTATTTGTACGCGGTCTGCGCCATCCGGTCTCCAAAGACAACCTCGCCCGGGCTCTTGCCATCGACATGACCCATGATTGATTTGTACAGGCGATAACCAAGGAGTTCAAGCAGACGGTCGCTGAACGTCGCAGCCGTCTCAACCGGAATGCCGAAGTACGGATTCTGCTGTTGGCGCACGAAGCCCGGGCAGTACTGCACGTTCACGCCACAACGCCACTCCGATGGAGTGTTGTTCGCTCCCCCACCATGCCAGAGACTCCCGTGGAAAATCATGACCGAACCCGCGGGCATTTCGAGATACTGCACGTTGTCGATCCCCGACCAATCGGTTGCTCGTCTCGGGAATTTCGACCAAAGATGAGACCCGGGCACGAAGCGCGTTCCTCCGTTTACAGCAGTGAAATCAGTAAGCGCCCACATACTCGTTGCCATCATCGCAGCGTGTGGGCGTTGCAAATGCCTGGACATCACGATGTCGTCGCCATGTGGTGGCTGATCGATTTCGCCGGGGCCGATATCAATCGCTGTCATTCCCGAGAGAAGACACTCGCGATCGAGCAGGCCTTCGACTATCGGCAGGACGTTGGGATGGGTAGGCATCGCCTGAAACACGGCGCCTTTCGCAAGCAAGTTGTACATCCTCTTCGTCGCGATGCCCTCGGCCGCGGTTGCCTTGGGTTGAATAAGAAGTTCGTCTTCGAGACGACGAATCGCATCGCGCAATTCAATGACGAGGTCAGGTTCAATGGTATCGACAACAACGGTGTAGCCGTCGCGCCGGATCCGGTCGAGGTGGTCAGCAAGTTCGGGGTCTGTCAGCGTCACGAACCGAGACCGTAGCGGCGGGAGTGCGAAGATGTACAGGTGTTGCAACGTCATCCACTCGATAATCCTGTGTGGAACGCGCTCGAAACCAGCCACGCGCAGTTCGCTCGCGTTCATGGAACGGCGAGGGCGTACCTCGACCCGGTTTCACCGTTTATGGGCGCAAAAGCTCTCGACCGGCAAGGTTGGGCCGACCTTGCTGAGCTCGATAATTCCGCGCGGCTGATCCGGACAGAAATCACAGAGATCCCCAGCGGTGCAGACGTCGTCTTTCGCGCTGGGTTGCGGCAAATGATCGCTCCAATTTTCAATTCATTTGCGCAACCGCATCCAACTCGCCCCCTCAACGATCGCGACATTCCGGCGATGCTCGATCTGACGGCTCGTACCAAGCCAGGTCCGTTTCGCGAACGAACCATTGATCTCGGTGGATACATCGGCATCTTCATGCCAACGCCCGATGGCTGCGAGCAGCTCATGGCGATGGCTGGCCGCCGCATGCAGGTATCAGAATTTTGCGAAATCAGTGCGGTGTGTACAGATCCAACATTCATTCGCCGGGGCGCGGCGGCTCAATTGACCCGGCTCGTAGCTGCCGAGATTCAGCGTGAAGGCAAAACCGCGTTTCTCCACGTCAGCGATGAGAATCCCTCGGGCGGGCTGCTCTACGAATCGATGGGTTTCGCGCTGAGAGCTCGGCTGGAAGTCGCTGCTGTGGTTTTCCGCAACAATTCGTCACACTCGTAGCTTCGATTCGTCTCCGCCGCCTACCATGGCGACCTCGTGCGCTTCCTTCGCGGTAATCATCCTGAGTTCGACCTGACCTACGACGACGTCTTTATGGTGCCGAACCATTCGACGGTTGCGTCCCGCTTCGGCGTGGACCTGCGCACCGACGATGGCACCGGCACCACAATTCCAATCGTCGTCGCCAATATGACCGCCGTTGCTGGCCGACGCATGGCCGAGACGGTCGCTCGACGCGGCGGCATCGCGGTCATTCCCCAAGACATCCCGATCGACATTGTCACCGAGGTCGTGGGTTGGGTCAAATCCCGCCATCTGGTTCACGACACTCCGATCACCATGGCACCTCAAGAGACCGTGGGCGAGGCGCTCAACCTCCTTCCCAAGCGAGCGCACGGCGCAATCATCGTGGTCGACGGCGGGAAACCAATCGGCGTTGTCACCGAGGCCGATTGCACCGGCGTCGACCGTTTTACGCAACTCGCCAGAGTGATGTCCACAGACCTCGTTACCATTGCCGATGGCGTAACGGCTGAGGATGCCTTCCGCATGCTGCATGACCAACGCCGCAAACTCGCGCCGGTCGTCGGCGCTGACGGCGCGCTGGTTGGCATCCTCACCCGAACTGGCGCATTGCGGTCGACCATCTACGACCCCGCGCTCGACGCGAACGGAACTCTGCGAATCGCGGCCGCGGTGGGTATCAACGGCAACGTTGCCAAACGCGCTACCCGACTAGTCGACGCTGGCGTCGATGTACTTGTCGTCGATACGGCTCACGGCCATCAACAACGCATGCTCGATGTACTACGCGAGATCCGTGCGCTTTCACCCACTGTTCCAGTTTGCGCAGGCAACGTCGTTTCAGCCGACGGCGTACGCGATCTCGTGACCGCCGGAGCCGACATCATCAAGGTTGGCGTCGGCCCAGGGGCTATGTGCACTACTCGCATGATGACAGGCGTAGGGCGCCCACAGTTTTCAGCAGTGCTTGAGTGTTCAACGGTGGCGCGCGACATCGGGGCTCACGTTTGGGCCGACGGCGGAGTTCGCCATCCTCGCGACGTCGCGCTTGCACTGGCCGCGGGTGCAAGCAATGTGATGATCGGCTCCTGGTTCGCAGGCACTCACGAATCGCCTGCCGACGCCCAGCGTTCAGCCGACGGTCGCTTGTACAAAGAAAATTTCGGCATGGCATCGGCGCGTGCCGTGGCCAATCGGACCACCGAAGAAGACCCACTTCAAGCGGCGCGCAAGGCACTCTACGAAGAGGGCATCTCGACCTCACGCATGTACCTCGACCCTGCGCGTGCCGGAGTCGAGGACCTCATCGACGACATCGTTGCGGGGGTGCGTTCTGCATGCACCTACGCGGGAGCATCCTCGATCGGGGAGCTCCGCAACAACGCCGTAATCGGCGTACAAACCGCGTCCGGGTATCACGAAGGCCGTCCGCTCGATTCGAGCTGGTAGACCAGCATCATGCTTGCTCTGCACTGGTTCCTGCCGACTGGTGGAGACTCGCGCGACGTGTTGCCGAGCGATCCCGCTGCAGTGCGGCGCGCCCCATCGTTGCAGTATCTAGCGCAAATCGCTACTGCGTGCGACGCACTCGGATTCGACGGCATGCTTACCCCTTGCGGGACCGGCTGTGAGGATGCGTGGCTAGCAACTGCGGCATTGATTCCTCTCACGCAACGAGTGAAGTTTCTCGTCGCGTTTCGTCCCGCGCTGTTGTCGCCCACGCTCGCGGCGCAAATGGCATCGACGTACCAACGGCTCTCGGGCGGGCGTCTCCTCATCAACATCGTCACTGGCGCCGAACAAGCCGAACTGGAACGCTTCGGAGTTTTTGAAGACAAAGAAACTCGCTACGACCGCACTGGCGAATTTCTCCAAGTGATGCGCGGAGCGTGGTGTGATTCGCCGTTCGATTTCGATGGGACGCACATCAACGTCCGCTCGGCCACGACCCGCGTGATACCGAACCCGATCCCTCCGGTGTACTTCGGCGGCGCGTCCGATGCGGCCGAGCGCATCGCAGCCCAACACGTCGATGTATATCTCGCCTGGGGCGAAACACCGGACATGGTGAGTGAACGGATTGCCCGCATGCGCAAACTCGCGTCGGGATACGGGCGCGAGCTCCGATTCGGCATTCGCTTCCATGTCATCGCGCGCGAGTGCGCCGCCGACGCTTGGGCCGTCGCCGATGCACTGCTCGCGGGCATGTCTGTCGAATCGATTGCTGCCGCCCAAGCCGACTTTCAAACCACCGCGTCGGTTGGACAACAGCGAATGGCCGCGCTCCATGGGGGTCGCACCGACAATCTCGAGATCTATCCAAACATTTGGGCGGGAATCGGCTTGGTGCGAGGTGGCGTGGGCACCGCCATCGTGGGTTCGTACGAACAAATAGCCGATCGCATCGCTGAGTATCACTCACTCGGATTCGACGAGTTCATCCTGTCGGGATATCCACACCTTGAGGAGGCCTACTGGTTCGGTGAAGGTGTCATGCCAGTGTTGCGCGATCGCGGCCTTATCCCGCCGTTAGATGGTGCAACTGCGCCAATCTTTTCTTTTCGATAACGCTGCAATGAGCAAGCGCCTCGGGCTGCTGATGGTCGGTCATATCGACCCAAAGAGCCAGCACATCGCGGGCGACTATCCGGACCTCTTTGCTGTGTTGCTGCGCGACCATAATCTCGACCTCATTCGCTACGACCTCGACCGCGGCGCGTTTCCCGATCGGGTCGACGAATGCGATGGGTGGATCTGTTCGCCTAGTCGCTCCTCGGTCTACGACGACGAACCGTGGATCGCCGACGCAGAATCACTGCACCGAGAGTTCATCGCTCGCGAAATCCCTTACGTAGGCGTATGTTTTGGCCATCAACTCCTCGCTCAAGCATTAGGCACCGCGGTGGAGCGCGCCACCGATGGATGGGGAGTCGGAGTCCAGAGCTACGAAATCGCGACGCCGCAATGCTGGATGGGAGCGGCCCCGCCATCGAGATTTTCGTTGCTCGCAAGCCACCAGGATCAAGTGACCGCATTACCCAACGACGCCGAGCTGTTGTTCACGTCGAGCTCGGGCTATTGCCCAATTGCAGGCATGACTGTGGGTAACAGGGCTTGGACCATTCAGCCGCACCCGGAGTTCATCGCTCCCCTCGCCGATCATCTCCTTGCCGGGAGAATGGAACTCATCGGTGCAGACAAGGTGTTACATGCCCGCGAATCACTCACCCAGCCGCTCGACCAGCCGTTGGTGGCGCAATGGATCGCGAACTTTTTCAGAGATGTCTAGGGCCGTTGCGCGCTGATCTAGGCCGTCCAGGTCAACAACTCGCCGGCCCCGCCAAGCAGCATCGTGCCAGGAAACACGCGCAAATGCCAAGGCGTCAGCCGCAACGCCGCAAAAGTAGGTGTGATCGGGCCGTTTGCCCACGGTGGGATGATTGACGGGTCGTAGCCAACTGGTGCCGGGCCGAATTTGAACAAGTCCCAAACTCTTTGTTTGGTTGGGTCGTCGGTGCGCCATTCTGCTGCGCATTCCGCGATACATGTGTCGTGATTCGACGCCCAGTAGTTGAGCGACACGTTGGGGCTGTGCGCGATGTGGGCCAACTTGAGCGGCGTCGGGCCTGTCGCAACCCACCCGACAAGCTCGTCGCCATCCCATTCCCAAATCGGATGCAACACTCGGGAACGAGGGCGATTGTTCGTGTCGACGGTAGCGACGGAGCACCACACAATCTCGTGGGCCATCTTCTGAAACGCGGCGGCGGTGGCTTGATATTCACTCATGGGCACAGCATCGCACAAAACGACTCCGCAACCGTCGTCATGCGCGCGGGTAGATGCCTTTGCTACCGCTCACGCACCGTGCGATTATGCAGACCAATAGCAACGCGCCAGCAGCGCCCGTGCCAAACAGCTCGACCCCGAGAATTGCGCACGCGAACGGCGCCTTCGATGCAGCCGCGAACACCGCAACGAAACCCATCGCAGCGAGCACCTCCGAATCGAGATTCAGCGGGCCTGCGAACGCGGCACCCAGTGTCGCACCAATGACGAGCATCGGCGTGACTTCGCCGGCCCGAAAACCACTCCCGGCAGTAATCGCGGTGACAATAATTTTCAGTAACCATGCGCCCGATGCCACGGAACCGCCGAGCAAGGCTGCATTGGCTAGCGGAAGCGACAGTCCTAGATATTGTCGGCCGAAGATGAGCGCAAACAGCACGATCCATATTCCGCCGGTAGCCGTCGCAAGCGCGGGACGATCCATTCGCACGCACAGCCAGGCAATCGCGTCGCGCAGCCGGACGTACAGCGCTGCGGCGAGACCAAAGACGACCGCGGCAATAATCAACTTGCCGGCGTTGAACACCGAAGCCGACAGACGGATAGCCGGGTGAGTTGCGTGCCGGTATCCGAACCCGCCGACGACAGCCTGTGCAACAAACGCCCCAATCGCTGACGGCACGAGTGCCCTGTAGCCCGGACCCCTACGACCCGGTTCTTCGACTGCAAACACCATCCCCGCCAACGGCGTTCCAAGAACCGTCGCGAACACGGCACTGGTGGCCGATGCGAGCAACATCTGACGCTCGCGGAGCGTGCAACGAAGTCGTCGGGCGGCCGCGTCGGTCAGCGCGGCCGAGATTTGCATCCCAGAAGCTATGCGGCCGCCGCTGCCTCCGAAAAGATGCGTCACCCACGTGCTGGCGTACGAATACCAAGCAAGCGTGAGCGGTATACCTTTGGTTCCATCTCGACGTGACTGCGCCACCGTCGCGCTCCCCAATTGCACGCTTGGTTCGCTGCCCTGATACGCACGACCGATCGCAAATCCGGCTACCGGCAAGAGAAACAGCAACCAATCGTTGTGGGTTCGCGTAGAAGTCACGTGATCAAGAACCCAAAGCAGGGTGTACACCGCGGTACTGCCGATCGCTCCGCTCACAGCGCTAAATACGAGCATCCGCAACCCCAATACGAGCGGGCTGCGGGTGGGGAAGGCCGATGATTCCCCGCTGAGTTGCATACGCTCCACGCTAGAGGGTGACCACCGGCCGACCTCACTACGATGCGACCACCATCAACAACAATTTCGGAGCAGATCACATCATGAGCCACCTAGGTTTCGGAGCATTTCTCGCGCCCCACCACCCGGTGGGCGAGAACTTCACGCACATGCTGCAACGCGATCTTGCCTTCGGTGAGCATCTCGATCGCCTCGGTTTCGACGAGATCTGGTGTGGGGAACACCATTCCACAGGCTGGGAAGTGATTGCGTCTCCTGAACTCTTCCTCGCGGCCCTCGCAGAACGTACGCATCGCATCAAACTCGGCACGGGCGTTATCTCCTTGCCGTATCACAACCCGTTCATGGTCGCCCAGCGGCTGGTGCAACTCGATCATCAATCACGCGGCCGTTTGCTCTTTGGCAGCGGCCCAGGCGCACTCCCGAGCGACGCGAAAATGATGCGCCTCGACCCGATGCGTCAACGCGCAATGCAAGACGAAGCACTTGGTGTCATCATTCGACTTCTCAATGGCGAGACCGTCACCCACGAATCGGATTGGTTCACACTCGACGAAGCAGAACTTCAGATCATGCCGTTCCAAGAACGCATCCCCATGACGGTTGCTTCTTCGATATCGCCGAGTGGCATGAAACTCGCGGGAAAGTACGGCATCGGCGCACTTTCGATTGCGTCGAATTCATCGGAAGGTTTGCTCGCACTCCCAACCCAGTGGTCGTTCGCGGAAGCTGCGGCCGCCGAACATGGCCAAACGGTTTCACGCGACGATTGGCGCGTGCTCATGGCCTTTCATCTTGCCGAGACCAAAGAACAGGCCCGCAACGAAGCTGTCGACGGCATGCAACGTTGGAACAATGAATACAACTACAAGGTGCTCGGTCGTCCTGATGCAAAGTTCACCGAAGACAAGTGGGCATTGCTCGATCGAGCGTCTTCGAGCGGCACATCCGGCGCCGGCTCAGCGATCGTTGGCACGCCCGACGAAATGATTGCGGCGATTGAATCATTGCAAGAACTGACGGGGGGGTTTGGCACCATGATCGGGTTCGTGCACGACTGGGTGAACCCTGAAGCGAACCATCGCAGCTGGGAACTGTTCGCCCGCTACGTCATGCCGCATTTCCAAGGCCAACTGCGCACCTTGCACAAATCGGCGGAGCGAGTATCGGCCAACAAAGCCGAGCTCATGGCCGGTGCAGGCGCGGCGATCTTCGCACAAATCCAAGGCGACGAACGCGCAGCTGCTGCGTTTGCTGTCACGATTGCTAACGCCTCGGCACAGGCCGGGCCCGGATCGTCGGCAGCAGCAGGAGCTGCGATGCAAGCCGCCGAATCCGACGAATAGTCACCCGTTCGCCAACGCGCATTCTTCAATACAAGAGATGGCATCGTCGAGCAACGCGGCGAAGCGTTGTGGCTGCTCAAGGCTTACGTAGTGGCCACAGTCGTCGACAACCTGCGCCCCACGATTCCGCAGAGATGTCCAGTCTGCGTTCGCCGCGGCGCTGGGCGTGTGATCCTGATCGCCGTTGATACTGATGATGGTGCCGCGCCAGGTTCGTGCGAAATCGGTGAAGTCGTCTCGGTTATGAAAGGCAAAGATACCGTCGACGAGATCGTCGGCACTCTGCGCAAGAGCAAGTTCGCGTGCCGCGTCGACCGCTGCATCGTCGGCGTTGCGCCCAAATATTGGTCGCCAATACTTGTCCCATGCCGCGGCAACCCCATGGGTACGTATATACCTCACTGCTTCGTCTCGAAAAGCCGGTTCGGGCCGCACGCCAGCTTTGGCGCCAATGAGGACCACACCCAGCACTTGAACGGGAGCGGCCCTTGCCACTTCGAGAGCGCATAATCCACCGACCGAACACCCAATGATGATCAATGACCCATCGTGAGCGGCGTCAAGCACACCGGATGACCAGTCGCGCAGGGAACTTCCGAATAGGTAGAGCGTCGGCGCAATTGCGCGGCCTTCGTAGCGTTCTATTTGGGCCGCCCACATTCGGCCGTCGAGCGGCAGCGCGTGAAGAAAAACGATCTGCGGCGAAGTCATGGCCTCATTCTTGCGTCCATGCATATCGCAGAGGCGCATCCTTGGCACATGTTGCCTGCCGATGCGGTCCCGCGGGGCCGCGGAACCCGCCGGCGAGACCCGAAATCGAGCGCTTCCGCGGCGCAGCGTCGCGTACGCTCGCAAGATGATTCGTGAGGTTGCCATACTGAACGTGCGTGCAGGCGATGAAACCGAATTCGAGGCGGCATTCGCGGGCGCCGTGTCCTTCATTCGGGCCACCGAAGGGTTCATTCAGTTGCATCTCGAACGCTGCATCGAAACGACCAGTCAATATCTGCTGACGGTCGAATGGGAGGCACTCGAAAATCACACCGTCGATTTTCGCCAGTCGGATCGGTACAACGGCTGGAAAGCGGCACTGCATCACTTCTACGAACCCTTTCCAACCGTCGAACACTATGAGTCTGTGCTCAGGGTCGAGTGAGCAAAGCCTCGGTAACCCCCGGTCCGTCGATTACCACCGGCCGACTGCAATTGCGGCGATGGGCGACTGCCGACCGCGCTCCGTTTGCAGCGCTGAATGCGGATCCGGAAGTGATGCGCCATTTCCCGGCACCGCTATCGCGTGCCGAAAGCGACGCGATGATCGACCGGATCGAGGCACACTTTGATGCGCACGGTTGGGGCCTGTGGGCTGTCGAGACAATCGGCAACGAAATATTCATTGGTTACGTCGGCCTCTGGGCGCCTGCATTCACCGCCCACTTCACGCCAGCAGTCGAAATCGGGTGGCGGCTAGCACACCACGAGTGGGGAAAGGGATACGCGACTGAGGCTGCGATCGCCGCGTTGCGTTTCGGGTTCGAGACACTCGGGCTGAGCGAGATCGTGTCATTTACCTCTGTGGAAAACGTCGCATCTCAACGAGTCATGCAACGCATAGGAATGCATCGCGATCCCGCCGACGATTTCGACCATCCGAACCTGCCGACCGGTCACCGGCTGGAACGCCACGTGCTGTACCGCATCACGCAGAAGCCCAAAGCACGGCGCACTTGACAATCGCGTAACAATATGGTTACGTGTTGCTCGGGTCCAACCGCCGCAGAAGGGATTTCTTATGGCCACACGCATCAGCACCATGCACGTTCGCCGAAGCGCATTCATTCGTGCCACGCCGGAACGAATCTGGGAGGAATTCAATTCGTTCGAGCACTTTTCGGCCTGGTTCGGAATCGGCCATTTGCTACACGAATACGAATTGAAGTTGGGAGCCGCCGTGGAACTCAGCGTCGAACTCGACGGAACTCGCCAGCCATACGGTGGAGTCATCACCGCGATTCGACCTGCGAGGGAAGTCTCGTTCGCGATCAATTGGCACGACCCGTCGATGGCTTGGCCCGTCCCGATGCTGTGGACAATTCTGCTCACGCCAACGTACGACGGCACGACTGTCGAGATCTTCCACCATGGTTTCGAACGACTCGGCGCCGATGGCGGTGCTCAGCTCGAAAGCTTCGAAGAAGGCTGGGATAACAAACACCTCAAGGCGCTGCGAGCAATCATTGAGTAACCGCGACGCGTTTACCGCAATTGCCGACCCGACCCGGCGAGAAATTTTGCATCTCATTCACACGCACCACAGCCTCGCGGCTGGCGAGATCGCCGAATATTTCGCCGCATCGTCTCGCCCGGGCATCTCGCGTCACCTACGAGTGCTGAAGGAGTGCGGCGTCGTACGCAGCTCGCGCCAAGGAAAGGAACAGATCTACTCTGTGAATACCGAGCCGCTCACAACGATCCGCGACGGCTATCTCGCTAGCTTCGCGACAATGCAAACGCGAAGCCTGAATGCACTACGACGCAAAGTTGAAGGCCAGGGCTAACACGGGTCAGTCACCGGCAATGGAGTGTGCTGGAGATCGTGTACGAAGCGTTGGAACAGTGCGCCGAACTGCTCACGCTCGATCGGATCCCAGGCTTCAAGCACATTCTGCAGATGCTGGCGACGCACAAAGTCGGCGCGGGCGGCAAGATCGCGTCCCTTCTTTGTGGGAGACACGAGCACCACCGACCCGTTTGTCGGGCTTGGCTTGCGGCGGATCAATTTGGCGTCGTCCAAAGCGTTGAGTTGCCGACTGACCGCTCCCACATCCATCTGCGCGATGCGAGCAAGCGAGGCGACCGAGACTTCATCAACGGTGCCGATCGCCCGGACCACCTGCACAGCCTGCTGCGAGAGCGCCAACCCGGCTGCATCAACCAACGCGTCCGCCACCCGGCGGCTTGCAAGCAGGCGTTGGAGTTGGCCGAGGGCTTGAGATATTCGATCGTCGGATTCGCGGGGCTTGTCGATGCCGTGACGGTACTGTAGAGTCTTGACTCAGTCAAGGCTTTGACGCAAATCCAGATGAACGACCGTGATTCACCATCGAAACGAACAAACGGTCTGCAAGTACGCGCAGAGACCACACCAAGACCGACACGAAAGGTACAGCATGTCGACTGCCACCGATCGCTACACGATCATCTCCTCGGACTGCCATGCAGGCGGATCGCACGAGCAATACCGCGAATATCTCGATAAGCAGTATCTCGATGATTTCGACGCATGGCGCAATAAGTACAAGAACCCCTTTCGTGATCTCCAAGACGGCGGCCGGATTCGTAACTGGGATGACGTGCGTCGCATCGGCGATCAAGAAGAAGACGGCATCGTGGCTGAAGTCGTGTTCCCGAACACGATCCCACCGTTTTTTCCAAGCTTCGTGTTGTTCGCGCGTCCTCCACGCGAGGACCAGTACGAACTGCGGCTTGCGGGCATCCGCGCCCACAATCGTTGGTTGGCCGACTTCTGTGCGCGTCACCCCGAACGCCGGGCTGGCATCGGGCAAATCTTTCTCAACAACGTCGAGGATGCGCTCGACGATCTGAAGTTCATTCGAGACAACGGTCTGCGCGGTGGGGTGCTCATTAGTGCGGTACCACCCGATGTCGATTACATCAAGCCACTCTACGATCCGTGCTACGAACCAATCTGGCAGTTCTGCGAAGACAACAACATCATCGTCAACAGCCACGGTGGTACTGGTAACCCGAACTACGGCAAATACAGCGTCTCCGACTTGTTGTTCATCACCGAAGTGAGCTTCTATTCGCAACGGCCGTTTGTGCAGTTGTTGTTGTCGGGGGTATTCGAAAGGCACCCGAACCTGAAGTTCGTCATGACCGAGCAAGGCTGCGCATGGCTCGTACCGATGTTGAAGCATTTCGACAGCGTGATCGACAAGATCCGTCGCACGGGTCGCATGGGCGAAATGGTGTACTCCGAGGAGCACGCCTTGAAACAACTCGCAAGCGACTACTTCCGCCAGAACTGCTGGGTCGGCGTTTCGCAGCCCGGCCCCGACGACGCGAAAGCCCGTCACATTCTTGGTATCGACAAATTCATGTGGGGCAGTGACTACCCACACAACGAAGGAACCCATCCCTTCACCCGCGAACACTTACGGGCTTTGTTTAGCGACACGCCCGAAGCAGAAATGCGCCAGATCCTTGCGGGCAATACTGCCGCCCTCTACGGATTCGATCTCGAAGCGTTGAAGCCGTACGGCGACAAGGTGGGCCCGACGGTTGCGGATCTTGCCCAACCGATTACGGAACTGCCCGAAGGGGCCAACGAAGCGCTGATCAAATCGATGAAAGGCACGTACTAACGATGCGGACGCCGATCTGTGAACAGCTTGGCATCGACATTCCCCTATTTGCGTTCTCACACTGCCGTGACGTTGTCGCGGCCGTGACGCGTGCTGGTGGTTTCGGTGTGCTTGGCGCACTCGCCTTTTCGCCCGAACGGCTTGAAATCGAGCTCGATTGGATTGACGCACACTGCGACGGCAAACCGTACGGTGTCGACATCGTGATGCCCGCCACCTATGTAGGTAAGGGCGAGGGCGACCTCGCCAGCTTCAGCAATCTGCACGACATGATCCCACAAAGCCACACAGACTTCGTGGAAGAACTCATGCGTAAATACGATGTTCCGCCATTACCTACCGAACTTGAAGGTGAACAAGTTCCGGCCGCGGGGCTCAACGTCGATGCATTCGCGCCCGGCCACGTTGAACTTTCCATAGCGCACCCCAACGTGAAGATGTTGGTCAATGCACTCGGGCCGCCGCCTCCAGACGTGATAGCCAAAGCTCACGAAGCAGGCTTACTCGTCGGAGCGCTCGTCGGCGCACGTCAACACGCTGAACGCCAAGTCGCGCTCGGTGTAGATGTGATCATCGCGCAGGGCACCGAAGCTGGCGTGCATTGCGGCGAGGTTTCGACCATGGTGCTCATTCCGGAGGTGGTCGATGCCGTCGGCCCCGATGTGTGCGTGCTCGCGGCGGGCGGCATCGCGACCGGAAGGCAGATGACAGCAGCGTTGGCGCTCGGAGCCCAAGGCGCATGGACGGGTTCCATGTGGCTTACCGTGGCAGAAGCCGACACCAATCCGGTGATCCTCGAAAACCTGTTGGCCGCGAATTCACGCGACACAGTGCGGTCTCGCTCTTACACGGGCAAACCAGCGCGGCAACTTCGCAGCGCGTGGACTGAGGCATTCGACGACCCCAACGGCCCCGGCACATTGCCGATGCCGTTGCAAGGAATCTTGCACAACGAAGCATCCCGACGGTTCTCGCGCGTTGGAGCCAAACCGCTCATGGGCTTTCCAGTAGGCCAAATCGTCGGACGCCTGAACGAAGTGCGTTCTACCAAGGACGTCATGTTTGAAATGGTCGAAGAATGGATCGCCACCACCGAACGACTCAACGGACTCATCAGCGAATAGCTCGCGACATTCGACGTCGGGGCTACGCGATGGCTGTGGTCACCGTCCATGAAGTACAGCACCAGATCGGCTTTGCGGGGTGAAGATCCATTTGTGCAGCTGTGCCCGAATGCCAACCGGCATAGGTATACGAATAACTTCCGAAACCAACGATCGTCGGCCCCGACATCACTGGCTTCATTAGCCGAGGGTGCGGCCGTACATTTCGCCGAGGGCATCGCTAATGAGTTCGAGGCGCTCACCGTCGGGGCCGCGGAAGTAGAGCGACGAACCGTCGACGTGCGCGTACTCGATCCCTTCGTGGTCGAGGCGAGCTTTCACAATTTCCCAGTTGTTACGAGCCATAGAGATTGCGAGGTGGTGATGCCCTCCCAACACCTCTTGATATTCACCCAGCCCAAGGCCCGGAAAGTCGAAAAACGCGAGCGCGTTGCCGTTGCCAATATCGAAAAAGAAATGGGTAGAACCTTCGTAGTCGCGATTCTCGAACAGTTCGTAGAGCGGAAACCCCAATATTTCTTGATAGAACTTGATCGTCTGTTCGACGTTGCTCGACAACATCGCGGTGTGATGCACGCCGCGCGCCGTAGTGACTGCACGCTGCGCGACAGGCTGAAGGTATCGATCTCGCAACGCTTGCCATTCCTCACGACGCGCCTTACCGTCAATGTTCTCGTAACTCATATCGCCTCCTTTCTCGCCCGACTTGGCGCCACTCGGGGTGGCTCGTTCGGCATCTTCGGATATACCGGAGGCCACGGGGCGTCCATCAAGCCCGCCGCCTCGTCGATCGCAACCTGATCGAGCAACGACAACAGCGATTGCGGGGCAGCGTTGATATCGGCCCAGGCATCACCATATTCTGCGACGACGCCGGGCACGGTCGCGATGGTCAATTCCGCAGGATCGAGAGAATCAAGGTCGCTCCAGGCAAACGGGGCGGAAACCTGTCCCCCAACGCGAGCCCGAGCGCACCAGGCCGCGAATACCGTCTTGTGGGGTGCATTCTGGTTGTAGTCGATGAAGACGCGCGTGCCCCGTTCTTCTTTCCACCACGCGGCCGTCACAAGGTCGGGGCTACGCCGTTCAAGTTCGCGAGCAGTCGCGACGGCACATGCTCGCACCTGATACGAATCCCAACGTGGCTCAAGGCGGGCGTAAATGTGAAGACCCTTGCTGCCTGAAGTCTTGATGTAGCAGGCAATGCCGTGCTCACCGAGGTATAGGCGAACGAGAGCCGCGACGTCGCGGACTTGATCGAACGTCACGCCTGGCATCGGATCCAAATCAATGCGCAATTCGTCGGCGAAGTTCGGCTCCGCTGCCAGATACGGCCAGGTATGAAAACCGAGGCACCCCATGTTCACCGCCCACACCACGTGCGCCATGTTTGCAATCACCATCGCGTTGGAAGTTGTGCCATTCACGGTGGCGACAGTCGTTTGCTCCAGCCACTCCGGCGCACTCGCAGGGACGCGCTTTTGAAAGAAGCTCTTGCCCGAAGCACCGTCGGGATATCGCTCCAACATCGTGGGCCTTCCCTGTAAAGCATTCAGCAACGCCGGCTCAACCGACAAGTAGTACTCGATGAGATCCATCTTGGTTTCGCCACGCTGAGGGAAAAACACCTTGCTTGGATTGGAAACCCTTATCTCGTGGCCATCAACGTTGATCGAAGTGACGTCGGAGGTACCCATAGCGAAAACCTAATCCGTTTGCAACCGCCGCACACCGCATCGCATTCAATCGACAATTACCAGGACCGCGCCCGTTTCGACCTGATCTCCTACCGACACTCGCACCTCGCTCACGATCCCTCCGTGAGGCGCCTTGATCGCGTGTTCCATCTTCATTGCCTCCAACGCGACGAGTACATCTCCTGCTTTCACGGTTTCGCCCACGGTCGCGTGCACCGCGATGACGGAACCGGGCAATGGCGAACGCAACGAACCGACTGCGGCTTGCAGCAGCGGCATCGGGTAACGCGACACCTCGTTCAATACACACGAGCCGAGCGCGCTATCGACGTAGGTGACCAGCCCGTAAGCATGTACCAAATAGCTGCGCCGTATCCCGTCGATCGTCAATGCCACTTCGGAGCCGTCGACTACCGGATCAACCACCGCGATATCTATCGAGTCGATCGTCACGATGCATGAGCCATCACGAGCCCACCGATACTCGACTGTGAACTCCGCGCCTTCGCAGGTCCAATCGCAGCGTTGAGGCGCACCGCCAACATTGCGAAACCCTGCACCGATCGGGCTTTTGCGCGCACTCGCCGCGGCAAGCGTCGCGGCTATCGCATTCGGCTTCAGCACTTCACTGCTCATGTCGCATGCGCCGAGCACGGATGGATCGTGGCGATCGTAAAACCCCGTATCGGTCTGGCCAGCTTCGAAGTCTGCGTGCTCCAGTGTGCGCACCAACAGATCGCGGTTGGTGACGACACCATGGATCTGCGCGCGCCGCAGCGCTCCGACAACCTTACCGACCGCTTCGTGACGGGTCGGCGCCCATGCGATCACTTTCGCGAGCATGGCGTCGTAGAACGTACTAACGGCAGAACCCGCTTCGTAACCGGAATCGACGCGCACACCTTCACCGTTGACTTCGAAGCGGTCCAGCGTGCCGCTCATCGGAACGAACCCCGCGGGCACGTCTTCGGCATAAAGCCGGGCCTCGACCGCATGGCCGCTGCTCGTTGCTTGCATAGCGGCCTCAGGCAGCGCCGCTCCTTGTGCGACATCTATTTGGAGTTGCACCAAGTCCAGACCAGTGATCAGTTCGGTGACCGGGTGTTCGACCTGCAATCTGGTATTGACTTCAAGGAAGAAGAATTCTCCACTCGGAGCCATCACAAATTCAACAGTGCCCGCACCTACGTAGTCGATCGCCTTCGCAGCCGCAACGGCCGCCGCACCAAGCTCTTCACGTCGCGCGGGAGTCACCGCTGTCGATGGTGCTTCCTCGATGATCTTTTGGTGACGGCGCTGTATCGAACACTCGCGTTCAAAGAGATGCACAACGTTGCCATGAGTGTCGCCGAATATCTGTACCTCGATGTGGCGCGGCGACTCAACGTAGCGTTCCAGAAACACCAAGCCGTTTCCAAACGCAGCCGCAGCTTCGCGTTGCGCGCCCGCAACCGCGTCAGCGAGTTCATCTATTTCGCGCACGATGCGCATTCCGCGCCCGCCTCCACCGAATGCGGCCTTCACCAAGATTGGCAACCCAATTTCTTTGGCTACAGCCACCAGGACAGCATCATTCATGGCCCCGTCGATCGTGTGGCCTCGCAACACCGGCACTCCGGCATCGGCCATCAGGCTTTTGGCGGCAACCTTGCTGCCCATGGCGTCGATCGCTTCGGGCGACGGCCCCACGAATACCACTCCCGCGGCCGCGCACGATCGAGCGAACTCAGCGTTTTCACTCAAGAAGCCGTAACCCGGATGAATGGCGTCGACACCGAGCCGCTTGGCACCTTCGAGAATCAAGTCGCCGCGAAGATACGTATCCGCGGCAGCGTTGCCAGGTAGGCGGATGGCCTCGTCGGCGTCGCCCAAATGCGGCGCGCCCGCATCAGCGTCTGAATAGATCGCCACGGTGGCGATGTTCATCGCTCGAGCTGAACGTATGACCCGGCGAGCAATCTCTGCGCGGTTGGCCACTAACAGTTTGCGAATGATCATGGTCGTTGCCCCTACATCCGAAATACGCCGTAGCCGCGTTGGCCTACAACTTCGTTGGAATGGATCGCGCTCAACGCCAGCCCCAGCACGGTGCGAGTATCGCGAGGGTCAATGATGCCATCGTCATACACCTTTCCGCTGTTGAAAAAGGCGTGCGACTCACGTTCGATTTGATCTTCGATGGCTTGACGTTGGATCGCATCAGCCGCTTCATCGAAGGGCTTGCCTTGCGACTCAGCGGATTGTCTGGCAACGATCGACATCACTCCCGCAAGTTGTTGGGGGCCCATCACCGCCATCTTGGAGTTTGGCCACGCAAACAGAAATCGTGGACCATACGCACGCCCGCACATACCGTAATTTCCTGCTCCGTATGACGCGCCCATGATGACGGTGAGGTGTGGCACTTTCGAATTCGTGACCGCATTGATCATTTTCGCACCGTCTTTAATGATGCCTGCTTGCTCATAATCTTTCCCGACCATGTAGCCGGTGCAGTTCTGCAAAAACAACAGCGGTACGTCGGTCTGATTTGCCAACATGATGAATTCCGTTGCTTTCTTGGCTTCCTCCATGAACAGCACCCCCTGGGCATTCGCGAGAATTCCAATAGGAAATCCATGCAGTGTTGCCCAGCCAGTGAGCAAACTTGTGCCGTAGGTAGGTTTGTATTCGTCGAACTGTGATCCGTCCACAAGCCGGGCGATCACTTCGCGCGCATCAAAGGGAATTCGCAGGTCAACGCCTACGATTCCGAGAAGATCGTCTTCGTCGTAGACGGGTGCACGCACGGTGCGCGTCGCTCCCGGACCACGCTTGTGCCAATTGAACGCGGCGACAATTTCTCTTCCGATTCGGAGGCAGTCGAGTTCGTCGCGGGCGAAATAGTCGGAAAGGCCGGTCACGCGCGAATGCATTTCCGCACCACCAAGCGATTCGTCGTCGCTTACTTCACCGGTCGCCATTTTCACGAGCGGCGGGCCCCCGAGAAACACCTTGGCCCGTTGATCAACCAGTACTGCATGGTCGCACATTCCGGGTACGTAGGCACCTCCGGCCGTCGAGTTGCCAAAGACCAACGCGATCGTTGGGATACCGAGCGCGGAAAGTTGTGTTAGGTCGTGAAAGATCTGGCCCGCGGGTACGAAGAGATCCGCTTGCGTCGGTAAATCGGCGCCGCCAGATTCGACCAAATTTATGAGGGGCAACCGGTTAATACGAGCAATCTCGAGTGCCCGCAAGTTCTTCTTCAACGTGAACGGGTTCATCGTGCCGCCTCGAACGGTGGGATCGTGCGCGATAATCACGCATTCGGTGCCTTCCACAATCCCGATTCCCGTCACGATGCTCGCGCCCACATGAAACTGGGTGCCCCACGCAGCTAACGCCGAAAACTCAAGAAACGGAGCGTCGCGGTCGACGAGCAATTCGATGCGTTCGCGTGCTGTGAGTTTGCCTCGTGCCCGATGCCGAGCGACGTAAGCCTCGCCACCCCCGCCGACTGCTTTCGCGACCTCAGCTTCGTGTTGCGCCAATAGCGTCAACATGGCCTCACGATTCGCAGCAAATTGCGGTGATCCACGATCTACGAACGATTCCAAAATCGCCATACTTCGCACCTACTCCTCAAGCGCCAATCGCACAAACGGCATTGGACTGGACGCGATCGCATCCACGCCGTATGTTATTCACCAATCACATCGAGCGTACAAACCTTGCGAGGCTACATATGGATTTCACCGAGAGCGACGAACACGTGCTGTTACGGGAGGCTGTCCGCTCGGTCGGAGCAAAATTTGGTCACGAGTACTACGCCAAATGCACAGAGGACGATGTGCGGCCCGAAACTTTGTGGCAGGCCGTTGCCGATCATGGATTCCTCGGGGTACATCTCCCAGAGCAATACGGAGGTGGCGGTGCTGGCATCTACGAGCTGGCGATCGTCTGTGAGGAACTCGCCGCCGTCGGGGCTCCCCTGCTACTGATCTTGGTGTCGGCGGCGATATCCGCCGAGGTGATCGCCAAATTCGGCGATGAGGATCAGAAACAGCAGTGGCTACCGGGGCTCGCCACGGGCACCAAAATGGTGTTCGCGATCACCGAGCCCGACGCCGGGTCGAACAGCCACCGCATAGCCACTACCGCGACCCGGGACGGCGATGTGTACCGGCTCAACGGCTCGAAGACCTACATCTCGGGTGTCGACGAAGCACCGCAGGTGCTGGTGGTATGTCGCACCGGATTCGATGAAGATACGGAGCGAGCAAGGCTTTCGTTGTTCGTCGTCGACACTGATGCGCCTGGTTTGCACCGCACGCTGATTCCTATGGAGATCCGGGCACCCGAAAAGCAGTTTCAGCTATTTTTCGACAACGTGGAAGTGCCCGCCAATCGTCTGATCGGCGCCGAGGGCGAAGGGTTGCGTCAGGTATTCGAAGGCCTGAATCCTGAACGCATCATGAGCGCAACAATCTGCACTGGCGTCGGGCGCTATGCGCTCGCATTGGCTGCGCAATACGCGAACGACCGAGCGGTATGGGGCACTCCGATCGGTCGCCATCAAGGCGTGGCGCATCCGCTTGCGATGGCGAAAATCGAGCTCGAACTCGCCCGTCTCATGACGCAAAAAGCCGCGTGGTCGCACGATCGCGCGACCGATCGCGTAGCTGCAGGAGAAGCCGCCAATATGGCGAAGTATGCATCGGCCGAAGCCGGGTTGCATTGTCTTGATCAAGCGATTCAAACTCACGGTGGCAACGGGCTCGCGTCAGAATACGGCCTCGCCGATTTGTGGGGCATCGTCCGGCTGCTGAAGATCGCGCCAGTGAGCCGCGAGATGGTGCTCAACTTCGTTTCGACTGCTTCGCTCGGCCTGCCCAAGTCGTATTGAACATCAGGCGCTAGGTAGAGCGATGACGACTGCAGCCACAGCTCGAGGTCAAAGAACCCGTGATTCGTTGCTCGCGGCTACCGTCGACCTTGTAGCGCTCCGAGGATTTCATGCGGTTGGGATCGCCGATATCGGCGCGGCTGCGGGCGTCAGCGGAGCGGCGATCTACCGTCATTTTACCAACAAGGACGCACTGTTGGTCGCGGTGTTCGAAAGCGTCGTAGGCGACTTACTCGAAGGCGCGCGAGCCGCTGTCGATCAGCGCGCGGCTCCGAGTGAAGTCCTGCGAGCCCTTATCGATGCACACATTGAGTTTGCGCTTGCAAATCGCACCGTCATCAAGGTGTACGACCAAGAAGCACACAACCTTCCTGCGGCCGACCGCACACGAGTGCGGCGACAACAACGAAGCTACGCAAACCTCTGGTTTCAAATTGTGGAGCTGGTACACCCAGATTGGTCCGATTCCGACACCGCCGCCGCGGTGCACGGCGTCTTCGGACTGATCAACTCCGTCGCCGATTATCGCATCCGAGGCACCACCTTCGAACACGCGGCGCGCCTTCGAGCCATGGCCGAAAGCGCGCTCGCACTGTCGAGATGATGATCAATATTCGATTCAATCGTCGGATTGAATCGTCGCAGTCCCGGTGCTTCGCACGGTCACGACCCCAGCTCCGCTGGCTCCACTCAACTGCACAGTAAAGACCTCATCACCCTCAGGAATCCACTCCCGCCGGATACTGATCGTTACCACTTTGCTCGTTTGTGTGGCAGTAAACGTCAGCGCGCCCGATTTCGACGTGAAATCATTCGCGCCGGCAGAACCGATGTTCGTGGCGTAGTTCACGGTCACCGTTGCGCCGGGCGCATGGTCGAGCGATACCAAGAACTGCGCCTTGACCACAGCACCGTTATCGCCTTCGGGAACCGCAACGTCGCCAATACCGAGCTGCAACGCAGCCGAACCGTCGTCGTCGATAATCGTTGCCGTCCCAACTCCGTCCGCAACGACTGCTGTCGCTGACGGTGCACCAAGGTTGACGGTAAAGCTCTCCGTAGCTTCTAGGGCTGCGTCGCCCTTGACCGATATTGAAATCGTCTTACTGATTGCGTTCGGTAGGAACGTGAGGACACCCGACTTTGCAGTGAAATCTGTACCCGACGTTGCGCTCCCTGCGCTCGTCGAATACGGAACAGTTACGGTCGACGCAGATTTGGCGTTGAGCACGACCGCGAACTTCATTGCTCGCGTGCCCGAATCTCCTTCGAGTACGGTCGCGTTTCCAATTGACAGTTCTGGTAGCTCTGCGTTAATCACTTGATAGACCCAGTCGGCGTAGGACGACATCCGAGCCCAGATACCAGGGAACGCGGCAAGTGCGCAGCTGTTACCCCAGCTGGTGTCGCCAACCAACACCGGCGTTGGCGTGTAGGCCACGATTGGTCCACCCGAATCCCCATCACACGCGTCTTTGCCTCCAGCCGCGACTCCTGCGCACAGCATGTGGTCGGAGACATACGAGCTCCCGTAGGATCCGCACGCTCCTGTCGGACCGGAACGATCCACCAACTGCACGCCATGCAGATCATCGGGATACTGCGACCCCGAGGCCGACATGTTGCCCCAACCGTACGTTGAAAGGCTTTGGTTCAAGACAGGGAAGCTTGGGTCCGTATTCCATGGAATCGTGGTAGCACCCGTCGCTGGCACCGTGAGGTGCAACAACGCAATATCGCTTGTGGTTGGCCCCGCCAAGTACTGCGGGTTCATGACAACTTGATCGATGGCTTTGCGATCGCCAGCGGTGTAGGTCGAGAGTTTCGTCTTACCCCACGCAACGTTGATGCTTGCGGCCGTACGCCCAGACACGCAGTGTGCTGCAGTGAGAACCCACTCGACGTGCACCAATGAGCCGCCACAAAATTGGGCCGCGTACGGGTCGCTAGTCGCCGAGTTCATCAGCGCAACCGTCCACGGAACGGTGGATGCGTCGGTGATCCCACCGCCAATGATCCGAGGCGCCATAAAGGCGGTCGCTTCTCGAGATCCGACCCCGGTCAACATCGCGGCCGTGACCGCGCTTGCTATGACTAACCGCCCAAATTTCATTGCTTCGCCGTTTCGTTCAGTGAATTTTCTCGGAACGTAGGCACGGTAACAGAGCAGCATTCGATATTCCAGAGGTTCCGACCCATATTCCCGGCTGTGGGGCGCACACCTAGCTGGCGGTGACACCGCCGTCGCTCGACACGATGGCACCAGTCATGTTGCGAGCGTCGTCGGAAGCGAGGTACGCGAACAGTCCGGCAATCTCTTGCGGGGTCGCTGCACCTCGGAACCCTACGTAGGGCTTCACGAGCTCGAAGTCGACGTCGTCGGGGAAACTGAGGCCTTTGACCAGATTGGTGCTCACGCCAGCCGGAGCAATCGCGTTCACGCGCAGCGGGCTCTTGATGTACTCCATGGCAAGACTGCGAGTGAGTTGCACAACCGCACCTTTGCTCATTGAATACGCAACGTTGTAGGCCATTCCCATGAGACCCGCATTCGAAGCGATATTCACGATGTTGCCGTTACGCGCGAGCAAATGCGGGATCGCCGCTTGCGCCATCCACACCGGACCATTGACGTTCACGGCCATTAGCCGCTCATACTGTTGGGGTGTCATCTCGGTGAAATGCGCCATGAATACGATTCCAGCAACGTTGCCAAGAACGTCAAGCGCACCAAGGCGATCAACGCATTCGGCCACCGCAGCGAAACACGCGTCACGATCAGTCACATCAGTGACGCCACCGGTAATCGCACCTTCGCCAAGCTCGATCGTTTCGTTCATCGCCGCTTCATTGGCATCGAGCCCGTATACCTGGGCTCCTTCTTGCGCGAGGCGTAGCGAAGTCGCACGACCAATCCCTGATCCGGCACCGGTGATCAGCGCAACTTTGCCTTCAAATCGTCGTTGGTTCATAGCTGCGAAACGTAGCCGCAGGCATGATGCATAGACCCAATGCAGACCGATAAGTTGCGACGATGCAGACTCCGTACACAACCAACGACGCAGCAACGATGCTTCGATGACCTACGAACATCTGCTGAGCCCTGGGCGCATCGGCTCGATGGCGTTACGCAATCGCATCCTTATGGCTCCAATGGGCGAGGAACTCGCAGAACTCGACGGCACCGTCGGTGCGCAGCAGCTCGCCTACATCGAAGCACGAGCCGCGGGTGGTGCGGCGCTGGTAACACTCGGCTCGGTCGCGGTCGGATGGCCGCTCGGCACGGCGAATAAACGCCAAAACGGCATCAACGCACCACAATTTGAAACCGGTATTCGCGCCCTTGCCGACGCCGCACATCGCCACGGCGCCAAGCTGTCACTCCAACTTTCGCACATGGGCAAAGTCGCCCGTAACGACATCATCGCCGGGCGACCAATGTGGGTACCCTCGAAACCCAAACCTTCTGGCTTCGATCCTCTCCTCATGATGATGACGTCTGAAGAAATGCATGATTCGACGGCCGAGATGATGGCGCCAACCGCAAAAGCATCATTTCATGAAATGAACCAAGACGACATTGGCGAACTCGTCGAGTGGTTTGCAGGCTCGGTTGCTAATGCGAAGGCATGGGGTGTCGACGGCATCGAACTCCACGCGGGCCACGGGTACATCCTGGATGAGTTCCTGTCGTCGGCGAGCAACCGACGCGACGACGAATACGGAGGCGATCTCAAGGGACGCGCGCGGCTGCTGCTCGATGTCATCGCCGGAATTCGCGCACGAGTGGGCAACGACTATCCCTTATGGGCGCGTGTCAATGCCATCGAGTACTTCACCGAGAACGCCAATACCTTCGATGACGCGCTGGCACTAGCGCCGATGCTCGAATTTGCCGGTCTCGATGCGTTGCATGTTTCTGCATACGCCGATTCAAACGTCGCCATTGGATTCACCGAATCGCATACCACTCACGAGCCCGCGAAACTGGTCGCGTTCGCCACCGCGATCAAAGCCACGGTATCGATTCCGGTTATAGCCGTTGGGCGAATCGAACCCGACTACGGCAATGAACTCATCGGCGAAGGCGCCGTCGATTTCATCACGATGGGCCGCAAGCTCCTCGCCGACCCCGACCTGCCAAACAAGCTGGCCTCGGCACAACCCGAAACGGTACGGCCATGCATGTATCACTACCGATGCATTGGCAACATCTTTACGCGCCAAGGCGTGCGCTGCGTATCGAATCCTCTGGTTGGGCGCGAAGCGGATCTACGAATGGACCCTGTTGAGGCTCCCCGGCGAATCGCGATAATCGGAGGCGGGCCCGCCGGCCTAGAGACCGCGCGTATCTCCGCACTGAGAGGGCACCAGGTGACGTTGTTCGAAGCGAACAACTACCTCGGGGGGCGACTCGCCTTTGCCGCGGCGACCTACGAACCGAACGCGGACATGTTGCGTTGGCTGGTGCGACAAGCGGAGTTGCTTGGGGTAGACCTTCAATTGCGCGCAACGGTTTCGACAGGCGCGCTCGCAGCCTTGGGCTACGAAGTCATCGTCGACGCTCGCGGCGGAGTGTGGGGAAAGCCTGATGTGCCCGGCAACGATCTCGCACACGTACGCGATCTCGCGACTCTCGAGGGTTGGTTCCTACGTGAAGAGCCGTTGAAAGCCGACACCGTCGTGGTCATTGGAGGTGGGCGCGCCGGGTGTGGCATCGCGAAGTTGGCCAACGACCGCGGCCATCGCGTCACAGTGCTCGAACCATCGGAAGTATTCGCACCGCAATTCGGCATGCCGGGGCGTTGGCGCAATGTGCACGAACTTATGGAATCGGGAGTGGCGTTACAACGCGGTGCTGTGCCTACGTCCATCACCAAGAACACGGTGCACTACACCGATGGCCGCGGTGATCAGTCGATCGCCGCCGACATCGTGATTGCCGTTTCGAAGGTTGAGCCACGTCCTGCACTCGAAGCCGCAATGCCGCAGGGCCGAGTGCCAGAACTCCACCGAGTTGGCGATTCCGCCGGTGCGCGTTTTCTCGAAGGAGCACTTCTCGACGCCACCGAGCTGGCAATCAAATTGTAATGAGTGCCTACGGACCGCCGTGCGCGCGGATATGGGCTTGCAGTTCGGCGAGCGATCGCGGACCGATCGGAATCGAAGGCGGGAGCGACCGCCGAGCCGCTTCGATGTCCGCTGTCGACTTGCGACAAACGGGCATTGGTTCCACACCATAGACAGCCGCGGAATTCAATCCAAAGATCTGGCGCTTACCGGCAGCGGTGAGTTCGGGATACCCGAATTCCTCGCGTGCGCTTTCGGTAATTTCGAACGCTCGGAACGCTTCGATCTGGTCTTGTGGAGTTCCGTACCAAATTGAATCTGTGCCCCAACACACGCGTTGCGGGCCGAGTTGTTTCAACAGTTTCCCAATTACATGCCCGGCTTCATCGGGGTCTTGCATCACCGCTCGCCACGTGGAACCGATTTCTGCATAGACGTTGCCGGTCGGACCGATGTCATTGGCTTGCAACGTCGCGATAAACCGATCAATCCCGTTGACATCTGTGCCGACGCGCAGCGGCCCTTCACTGTGGCCACTCTCATACCCCGAGTGATAGACGATGAATTTGATCTCGGGATACGCGCGTGCTGCTGGACCGATATCAATAGGCGAAGCATATTGACCTGACCCCGAGCCAAGACCACCAAAGCCTTTGTGCACACAGACGACCCGAGGGCCAATCTCCATGACGGCGTCCAGGAACGCGGTGCCGCACTGCACTCCAGCCGGATCATGATCGTCAAAAAACCAACCGCGATCAGCAGGAACATGGGTGTACGTCTTCCATGCCGCGATGTCGTGTTGGGCAACTAGTGCACGCATACCGTCGATCGTCGCGGCGACATCGCCAACGTTGGGGCTGGCTTGACCGTGCACGAGGATACGGCCGTCTCCGCACACCTTTTCAGCCGCACGTTTGGCCGCCAGCATCACTTCGAGTGACAACGGATTGGGTTCGATCACAATCGGGATCGCCGAGATAATCGCAATCGATGTGTCGGAGCGGCCGAAAATTTCTTCGAGCCAATGATCGGTGCGAAAACAGTCGAAAGCGTCGGCTTCGCCACATTGCGAATACGGAAATCCCCGGGCAAACGAAGAAATGGCCTGGCCGAGGGGCCCTTCGGCAGTCTCCAAAAGGTGCGTTTGGACATCGAAGATGAACTCGTCTCCCGTCAGCAGATCTCCCGCGACCGTCGACGATGTCGTGGCGTCGCGCGGCACGCTGAACGTGCCGGCGGTAGTACCCGATGTCGACGATCCCAGCCGGCTTGCCTTTTGTTCGCTCGAACACGCCGCGAGCATTGCCAACATCGTGGCCGAACCGGATAACCCTTTGAGAAATACCCGCCGATCCACATTGTGGCGACGGCTCTCGTGCTCAATGTGCGCAAGGGTGCGTTTCCACGTCTCGTGCACCACGGCCGAAGGTGGCGGCGCCAAAAACTCCGCGTTGCTGACGGCGTCAAGCTTGATCGGAAACGGAATCCGGTCAGGCTCGTCGGGCAACACGAGTGCTACTCGCCGCCCTTTTGCACGTAGCTGCGCACAAACTCTTCTGCATTGGTTTCAAGCACCGAGTCAATCTCGTCGAGCAAATCGTCGAGTTCCTCTTTGATCTTTTCGCCCTGCTTTGCTGGCGCCGAAACTTCTTCGACGGTCTCTTCACGCTCTCTCGGAGCAGGTTTCTGCTTGCGTTCACGTTCGGGCATCGCTGACCTCCTCCGTCGTCGATAGTCCTTCGTTCCTATCGGCATGCCACCTTAGGATGACAGTTGTTCTACCAGTTGTCGGGGGGTCGAACAGTCACGAAATAGTGCCTCGGTGTGAATTTTTGTGCCCCGTAATGGCTCCATCATCGGAATCCGTCGCAACGGGTCGGAACCAGTGTCGAGGATCACGCTGTCCCAGTTCGCCGCAACCACGGAATCGGGCCACT
The DNA here is from genome assembly GCA_005773635.1 of Actinomycetota bacterium. Classification (GTDB taxonomy): domain Bacteria; phylum Actinomycetota; class Acidimicrobiia; order IMCC26256; family PALSA-610; genus F1-120-MAGs023. The sequence goes on from SXHN01000031.1 coordinate 46,466, forward strand.
TCTCCAACAGTTTTCCCCGGAAATATGCCCTGGTGGTCGGGGGTGGCTCCACCATGGCCACCACGACCTCGTCCTCGTCGAGAAGCCGCTCAATCTTGCCCGCACGGACCAACTTCTCGTAGATCGACTTGTCGGGCCGCACGTCGTGATATTGGATGTCGAGGAGTGCAAGCTTGGCATCCGACCACTCCAGACCATCGCGCTCGACGTAGTTGCGTAGCAACTGATATTTCGTCACCCAGTCGAGCACACCGTCAAGTTGCCTCGGGTCTGATTCCAATGCTGTCAGCACTCGTTCCCATTGGGTCAGCACGAGTTCGCCAACCGCCTCACCGCCAGACGCATCGTGGCCACGCTCGTCGGCATACTTTCGTGCCAAGCGAAAGTATTCCCATTGCAGTTCGAGCGCGGTCGCCGAGGTGCCGTCGGCCAGCCCGAGCACCGTCCGTAAGGTCGGGTCGTGCGACACCGATCGCATCGCAGGCACTGGTCCAGTCAAGACGAATTCACGATCGAAGAAATCGTCTTCGATCATGTTGAGAACAATCGCGGTCGTGCCAACTTTCAAGAAGGTGCTTACCTCACACAAGTTTGCATCGCCGACGATCACATGGAGCCGACGATATTTCTGAGGGTCGGCATGAGGTTCGTCGCGAGTGTTAATGATCGGTCGCTTCAATGTGGTTTCGAGCCCAACTTCTTCTTCGAAGAAATCGGCGCGTTGCGAAATCTGGAAATCACAACGTTGGGCGCCATTCTCTGAACCGACTTTGCCCGCACCGCAAAAGATTTGACGGGTCACAAAAAACGGAGTCATATGCCGGACCAAGGAGCCAAACGGCGTGGCCCGGTCCACGAGGTAGTTCTCATGGCATCCGTAACTATTGCCTTTGCCATCACTGTTATTTTTGTAGGTGACAACTTCTTGGCCCTGTGGAATCAAATTGCGCGCGGCCGCCATTGAACGGGCCAAGATGCGCTCACCCGCTTTGTCGTACATCGTGCATTGCAAGGCATCAGAACACTCCGGGGCTGAATACTCAGGATGGGCATGATCCACGTAATACCGAGCACCGTTTGTGAGTACTGCGTTCACGAGGTGGGTTTCAATATCCGGCGGCTGCGCGCCTTCGCGAGCGAATCCTCGGGCGTCATGACCAGGATGCTCGTCGTCGAAATCCCATCCCACTTTGCGGCGGTCGACAAATGCATTGATCAGCACGCTCGACGCGAGCACAGGATTGGGGTCGGGGGCACCACGCAGCACCACCCCGTACTCGGTTTCAACACCAATAATCTTGGGAAGAGCCACGTACCGAGATTACGTGGCCAAGACAAGGTTCGCGGCGACCCTCAACCCCCGTTGTTGAACTAGCGCCGTAAACGACCAAAGCTGGACCTCACGCTGCGACGCGCTGCTTGCAGAGACCGTTTCACAGCATTCACGACGGGCCGCACAAAACCGCGCGCGCTGCGAACCCCCGAGTTGCACGCGCGGGCACACGCCGTAGCTGTCGGTTTGACATGGCGCACCCACACGGCGCGAATGAACCGCGCGACACGAACGAGCACGAACGCAGTCAACCGGAAAGGAAACGAGACAATTTTCCAAACCCAGCGCGCTATCCAGCGAGCGGTTGGCGCAATCGCCCGCCACCCGGCAGCCACGGCTGAACCAATTGCGCCAACAACTTTGGCAATGCGCCGGACGATGGCCATCAAAACGCGAACAGGCACGCGCATCAACCGTTGGATACCGCGAGCTAGACCGAGCACAGCACGCGCAACCCAGCTACCGAGCCCCTTGAGGATTGCCCACGTTGCCCGACCGATCGCACTCAGCGCGCGCCATAGCGCATTCAGCGCGCTACTAAGGAGACGAATGGGCACGCTGATGAGCCCAAGCGCGAGCATCCAGCACCAGTGCAGGAGTCGGCCTGCCGATCGCAACAGCGCAATCAACGTTCGATAGCAAATCCGCAGCGCGTTGGCACAAAGTCGCAGTGGTAACAACATCAGGTTCGCGAGTGTGTGCAACAGTCGCGCCAGCATCCGAAATGGCCAGCTCGTTAGGCGCAGCAACCACCGGACCGGAGCGGTCAACCAGCACACGATTGCGCCAATCGTGCGCCAAAAAAACAGCGCCAACCATATGAACGGTGCGACAACGAGATACAGCAACTTCACAAGGAGCCCGCCCAACCGGCGCAACGCCAACCATAACCACCGAAACGGAAGGACGACAATTGAGCAAAGCCAGGACAACACTCGCGCGCACCATCTCACAAGCACAATGGCGCATCGGCCGATCCACCGAAACGGAATCGTGATCCAAGAGATCAGCGCGCTAGCGACACCGCCGATGAAACTCGCCCCGGCAAGGACACCCCGACATATGGCTTTGACCGCCAACCAGATCAGATAGAACGGCAACAGCAGCACCGTCAGCCCGCGATGCAGAGCCCGACTCAGCGCTGAACGGGGCACCTCATCGGTTTGCGGATAGTCCCCCATCAACGCACGGTACTACCCAATCTCAAACTAGAGGTACTGACCGGTTGTGACTTTTTCAATTTGTCGACCGCCGCGCTGCTCATCGTCTTTGGCAATGATCGTGCGCACGTAGACGATGCGTTCGCCTTTCTTGCCAGAGATTTTCGCCCAGTCGTCGGGGTTGGTCGTGTTGGGCAGATCTTCGTGCTCGCGAAATTCCTGTTTGATCGAATCCAAAAGATCTTGCGTGGAGATGCCGGCCGAACCGCCCGCGATCGATCGTTTGATCGACAATTTCTTGGCTCTCCGAACAATGTTTTCGATCATGGCACCCGAAGAAAAATCTTTGAAGAACAAGATCTCTTTATCGCCATTTTGGTAGGTGACTTCCAAGAACTTGTTGTCATCGCCGGTCTCGTACATGGCTTCGACTGCATCGCCAATCATCGCGACGACAGCTTTGTCCGCATTTCCACGCGCTTTTTTTAGCTCGTCATCTGCGATCGGAAGGTGCGGCTGCAAGTACTGACGGAAGATCTGTTTCGCGGAGTCTGCATCAGGGCGTTCGATCTTGATTTTTACGTCGAGGCGGCCCGGTCGCAGAATTGCGGGGTCAATGAGGTCTTCGCGGTTGGACGCACCAATGACAATGACGTTTCGCAGCGCTTCGACCCCGTCAATTTCTGCCAAAAGCTGGGGCACGATTGTGGACTCGATGTCTGACGAGATGCCTGTTCCACGGGTGCGAAACAGCGAATCCATCTCGTCGAAGAACACAATGACCGGATGACCCTCCTCGCTCTTTTCGCGCGCACGTTCGAAAATGAGTCGAATTTGGCGCTCCGTTTCACCCACGTACTTGTTGAGCAGTTCAGGGCCTTTGACGTTGATGAAATAGCTTCGGGCCTTCGTGTTACCCGTCTTTTCGGCGACCCGCTTGGCAAGCGAATTCGCAACTGCTTTCGCGATCAACGTCTTGCCGCAACCTGGCGGCCCGTATAGCAAGATGCCTTTGGGCGGTTGTAGTTCATGGTCGTGAAACAATTCTCCGTACAAGTACGGAAGTTCGATTGCGTCCTTGATCATTTCAATTTGATCGTCGAGGCCACCAACATCGTCGTAGCTGACATCGGGCACTTCTTCAAGCACCAGTTCTTCAACTTCGGGCCGCGGTACTTTTTCCACTAACAACCCAGAACGGGCATCCATCAAGAGATGATCTCCTGGACGGATATATACGCCCTTCAAGGAGTCGGCAAGTTCGGCGACGCGTTCTTCGTCGGCGCGGCCGGTAACCAGCGCACGCTCACCATCTTCAAGCGTCTCTTTATACGTGACAACTTCACCGTGGCGCTCCCCACTGCGCACCAGCACAACGCTTAAGGACTCGTTGAGCACAACCTCGTCGCCGCGTTGCAAAGCATCAGTATCGATTTCTGGGTGCAGGGATACCCGCATTTTGCGACCTGCCGAAAACACATCAACGGTACCGTCGTCGTTGACGCCGAGGTATGTGCCGTAGGCATTGGGCGGCATCGTGAGTTTGTCGACCTCTTCACGCAAGGCCGCAATGTGGTCGCGGGCCTCTCGTAGCGTGGCTGACAGCTTTTCGTTTTGTGACATGGCCTGCTGAAGTTGGCCCTTAGTTTCGAGCAGTCGCTCTTCGAGGGTGCGCACCCGCTTTGGGGCGTCTTGGAGTCGACGGCGCAGCACCAACACTTCTTCTTCCAGGGCGGCGATCTCAGCGAGATCCTCCGCGGTGATTCCACCATCGGTATTGGTGCTGTCTTGCTGCGACATACCTACCTCCTGTCAGTTTTTCGGACCCTATCTCCGGTTCAGTTGCAACTCGTGGCATCCGATACGTTGCACGTAGGTCCGTGAGATTCCCCGTATCTCGGGTAGCTTCACGGCACTGCGAGACAGATGTCCTGGGTGCTGATCGGCCATTTGGTCGGCTTCTTTGGACTTCTGAGATTCCACCCGAAGAATTCCACGATTGAGCTAAAGCGAGGATCCCAGCATGAAGGTCTGGATCGATCAGGATCTGTGCACCGGCGACGGACTGTGCGAAGAAATTGCACCCGACGTATTCGCCCTTCTCGACGACGGCCTCGCCTACGTCAAAGAAGGCGCCAAGGTGTTCGATAAGCCGGGCGGAGCTGAAGGGCTCGCCAACATTCCCGAGGGCCAACTCGATGCGGTGATCGAATCCGCTGAAGAATGCCCAGGCGAGTGCATTTTTATCGAAGCTGAATAGCACTTCGGTCAACGCCGGACGTACGCGGCGATAACAAATTCTTAGAGAGGGCACCCAATGGGTGCCCTCTCCTTGCAACTACAGCTACACGAGCCTTAGCGGCACGGTGGCGGCGGAATTCGTTCACCAGGACCGGTGTCCAATACACGTTGCACTGCTGATGCTTCGAGCGCATAGCCAATCGAATCGTCATCAGGATCGATCGCGAATGTCATGGCGACAACCGCACCTTCGCTATCCACAACCGGTGCCCCCGAATCACCCGGTTCTAGCTGTGTGGCAAGCACCATGACAGGGCGTCGATGCGATCCCTGCCCATAAATGTCCGGGCCCTGTCCGTTGATCGATCCGGATACCAAGAGCCCGGCAGGAGCGACACGCAACGGCCGTCCGTGCGGGTGCCCAAACACGCCAAAGGTGCCAGTCTGGGGACTATCGCGCAACTCCAACGGCGTGCCGGTCGATGAGCTACTGAGCAGCGCAATGTCGAGAACGGGGTCGAAACCAACCAGCGCGGCGCGTTGCGATGTGCCGCTGATGTCGACGACACGCGGATCAAGCATCCCAACGACGACATGGGCGTTGGTCGCGACAAGCCCATCGCTCACAACCCAGCCGGTGCCGGTGACGAGTTCCCCACACGCGCGACCGGTGACCTTCACGACAGACCGCTCCACACGGCGCCGCACTCGATCCGAAATTCCCGACGATCTTGGCACCGGGCCGACATCGGGGATCTGGTCCGCGTCGCCGAGGATCGCGAGTCCGCTCGGAAACGAGACGTCGGAATTCGGGATGTCACGGAGCGCGCGCTGCGCAGCGGGCACCGCAGCAACCACGGCGACGATCAATGCGAACAAAGCGAGTCGCCGCGCTGACGCACGAATCAGCAAGACCGCGGCGAGCACCGCCGCTGCGGACGCGAACAACGCAACATCGGCAGGGTTCACAGTTCGGCGGGTACTTCCTCCGCCAGGAGCAATCGGGCAGTGGTCAAGAAACCAGTGTGAGCAACCATACGGTGGTCAGGACGGACTGATTGACCCTCGATATGCCAGCCGCGCTGCAGAATCTCAACGGTTTCAGCCATCCCGAAATTGCTGGTCTCGAGCACTTCACGCAGCCGCATGACCTGGCCGATAGTCGGCAAATAACTCAGCAAAATACCTCCGGGACGCAATGCCTTTTCAGCGTGCGGCACGACCTGCCACGGCTCGGGAAGGTCGAGGAGAATCCGGTCCAGATCAACGTGATCTATACCCCCGTAAATGTCGCGGACTTCCACCTCAAACGGGAGATCGTCGCCGAGGTACGCACGAACATTTTCTTGGGCGCGCTTCGAGAAGTCGTCGCGAATCTCATATCCATAGAGTCGGCCGTGGGTACCTATCGATCGCAAGATCGCCATCGTGAGGGCACCCGAACCAATGCCCGACTCGAGCACACGCGCGCCAGGAAACACATCGGCGAGCACCAAGATCGGACCGATGTCTTTCGGATAGATGACCTGCGCTCCGCGCGGCATCTCCAAGATGTACTCACCCAAGGTCGGACGCAGCACCAGCAACCGTTGATTCTTGGTTGTTCGCACCGTGATGCCCTCAGGGTGACCGATGAGGTCATCGTGTTTCATCGCGCCCGCGTGCGTATGAAATTCTCCACCTTCAACCAGCGTGACGAGGTGACGGCGTTTCTTGGTATCGACCACAAGCACACGTTCGCCAGCTTGGAGTTCGCGGCTCATGATGTTGTTCCAATCGTGATTCCTGTGGCTCGCACCTGCAACCGGCAGAACGCGCATACATCGTTAGTAGTTGGCGCGTCACAATGCGCGCACGGTTGCAACGTCTGGCGTTCTTCGACCGCGACATCCGCAAATCGTTGATGGGCTCTGTCGAAAAATCCCGTAAGGAAAGCGGTTTTGGCTCCTGGCGATTGTTCTTCGAGCTGGTTCAATATTTCCTTGTAGCCAAGGTGCCGATTCCCGGCCGCCATTGGACACTCCTCGATGATGTAATCGATTCCATTCAACACGCAATACGCAGCCATTTCCCGCTCGCCGAGTTTCACCAACGGCTTGACCTTTTTGGCAAATCCTTCGCTGGCTGGCAACACGGGATATTGGCGAGCGAGGTAGCCCTCTTCCCACCGCAACACATTGCCCATCAGCACCGCAGCTTCGTCGTCAAGGTTATGTCCCGTTGCGACAGCGTCGTACTCGCCATCTATGGCGGCCTGATTAAAGAGATGGCGCTTTGAAAGCCCACACGCGCTGCATGGTGCGCGCCGGGCGGCCTCCGAGCCCGTCGGTATATCAAAACCATACTGCTGTGGAAGGTCCACCTCGATCAACTTCAAATCGCGAGATTGTGCAAAATCGCGAGCGAATCGTCCAGATTCGTTCGAGTACTCACCGATGCCCAGCCCGACATACAACCCATCTGCTTGATAGCCCGCCTTGAGCAACAGATCCCAAAGCGCCAAGGAGTCTTTACCTCCCGAAACCGCAACGAGTACGCGTTCTTCGGGTTGCAGCATCTTGAAATCGTGGATCGCACGGCGTACTTGTTCAGTGCAGTGATGATTAAAGCAGTCTTTACAAAACGCGGCGTTGTGGCGGCGCACATCGATAACGGCAGGGCTTTTGCACCGTCGACATTTCATTGGTTACGCGCCGCCCGATACCACTGGTCGAATTTCAATCGAGTCTTCGTCACGAAGCTGTGCATCACGAGTGACAAGTTCGTCGTTGCAGATCACGAGTACTGATTCAGGCACAATGTTCAGTTGCTTGAGCAGCTTGCTCACGCTCGTTGGGCCAGGCATTTGAATTTCTCGCCGAGGATTCCGCAGCAATACGTTCATTTTTTCGGGCGGTCGCGCACCGTTACTTCGAAACGGTCACCCGGCTTGAGCGATTGGCGCCACAACGTTTCCGGCTTCGGGTTTGCCAGCCGGCGCAGCACGCGTACGGTGGCGGCGGCGATGCCGACAATCATCCACGGTTGGGAACCCTGCAATCCTTTGCGGGTTCCGGTTTTCATGAGTCGATTGACAATTGATTCCACCAGGTTGCTCAAATCCGGCGGATCTCAATCACGGGCGAACGCTTTTTACCCTTGCGGCGACCCATGAGATACGCGCTGACCACCAACACAGCACCCACGGCAACCGCCGCCGCGGCCACCACCGACTTCGCCTTCTCGACACCGGTTTCAACCGGGCCTGCCATGTCGCGGAGCTTGGATTCAATGTCGCCAATCGACACGCGCTTCGGGGCCTGGGGTGTGCTCATCGAACTTCCTTCGAAGTATCAGCCTTGCTTTTGGTCAGTTTCATCGCGACGAGGCCGAGTGCAGAGCCGAGCAGCAGCAGTACCGCGAGGTATGGAAACCAGGACGATTTGCCCTGCCCGTCAAGCAATTCCGGCAATGTCGTCTGCAACATGCGCAACGCGCCGACGGCGAGGAATGTCATTCCTACCCCGAACGCGAGGGCGCCAGCCAACGCCCAGCCGATATAGCGACCAATATTCTTGATCGGATCAACGGTTTCTTGTTTCGCGTAGGAAACAACCAGATCTTTCAGTTCTTGGACCTGTTGCTGAGGCGATTTGTCGGCCATCGCAGGAAAACTACCCGTTCACGCGAGAGCGGCGCTGACGGTACCGAGCATCTCGCCACATGTGCTCCAGCGCCGTGACCGCCCGGTTGGCCGTTGAATAACACAAGCGCCCGGAATCACGTACTGCTGCCGGCCCTGCGTTGTTCGGATCTGCGATACCAAGCTCGGTTGCGGTCATAATCGGCTTGCCAGTCGCGGCACTGATTTCTGCAGCCGCTTCGGCGAATCGGGTGTCTTGACGCTCGTGATAAGCGACGATTCGCTCGATCCCATGGTCGGGATAGAACCTGCCGTTACGCAAGAGTTGCGCTTGATTGGATTGGATACCCAAGCCGAGGTACACGATGGCGTCCACATCGGGGTGCTCCGCCACGAGCTGTAACACCTCGGGAATCGTGTCGCGAGTCTCACCGCCAGCAAGATCGATCGGATTATTCCGACTCCATCGCGGCGGAAGTTTGGTGTCGATCTGAGCTTTCAAATCGTCTGGCAATACCGCCAATTCAAGCTCGCTGTTCGTAATTGCATCAGCCGTAACCACCCCCCAACCGCCTGCCGTCGTGATGACGATGGTGCGCGGCCCTTGCAACAGTGGCTGTGTCGCAAACGATGCGGCGGCCTCGAACGCTTCTTCGACATTGGCGGCTCTCGTAATACCAGCTTGGCGACACATACCGTCGAACACGCGGTCATCACTAGCAAGGCTTCCAGTGTGACTCGCCGCGGCACGTTGACCGCCGCTGGTGGCCCCGCCTTTCAGCAACACAAGCGGCTTCCGAGCGGCAATCGACCGCAGCCGTTCGAACAGCCCACGACCGTCGTTCACTCCCTCGAGATACGCAAGTGCGACTGCGGTGTGTGGATCGTTCGCGTAGTACTCGAGGTAATCAGCCACGCCCGTTGCAGCTGCATTTCCTGCGCTCACGGCCCGACTCACGCCGACGCCGCTTTGCACAGCAAGGTTCATGAACGAACTGACGAAATTGCCGCTCTGGCTCGCGATTCCAATCTTGCCTGCGGGCGGATACGGCGCAACGATCTGTGCGCAGAGTTTGGCTGGGGTGCTGACGACGCCTTGGCCGTTCGGACCCGCGAGAAGTATGCCCAACTCTGCTGCGAGCGCGACAAGCTCTTGTTGCGCGACAATCCCGGCCTCGCCCGCTTCGCCGTAGCCCGCGCTCGTCAGGAACGCTGCTTTGATGCCCTTTTTCGCCGCGGCACGAAGCAAATCGACGTTGGCACTCGCTGGCGTGCACACAAAGACGAGGTCGTAGGTATCCGCGTCGAGGTCTGCAATGTCTTGTGCGGTCGCGATACCGAGCACCTCCCCGCCGTCTCGATTCGTTGCGGCGACTGCGCCCTCATATCCGCAAGCCAAAATGTTGTGCAGCGCCACGAAACCAAACTTGCCAGGATGGCTGCTCGCCCCAGCCACGACAACACCCTTGGGGTTGAACAGCGCCTCAAATCCGGCGGCGTTGAATGGGCTCATGACGCGACCTCCACCAGCGCGTCGACGGCCAACGGGCGACCATCGAGCGGCGACACGATCAAGGGATTCACATCGACGCTCACAATTTTGGGGTCGGCCGCCGCCAGCTTCGAGAGTCCGAGCAACACCGCAACTAACGATTCGCGGTCCACTGCTGGTTCACCACGAAATTCTCCGAGCAGCTTTTGCGTGCTGAGTTCCTCGATCATCTCATGCGCGTCGATTTCGGTAATAGGCACGAGACGAAACACCACATCTTGAATTGCTTCGGCTAGCACGCCGCCGATACCGAGCATCACCGTCGGCCCGAACTGTTCGTCGGAGAGCATGCCCGCAATAAGTTCACGGTTGCCCTTGAGCATTGGGGCCACCAACACCTGAACTTCGCCGTCGTCGGGGGTGGCGGCGCTCAGGAGTTCGGAGGCCGCAGCGTGCACGGAAGCTGCGTCTCGGAGATTGAGCTTTACAAGACCACGCTCGGTCTTGTGGGCAATAGCATCACCGTTGAGTTTCGCAACGACCGGATACCCCATCTCGTTGGCAGCGGCGACGGCGGCCTCGGCGGTGGGCACGATTTGCTCATCGAGCATCGGCACACCGTGCTGAGCGAGCAATCGTTTTGATTCAACTTCCGACAGAGTAGGCATCGAGGCGGCAGCGTACTGGGGTCCGCGACCGTACGGTCGACCGACGGCGCGTTTGTGTACCGCCCGCGGTCGACTAACGCGCCAACCCGCACGGAAATGGGTCGGCGCGGCACAGTCCCGTCGACCGACGGCGCGTTTGTGTACCGCCGACGGTCGACTAACGCGCCGACGCGATATTTGAAGGCGCGAACGGCACGGGGCATCTACAGTCGCGCTGATGGAGTGTCTGGTGCTGCAAGGTCGACACGTGCGACTGGAGCCGGTGTCGTACGAACATCTCGATGGCCTCGTCGCGGCTGCGAACGAGGACCGCACCACCTACGGATTCACCGAAGTGCCTGCAACGGCCGCAGCGATGAGATTGCATATCGAAGATTTGCAATTGCAACAAGCGAGGGGTGGGGCACTGGCCTTCACAACGGTGAGGGTCGCTAATGATGCAATCGTCGGATGCACAAGGTTCCTGACAATCAGGTCATGGTTCGATCGCGGCGTTCCCGACGCAGTCGAGATCGGCGGGACGTGGTTGTCTGCGTCTGCGCAACGTACAGAAATCAACACCGAGGCAAAACTACTGATGCTCACGCACGCATTCGAAACATGGCAGGTGCAACGCCTCGACCTCAAAACCGATGCCCGAAATGCGCGAAGCCGAGCAGCAATCGAACGCCTCGGCGCCCGATACGACGGGGTTCTCCGCGGCTGGCAACCGTCGCTGGTGCCCGGTGAAACCGGACAAGCACGCGACACTGCAATGTATTCAATCATTCCTGGAGAATGGCCGTCGGTCAAAGCGACACTGGCCAAACGCCTTCGTTGACGTGCCGATTTACACCCGCGACCCTCGATCGCGCCAGTGTTCATCGCGCAATACCCGCTTGAGGAGCTTGCCGCTGTCGGTGCGCGGCAATTCGCTCCGGGTCTCCCAAGTACGCGGCCGTTTGTACTTCGCTAAGCGTTGCGCAACGAAGTCGGCGAGCTCTTCGAGATCCAGCTTCTCATCGGCTTTCGCTTGCACGACCGCATGCACGGCTTCACCCCACTCCTCGTCGGGTACCCCGAACACGGCGGCGTCAAGCACCTTCGGATGGGCATACAACACGGCTTCGATTTCGGCAGGGTAGATATTCACACCACCTGAAATGATCATGTCCTTTTTGCGATCACAGATGTGGACGTATCCCTCTTCGTCGACGTAGGCAACGTCACCGACTGACTTCCACGACGATTCCTCGAGTTGCGTGAGCTGTTCGGTGGTGCGGTGGTAGCCGTCCATCGCCAGACCAGTCCGTACGAATAGCTCTCCGGCTTCGCCAGTTTCGGCGACGTCGCCATCGTCTTTCACAATACGGATCTCGATATTTCCGTACGGCTTTCCGCACGATCCGGGCTTTCGTAGCTGATCTTCGGGACGCAGGATTGTGTCCACACCAAGCTCGGTGGATCCGTATACCTCGAAGAGAAATCCGTCGCCCAGCTTCTCGATGATCTCGCATTTCAAGGCATACGGAACGGGTGCGGCATTGGCAATGAGGCACCGCATCGATGACATATCGGCCTTGGCGAGTTCGGCATCTGGCAACGAAACGATTCGCTTCAATTGGGTCGGGGCACTGAACGTGTTGGTCACCACATGTTCGCGTACCAAACGAATCCACGCCACCGGATCAAACTTTCGCAGCACAACAATGGGCCGACCAATTGTGTGGCTTAACGACGCAAATGCGAGTGGCCCCGAGTGATATAGCGGACCCGTCGTGAGGTGCACGTCATCGGGCTGACCGACACCCAGCTCGGCGAGCATCGCCGCGACCAGCACCCGATCGGTGCGAGTGCGCAACGCGCCCTTTGGCTTGCCCGTAGTGCCACTCGTGTAGATCATCTGCGCACCCGCAGTCGCCGCGTCCTCTACTGCTACAGGCTCATCAACAGATTGGCCAACCAGTAGATCAGTCCATGGCATGAGGCCCTGCGGAGCGTCGCCACCGAAAGCGACCACCGTCCGCACCTTAGGAAGATCGCTGATGATGCCCGCGACAACGTCAGCGAATTCAGCATCGATCATCACGATCGCGGCGTCTGAGTTGTCGATCACGTACGCCATTTCGTGACGGGTGAAACGGTAGGAAAGCGGCACGGCAACCAGCCCGAGTTTGCGTGCCGCATGAATCACAACGAGCACTTCGAGTGAGTTCGGCCCGCACCAGACCAACCGCTCGCCTGCTGTCGCACCCATTGCCGCCAAGCCGTTCGCGCATTGATTTACGAGGTCGTTGAGCTCACGAAAAGTGACACGTGAGGCTGTCGCGCCTCCACTCGCATCCACAATGACCGCGGTTGAAGATCCAGCAGCGGCGGCGTGAATCGCCAGAACGTCGGGGGTTGGACTCATAGCAACAACCTTAGACAGACCACGCAGCCCCGCGGAGAGTTCCGCCTGTTCGCCCAGGGCTTCTCAGCGCTCAACGGGTGCCCACTAGTTTCAACGGCATGACGTTCGGTGTCCGAGGAATCGTTGAGGGGTTCTACGGCACGCCGTGGACGCACGCGCAGCGTCTCGACGCGCTCTCGTTTCTTGGGGCGCATGACATGAACGCGTATATGTACGCGCCCAAAGACGACGAGTTCCACCGCGCCCGTTGGCGCGAACCTTATTCCGGCGCCGCGATCGCGGAATTCGCTGCCCTTCGAATCGCAGGCGATGCGGCGGGAGTTCGAGTGGGCTTTGCCATTTCCCCTGGACTCGATATCAGCTACGCATCACAACCCGAGCGCATTCTGCTCATCGACAAGTGTGGGCCCCTGATCGATAACGGCATCGATTGGTTCTTACTTGCGCTCGACGACATTCCGATGTCCAACGGCCTCGCTGAGGCCCAGGCAGATCTTGCGAATTGGTTCCTGGGGGAACTGGAACAGCGCTGCGCCCGTCCGAGCCTGATGCTGTGCCCTACTGAATATCTCGGCACGACCGCCTCGAAGTACACGACGGACTTGGCAGCCGAATTATCGACCGAAGTCGCACTCATGTGGACCGGCCCAACGGTATGTTCACCCCAAATCACCACCAGCGACGCCAGGGCTTGGAAGGCGGCGCTGCCTCGCCACAACCTTGTAATCTGGGACAACTATCCGGTAAACGACGGCACAATGTCTACTCGTTTACATCTTGGCCCGTACCGCGGGCGCAGCCACGACCTGGATTCGGTCGCTCATGGCATTTTGTTGAACCCCATGAATCAAGCGCTTGCTTCGCGCATCCCGTTAGCAACCGCGGCGCGCTACCTCGTTGCACCAAGCTCCTACGACGCCGACGCTGAATTCGCAGCGGCGTGTAGCGACGATCAAACGCTGCTGTTTGCTACAGCCTGTTACGATGGGCCGCCTAACCCTCCTGCAACTAGTCCATTTCACGCGCTGATTGATTCGATCTTGGCCGCACCTACCGCGACCACCGCTTCACAGCGAGATCAGCTACATCAAGAACTGCTGCTCACCAAGACTGCAGCCAAAAAGCTCATAGCATCGCACTCCGATTTCGCAACCGAAGTAGCTCAGTGGGCTGAATGCGTAGTCGTCGAGTGCCGGGCGGGCCTATCGGCACTCAAAGTGCTCGATCTCTGTGCGCAAGATCCGCCGCCCGTCCTCGATGAGATGGGAGCAATGTTCACGATGGCTTTTCATTGGTCGGAAGCTCGTCGTAGCGAACACGTTGTGTTCGGCCCTCGTTTCGCGATCTACCCTGCCGTGGTGATGCACACCAGCGGCCAGCCTGCGTTCAATGCCGACGCGGGAATTATCGAAGACTGCAACGCGATCGACGCACTGTGCCGTTTCGCCGCAGCAACATCCGACGAGGCGAACGCGCGATGACACTCGATCTCACGGTCGTGATGCCCGCGTTCAACGAGGCCGCAATTCTTCGTACGTCGGTGAACGAAGTCGCATCGGGGCTCCGGGAGCGAGACCTGAGTTTCGAGATCATCGTGGTCGAAAACGGTTCGAAAGACGGCACACTTGAACTCGCCCATGGCCTACGTGCCGAGCACCCGGAGCTCATCGTCGAATCGTTGAACGCGGCCGACTACGGCGCGGCACTTCGTCACGGTCTGTTGCTCGCTCAGGGTGAAAGCGTGGTCAATTTCGACTGCGACTATTACGACCTTGACTTCATGGATCGAGCGGTGCGCCTCGTTGCGGCTCAGGACGGCCCTGCAGTGGTCGTCGGCTCAAAGCGGATGGACGGAGCCGACGATCAACGAGTTTGGATTCGCCGCCTTGTCACGATGGTGTTCTCAACGATCCTGAAGGTCGGCTACGGCCTGAAGCTCTCCGATACCCACGGAATGAAAGCAATGCGTCGCAACGTCGTCACCCAATACGCTCGGCAGTGCCACCTCGGCCGCGATCTTTTCGACACCGAATTGATTTTGCGTGTCGAGCGAGCAGGCCTTCCGACGAGCGAGATCGCCGTTTCGGTCGAGGAACGACGCCCCGCCCGCACATCGATTATTAGGCGAGTGCCGCGCACGCTTACCGGCCTCGCCAAACTCTGGTTCGCGCTACGCGACACCGCTGTATGACCCCTACGCACACAGCCGGCACCACGACTCAAATCGTCGGTCGAAATGCAACTGTGCAATTCGAAGGCCCGACGATCACAAAGGTCACTTCGGGCGACGCCAGCAGCAGAGTGTTTATCGCTCCGGGGTTCGTAGACCTCCAGGTCAACGGCGTGGATGCAGTCGACTTCGGAATCGCAAAAGATGCACGCACGATCGCTCACGCGCTCACCCAGATGGCCGAGCACGGCACGACCGCATGCCTACCCACAATTGTCACAGCCGAACTCGACCAATATGACGACACCCTCGACCGAATTCGAGAAGCGCAAGCCCTGAGCGACGCGCAACAACGAAGCCAGATTTTAGGAGTGCATCTCGAAGGTCCGTTCCTCGGCGGCGCTACTGGCGCACACCCCCGGCATCTGATTCGGCCGGTCGATATTCGGTGGCTGACCGCATTGATCGAACGGCATAGTGATCTCATCCGGCTCGTCACGCTTGCTCCGGAAGCAGACCCTGGCTTCGAAGGCATCGCGCTACTCAAAGAACACAACATTCTTGTTGCGCTCGGCCACTCGAATTGCTCGTACGAAACTGCCGTCTCGGCAATCGACGCAGGTGCGACGATCGCGACCCACCTCTTCAATGGTATGAGTGGCCTGCATCATCGCGACCCGGGTTTGGCGACCGCAGCGTTGCTCGATGATCGCATCACACCAACGCTCATCGCCGACCTCCACCATGTGAGCGCGCCCGCAATAGGAGTGGCACTCGCGACGAAGCAACGCATCGCGCTCATAACCGATTCGGTGGCGCCCGGTGCAGGTGAATCCGGCAGCATGAAGATCGAGCAGCGGGGCGGGGCAGTATTCCTCGAAGATGGCACGCTCGCAGGATCTGTCATTCACATGATCGACGCAGTACGAATCCTTGTTGGCCTCGGCATATCAATCGAGCGAGCAGTGACCATGGCAGCAACCGTTCCGTGTGACCTATTAGGGCGCAATGATCTTGGTCGCCTCACACCAGGCGCCGCAGCAAACCTTGTCGAGTTGCATTTCGAATCAGCAGCGTTACAACGCGTTTGGCTTCACGGCGCACCAATCTGAGCCACCGGCTCAGAGGTGCGCGACCCGACACCTCGACTCGCAACGTACGCGCCACACAGCACCAACGGAATACCAGTCAACGAAAGCCATTCAATGTGGTCGTGGCGGATCATCACGCCAACAACGATCGCAACAATTGGAGCGAAGTACGTGCTCAATACGCCGCGAGTGGCGCCCACTCGTCCAATCAGTGTTCCTGCGGCGATGAACGCGATTCCGGTGCCGAACACACCGAGCGCGAGCACGCTGAGCAAGGCGCCCCACGAAAAGTCAGAACGCGTAACGCCAACAACAGCAAACGGAGTAGTCACGACAATTGCGATGCCTTGAGCTCGCCATAGAACCGGCAGCGTTCCGTATTGCATTTGCAGCGGCACCATCACGTTGGTGGCAATGCCGTAACACGTCACTGCCACCAGACACAGCACCACACCCAGCGCGCCCGCGTTCGCGCCTCCAGCGAGTTTGGGCGCGGCGATAAGCCCGGTGCCAACAAATCCGATCAGGAGCCCCACAAACTGACGCCGCGTCGCTCGACGGTTAAAAGCCAACACCGCGATCATCGCCGTCAGGATGGGCACGCCACTATTGAGCATCCCGGCGAGTGCCGAACTAATCCATTGCCCCGCTAACGCAAAGCAGGTAAAGGGAATGGCCATCCATGTCGCCGCGACGACCGCGATGCGTGGCCACGCCTCACGTGGCATACGTACGCCGCGAGCTTGGCTGAACGCGCCCAACGTTGCGAAGCCTCCCGCCACTCGGCCAGTCGCGATCACCAGTGGGCTGAACTGCTCGAGGGCTCGCGCAATCAATACGAACGAGCACCCCCACATGATCGCCGCGGTCGCGAGCAAACCCCATTCCTGAATACCAAACGGATGAGACTCCGGCTGCGGCCCAAACACGCGCTGAACCTAGGCGACGCGATCCAGACAGCTGCCGTGGTATTTCGACCGCTGGGTTGCAATAGCGTGCGGGATATGCAGATCGTTTCAGCACTGTTCATGGACAACGTCGATTTCCGCCGCGAATTCGAAGGCGGGCCAACAAAAATCGACATCACCGGCGCATACTTCTCGACTCACGTCGACGGAGCCTTCCCGACGACGCTCACTCCCCACCTCTTGGTATTGCTACGCGCCGAACACGAATCTGCTCGGTCTGGGACCCTCGAAGTGACCTTTTGTAAAGAAGGCACCGACGAAGAAGTTGGGCGCCATCGGGCCCCGGTCATGATTCAGGCCCCAGGCAAGTTTTTCTACCAACTGGTACGTCCCGAACTCACGTTTACCGAACCTGGCACGATTGAGGCACGCTGCGTGATCCCCGAAACCGGCTCGGCCGTCGTCACGCCACTGACCGTGATGATGTAATTGCCCGGTTTGCCCCTTCAGCCACTCTCCGTGAGAGCCGAATCCTGATCTCGACATGATTCGCTACGCAGCATCACTTTCCCAACATCCCATCCCGGTCGAAGCAGTCGGCGAATGCGTCGGCGAGGTCTTAGAACGATTCGGATCGCACAAACCGGATCTGGTTGTCGTTTTCGCCACCGAGCATTACGTCGGCGCGATGCCCGACATCAACGACGCAATCCAGAAGTTGCTCGAACCTGAATCACTCATAGGCTGCACCGCGGCCGCGGTTGCCGGTGGTGGCCTTGAGGTCGAAGATGGCCCGGCGTTGAGTATTTGGGCAGCCCACTGGGGCGGCGGCCGAGCCACCACCATGCACCTCGAAACTGTGGAAGAACTCGACGGCACGCGCATCGTCGGATGGCCTGAAGATCTCTCAGCCCGCGGCACGCTGTTGTTGCTTGCCGACCCATACAGCTTTCCCACCAGTGACTTTCTCAGCATGGCAAACGCCAATCTCGATCAACTCACTGTGATTGGCGGTATTGCCAGTGCGGGCCGAGGCCCCGGCGGCAATCGATTGCTCATCGATGAACAGCAGCGCACCCACGGCGCAGTCGCAGTGCTGCTCGATGAACGAGTCCCCACCTGGACGGCGGTTTCGCAGGGGTGCCGGCCGATCGGTCAACCGATGACCATCACGAAATCTGAACGCAACGTGATTCATCAACTCGCCGGGCAGCCAGCCTTCACGCGCCTTCAAGAAGTCGCGGCCGCGATGCCCGACGAAGAACGCGAATTACTGAGCAACGGTCTGCACATAGGGATCGTGGTCGACGAACACAAAATCGATTTCGCCCGAGGCGACTTTCTCGTTCGAAACGTGCTGGGCGCCAACCCAGCCGATGGCAGCGTCACCGTTGGCGAATTCGTCGAGGTGGGTCAAACAGTCCAGTTTCATGTGCGTGATGCAATATCGGCCGACGACGATCTTCGTATCGTGGCGGGGCGGGCAATCCGAGGGCGGCGCGACGCCACAGCAGCACTGATGTTTACCTGCAACGGGCGAGGCCGACACCTCTTTGGAATGCCAAATCACGATGCAGAGGTCGTCCAAGAACTCGGCCATGGCTACGTCGCTATGGGCGGAATGTTCTGCGGCGGCGAAATCGGCCCCGTAGGCGGTAAGACATTTCTTCACGGCTTTACGGCGAGCCTCGCGTTATTCGGCGACGAAGTCCTGGTAGACGACGACCCGACTTGAGTTTCCGCGGCGGTGCCAGATGGTGCTCGGCTGCGTTTTGAACCACCGTTTGTGATCTCACGGCACGTAGTCTCGGTCCAAGCGGAAGGGGTCCATCATCGTGTCGAACGCCGAACTCGAATCACTCGCAGTCAACGTCATCCGAGGCCTATCTATGGACGCGGTACAAACCGCGAATTCAGGCCACCCTGGCACTCCAATGGCGTTAGCGCCGCTCGCACATGTGCTGTACACAAGGATCATGCGCTACGACGCCAACGACCCGCAGTGGTTCGACCGCGACCGTTTTGTGTTATCGGCCGGGCACGCGTCGATGTTGCTGTATTCGACGCTGTACCTCACAGGCTACGGCCTCACGCTCGATGATCTGAAGGCCTTCCGGCAGTGGGGTTCGGCCACCCCGGGACATCCGGAATACGGCCACACCGCGGGGGTCGAGGTCACTACTGGCCCACTCGGTCAAGGATTCGCGAACGGCGTCGGGATTGCGCTCGCCGAAGCAAACCTACGAGCGCGGTTCGGTGCCGAAGTCTGCAACCACAATGTTTTCGCGATATGCGGTGATGGCGACCTCATGGAAGGCGTCACGCATGAGGCCGCGTCGCTCGCGGGCCATTTGAAACTCGGCAAACTCGTCTACGTCTACGACGACAACCACATCACGATTGACGGGCCGACCGAACTCGCCTATAGCGACAATGTTCGGCTCCGATTCGAGGGCTATGGGTGGCAGGTGATCGAACTCGGTGAGGTTGCCGAGGATCTTGACGCGCTCGAAGCAGGCCTACGAGCTGGTATCGCCGAATCCCAACGACCGACATTGCTGATTTTGCGCAGCCACATCGGGTTTCCGTCGCCGAAGGTCACCGATACCTCCGATGCACATGGCAATCCACTCGGCAATGAAGAAATCGCCATCACCAAAGCAATCATGGGCTTGCCGGTTGATCAGTCGTTCCACGTCCCCGACGAAGTGCTTTCGTTCTATCGTGCTGCCGGGCGCCGAGGGTCCGTCGAACGCGAACGGCGTGAAGCACAGCGCGCACAATGGGCGGCCTTGCATCCGCAACGAGCTGCCGAACTCGAAGCATGCACATCGCAACGCGGGCTCGAAGGCTGGGCTGCAAAGTTGCCGACCTGGGCCGCAGGCGAATCCGTCGCTACGCGTAATGCGAGCAAGGACGTGCTCGCGGCGATCTTCGATGTAGTACCTGGGTTAGTCGGCGGCGGGGCCGATTTAACCGGCAACACCGGCACCATGATCAAGAGTGGCGGAATCTTCAATGACACCAATGCGGACGGCCGCATCGTGCACTTCGGGATTCGAGAACACGGCATGGGCTCGATTGCCGTCGGTATGTCAGTATCCGCAATGCTTCCATTTATCGGCACCTTCTTTGTGTTTTCCGACTACATGCGACCTCCTGCGCGAATCGCCGCACTTGCGCAACACAAAGTGGCATTCGTATGGACACACGATTCGGTTGGTGTTGGAGAAGACGGCCCAACCCATCAACCGGTCGAACAGATCGCATCGCTGCGAGCTATGCCGGGACTCAAAGTGATCAGGCCTGCCGATGCCAACGAGACTTCCTACGCGTGGCAATGCCATATCGACGGCAACGGCCCGACGGCTTTGCTCCTCACCCGTCAAAACACGCCTGTGCTCAACGGCTCGGCCGAACGTGGTGCGCTGGGCGTCGCCGCGGGCGCGTATGTACTGGTGGATGAATCACAGGAGGATCATCTTGATCTCGTGCTCATCGGTACCGGGTCCGAGGTTGCGCACTGCGTCGGGGCAGCCGAGGAACTCAGCGCCGCTGGCCTTTCAGTCCGCGTTGTTTCGATGCCATCTTGGGACGCATTTGAGATTCAGTCGAGCGAATATCGCGCCGATGTACTGCCGCCAGGAGTCCCGACCCTTGCTGTTGAGGCCGGAGTCAGCTTCGGATGGTCGAAATACGCGGACGACACTGTCGCAATCGACCGTTTCGGCGCTTCGGCTCCGGGGAACACAGTGATGGACAAGTTTGGATTCACACCAACAGCAGTCGCTGAACGTGCCCGCGCCCTACTTGCGCTCGACGCAACGTGACTTCACCCGAGGAGCAATTCATGACCGGCCAATCGGATGTCGCCAAACTCAACGAGTTCGGTCAAAGCCCGTGGTACGACAATTTGACGCGCTCGCTCGCGCGCGGCGGGCTCCAACAACTCGTCGACCACGACGGGATCCGCGGCGTGACATCCAACCCGACCATTTTCGAAAAGGCGATGGGTACAGGAAGCGACTACGACGAACAACTGCGGTCGTTGGCCGACGCTTCGGTAGAAGATGCATATTGGACAATGGTCGTTGACGACATTCAAGGATGTTGCGACATCCTTGCCGGCGTCTACACGGCGACCAAGGGTCTTGATGGGTACGTGTCGGTCGAGGTTTCTCCAGAGCTTGCCCGCGATACCCAAGCAACGATCGAACAAGCGCGTCAACTCTGGTCTCGGATTCGTCGTCCGAACTTGATGATCAAGATTCCGGCCACGCTGGAAGGTCTCCCTGCGATCACCGCCGTTCTGGCATCCGCCATCAATGTCAACGTCACATTGATATTTTCACTTGAACGCCATCAAGCGGTGCTCGATGCGCATGTTGCAGGGCTCGAACAACTGCTTGCATTCGGCGAGCCAATCAACAATGTGCACAGCGTTGCATCGTTTTTCGTAAGCAGAGTCGACACCGAAACCGATCCTCGCCTTCCCGAAGGCCATGCGCTGCGAGGAAAGGCTGCAGTTGCGAACGCGAAGCTCGCCTACGAATTGTTTCAAACCCATTGTGCCACGCCGCGTTGGGCTGCGCTCGCGGCCGCGGGAGGCGCGGTGCAGCGGCCACTATGGGCATCGACTTCGACGAAAAACCCCGACTACTCCCCTACGCTCTACGTCGATGAACTCATAGGACCCAACACGGTGAACACGTTGGCACAGGCATCGGTTGACGCACTGCAGTCACACCAGGGATTGCGGGCCAATTCGGTCTCCGAAAACCTCGCGACCGCACACGCCGAAATCGACGGGCTCGCCGCAGCGGGCGTCGATTTTGCCGACGTGACCGCGACCCTCGAACGCGATGGGGTTGCGAGTTTCGCGAAGAGCTACCGCGACGCGCTCGCCACACTTGAGGCCAAGCGCGCCACGCTCTGAAAATGTCCAACGAGGTCGGTCACGTTTGTATGCGCATTGAGTCCGCTGGGGTTCGGCATGACATAGGTCGCCGCACCGCCGAAATCTGTCGGTTGAATCCCGAGCGAGGCATGCCGATCGACCGCAACGCGATACCCAGTTACGCCAAGGAACGCGATGACCTTCGGCTCAAGCCATTCAACAAGTTCGCGTAGCCGTTCGACTCCAGCTTCATATTCATCGCGAACGAGCTCGTCAGCGCGCGCGGTCGCTCGTTTCACGATGTCGGTAAAGCCCACGCCGCGGTGCCGAAGGGCGTGCACTGGGTCTCGGTCCGCAGTGACAAGGCGAGACAGCAACGCCGCAGGCCAGAATCGGTTGCCGGGCCGGGCGAATGCCACGCCGCGGTCCGCCGAATAGACCGACGGATTCAAACCGACGACGAGGACATTCATACTCGGCCCAACCACATCCGCCAAAGTGCGCTGACGGGTTGCCGAAATATCGAGCCACTGCCCGTGACGATGCTCACAATCCTCAATTGTGAAGCCTGCGCCATCAAATACACGCCGAAGATGTCCTTCGTTCCACAGCGAGAAGTGACGTTGCCCATACGGATCGGCTTGCCAAGTGCGTTGTAGGCGATCGGAAAGAATGCGAGCTTGCACTGCGCCGCCCACTTGGAGCACCCGTGCGATTTCATGCAGCACCATCGGCAGTGATTCATGAGGGACGTGCATCAAACACTTGTGTGCCCAGATGCCGCTGATTCTGTCGCTGCGAAACGGCAAGGCCTCAAAATCGTGTTGCACGAGCGGCGCACCTTCAGCGCCCAACACCGCAATTTTGAGCATCGAAAACGCGGCATCCGAGGCAATGACTTGCCCGCCGAGCAGGGGCGCATACCAGCCCGGGCCGCATCCAACGTCGAGCCGAACACCTTCGCCTCCGACCCTCCGAGCAAACGCCGCTGCAAGTTCAGGCTCGTCAACAGTCCGTTCCGACTCCCAACGCGCTGCTTGCTGCTCGTAAGCATCCACCGTCGGCTTGTCCATTCGCCCTTACTATCGCAACTGTGTCTACAGATCAACGAGTCCCTGACGGTGCCGCGCTCGTAGTTATCGGCGCGACTGGCGATCTCGCGAACCGCAAGCTGTTTCCCGCGATTGCAAGCCTTGCCCATCGAGGTCAGCTTCCGAGCAACTTTTCCCTTGTCGGCGTGGCACGTACTGAGTTCGGCGACGCGGAGTTCACAGACTCAGTATTCGCGTCGATACGAGCAGTAGACCCCGCTGCGGAGGCTGCGTTTCGCGCGCTGATGCCACGCATCCGATACGTCGCTGGCATGTTCGATGAAGCAGCCACCTGGAACACCCTGCGCGCGGTGCTCGACGGGTGTGATGCCGAACATGGCGCCTGCGGAAATCGTCTGATGTACTTGTCGACGCTCCCGCAGTTTTTCGAGGCGGCAATCAACGGGTTGAGTGAGGCCGGACTTGCGCGTGACCCCGAGGGCGGGTACACACGCGTCATCATCGAAAAGCCGTTCGGCACCGATCTCGAATCTGGTCGCGAACTCAACACGTTCATTCATCAGCACCTCGACGAACGCCAGATCTTTCGCATCGATCACTATCTCGGTAAAGAGACCGTGCAAAATGTCTTGGCCCTTCGCTTCGCAAATGCGATCTTCGAACCGATCTGGGATCGTCGATACGTAGATCATGTGCAGATCACCGTGGCAGAATCAATCGGCGTTGAACATCGCGGCACGTTTTATGAACAAGCCGGTACGTTGCGCGACATTGTGCAGAACCACGCGTTGCAGGTGCTCTCGCTCGTGGCGATGGAACCACCCGCAAGTTTCGGAGCTGACGAGGTGCGCGACGAAAAGGTGAAAGTGCTCAAATCTATTGAACACATGAACACCTTTGACGTTGGGCTCGGCGTAGTACGAGGGCAGTACACCAGCGGCGAAGTCGGTGGTGAGACCGTCAATGGTTATCTCGATGAGGAGGGTGTCTCTCCGACAAGCACGACCGAAACGTTCATCGCGATGCGGCTCGCGATCGACAACTGGCGTTGGGCGGGCGTGCCGTTCTATCTTCGAGCCGGAAAACGACTCGGTAAGCGGGTCACCGAAGTTGCGTTGCGGTTCAAATCAGTTCCTCACCTTGCGCTGCCTACCACCGCGATCGACTCGATGGAGCCCAATACGCTCGTGTTGCGGATTCAGCCCGACGAAGGCGTGCGGCTCGAGTTCGGGGCGAAGGTTCCGGGATCAGGTTTCGAAGTCCGAACAGTCGGGCTCGACTTCTCCTTCCGCGAGGGCTTCACCGAAGTAGCACCCGAAGCCTACGAACGCCTGCTACTCGACGCACTGGTTGGCGACGCGACACTGTTCATACGCGAAGACGAAGTGGATGTCGCGTGGCAAATCGTTCAGCCAATGCTCGATGCCATCAATTCCGGATCGGTTCCCGTGCACCCATACAAAGCAGGAACGTGGGGGCCGTACGCATCCGATGAACTCCTCGACGCCCACTTCGATCACTGGCGCACCTTGTAAACCAACGTCAATCGCATGAAAGACAGTCGTCCATGCATGTGAGATCCCCAATCCGCGTCATCGGCGTGACCGCTTTGTTCGCCCTCACGTCGTGCACCAGCAGCCAAAGCAAGCCAACTCAGCCAACCGACACGACACGAACCGAGACGAAACCAACCGAAGCAACAACGACCCCCACCTGCGATAAGCAACAACCAGCCCCGGCGGGCTGTCGCCGTTCATTCACAGTGGCAGGAACCTTATTTACCGAACGATACGTAGACGCTGCAGATATGACGTGGCATGTCGTTGAAGCTGGCGACACAAAGAATCCCGCAATCTTGTTCGTGCACGGCGTCCCAGAATCTTGGTACGACTGGCACAAACAAATGGGGAGTCTCGCCAAAAATCATCATGTCGTCGCGTTCGACCTCAAAGGATTCGGGCGCAGCGCTCATCCACAAACCGTTCAGTCGCCCTCGAGCAACGAGTACGCCGCTTCTCGGGTCGCCACCGAGGTATCAGCGCTGTTAGATCAACTCGCGCTGAAAAGACATGTCACGCTCGTCTCACATGATTGGGGCACCATCATTTCGAGCTACCTCATCGCACAAGATGGCGAACGGTTCGCCGGCTGGGTGCGGATGTCGGCACCCCTCGGCGGCGACGGTGACGAGATCGTGACGCGCAACACGCAATTCAGCAGTTTCCAAAACCCCGAGTTCTGCAATGCGATCGCCGGAAGCCAAGGATTTGTCCGTTTACTCTACGGCTACGACGGGAGCCTGGGGATCAATACAGCTCAAGCAATACCAAACTCCGAAGTCGATCGCGTTGAAGAGGAATTTCGATTCGATCCAGCAACACCCGTCACAATGTGTCGCTATTACCGAGACAATCCCCAGATCTCCGATCCGAATTTCTGGGCGACGGAGCTCGTCGCGATGTTGCAACCGTTTCGAGGACCTGTGTCACTAGTGCAAGCAACGCAAGACACACAACAACCACTCCGATGGTTCTCCGAAACGCCGAATCGGTTCAGCTCAAGATCGGTCGTTCTCGTTCCCATTGAAGACTCAGGCCATTTCATGATGTTTGAGCAACCGGACGCGGTGACCGCCGCGATTCAATCGCTCGTTGCACGCCAGAGCTAGCCCATCGAGGTCGTCGCAAATTCGAATGCTCGCCCATGACTATCGGCCATACTGGACTATGACCACACGGATGCACCACGATGAATTTGAGGTCAATGACACCCTCGTGCGTCGACTGCTGACGTCACAGTTTCCTGAGTTTGGCTCGCTGCCGGTCACAATTGTTGAACCGTGGGGCACCGACAACGCGATCTGGCGTTTGGGTACCGATCTCGTGGTGAGGTTGCCGCGCATCCATTGGGCCGCGAGTCAAGTCGACCGTGAAGCGAATTGGCTGCCACGTATCGCTCCGCACCTCTCGGTTGCGGTGCCCAAACCAGTCGTGGTTGGCGAACCCGATTTCGGATATCCGTATCGTTGGGCCGTACACGAATGGATTCCCGGTGAATGCGCATCGCTCGAAGGAGTTAGCGACCCGGTCATCTTTGCAACCGACATTGCGAAGGTGACCGTCGAGCTTCGCAATGTACCAACGGATGCCGCACCTGCGGCTCGGAATCGTGCCCGGCCGCTCGCCGAGTACGACCGCGACACGCGCCGAGCGATCCGCCACGCAAGCCATCTCATCGATGCCGATACCGCATTGGCAATTTGGGAAGCCGCGTTGGCAGCCGATCCCTACAACGGACCCGCCGTTTGGGTACATGGTGATTTGGAGGGCAATTGTCTGATGACCGATCGGCAGCTTTGTGGCATCGTCGACTGGGGCTCGGCGTGTGTTGGCGACCCGGCCGTTGATGTACAAGTGATCTGGTCTCCGTTGTTCACTGACGATTCTCGAGGTGCATTCGTCGAACTTCTCGCGGTCGATGATGCAACATTGGCCCGCAGCCGCGGCGCTGCGATCAACCAAGCGTGCGCTGCTTTGCCGTATTACCTCAACACGTATCCGCTGATCGTTGAACGTTCCTGGCACAAGCTCGCAGCACTCGGCGTGCCTCGCCTCGACTAGCTGGCACGCTCATGCGGGCATAGCGGTCAGGACTGGCATCAACGCAGCGGCTACGGCGGCAGGTCTTTCTTCGTGGGAAAAGAGTCCTGCGCCCGAAACCGGTCGCGACCCGTATCAGACGCTGATGCCGCAACTCGTCGAGGCGTGGATCGCATGGGCCAGCGAGTTTGTTGCGGGACCGCCAGCGCGCCGACGAGCCGAAGCCGAAGCCGCGATCGCGATCTTGGATGGTTTGTTGCTGCTGCGCCAACTCGCAGGCCCAAAGGCCGCCGACCGTGCCGCGCGCATTCTGGGCCTGACGGGCCCTCAACGATAGGTTTCGCTGCCGCGTTACGTCCCGTAAGCTCGCTTGTATGACTGCTGTATTTATTCACGGCGTGCCCGAGACGTTTCGCATTTGGGACGGCATCCGTGCACAACTCCCGAACGCACGCACCATCGCGCTCGCGCTTCCCGGTTTCGATGCGCCGTTCCCAAACGGTTGGAATTCCACAAAGGAGGAATATGCACAGTGGTTGATCGCGGAGATCGAAGCGATCGGAGAACCCGTCGATGTCGTTGGTCACGACTGGGGATGTCTGCTCACACAGCGCATCGTTTCAACTCGGCCTGACCTATTTCGCAGTTGGGTGTGCGGCGGCGGCCCCGTCGACGTCGAATACACCTGGCACGATACGGCGCAGGCATGGCAGACGCCCGAAGTCGGCGAACAAGTAATGGCGATGATGACTCCGGAACTCTTCGCGGCTGCACTTGAAGGCGAACTCGGCGAGCATGCAGAGCCAATGGCCCGCCACATTGACGCGACCATGCGCGACACGATCTTGAAGCTCTACCGATCGGCGATCACTGTCGGCGCAGAGTGGCAGCCCGATGTGGATGCCTTCGGGGCGAAACTCCCCGCCCTCGTCTTGTGGGGTCGCGACGACGTGTACGCACCGCCAGCGATGGGCAAGCGGCTCGCCGAACGAGTCGGCGCCCAATACCAGGAGCTCGAATGCGGACACTTCTGGCCGGTGTTGCAACCCGAGCGCGTCGCGGAACTTCTCACTGCATTTTGGGCATCACTCGCGTAGACTCCTGACGTTCGTGTCAGGTTGCTCCCAGCAGCGTGACGAGGTTCGATGGACAAAGAGAGTCGCCCATGAGCAGCGCAGACGTCGTCCGATTGGCCGCCACCCGCGGCAGGCTGTCCACTGAACCCACCATCGATCTCGTCACCGCCGAAGTGATCCGCGGCGGGATGGAAACCATATGTTTCGAAATGGCGGCCTACGTCTCTCGAACGGCCACGACACCAATTCTCAATCAGAGCAATGAACGCAACGCCACGATCCTCGACGCGCAAGGACGCCTCGCCGCGTTATCGGTCGGGATACCGCAGTTCATGCTCACATCAACGTTGCCAGTGCGTTTCGCACTCGACTTTCTAGGTATCGAAGAGTTTTGCGAAGGCGACGTATTTGTGGCCAACGATCCGTATCACGGGGGCGGCCACCTCCCCGATTACAACGTATTTGCGCCGGTATACGCCGACGATCCCGTGACCGGCACGCGGCGCATGGTTCTCATCGCTTCAATTCAATGCCATCACGGCGACACCGGTGGCGCGGTGCCGGGCGGGTACAACGTGACTGCGAACGACATCTGGGGCGAAGGTGTGCGTTGGCCTGTGATTAAAGTCATCGACCAAGGCGTAACGCGGCGCGACGTGTTGTATGCACTGCAGGCAAACAATCGCATTCCCGACTATATCGGCGATATCCGTGCTCAGATCGGGGCTGCACAACTTGGAGTACGCCGACTCCAAGAGATTCTCACTCGTCACTCGGCTCGCCGCGTCGAAGAGGCCGTCGATCTGATGATCGACTACGCGGAGAAACGTTTCCGAGAAGAAGTATCAGCATGGCCCGACGGGACCTACGAAGCGGACGCTTATGTCGATCATGATCCGCTCGGCAATCCGGACGTGCATCTGCACGTCGCCATAACTGTCGACGGCGACGACCTGACCATCGATTTCACTGGCAGCGACACGCGACCGGAGCTGCAGGCTTGGTCGACCTATGGCAATACACGCGGATACACAATCGGCCAGATCGCATCGATGATGGACCCAGAAATACCTAAGAATGAAGGGTTTTTCGAGTCCATTACATTGGTGGTCCCGCAGGGTTGCGTCTTGAATCCGCCGGCAGGGAAACCCGTGAGCGCTGGCACCCACCATCCCGGTGCTGACGTGGGCGAAGTGATTGCCGTCGCGATGCAGCATGTGCTCCCAGGCCGCGCGGTGCCGCAAACGTACAAGACTGGAATCCCAACAGTCATCCGCGGCGTCGACCCTCGTACCGGTCGTGATTTTGTGGATCATTCCGCCGAGGTATATGCAGGTTGGTGCAACGCAGCACAAGGTATGGACGCGTGGGGTGCCCTCTCGGCAAGTTTCGGCAACCTGTGGAAAGCAACTGCGGAGATCAATGAGAGTCTTTTTCCGCATGTGCAATGGTCTCGCGACTACCGAACTGATAGCGGTGGTCCCGGCCAATGGCGCGGAATCTGCGGATCGCACTACGAAAAGGAAGTGCGCGTGCCGTCGACTGTGTATACCTATGTCGTAGGCATGAAGTATCCGATGCCCGGCATTTGCGGCGGAGGCAATGGTTCACCGAACGAAATGATCCTGCGATACGGCAGCGATGATCCGTATCGAGTTGCCCACACCGCAAATCAAGTACCGATGGACGCGGGCGAACGGGTGATGTTCAACTACGGAGGGGGCGGCGGCTGGGGGAATCCGTTCGCTCGTGATCCTCAAGCAGTGCTCGACGATGTGCTCGACGAATTCGTTTCTGTCGAAGGCGCTGCTCGCGACTATGGCGTCGTGCTTACCGGCTCACTCGAAGAACTCACACTCGAAATCGACGTATCGGCCACCACCGCGTTACGAGACGCGCAGGAGACAAGGTGACCGAGAAGCTCGCAGCGCCGCACGGAGTAGGCGCAAAAGATCTCGCGGTAGGCGCAAAAGGTCTCGCGGTGACCGCAGCAGCCGAGGCGAGCGAAGCGAGTGAGTCGGTGCGAAGGAAGCTCGCAGCGCCGGACGGAGTAGGCGCAAAAGGCATGCGCGTTGGGGTTGATGTTGGGGGGACATTTACTGATCTGATTTGTGTGACACCTGCAGGCGACGTGATCCTCGACAAGACCCCCTCGACGCTCGACGACCAATCGACCGGCGTGATGAACGGCATCGCGCAATTAGCCGAACGGTTCGCGATCCCACTGAACCAGTTTTGCAGTCAGCTCGAAATTTTGGTGCACGGCACGACGACTGGCGACAACACGATGATTGAGATGAACGGTGCACCCACGGGCTTGCTCGTCACCGAAGGCCACCGCGACGAAATCGAACTACGTCGCTGCCACAAAGAGGAGATCTGGGACCCCTCAGCAATCGGTCCGCAACTCATCGCGCGCCGTCGCAATCGCATCGCAATACCCCAGAGGCATAGCTACGAAGGTGAAGAACTCCTTTCACTCGACGAAGTGGCGGTGCGCCGAGGTGTGCAACGGCTCAAGCAACTTGGTGTGAAATCCATAGCCGTGATGTACCTCTTTTCGTTCGTTGATCCGAGCCACGAACTCCGCACGGCAGAAATCATCCGTGAGGAATTTCCTGAAGTCGACCACATCACGCTGAGCCACGAAGTCATGCCACGTGGTCCTGAATTCGAGCGGGTCTCGACCACGCTTGTCAACGCCTACCTTGCGCCGAAGCTCGCCCGATATATCGGGAACCTCCAGGACAAGCTGCGTTCCAGTGGCTTCTCGGGACCGCTCTTGATCATGCAATCCACAGGCGGCGTGATGCCACCCGACTACGTTGCGCGCCGCGCAGTCTCGGTGCTAGCGAGCGGCCCGACCGGTGGAGTAATGGGTGCCACGGTCACGGCGAAATCGGCGGGTGTTGACGACTTCGTTGCGGTCGACATGGGTGGCACTAGTTACGACCTTTGCTTGGTGCGCAACGGCCAGCCCGAAATCAAAACGGATTGGAATTGGCGTTACCGCTACTACATAGGTATGCCGATGGTCGATGTGCAGTCGGTGGGCGCAGGCGGCGGTTCCATCGCTCGGGTGCGCCAAGGCGCGTTGCTCGTCGGGCCTGAATCGGCAGGGTCCGCACCAGGGCCTGTGTGTTATGGCCGTGGCGGTACCCGGCCAACTGTCACCGATGCCGACGCCGTGTTGGGTTATCTCCCACCAACTGGCTTCGCCGGCGGCCGAATGAACCTCGACATCGATGCTGCACGCGACGCAATCCAACGAGAAATAGCCGGACCGCTCGACATCGACATCGTTGCGGCGGCATGGGGCATTGAACGAATTGTCAACGCAAATATGGCGAACGCGACCCGCAAAGTGCTAGCTGGGCACGGCGCTGACCCTCGAGAATTGGCACTCATCGCGTACGGCGGCAATGGCCCGGTCCATGCGTGGGCCATCGCACCCGAACTCGATATCGCGCGCATCATTGTGCCCAAAACTGCACCAGCATTCAGCGCACTCGGCGTGCTCGTTGCCGACTACGTGGTCGACGTTGTGAAGGCCTACGTGGCACCGCTATCGCAAGTAGATGTGGAGCGAGTGCGAAAACTACTCACCGAACTACTCGACGAATCGACGAAGGAACTCGATCCTGCAGGTCTGCCAGCAGCGTCGATCCAACAGGATCTGTTCGCACAGATGTGTTATCCCGGGCAAAATTTCGACATGAGCGTGCCCATCCCAGATGGTACTGCGATCAACGACACGACGTTGCTCGACCTCGCAGAAAGGTTCCACGCTCAACATGAACGCGACCGCGGCTTTTCATTCACGGCACAGCAGCCGCTGTTGCGCGGCGTGCGGATTGTGGCTCGCGGCGATACACCGAAACCGCAACGATTCGCGCATCTCGGCGAAGTCACCAACCCCGACGAGGCCGTTACGGGGAGTCGATTGGCGTACTTCAACGACAACTTCGTCGAGACGCCTACGTACGCCGGCGCATCGTTGGGTGCTGGGGTGGTTATCAACGGGCCGGCGCTCATCGAAGAGCCGTTCACTGTTGTGGTGGTGCCCCCCACGATGACTGCCACCCTCGACGAGCTAGGTAACTACGAACTACGCCCCCGTTACCCAAACCCGACCACGAGCGTCAAGCGGGCTTGATGTTGGCGGCTTCCCATCGACCCAGCGGCCCGGGAATTCCGTCAAATTCGACCTCGGCGCCAACGGTGATCGTCCGCGTCCCGTCGGCAATTTGCGTGCAATGAAACGGAAACTCCCGACCATCAGCTAGGCGGACGCTGCCGAGCCCGACGTGTGCGTCGAATTGACTCACTGTTCCACTCATCGGGCTCACAACAAACTCAGGCGACGATCTTGCTGATCGGCAGTTCAATGATGCCGGACGCACCCGCTTCTTTGAGCGCAGGGATCAACGTGTTGATACCGGTCTTTGCGATCACGGTTTCGACCGCATACCCATCCTCGCCATAGAGCTTGCTGACGGTGGGTGATTTCAATGCGGGGAGCAACGAGATCACAGCTTGCAGATTGGCCTCCTCAACGTTGAGCTTCACCAACACTCGGCCGCGCGCTTCAAGTGCACCCGAGAGCAGCACTTGCAGTTGCTCCATGGCGCGTCGTTTCGACGGATCGGCGTACGCCGCAGGATTCGCGATCAGCTCGGTATACGAAACCAGAATCGTGTCGATCACCTTCAAACCCGCAGCTCGCAATGCTCGACCGGTTTCGGTGAGCTCCACTACAGCATCGGCAATTTCGGGGATCTTCGCTTCCGTCGCTCCGTACGACAATGCAACGTCGGCTTGCACACCGTGCGACTCAAAAAATCGTTTCGTGAGCCCAACATATTCAGTCTGTACGCGCACACCATTCGGCAGATCCTGTACCGACTTCCAAGGCGAGTCGCCCGCGACAGCCAACACGATATTGGTTGGGCGTGCAGTGGCTTTGGAATAATTGAGCTGCGCAAGGGTCGTGACATCGGCTTGCGTTTCTTCGATCCAGTCTCGACCGGTAATGCCAATATCAAACATTCCCGAGGCGACATATCGCCCAATCTCCTGCGGCCGCAGGATTCGTACTTCATTGACGTTGGGATCATCAATCGTGGCCTTGTAATCCACATCGGAGGCTCTCGTCAGTGCCAGATCCGCATCTGAGAAAAGCTGCAGTGTCAATTTTTCGAGTGAACCCTTGGGTAATACAAGACGCAACATGGCCCACAACCGTACCGGCGCATAGCCCGGTATCCCGTGTCAATTAGCGAAGGTCCCCGGGAGCGCCGTAGATCGGGCGCAGTGACCGACCTTCAGTTCGCGACTAGGCGATACCCACAGTCGTAACTCTGGAGTTGGCGCAGATAGCCGTGGCGGTCATCCCAGTCACCCGTTTCCAACGACAACTTGAGTCGGCGATCACCTGCTGCTCGCGAATCGTCTCCGAGCATCGCAAAACACGACATGCTGGCTTGAACTTCAGGCTGGAGGTAGGCCTCCGGCCGTCCCCAATATGCGCAGCCAAATCCATCAATACAATCCATCGGAACCGGCACGACTTCCACCCGACCGCCACCAAGCAGCGCAACAACCTGATCAGCATCGGGCGCTCGCATCTCGTGAGGTAACGATGCGATCTCGGGGTAATACTCATGTAACCAAAAACTGTGAGAGTGCCGGATGTCGAACAAAAAGATCACCTGTCGTCGACTCACCCGCCGCATTTCCTTCACCCCCGCCGCGATATCCGCCCAGTGATGCAGGGTCAGGGTTGCCATCGCAACATCAAAGCTCGCGTCAGCAAACGGAAGCCGCTCGGCGACACCACAAACCGCTGGACCTGCACCAGTATTGCGTTGACGAATCATCAAGGCCGAGGGTTCGAGACCGATGACAATGCAATCGGGTGGTTCATAGTTGCCAGTGCCGGCACCGACGTTCAACACATTTTGAGCGTCCCCGACCGCGGCGCGGATAGCCTCAGCAATTCGGGGATCGGCTCGCCGCTGGCGCGAATAGCCCTTGCCAATACGCTCGTATTCAGTCATGCGAAACTAAATCTGCTGGATCAACCGCGCCGTTTCGATCGCGGTATCGGCTGCCTCTTCGCCCTTGTGCCCCTCTTTGCCGCCAATACGGTCCCGCGCTTGTTGTTGCGTGTCGACAGTGAGCACACCAAAGATCACCGGAATGCCAGTGTCGACGGCTGCCTGCACCAGGCCCTGTGTTGCGCCGCCAGCGACGAAATCGAAGTGGGCTGTGTCACCGCGCACAACCGCGCCGAGACAGATCACCGCGTCGACTCTCCCGCTATCAGCGAGCCGCTTTGCGACAACAGGAAGTTCGAACGCTCCGGGCACCCACCACACGCTGACATCAGCATCCTCGGCACCCGCGCGTTGCAATGCCCGCACTGCACCTTCAAGCAAGCCGCCAGTGATCTCTTGATTGAACCGAGCGACAACGATTCCGAAGCGCAAACCTTTCGCGTCGAGTGCCCCTTCAAACGCGGTGTACGAACCCACTAGTGGGTACCTCCCGGCGCGGCGTCTCCCGAGCCATGGATGTCGAGAATGTGGCCCATCTTTTCCTGCTTCGTCCGCAGATACGCAATGTTTTCTGAATTGACTTGTGGCAGTAACGCAACCCGTTCGGTGATCTCTAAGCCGTAGCCCTGCAGCCCACCGTACTTATCCATGTTGTTCGTCATGAGTCGCATTGTCGTTACACCGAGGTCGACGAGGATCTGCGCGCCGATTCCGTACTCTCGGGAGTCGACGGGCAACCCAAGGTCGACATTGGCTTCGACCGTGTCGCGACCCTGTTCCTGAAGTGCATACGCACGCAGTTTGTGACCCAGTCCAATGCCGCGGCCCTCGTGGCCACGGAGATACACAACAACGCCCTCGCCTTCTGCCGCGACACGTTCCATTGACAGTTGCAATTGCGGGCCACAATCACATCGAAGTGACCCGAACACGTCGCCAGTAAGGCACTCACTATGCACGCGAACGAGCACGTTGTCTTTGCCTTCGACATCTCCCATAACGAAGGCAACGTGTTCCGTGTCGTCGACAATCGATTCAAAGACATGTGCCGTAAAGTCAGCGAATGCCGTAGGTATTCGAGCCTCGGACACACGCCGTATCAGCTTCTCGCGTCGCCGCCGATAGCGGACTAAATCGGCAATTGAGATCAACACGAGGCCATGAACTTCGGCGAACTCTTCTAGTTCTGGCAAGCGCGCCATCGTGCCGTCGTCGTTGACAACTTCAGCCAGAACACCCGCTGGGTACATCCCCGCGAGCCTCGGCAGGTCGACCCCTGCCTCGGTGTGGCCCGCCCGCCGCAGCACTCCGCCTTCTCGATACCGCAACGGAAAAATGTGCCCCGGCTTAGCAAAATCGCCACTGCGGGCGTTGGGGTCGAGCATCCCCAATACCGTCGCGCAGCGATCAGCCGCGCTGATACCAGTCGTAGTGTTGTGTCGATAGTCGATACTGACTGTGAAGGCGGTGCGCTGTACCTCAGTGTTCTCATCCTTTTCGACCATCAACGGTATGTTGAGTTCGTCGAGACGCGAGCCTTCCATCGGCAAACAAATCACGCCGCTGGTGTAGCGAATCATGAACGCCATCTTCTCGGGCGTCATCATCTCTGCCGCAACGATGAGATCGCCTTCGTTCTCGCGATCTTCGTCGTCGACTACCACAACTATTTCGCCACGGGCGACTGCAGCGATGGCTTCTTCAATAGGAGCAAATGGCATTAGTTGCTTCTTCCTGGGAGGAGTCGTTCGACATACTTTGCGACGACATCAATTTCAAGATTGACCTGGGCTCCGATTGGTTTGAGCCCGAGTGTGGTTACGCTTTGAGTGTGCGGGATAACAGCAACGCTGAACTCATCGTCGCAAGCGTCAACGACCGTAAGGCTGACTCCATCAACGGTGATCGAGCCCTTCTCAACGACATATCGCATGACGTGCTTAGGAGCTTGAATTCGCAATTCCATCGAACCATCTTCTTGCAGATGCCTCACAAGAATCGTTCCGGTCGCATCAACGTGGCCTTGCACGAGGTGGCCACCGAGCCGATCGTTCAATCGAACGGGACGCTCAAGGTTGACGGGATCGCCAGGACGCAATTCGCCAATGTTTGTGCGGTCTAGAGTCTCGCGCACCGCGTCAGCGCACCATCGCCCAGCAGTTCTGTTGAACTCAACGACGGTGAGACAACATCCATTTACGGCAATGGACGCGCCAACCGCAACGTCATCGAGAACAAGATGGGCGTCGATCTCAACTCGCGCACCACCTTCGTTCGCGACGACATCGTGAACGGTGCCGAGTTCTTCAACAATTCCCGTAAACATTTCAGCGATCCCTTCGATAGTCGAGGCGCACATCGTTTTCGATTACCCGTGCTGATTCCAACGTCCAACGACGCGCATCCGCGATTGTCGACGGGCCGTCGTGTGCCAACGTGGGAAGCCCGTGCGATCCCAACAGTGTGTTGCCCAAATACACAGTGAGTTGATCAACCAAATCGGCAGCAAGTAGCGCGCCGTGAAGCGCTGCGCCTCCTTCGACCATTGCTTGGAGCACACCTCGTGCGCCGAGGATCGAGAGCACCGCGTCAAGATCCACGCCCCGCCCCGCAGCCGCACTTGCAAAATCAACGAATGCAACTTCGGCGCCGCAAGCTTCCCATTCGCGGACCCGTTGCGCTTCTGCCCGTTTGGTACTGACGACAAGCGTTGGTGCAATTTCGACGTTGAACAACGGGCCTTCAGCCGGCACGCGCCCGTGCGCATCCAGCAACACGCGTAAAGGAGGGCTGCCCAACGCAGCGTCGTCGTCAGCAGGCAAGTCGCGAACGTTCAATGATGGGCGATCGGCCAATGCAGTTCCCGCGCCAACGACGACGGCCTGCGAGTCAGCCCGCAGCGCATGTACATCCGCTCGCGCCGGCGCGCTGGTGATCCACTGCGAAGTACCGTCACTCGCTGCTACATATCCATCAATTGAATTAGCCGTTTTCACGATACACATCGCCCGGCCGGTGCGACGGTGGTGTAAATACGCGGCCAATTGTCGACGAACGGCTAAGGATTGGCAACCCACGCTGACTTCGATACCGGCGGCGCGCAAGTGCGCGAATCCTCGGCCCGCGACCAACGGGTCGGGGTCTTCGAGCGCACACACCACTCGAGCAATTCCGGCGCTGATGATCGCGTCGACACACGGTGGCTGGTTGCCGTGATGAGCGCACGGCTCGAGCGTTGTGTAGATGGTTGCTCCGCGAGCTCTGGATCCGGCACGGTCGAGTGCGTTCGGCTCAGCGTGACGCCCTTTGTGGTACGCATCGGTGGCGCCGACCCCGATCAGTTCCCCATCTGCGGCGACGCAGGCTCCGACATGAGGCCACGGCGCAGCAATACGACGCGACGCGTGCGCAGCGCCAATTGCCGCGTTCATCGCATCCGTGTCGTCCATTGCAGTGTCCTTGGTCAGGCCTGCGAGACACAGCACGGCCCGCGACACATGCAGCAGCAACACCCCAGGCGAACGCCGCGCCGGAATGCCACTTCACTGTCTGTATCGAGGCCCTCTCCCATCCGGACTTTCACCGTCGGTCCCGGATTCTCACCGGATCGGGCGCATCCACACCGCACGCGGCACGGACTTGCTTCGCGGACTTACCAACGTCGCCGTTGGATCACCGCCGGTCGGGACTTACACCCAAGCAGTTGCTGTATCCCGAGGGTCTCAAAATTGTGAACCGAGCGTACACCCGCTGCCGCAAAATTGCAACACGTTCCATTTTTGGCCCGCACGCTCCAACGAAGGTTGGCGCGTTTGTGTACCGCCCGCGGTCGACTATCGCGCCAAGGGTCCGGCGCCGGAGGCCGGTGTGGCGCGTTTGTGTACCGCCCGCGGTCGACTATCGCGCCAACCGCGCTTTAGTGGGGTCGACCGCCGCTCAGGAGATCTAGAGCATGCGGGATGACCGCCGCGACAGCTTCAAACGCCTCGACAGCTCCCCCGCTGCTGCCGGGCGAATTGACAATCAGGGTTGCGCCACGAGTACCGGCGACTGCCCGCGACAGCATCCCGAAGTTGCGGCCCTCGGTATTCGAGGCAACACGGATCGCTTCCGACAACCCGGGCGCTTGCCGTTCAATGGCCGCCAGAGTGCCTTCGGGAGTGAGATCACGAGGGCCGAAACCAGTGCCGCCGGTGGTCATGATCAGGCCAGCAAACCCGTCGCTCATTTCAATCAATGCATCCCGCACACTGAACACCCCGTCGGCAACCACGCGCTGTTCGACGACGGCGTAGCCGGCCGCGGTCAGTGTCGCGACCAGCGCCTCACCGCTCTTGTTCTCACGCGTCCCCGCGATGACACCATCGGAGCAGGTCAACACTTTGGCGAGCAACGGATCGGTCACGAGCGCGCATCCAAGGCAGCTTGACGAATGCCCCTTGCAGCAGCCTGAGGATCAGGCGCTGCGAAGATGGCAGTTCCAGCAACCAAAATATCGACGCCTGCAGCAGCCGCCGCTGCCCCGGTTTCCGCGTTAATCCCACCGTCTATTTCAATTTCGAACGACCGCCCGTGGTGATCCCGCCACGCGACCGCGCTCTTCACCTTGTCGAGAACTTCCGGGATAAACGACTGCCCACCAAAGCCGGTCTTGACGCTCATAATCAACAGAGTGTCGACGCGATCGAGAAACTTCTCAACTTCGCTCAACGGAGTTGCGGGCTCCAACGTCAAGCCGACTTTGCACCCCAAGTCGGCGATACGCCTCAGCAAGGAATCTGTGTCGCCAACCTCAACGTGCACCGTGATCCCATCGGCTCCTGCGGCCGCGAAGGCGTCCAACAGATCGCCAGGATTCGCCACCATGAGGTGACAATCCAAATACAGATCTGTCGCTTTGCGCAGCGACGCCACAACCGGCGACCCGATCGAAATATTCGGCACGTAGTGGCCATCCATGGCATCAACGTGCAGCAAGTCAGCTTCCGAACCAACCGCCTTGATGTGGTCACCAAGATGGGCGAAATCAGCAGCGAGAATCGATGGCGCAATCTTCATCGCGTCAAACTAATTGTTTCGGCATCGCTACGAGGTGCGTTCCAGGATCAACACATACATGCCGTCGGTTGCCGCATCGTGAGGCAGGATGATCGCGCCGCGTCCCAGCGGCCGCCATGGCAAACTGGGCGGCGCAAGGGCAACGAAGTTAGGAAGTTCGGTGAGCGCCCATTCGTCGATTCCGATCGTTTCGGCCCGACTCATTGTGCAGACGCTAAACACCACCCGACCCCCAATCTTTACAACTTCAGCGGAAGCTTGCAGCAGCGAGCATTGCAGCGCGGCGAGACTTTCAACTTGCTGGGGCTGCACGCGCCACCGCGCTTCCGGTCGGCGGCGCAGGACTCCAAGCCCACTACACGGAGCATCTAGCAACACGCGATCGAATGTGCCCGGCACAAAGCTCATCGCAACGCCCGACGCACACAACGCGTGTACCGAGTCGAGTTGCAGTCGCCCCGCCGCTTCGCGCACCAAGCGCAGTCGCGTCGCGTGCACATCGGCCGCGATCACAACGCCGTCATCGTTCATCCGCTCGGCCGCTGCACACGATTTACCACCAGGCGCTGACGCAACATCAAGAATAATTTCGCCTGGTCTCGGGTCGAGTAGCGCAACAATCGCTTGACTACCCTGATCTTGCGGGCTGGCGCGTCCATCGCGCACGGTGCGAAGCGCGCCAATATCACCAAACCCCTTGATAATCAGGGCCTCATCGATCAATGTGCCTCGTTCGATCGACCCCCCACGCTGTTCGAGCTCACGAATCACCGCGGCGGCATCACCGCGCATCGTGTTGATTCGCAACGTGACTGCACCGGGTTCATTCATCGCTTCGAGCGCAAGGCGCGCGTCGTCGGCTCCGAAATTACGCGTGAGTTCCTCGACAATCCAGTCGGGGTACGACAGATCAGTGGCCGCATCTTCAGCTTCCGGCCACGGCGGGCCACTACGACCCAGAGCACGCAGCACTCCGTTCACATATTTTTGCGCACTCGGCGGAGTAGCGGCCACCGTTTCCATTACTGCCGCGTGCGGCGCGACCCCATTGACGAATTGATACGCGCCAACGCGCAACGCGGCGCGCACCGGCGGGTCGAGTTGCGACAGCGGACGCTTCGACAACGGTGCGAGTAGACCGTCGAGATACCGTTGCCTGCGCAGCGTGCCGTACACCGCGTCGGTCACCCAGTCTTTGTCGCGTTGCTCGAGCCGCGACCTACGCAACCGCACTGGTAGATCAACGTTCGCAAAGCTCCCGGTATCAGCGCGTACCAGCGCATCGATTGCAATAGACCGAGCATTCATGCGCCGTCGCGGCAGCGTCGGATCTTTGGGTACCTCGTCGCGACGAGATTGCCCCGCGTACTTGGTCCGTTTGGGTTTCTTATCAGCGCTACCGGGCCCACTGACACGTCGCCGCTGGGCCGCAGGTTGAGACTCCTCAGACATCGCGATTCACTCCATCAACATTCACTTCATTGCGCTTGCCCGAGCGCCAGGCCATTCCCGACATCGGGCGTTTACCGTTGGGTTGCACCTCATCAAGCAACAGGCCACCATCGCGGCAATTCAACACCGCTCGTTTGCTGACAGCGCCGATTCCTGGAAGGTCGCGATCCACAACATGAGCGCCCAACACCTTTAATCGCTGGCCGTCAACGACCACCCACGCTCCTGGTTTCGGATTTCCGGCCCGCACAACGCGGGCCAAATCCCCAACCGGTCGATCCGTGTCCAAGCGAAATTCCTCAACCGAAAGCTTGTGTGCGTACACAGGATCTCCGACCTGCGGACGCGGATGCATTTTGGGAACCGCGTCAATGGATTCAACAAGCAACGACGTGCCAATGTCGACGAGCTGAGACCGGAGTTCTCCAGCGGTGACATTGTCACCGATCTCCAGACGCGCCTCAGCAAAGATTCCGCCAGTATCGAGCCCCGCTTCCATCGCCATCACCGCAACACCGGTTTCATGGTCTCCTGCAATGATTGCTCGTTCAACCGGCGCTGCACCACGCCACCGTGGCAGGAGTGAGAAATGTAGGTTCACGAAACCCGAACGAGTGGCCGCGAGCAATTCGGGCGGCAAGATCTGCCCGAACGCGACCACAACGCCGAGTTGAGCCTCCAGAGCCGCGACTTCATCAATGATTTCAATACTTTTCTGGGGTGTGACTACGCGAAGCCCCAATTCTTGCGCACACAGTTTCACGGGCGTCGCCAGAAGCTCACCGCCGCGTCGACCTCGCCGTCGATCGGGTTGAGTCACAACCAACGCAACGTCATCGCCGTTGGCGACCAATGCTCGCAGCGGCGTGACTGCATCAGCCGGTGACCCAAAATAGACGATACGCATCCGCGAAATCCCTGGACGCGCTAGAGCGCGTTCCGCTTGCCATTGTCGATCGCGTCGCCACGCTCACGCCACTGCTTTAATGCGAGTTTGCGATCGGCGCGTTCCATGCGGTCAAACATCAACACGCCATCAAGATGATCGATCTCGTGTAAGAAACACCGCCCGAGCAATTCATCACCTACGACAATGATCTCATTGCCGTCGAGATCGTTGGCCTGAACGGTGATGAGTTTCGGTCGCGCAATCTCAAATGACAAACCCGGGATCGACAAGCAGCCCTCTTCGTAGGTCCATTCGCCTTCACTCGCCACGACTACAGGGTTCAGCAATACTTCGGGGCCATCTCCAACGTCGTATACGAAAAATCGCTGCTCAATGCCGACCTGCGGCGCGGCCAAACCGACGCCCGACGCGTCGTACATTGTGTCGAACATCGCATCGACGACGTTGACGAATTTGCCATCCACATCGACCACTGGCGCGCTCTCCCGTTTCAAAACGGGATCGCCGAAAACGCGGATCGGGTACGTGGCCATCGGCGGCCCACGCTACCCGTCTCAACGACCATTTCCCGCCTAGAGCCTCGGCGGGTCGACCGAGACCCGAAGCTTGCCAAGTGCTCGACCCGCGGCCACGCTGATCGACAGCGCCGCGGCCAATGCAACGGCGTCTCGCGCATGTACCAGCAGTCGCTCAGGGTCACGGTCGAAGCGAAGCTCGGGGTCGGTCACGCTCACAGCGGCGAGTTGTAGCGCACATTCCTTGAGTGCGACCTCCTCGCCACGCACTTCGGCGATCGCTGCGAACGGTGGCAAGTCGTAGAGTCGACGCCTGCTCAACTCGTTGGCAACGAATTCTGCGTGATCTCCGCCGCATACCACCCGAACTACTTCGTGATCAGGGTCGTGTGTCTGAATCAGCACCCGGCTCGATGACCGCGGTCGCCCGGACAGCACGTGCGCCGCCCGCACAACCAACCACAGCGCTTGCTCGTTCGCACGGTACCGAGCTGCGTAGAGTTCGGAGTCGAAATCGATGAATGCCACCAACGTCGGCTTGCGACGACGGATCTCGCGTCGATGCAACACCGCTTCAGTACCGACCAACACCGCGGCGTCTGGCGCATCGGCTGCTCCCGCATCGACCGCACTCACGGCAATTCCTCCGAGCCGCAACGACAAGTGCGAAGCAACGCGTTGCACGCCCGCCGCTAACACCTTGAGTTTTGTCGCGCCACAATGCACGCAAAATGACGGCCGAATTTCGATGTCGTTTGGCGTGTCGTGGTCCCAGAGT
This sequence comes from Actinomycetota bacterium, assembly GCA_005773635.1. Taxonomy (GTDB): domain Bacteria; phylum Actinomycetota; class Acidimicrobiia; order IMCC26256; family PALSA-610; genus F1-120-MAGs023. The sequence continues at coordinate 88,939 of SXHN01000031.1, forward strand.
GGTTTGCCATTCGCATCCCATCGCGTGAGAGAATGACACGACGCACAGCGTAAGAGACGCACGCCCCCACGGCGATTCAGAACCAGCACCGCGAGCTCATTGCGATCAATGCACGACCGCACGGCGTCCGTCAACTCGTCGCTAATGCTGCCCGCGGTTGGGTCGGTGGCCCGCATGTCGATTACTTCGACACGGGGCCAACCATCCGCTTCGGCCTCCTTGGCGACGGTGACGACGCGATCGCTGCGAAATACTGCGGTCGCCGTTGGCGTTGGTGATACCACCACAGTGAGCGCGCCACATGAGTCAGCGCGTTCGCGCAACACGTCGCGAGCGTGCCAGGTGGGTGACCGCTCCTCTTGCAAGGCTTCGTCGGCATCATCCAGCACAATCGCCCGACGCAGATCAGGTACGGGAGCGAACGTCGCCATTCGCCCGCCCACCACGACACATTCACCACCGGCGGCAATTCGCCAGGCTTCTGTAAGTGCCGCACGAGATTCGTCGGAATGCAGCAATGCGACCCGCACACCTTGCGCATTCAACCAACGCGAAAATGCTTGGGCCCGTGACCCGTCAGCAGTCAGCACGATCGTCGACCCCGAAGACGCTGCAAGCCGAGCAACGAGCCGTCGCCGATCGAAGCGAGGTGGCCAGCGGACAACCACCAAACCGTGACCATCCACACGCGCCGAAACCCCGTCGGCGCAAGATTCAACAGCGTCCGCGGGCGGTGCGAATACCAGCTCTGGAAGCGCATCGTTGCGCCGGACGAAACCAGGCGCCACGTTGTTGAGCGGCGACGCGGCGCGCAGCAGCGGCACCAGGGGCCCTGAGTAGCGGTGTGCAACAAGCTCAGCGAGTTCGATCACCGACGGAGGCGGACCCGCCGACGACACCGCGAGTAGCGGCCGAAGCTTGGCGGGGTTGACGTCGCTCACCACATGGTCAGCGACCACCCAACCGCGAACTCGGCGACCATGCAGGGCGATACGCACGATGGCGCCGACACAAACGTCGGGGCCTTGGACATCACCGACGATGTAGTCGAAGGCCCGCTCGACGGCAATGACATCGGGCAGGACTCGACAAATGCGTTGGAAAGCAAGCGTTATGCGAGTGCCTCGGCGGCCTTGCGCATCTGCGAGGCGTACGGCTCAGTGTTTTCCCAAGTGAAACCAGCAATGGCAGCTTCGGCGGCGGTGTCGGTGCGACCGAAGTGACCGTAGGCAGAGGTGCGATGGAAGATCGGGCGACGAAGATCTAGACGCGCAATCAACGCGGCAGGACGCATATCGAACGTTTCCTTCGCCAATTGCTCAACCTTTTCCGGCGCGATTTCCGACGTGCCGAAGGTGTCGACCATGATCGACATCGGACGGGCCACACCAATCGCATAGGCGACCTGCGCCTCACATCGCTTCGCAATTCCTGCAGCCACGACGGTCTTAGCGATTTGGCACACGGCGTAGGCAGCGGACCGGTCAACCTTGGTCGGGTCCTTACCGGAAAATGCGCCTCCAC
>SXHN01000032.1 GCA_005773635.1 Actinomycetota bacterium
CGCGTTTCTCGCCGATTCAATCCCGATTCTCGAATGGATGGAACGCGAATTTGCTGAATTCCCGATGTTGCCGCCGTCAGCTGAGGCCGCGGCCCGAGTGCGCGAGCGCGTTCAGTGGCTAGATCAACACTTGTACCGACCAATGATCGGCATCTACTACGGCACTGATGAGGCACGCATCCGATCGGCGAGCGTGAGGTTTGGCGAAGCACTCGGGGAAGTCGCTCGATGGTTGAGCGAGACGCGGTGGCTTGGTGGCAACGGAGTAACATTGGCTGAAGCGATCATGGCCGCGATCTACGTGCGCGTTGACGGGCTTCGGAGTCTTGGTCTCAACGCTGCACTACCCGCTGTCGTTGAAGACCATCACCGTCGTTGCACAGCGCTTCCAGGATGGCGGGCTGTTGCATGGTCGGAATCGCAAACGCGTGAATTTGTCAAGCGATTCACCAAGTATCGCGAGCTGTCAATTTCCGCCCAATGCGAGTAGGTAGTCAAGGAGATACACGCTGAAGCGCGTGGCGTCGCTGTCGTTGAGGCTGAAAGTGTGGCCGACGGAATCCAGCACGAAAACATCGGATTCCGTCCATGTATTCGTGTAGTGCGCGGATGATCCAGCTGGAGGCAGGGACACCGGCGTGGTGCCCACGCCGGCAATGCCCGTCAGGTACGCCACAAGAAATGTTGCGACTCCTTGTGCCTTGCTAGGCGTGATACCGAGGTGCGCAGCGATGGTTCGTAGTCGCATGGATTCTGCCGCGTTCCAGTGCACGGCGACAGTTCTTCGCGGATGGGCGATGCGGGCGCGGGCGCTGAGTAGTACCTCGTCGAAAACTGCATGAAATGCCGGTTTCGGTTGGAAGGTGTTATCGAAGAGCAGTGGGCGAGTAGGCGTGGGCCAAGGGCTTGATGTGTCGAGCCACGTCGAAGCATCGGTGACGCCCCAAGTCGTGACTTCGTTGCAGCCGACGATCGCGAGGCACGATCGCACGATCGCCGCGTACTCGTTGGCTTGATACGTGAAAGCTGTCGGGTCAGTTGGGCTCACCGGTATATCGAGTTCGGTGATCGCAACTTCAAGACCAAGGTCGACGAAGTCTTGGAGTTGCGAGCGTAACTGGATCTCGTCGATGTCGAGGCCGGGCACTCTGTGGGTTTGTATTCCGATGCCGTGGATCGGTACGCCCGCAGCCACGAGCTGGCGTGCGATTTCGAGCAACGCTTCGTGTTTCCCAGGGACCCAGTCGCTCCCAAATTCGTTGAGCCAGAGTTCAGCGTTTGGGTCGACGGAGTGGGCAAAGTTGAAAGCGTCAGCGATCCAGTCTGAGCCGAGGGTCCAAAAGACGCTGGTTGACTCGGTCGTGCCGAGCGTTTGCAGCGGCTCGTTGACGACATCCCATCGGTGCACTCTGTCGGAATATCGCTGCATCATCGTCGCGATGTGGTCGTACAGCACGGATCGCAGTTGATTCGCATCAGGGATGGTCTTCACCCACGCGGGCGTGTATGTGTCTTGGGCCCAAGCCAAGGTGTGACCGCGTACTTCCATGTTGTGGGCTTCGGCAAAGTTGACTACCGCGTCGGCAGGACCAAAATTCCACTGATCTGGCGCTGGTTCGGTCGTATACATTTTCATCGCGTTTTCGGGAGTGAGCGCGTTGAAATGTTCTGACAACGTCGCGCTATAGCTGGCGTCGTTGATCTCGGCGGCTTCAAGCGTCGCGCCGATGCGCACTCCTGCATTTGTTGCAACGTCACGGAGGCTGCACGACGTGGGCTGCGTGAGGTCGCATGAAGGAACAGCGCCATTTGCTGTCGCTCGGTTCACTGAGACGGTCGATGTCAACAGCGCGGCGCAAACGATCGCTGCTACGGAAATGATCTTGTGCACAACCTAAAAGTAGTCCACTCGCTTCTCGGCCTACTTGGGGTGTTGATGAATTCTCGATGCTGGTTGATAGTTCGTGCCCGCAGTCACATCGACCCGTTTGAGCAACTTCACGCACGGAGGTTCGAAGCGTTCAGCAAACTCATGCGACAAGCCTGAGCCGAGCAACTCCCAAGGCATGGTTGTGAGCCGATTGCTGTCGTCTTCGATGTTTTGGCGTAGCGCCAAACCCTTGGAGTTCACAGTGCGTTCTGTTGCTAGACCGCGTTGCGAAAGTTGCTCCCAGCCGCGCTCGAGTTCGTCTGGCGACGTTCCTCGAGATTCGGCCAGCCAGTCCGTTTCGTATCCGAGCCATGCGTTGTGGAGTATTGAGGCCTCGGCATGGGTTAAGCCCGCGCCAACGACAACGGCCCAGTGTGTATCGCCTCTCCATTCGCGTAGGCAGTTGATCGCGTGCCAACCGGAAAGTAGCGCGTCGTTGGGTCGTTGCATGGCGAGATGAGCCGCGAAGAATGTGCGCCCGACACATGGCAGTTGCTCGACAACTTCCCACAACTTCGGCCCGTATTCGATGAGCGGCTCGATCGCCTCGGGTGCGTGGCGCTCGATGCCCTCGATGACGGCCGCATCGCGAGCTTCCCACATTTGTTGGAATCGCGTTGGCTCGTCGAGCAGCTGAAATACCGCTCGGATTGCGAGCGGGCTGATCGAACCGAACGCCGCGATTACGGCGTCGGGTCCTGCGGGCGCGAGCGGTGCACAACGAGCAGCGATATATCCCAGCGGCCCTGCGAAGTCGGCAGGGAGACCTGCCTTTTGGTATCGCTCCATCGCGCCGGGATCAAAGAAAATCCAACCGATCGTGCTTTGAACACTGCGAGCGTTGCGACGTGTGATCTCGAGCCAGTCGGTCATGCGCTGCAACCTATCGGCGTGACCTCAGTGTCTCAAGTCCCTCACCACTACATTCGGCTAAGCCATCAACCCGACCGGTCATCGCTCGGATCAACGACATACACGGGCCAGTGACCTCAGGGCCCGAACCGGTCGACCAATCAACGTCGGTTGCAATGAGCTTCAAACCGTCGCAACGTTTTTTGCCGTTGAGGGGCGTGCCCGTGGATCTATACGCTTCGGCAAGTGCGACGAGGTGAGTGTCTTTGTAGTCGCCGTGTGTGGCGGTGGCGCGGCGGATGTCTTCGCCGTGCACCATGATTTCGCCCAATGCGACGTATGCGGGGCCGGGCGGTTTGCGATTGCTGTCGATGATTGACTTGAAGCGTCCCATGACGTCGTCGGGCGTGCCCTCGGCGTACTTGGCGAGATCACCTTCTATGAACTTGTCGAAACTGAACCCACTTTTGATGAGTCCGCCAAAGAAGTGGGGCGCAGTGATCTTTGCGGCAGCGACAAGGTGCCCCGCGACTTGCTGGACGTTCCACTTTGCACACGCCGTTTGGGCTTGCCATTGTTCTGGCGAGAGCGTTGCTAGGTACTCAGCGAGCGAACGTCGTTCGCCGGGCACCATTGCCATGAAATCGGTCATGGTTGGATCCCTTCGGTTTGTGGGTTCTCTACATATCCATCGCGGTATACACGTCGACTGCGCCGCCCGCGGCGAGAATCGGGCATCCCTTCGCCTTGTTGGCGGCGTCGGCGAGATCGACCGCGTCGATGATTGAATAACCGCCAAGCGATGAACTCCCGCCATCGCTCACTGATCCATCAGCCGCCACTGTTTTGGCGTCGTGGAAAGGATTTCCGCCATCAATAACGCTGGCGCCGAGTTCGCCGAACCACGCCATCCACGCAGCCATAACGGCTTCGCCTTCGGCCGGTGATTGCGGTGCGGTCCCGCCTGTGTATGTCAGTACGAATTTCGCCATCGTGTGCTCCTTAGTGACTTTGGTCAACGCCAAATTAGGCCATTACCGAAATAGATGCAAGAGGGCCTACGATCTTTTCTGTGAGCGAGATGCAAGACACGTTCGACGCGTTGCAGTCGCCGGTGCGCCGCGAGATTTTGTCGCTCATCTGGGACCGTGAACTGCCGGTGGGAGAAATCGCAGCCGAATTTGAGGTCAGCGCACCCACCATTTCACAGCACCTCAAAACGCTGCGCGACGCCGGATTGGTGGTGATGGTTGCCGATGGCAATTTTCGGCGTTATCGCGCTCATCACGCCGCGCTTCGTGACGTGCGCACCATTTTGGGCAAAGATCCCGAACGCTGGCTGCCCGCGGATGATCTCCCTGAAATCGAACTGGCGAGGGTGCGGACTGGATTTGTCGTGACGGCATCAGTGGATGTGACCACCGACGTTGGTGTGAGCTTCTCTGCATTTAACAACGCGGATCTCTATTCCGAATGGCTTGGCGTTCCTGTGACTCTGCGCGACGGACGTTTCGCAAGCACACTCGAATGGGGCACGCGAATCAGAGGTCACTATGACGTTGTTGTCGCCAACGAGCTGATTGCATTGCGCTGGGATTTCGAAGATGACAATGTCCCGATACCGGGAGGCGAGATGATTGCGTACATGCGCTTCATTGCTCGGCGCGACGGTTGCCGCATCGAAGTGCACCAACTTTGTGACACGCAAGCGCAGGTCGAGTTCATGGATGTGGCATGGCGCATGGTGCTCGGTCGGTATCGAGAGTTTGCAGCGGCAAACCCGCCGAAGGGGCTATCGCGTCAACTCCGCCCACGTCGCCCAAAACGCAAGTAGTGCCGATTGTCTAGCGGTTGATGGCGGCCGTCGGATGGCGTGCGATGAGTCGGTCTGCCACCGTAGATCGGCCCGTTGATCGCAGTCGTTCGAGGTACTGAGGAAGATGGCCGCGCACGTGATACGGACCACCCTCTTCAATGACCCAATCCATGGGGTCGACACCGTCTCCGCGGCGCCCACGCTGTTCGTCAATCCATCGGCTGAGAAGTCCTCTTGCGAATTCAGCCGTGTGCGTTTCGACCTCTACGAGGTTGTGTTGTTCATGAGGATCGGTATCGATGTTGAATAACATTTCGTCTGGCCAATCGTGGTACCCGTCGTGACGGGTTGCGAGATAAAGATTTTCTCTGAATCGAACGCCGCGCTGGCAGCTCCATGCACCTTGTGTCACGATGAGATGGTCCCGACCTTGGTCGATCCCGGTTTGTATGGACTTGTGCACTGATTCGCCATCCCACGAGCCTGCTTTGGGAAGTGGAAGGCCTGCGAGTTCAACAATGGTTGCCGCGATGTCGAGGTGGTAGTGCAAGCCCTGATCGACGCGAGTGGTGATTCCAGGCCCGTGCAAGATCATTGGAATATTCGCAGTGGCTTGGTCGGCGGCTTGGTGATCCGCGTACACACCGAGTTCGCCGAAACCTTCGCCGTGGTCACTGGACAGCATCACCAGCGTGTCTTCGAGTACACCCAAATCGGCGAGGCGATTCAGCAACATTCCGACGTGGTCGTCGGCGTACCGCACGCCGACGTCGTAGCCATCGAACATCTTTTTGACGTCGTCGAGATTTGAGAGGTTCCATGGGTGGCGTGGAGGCGGCGCGCCCCACTCATCGGGGCGAAAACCCCAAGGCTCCTGGGCTGAATGCGGCCCGCCTTGCGCCCAGTGGGCAGCGCGCACGTCTTCGGTATACCACCGCGGTATCGCGTCACTCTCGAAAGGGTTGTTGTATTCCGCGGGCGCGTTGTAGGGAGTATGGGGATCCCAAAGGTGCACATGGCAGAGCCAGTTTTCGTCACGCCCGTTGCGATCAATCCAACCGAGTACGTCGGGCACTATCTGGTCGGCGCGTTCCACGCCCATGTTGTGAGCTGCGTTGATCGATTCTTGGAATCCGATTGTCCACCACGGTGCGGAATGCCGGAGCGGAAAACTTGAAAACGACGCCGTGCGATAACCAGCCCAGTAGAAACGTGACGCCCACGAATTCATCGACAACCGCGTCATGAAGTGACGCCGCGGTCCTTCGGGTGCGAGATCGAGATTGGCCGCGCGGCCGCCGTGATTGATGACCCCCGTGCGAAAACCGAATTGACCGGTGATGAGTGCGGTGCGACTGGGCAGGCACGGCACATCGGATGCGTACACATTGGTGAATCGCTGCCCGTTGCTAGCGAGGGCGTCAATGTTGGGCGAGGTATCGCGGTGGTATCCGTAGCAGCCGAGATGGTCGGCGCGCAGCGTGTCGATGTCGATATACAGAATACGCATCGCTCGGAACTTTACGCGCGGATGTGATGAGTGCTTAGCTGCTAGCTGTAACCGAAGTGAATGCCCCGAAGTAAAGGAAGACCGATGAAGTTCGCCCTTGCGTTTGCAAATACTGGCCCCGCGGTCGAACCGGATGGTGCGGTTGAGTTTGCCCAGGCTGCCGAGGCGGGTGGCTTCGAGTCGCTGTGGACCGTTGAACACGTAGTTGTCCCGGCGGGGTACGAGTCGCCGTATCCCTACGACAAGTCGGGGCGCATGCCTGGGAAGGAAGACTCACCCATTCCCGACCCCATCGTTTGGCTGTCGTATATCGCGTCAGCAACAACGACGCTGAAACTGGGCACTGGCGTGATGATCTTGCCGCAACGCAACCCGGTCGTGTTCGCCAAAGAAACGGCGACCCTCGACTACATGTCGGGTGGTCGTTTGCTACTCGGCATTGGTGTGGGATGGTTGCGAGAAGAGTTCGACGCGATCGGAATACCCTTCAACGAGCGTGGTGCACGCACCGACGATACTGTCGCGGCGATGCGTGCTCTCTGGACCGAAGATCAGGCTACGTATCACAGCGACTTCATCAACTTCGAAAATTGCATGGTGCGACCGCGCCCCGCGGCCGGGCCCATTCCAATTCACGTCGGCGGTCATTCCGATGCCGCTGCACGGCGCGCTGGCCGTCTGGGAGATGGCTTCTTTCCTGCGAAAGGTAGCCACGAAGAACTTGCCCGACTCTTCGATGTTGCGCGTTTCTCGGCGCAGCAAAGCGGCCGTGATCCTGAAGCGATTGAGTTCACCGCTGGTGGCAATGGCGTATTTGGCCCCAACGCACTTGACGAGGCGAAGGCGCTTGCTGATCTCGGTGTTTGTCGCATCGTGCTGCCATCGTTCTTGTTTTGGGGCGATGCGCGCGACAAATTCGCGAAGTACCACGACGACGTGATTTCCAAGATCAACTAAGAGATTTCAACGGGTCTTTTGGTCGTGACCGTTACACATTGAAACGAAACTCCACGACGTCGCCGTCGGCCATGATGTAATCCTTGCCCTCGATGCGAACGCGGCCACGTGATTTGGCTTCGGCCATCGATCCGGCATCGACGAGATCAGCGAAACTGACGACCTCGGCCTTGATGAAACCCCTTTGGAAATCGGTATGAATTACGCCGGCGGCTTGGGGAGCAGTCCAACCTTGGTGGATTGTCCAAGCGCGTGCTTCCATCGGCCCTGCGGTGAGATAGGTCTGTAAGCCGAGGGTGTGGAATCCAACGCGCGCGAGTTGGTCCATTCCAGGTTCGGTTTGGCCAACGCTGGCGAGGAGTTCTGCAGCGTCGTCATCGTCGAGTTCGAGCAGCTCGGATTCAAGCTTGGCATTCAAGAAGATCGCGTCGGCGGGAGCGACCAAGTTGCGTAGCTTCTCGTGGAGCGCGGTATCCGACAGACCGGACTCATCCACGTTGAACACGTAAATGAACGGCTTCGACGTCATGAGCGACAATTCACGAATGAGTGTGACGTCGATGCCTGCGGCGTCGGCTCCCTTATGCAAGGTCACTCCCGACTCCAGCAACTTCTGGGCAGCCAAGGCAGCTTCGAGCACGGACTTGTCGACTTCTTTCTTCTTCACGTCGCGTTCGAGCCGCGGTATTGCCTTTTCAAGGGTCTGCAGATCGGCGAGCATGAGCTCGGTGTGAATAATCTCAATGTCGTCGGCCGGGTCGACTCGTCCGGCTACGTGAATCACGTCGTCGTCAATAAAGACGCGCACCACCTGACAGATTGCGTCGGCTTCACGGATGTTGGCAAGAAATTTATTCCCGAGGCCCTCACCTTCGCTTGCGCCCCTGACGATTCCGGCAATGTCGACGAACGACACGGCTGCGGGTACGAGACGACCGCTGTTGAAAATCTCTGCAAGCACGTTGAGGCGAGGGTCGGGCAACGGAACCACGCCGACATTGGGTTCGATCGTTGCGAATGGGTAGTTGGCTGCGACCACATTCGCCTTCGTCAACGCGTTGAACAACGTCGACTTCCCAACGTTGGGGAGCCCTGCAATACCAATAGTGAGTGCCACGAATGACGAACTTAGTGGCCTCGTCGAATGATTCGACTACCGCAGTTGGGTCGGCCATCGAATGGAGCGCACCGCTGCGGCTATGAAGTCATGCCTTGAAGCCCGACGAGACCTCGGGCTAATTCGATTTCGCCCATGTGCCGTAGGCCGTGCTGATAGAGCCAACACTCGAAGCCATCCAGCACTGTGATGCCTTCAGGCCCGGCGCATCGCGCGCTATAAGTGCTCGCGACCATCGGCGGAAACGGACGCGTGATCAACACTTTGGTGAAATCGTTCGGGTCGATCTTGGCGAGATAGTTCTCGGTGCGGTCAAAGACCGTTCGTTGATATTCCTTGAATGCGTCGTAGTCGCCGATACGTTGGTGGATCATCTCGTCGACGGTCTTGTGTTTCCCGTGATCATTAATCGTCATCTGCACTCGAGATTGCCATTCATCGTTCCAAACCGGTGTAACTCCGGTGATCAACATGAACGAGGCGTCTTGCATGTTCGTGTAGTGAAACAACGAAAATGCGATTGGCAGTACGCCTTGGCGTTCGAAGTGATTGACGTGTGACAGATCCATCGATTCGACCGCTTGGTAATACAAGCCGTGCATCGTGTGCATCCGGCGTTGCAATGAATCCAGCAATAGTCCTTCGGGGAGTGTGTTCACACCCAACCTCCTGCGTATGCGACGAACTGGCCCGTGGTAAAGCGACTCGTTCCATCGACGTATGGCATACAGAATGCCGCGAATTCTTCCAGTGTGCCAAGGCGCCCTAACGGCACCTGCGCTTCGACCTTTGCTCGTGATTCGGCGTCGACCACGCCGTTGGCGCGCAGAAACTCTGGGAAGTCCATGAAGTTGGTGCCGAGCACATTGACTTGGACGCCGTTGCGCGCTACTTCGGTTGCGACGTTACGCGCCAGCATTGTTGCGGCCGCACGGGCTGCGGAATACAGCGGAGCACCAGGTGTGGGTCGAGCACCTGCAGCACTTGTGATGAGTAGAGCTTGGCCTTCACCTTGTTCAACCATCACTGGAATGACCGCTCTCAGAAAGTGGTATGGCGCTTCCACGCAGCCTTTGAACACGGCTTCGAGATCTTCTACTGACGACTTCAAGAATCGACCTGTGATCACACGTCCGGAAGCTGCAGCCGCGGAATCGATGCGCCCAAAACGGTCCATGGCCGCCGCGACGAGATGCGTCGATGCTTCAGGATTGCTGATGTCACGCGCATTGGCGACAGCAACGACGCTGCTGCCGAGCTTGGTGAGTTCGGCAACCAGCTGATCGCTCGGATCGCCGAGCACGAGGTCGTGTCCCTTGGCCGCCAATGACCGAGCCAGATGAGGACCAACGTAGAAGCTCGCATCGTTGATGATCGCGACGCGGCGTGGAATTTCGGGCATGGTTGCCACCTCTATCGTTTCGGCCATGGCATTGTGGCGCAGCGTATCTTGTGGCATAGTGGGTGTCAATAGGGCGCGGGCTGCCATTCCCCATTGCGCGAAACGTTAGAGCGAGGAACTCACCATGCAGTTTGAAGTCGACCGTGACAATCTCCATCGGACGCGTGTGCTCGACGACGCGCCCCGCAGTTTGATCGCTGGCGAGGCGCGTCTGCGCATCGATCAGTTTGCACTCACCTCGAACAACATCACTTACGCCGCATTCGGCGACATGTTGCAATACTGGAATTTCTTTCCCGCATCCACAACGGTGACCGAACCAGGCAATTGGGGCCGAGTGCCGGTGTGGGGTTTCGCTGAGGTTGTTGAGTCGACAGCGGCGGCACTCAAAATTGGCACGCGTGCATATGGATATCTGCCGATGGCGACGGAACTGATTGTTGAACCCGGTCGGGTCGATGGCACAGGTTTCAACGACATGGCCGTTCACCGCCAGCCGATGGCTGGGGCTTACAACCGGTATGTATTTACGGAAACGGATCCGATCTACGATCCGAAACGCGAGCCGCAACAGATGGTGTTGTGGCCGCTCTTCATGACGTCGTTTCTCATTGACGATTTTCTTGGTGACAGCGCGGTATTCGGCGCGGATACGGTGATTGTCTCTAGTGCATCGAGCAAGACCGCGATTGGCTCGGCGTACCAGGCATCGCGACGTGAAGGCATACATGTTGTCGGCCTCACCAGTGCTGGCAATGCCGACTTTGTTCGGTCGTTGGGTTGCTACGACGAGACGGTGTTGTACGACGACGTCACAAGCCTCGCACATGGCACCGCCGTCTTTGTCGACATAGCGGGCAACGCTGATGTGCGGGCTGCGGTACACGGGCATTTTGGTGAGCGGCTGAAACATTCGATGATTGTTGGCTCGACCCACTGGGACCACCAGTCGAGCGCGGTTATGCCGGAAATAGGCGCAAAACCTGAGTTTTTCTTTGCCCCAACACAAATCTCGAAGCGCAACAACGACTGGGGCAAAGCTGGTCTCGACGAGCGCGTCGGTGCGGCTTGGGAGCGGTATTGCGACTGGACCGATAGCTGGATCACATTTGCAACCACGAATGGCGCTGCTGGCACGGAACAAACATTTCGTGCTTTGCTCGACGGCGGGGTCGATCCCAATCTCGGTTACGTCGTACAGCCGTAGGTTGATGCAATGAACCCAGCTACTCCATTCAATGCTCACAATGCCCACCAGAATGCTCTGGATGACGGTATTGACGGGCGTACTGCAAGGCGTGATCGCAATCGATTTGCGGTCCTCGACGCCGTATTAGAGCTCTACAACGAAGACAACCTTGCGCCGTCGCCCGATGAGGTAGCCCAACGGTCGGGTGTGTCCTTGCGCTCGGTGTATCGATACTTCTCGGACATGGACGACTTGCTGCGATCTGCTGCGCAGCGCCACTCCGAACGAATCGAAGCCCTCGCGCTGATCAGTCAAATCGGGAAAGGTTCGCTCGACGAACGAATCGGTCGCTTTCTTGAGGCGCGGATGCGTATCTACGAAGCCGCGGCGGCGACGGCACGTGCCTCGCGATTGCATGCTGCGACGAATGACATCGTTCGCGAACAAATTGAAACCGGTCGGCGGCGGTTGCGATCTCAGACCGAGGAGCAGTTTGCGAACGAGTTCGCGCAATACGACGCCAAGACCAAGCGGGCGGTGATGGTAGCGGTCGACCTCCTCACCCAGATCGAAACGATCGACCTGTATCGCCACAACCGTCGATTTTCGTCTGTGGCGACCGCTGAAATGTTGGAGATCGCGCTTCGCAGACTGATGTCGCAGTGAGTTTTCGTCCCGCCGTCAACTATTGACAATAATCATGCCACAAGATTAGAGTCATGCCTGTACCTCGCCTCTCCTGAAGGATGCATATGTCCAGCTCCGCGCCGCGTTATGGAATTATCAACTTCGACATGATGAAGACCTGGTTTGGTCGTGCCCCCGAAGTAGACGGTCCTTTTTGGGCGCTCAATCTCATGAAGTATCGCGAAGTCGCCGACTACGGCGATGCCTCGGGCCCCGCTATCAGCGGTCGAGAAGCCGATGACATCTACGTGCCGCGCGAGTCGCTTGCGGGTATTGGTGCGATGATTGCGTTGGGTGCCGATGTCACTGCGCAAAACGACAACGAACCTGCATGGGATCGAATCGGCATCGTTCGCTATCCAACCCGGACCGCGTTCTTAGAGATGCAACAACGTGACGACTTCAAGAAACAGCACGTACACAAAGATGCAGGGATGGAATTCACGATCGTGATGTCGTGCCTGCCCGATCCTGCCAATCCTCCTGTCACCGCGCCCCAAGGCACGATGGTGTTGCGAGTCGCAAGGATGCGCGCGGGAGCACGATTGGCGTCGGTTGACGGCACAACGCGGGTCGCAACACTTGGTGTTGAGGGCGTCATTGTGGGCGATGAGCGTACGTGGTCGCATGTCGCGTTTGATATTGCGCCAACCGCGGATGGCGTCGCGGCGCTGCTCGGCGCCGACGACGGTGCAGACGAGATGTACGCTTTCGCGCTCACAGAGATTGCAGTGAACCGACTTGTTGAGTCCATCGAAACGGCGCAGCCAAGCGGAGTGCAATTGTGAAGGTGCTACAAACTCCCGAAGCGCGTTTCGTCGGGTTGCCGGATTGGCCGTACCAGGCTGAGTATCAAACCGTAACGGCTGATGACGGGACGGCGCTGCGGTTGCATTATGTGGACGAAGGTCCGCGCAATGCTGCGCCGATCTTGTTGATACACGGCAATCCTTCTTGGTCGTATTTGCACCGGCACATGATCAGCGGGCTGGTTGCATGTGGACACCGCGTACTCGCCGTAGATCTCATGGGCATGGGCCGCTCCGACAAGCCAGCTGAGAAATCGGATTACACGCTCGCGCGTCATGTTGATTGGATCGGACAGTTCTTGGTCGCGCTCGAACTTTCCGACGTGACCTTGTACTGCCAGGATTGGGGCGGAATCATTGGGTTGTGCACGGTTGCAGACCACGGCGATCGGTTCGCTCGCATCGTGGCCTCCAACACCGGAATCCCCGAGGGTGGCGGCGTCAATAAATTCATGCAGGCGTGGCTTGATCACAGCCAATCGGCGGTGGAACTCGATATCAGCGGGCTTGTGCGCGGCCTCACGAGCGACACGCTCAACGATCTCGAAGCCGCGGCGTACGATGCACCGTTTCCTGACGGCTCGTACCAGTCGAGCCCGAAGCAGTTTCCGCTGCTGATTCCATTGCAAGCCGATAACCCAGGCGTACCGCAGGCCAAAGCAACCTGGAAGTTTCTCGAGCAATGGACCAAGCCATTTCTGACCGTGTTCGGGTCGCTAGATCCAATCGCGACACGGCCGGGTTCTCACCTCCAATTTCAGCAACGCGTTCCTGGCGCGGCTGGTCTCGAGCATGTGATGATCGACGGAGCGAATCACTTCATTCAGGAAGATGCGCACGGCCAACTTGTCAACATCATTGACCAATTCGTGCGTCACTAGATCGCAACACAAAGGCAAACGATGCAGCAGTATGACCATTTCGAAGGCGTGATCGGCAAGACCCTCGCGGACTCAACGCCGTGGTGGCCGGAGAGCGCAAACCCTGGCGACGATGCCCCAAACGTGATTGTGATTTTGGTCGACGACCTTGGATTTTCTCATTTCGGTTGCTTCGGGTCGGATATCGCAACGCCGAACATCGATCACCTGGCGAGCAACGGCTTGCGATACACCAACTATCACGTCACGCCGTTGTGCTCTCCGACCCGTGCCGCTTTGCTCACGGGTCGCAATCATCATGAAGTGGGCATGCGGTCGGTTTCCAACTTCAACACCGGCTTTCCGCATATGCGAGGTGAAGTGTCGAACCACGCTGGAACGATGGCAGAGGTGTTGCGCGATGAGGGCTACGCGACGTTCATGTTGGGGAAGTGGCATCTCACGCAGATGGCGAACGCATCAGCGGCAGGCCCATTCGATCAGTGGCCGCTGGCGCGTGGGTTCGATCGTTACTACGGGTTCCTCGACGGCGAGACCGATCAATTTCACCCAGAATTGGTGTGCGATAACCATCACATCAACACGCCCAAGACGTTTGAAGAGGGCTATCACCTCACCGAGGATCTCGTAGATCACGCGATTGAGTTCATTCACGACACGAAAAGCATCCGACCCGATCGCCCGTTCTTCATGTATTTCGCCCTCGGCGCGATGCACGCACCACACCAAGCCCCGAAGTCCTTCATCGACAAATACCGGGGCGCTTTCGACGCGGGCTGGGATGTGGCGCGAGGCAAATGGTTTGCCAAACAACGCGAGATGGGCCTGCTTCCCGATAACACTGCACTCGCACCGCGCAATCCCGGTGTTGAGGCGTGGGACGATATGCCGGAAAACCATCGTCGCCTCGCCGCGCGGTTACAAGAAGCATTTGCAGGATTTCTCGAGCACACCGACGAGCAGTTGGGCCGATTGTTTGCATCGCTAGACAGTTTGGGACAGCTCGACAACACCATGATCGTGCTGCAATCAGATAATGGTGCGAGTCAAGAAGGGGGGCCATTCGGAGTCATGCACGAGATGAAATTCTTCAACATGATTCTTGAAACTCCCGACGAAGCGATCGACCGTATCGATGACATCGGCGGACCAAACAGCCATACGAATTATCCGTGGGGGTGGGCCCAAGCTGGTAATACACCGTTCAAGTGGTACAAGCAAAACACCCACGAAGGTGGCGTCCACGTGCCGCTAATTGTGCATTGGCCCGCGCGCATTGCCGATGCCGGCGGGCTGCGTGACCAGTTCCATCATGTCAACGACATCGCGCCCACGATTTATGAAGCGATTGGCGTGACGCCACCCGCTGTATACCGAGGGTATGAGCAGATGCCAGTGACGGGGACATCGCTGCTGTATACGTTTGGCGACGGGGCGGCGGAGTCGCGCAAAACCATTCAGTATTACGAAATGATGGGGCATCGTGGGGTCATTGCCGGCGGGTGGAAAGCCGTGACGCGCCATACGCCGGGAGTTTCGTTCGACGACGATAGTTGGGAGTTGTACCACTACGACGTCGACCGTTCGGAGTGTAACGATCTCGCCGCTCAACATCCTGAGAAGCTTCAAGAACTGATTGCCTTATGGTGGCAGGAAGCCGACGAGCACAACGTGTTACCGCTCGACGATCGAGGGATTGAACTTTTCGGCGCTCGGTTCCACGATCGCACGCCGCATCCGACGAGTAAGCACTACACCTATCGTCCGCCGGTCTCTCCGCTCCCTGCGCAAGTTTCGCCCGCCATGGGTGGGCGCAGTTGGGATCTTGAAGCTCGTGTCGAGCGAAATGCAGGCGAGGATGGCGTGCTGTTCGCGGTCGGTTCCGCGAGTGCGGGTCTCTCGCTGTTTGTTCAGAACAATCGATTGGTGTTTGATTACAACTACTTTGGCGAGCACCACATCGTGGAATCAGATTACGACGTGCCCGCTGGCGAGTCGGTGGTCGGAGTGGAATTTCGTCGTCTCGGGCGCGACGGAGCGGCGACTCTCACTATCAACGGAGCGGCTTGCGGCGCCATCTCCTATCCCGCAATCATGCGGGTGATCTCAAGCCTAGGGGCAAGCATTGGAAGCGACCATGGCTCGCAAGTGTGTACGCGGTACAGCGATGAGTTCGCCTTCCAAGGTGTGTTACAACAAGTCGACGTGCAATTAGTCGATCGACCCGTATCCGATACTGCGGCCGCTGAAGCGCGGGCCATCATGGGCAAGCAGTAGGCACGTAATGGTTGAGGTAATCCGCACGCCCGACGAGCGTTTCGAGGCAATCGACTGGCCGTTTGCTCCGCACTATTTCGAACACCCTGATGGATTGCGCCAGCACTACGTCGACGAGGGACCACAAGGAGAGGTCATAGGCACGTTCCTGTTAGTGCATGGTGAGCCGACCTGGGCGATGTTGTATCGCGATTGGATCAACCCGTTGGTCGCCGCGGGATATCGCGTCGTTGTCCCTGACCATTTGGGTTTCGGGCGATCGGACAAACCTACTGACGATGAGTGGTATCGAATCTCGCAACATCGAGCGCGGTTCGATGCGTTAGTCGATGCGCTTGATCTGCGCGAGATCCATTTGGTAGTCCAAGACTGGGGTGGTCCGATCGGTTTGTGCAACGCAGTGGCACATCAAGATCGCTATGCCCGCATTTTCATCCTGAATACGTGGTTGCACGATGACACCTTTGAATACAGCGACGGTGTTCGCTGGTGGCGCCAAGCAGCACTCGATCCTGAGCAACTCGGCGGCGATATGCCAACGGGCAGGATCGTCGCGGGAAGTATGCGTCGCCCTGGTCATGACATGGAAGCAATGGCTGGCGCATTTGATGCTCCGTATGTTGGTGCCGAGTCGAAGGCGGGTGCTCGACGCTTCCCCGTGTGTATTCCGTTTGGCGAACCCGAACTTGGTGACGCTGATGTGCAGATCGCGGCGCGTGACGCGTTGCGTTCGTGGACCGCTACGCCGGTGCATGTGGCGTTTGGCGATGCCGACATGGTATTCACCTGGGATTGGGCCGAACGATGGGCCGCTGAAATTCCGGGTGCCACGCTCGATCGCATCGAAGGCGCAGGACATTTCCTGCAGGCCGACGCGCCAATCGATTGTCTCGCCGTCGTCGCGAAATATTGCGGGTTCTCATTAGGAGACAACTGATGTCTGCGACCGTTCGCCGAGAGGTGATCATCGCGAGAACTCCCATCGAGGTATGGGGCCGTATATCGAACCCATCGGATCATCCGAGTTGGTTTGTCGGCATGACGTCGGCGGTGGTCGATGGTGATGTTCGCACGATCACGACCGGCAGTGGGCTCCCGATGCCCGAGCGAATTGTCACGGTCGACAACATCTTGCGCCGTTTCCAATACGCGATCACCTCACCGTTTTTTAAATCGCATTTGTCAACGATCGATGTTTTCGACATTGGCGATGACCGGAGCTTGGTCGCGTATTCCGTCGATTGCGATCCCGCGGCGATGGCGTTGATCATCGGCGGCGCCGCAGGTGGCGCTTTGAAAGAGCTCAAGCGGCAAATGGAATCCGGCGACGAAGTCGCCGAGCGCCTCACGCCCCTGAACTAGGAGACCAATAACTATGGGTCGCAAGATCTTGTTTGTAACAACTGATCAGCAGCGCTACGACACCATTGGATGCAATGGTGGTGCGGTCGCTCGCACGCCTGTCATCGATGCACTCGCGGCACAAGGCATTCGATACGAACGCGCCGTTCCGCAGTCGGTGGTGTGTATGCCATCGCGTTCAACGATGCTCACCGGCCAGTACCCCACAACGCACGGCGTCTGGATGAACGGAGTTCCGTTGCCGGTAGATGCGCCGTCGGTTGCTGCTGAATTGCAGCGCAACGGCTATCGCACTGCGTTGATCGGCAAGGCACATTTTCAGCCGTTCATTGATCCGTTTGCTCGCTTCGCGGAAAATCGCATCGCTGGGTCCGGCGACGAAACTGCACAGTCCAGGTGGCGAGACGGTACCGTAGGACCGCATAGAGGTTTTGAGCACCTTGAATTCGCAACGCACGGCGCGGCAGGTTCGCTGCACTATGCGCAATGGCTGCAAAAGAATCATCCTGAAGCAGTTGCGATGTTCTATCCCGCCCTTGACGCTTCCTTTTACGTGAATTCGGCCGGAGGCGGCGCGTCGGGTGCACCACAAGTGCACGACAACCCAATACCAAAAGAGTGGTATCACACCGACTGGGTTGCCGATCGGACAGTTGCGTGGCTCGACTCGCTTGCTGGCGACGACGACTGGTTTTGTTGGATGAGTTTTCCCGATCCGCACCACCCGTGGGATCCGCCAGCTTCAGAACTTGGGCGTGTGAAGCCCGATGATGTCCCGTTGCCCGCGGGTTACCCAACGAATCGCCGCGAACGCGAACGGATTCTGGATGGCAAACCGCGGCACTGGCGCAAATGGTACGACGGCGAACTTGTCTCAAACTACGAAGCACCCAAGCAATGGGTGCCTGCAACCCTCACCGACGATCAGGTTCGGGAGGTCAATGCCCGCAACGCCGTGGAGTGCGAGTTGATCGATGAAGCTCTCGGCCGTGTGCTGGCATCGATTGCCGCGCGAGGTTGGAGCGAAGACGTCGACGTGATCTTCACAACGGATCACGGCGAATTTCAAGGCGACTTCGGTTTGATGTTCAAAGGCCCGTATCACGTCGATGCGCTAATGCGGTTGCCGCTTGTGTGGCGTCCGGCGCCTAGCGCTGGCGTTGCGCCCGCGGTCGTTACGAAACCAGTTGGGTTAGTTGATCTCGCGCCAACGTTTTCGCAGATCGCGGGGTTGGCTCCAACTGAATGGATGCAAGGGAAGTCGCTACCATCCGACGATGCAGACGCGGATGCCTGCGGCCACGACAAAGCATTGACAGAATGGGATAGTGAGCTGTTTGGTGTCGGCGTATACCTTCGTACGTTGACGCGTGACAACTGGGTGTGCACGGCGTATAAAGCCGGGTACGTGCACGATGGCACCGAAGGCGAGTTGTACAACCTCAGCGAAGACCCGCTGCAGCAGCGAAATCTTTGGGATGATCCGGTCGCCGCAGGTATGCGCTCCGATTTGGTCGCTGATCTTTGGGATAGCCAACCGGTGGCGCTTGCGCCACGGTTGGATTGCGAAGCACCTGTATGACCAGTATTCCGTTGTCGTATTGGCCGAGCCCGTGGCCAGGCGAAGATTGTGGACCTCTCCGTTTGCAGTGTTCTCCCGACGTCGCGGGGCCGAGTTTCGACGAAACTGCAACGGTCACGTTCCGCGAGGCCGTACCGGCTTCAATGGTGGTGTTACGCGACCCAGGGGAAGTTTTCGCGTTGCGCAATACCGGCCCCGGAGATGGCGTTGCTTGGGTCGAACGAATTGATCCGATTTCACTTGAGGTTCTGGGCCGATCCGAGGATCTCGCGGGTGGACCAACGTGGCCCGGCGGTATCGCTGCTCATGCGAACGGTTCGCTGTACGTCGTGTTTGGGAATCACGCGCACCGCCTCGACGTGGACTTGAACGTGATCGCATCGCGTACTTTGCCGCGCCACAAGCCGTACAACAGCTTTGTGATCTTGCCCGATGGGTCGCTCGCAACAAAAGATTTCGGTGGTGTGTTGCCGGGTACCGATTCGACGACGCATGTCTACGAGCCCACCGAACTCTTGATCTTGGAGCCCGACCAGCTCGAGATCGTGGGTCGAGCGGTGTTTCCAGAAGCTTCAATTGCGCGGATTTCGGCAGATGGCGCCGCGGTCTACGTCGTCGGGATCAGTTCGTTGATGCGAGCGACATGGAACGGCGTTGCGCTCACGATCGACATTGATTTCGACGGTCGGTATTGCACTCTTGACGGACAAACCTACGGATGGGATCCGGTGATTGCACTCGGTGCAGCATGGTTCCTCGATAACGGCTTCGGAAGCGAACGCTACGCAGGCACGTTTCGAGGCCAAGGCACGAACGTTGCTCCGTTGCATCTGGTGCGCGTCGACCTCGCTACCGGGGCCGCGTCACTCACCAAGATTTGCGGTCTACCGAATGGCATCATCGCAAACCCTCCGCTCATTGACATCGACCGTAACATCGCAATCGGTTACGAC
>SXHN01000033.1 GCA_005773635.1 Actinomycetota bacterium
ATGAACGTGAGCAGACGCTGAATCAGATGCTCGCTGAAATGGACGGGTTCGAAGCTACCGAAGGCATCGTGATGATGGCCGCAACCAACCGACCCGACATTCTCGATGCCGCACTCTTGCGCCCTGGTCGCTTCGATCGCCAAATCATCGTGCCATTACCGACCCAAGAAGAACGTCACGAAATTCTCGATGTCCATTTCCGCGACAAGAAAATCTCAGACGATGTCGACGCTTCGGTAGTTGCCCGAGGGACACCAGGAATGAGCGGTGCCGACCTTGCCAACTTGGTCAATGAAGCGGCGTTGTTTGCCGTGCGTCGCGGCGCAACCGACGTGCACAAGGAAGACTTCGAAAACGCCCGTGACCGTGTATTAATGGGCCTCAAGCGCCCGTCGATCATGATGAACGAGGAAGAAAAGGAACATACGGCGTACCACGAAGGTGGCCACGCGTTGCTGGCGTACGTGCTCGAACACGCCGATCCAGTACACAAAGTCACGATTCTCCCAACGGGTATGGCGCTCGGCATGACCCAGCAGTTGCCCGAAGAAGAGCGCTACTCCCACGATCGCGACTTCTTGAACGACGCGCTCGCAGTGTTTATGGGCGGACGCGTCGCTGAAGACTTGGTGTTTGGTTCACAGTCAACTGGCGCAAGCAACGACCTCGTCCGCGCCACTGAAATCGCGAAGAGCATGGTGCGCGACTGGGGCATGAGCGATCGCATTGGTCCCCGCGCGTGGGGCGCTCAGGGTGCGGTATTCCTTGGTGAAGACCTCATGAGCAGCCGCGATTATTCCGATGAAACCGCTCGGGTCATCGACGAAGAAATCGAACGTATCCTGCGTGATCAGCAGGATCGCGCCACAAAGTTGCTCAGTGAGTACCGACCCGGTTTAGATGCCATAGCCAAAGCACTGCTGGAGCGCGAAACGATCAGCGGCGAGGACGTCACAAAGTTGGTCGACGACGCGGTGGGCTACAAGGCCGGCGGACCGCGTCAGGTCGTCCACGCCGACGGGACGGTCACGCCATCGGCCAGCGGGAGCAGCGGTGCCGACGACGCATTCACGGCGTAACTGGGCGCTGCGGCAACGCTGATCCCCGGAGTTCGGCCAGCGCCGCCCATAAGTCGGTGGCGCTGGTCGCACCAAAAAATGAGCGGTGCACCACCCCAGCTTCGTCGGCGACCACGACAAGCGGTACTGCATCGATCGCGTAACGGCGATGCAACTCACGGTGCTCGGTGAACTCCACTTCGCAGGTCGCGACCGCGGCGCTTTCCAGCACCGAAACCTTTTTTGTCATCGCGGCACATCCGGTGCACGAGGAACTTGAAAACACCACGACGAGCCACCGGGCCTCCGGGCGAACAAAGTCGGAACGAACGAGTTGCACTGGAGCATTGCGGGCGGTTGCGATGGGTGACGATCCGCGACCACCCGACTTCGCCCGCCGGTCAGCGATCATCGCAATCGATACCGCGACCAATCCCAATACCAGCGCAATTCCTATCCGCAACGCCATACCGTTACCGTAGAGCCTGGGCCAACGGCACCGATAAACGGTGCATAATTGGTCGAGCCTTTACAGCGTCGGCACGCCCGGGGAACGGCTGATGCCGCCGCTACCTGCCATTCTTCGAGATATAAAGACGCGTTGATCGGCGGTGACGGTCAGTACGGATACGACGGTGTTGTTCGGGAGCCTCACAGACATACGTTGCTGCGACGGAACCACCAACTTGCGTCGAATACCTCCAGCAGCACCGACAATTTCGACGGCCGCGTCGCTCGCTGATTCATTTTCAATAACAATCCAAACCGAAGCGTCAAGTAACTCGGTGTGATCAACCGCGAACGCCCAGCGCGTCGAACTCCGAGCCATCGCGGAACCGATTGACACTCCCATTTGGCCACGGGCTGCGTGTTCTACGAGTGATCCAACCGCAAACGGTTGTTGAGAATTCACAATCACGCTGACATCGTCTTGCTGGAGTTCATTCGCCGTCGGCCCGACTGCGCGGACCGTGCCCGGTTCCAATCGTTCGGTGCGTTGTTCAACGGCAATCGTTGCTGCCCTCAGTGTCAAGATATTCACGTCGATGGCAGCATCACCCGGATTTGCGATCAACACTCGGTGCGTCTCACCCCGCTGAACATCGAAGTCGGCGAGGTGCCATTCTTTGGCAAGTGACGGCGTTGCGCTTTGCAATGAGATCGGCGACGATGCCAGCTCTTTGGTGCCGACCAACATGGATTCGGCAACAAAACGGCCACTGCGCGCGCTCGCTTCGATCGAGAGAACCTGCTGCTGATCAGCTCCGCCGTTCACACTGAGTGTCACCTTCGAACGCGCTGCCACTTCGACCGCCTGCATCGACGTCGGTCGCAATAGTCCGTCGGCAGTCAACAGTGACACATCGATTACCGCGCTCTGACCGAAGGGATTCATGAGGGCAAGAGTTTGGCGCACGTTCTTGCGTGTCGTTGCTGCGCCGAAGTATGCGTGAGTTCCGGGTTGGGTCGCACAAGCGGTGCTGGCTTCACGAGCATTCACCCTCGAGCTGTGCTCGACAACAACACCCGATCCAAATACTTCAACAATCACGCCAAGTCCGGATTTGACGCCGAAACTACTGACAGGAA
This sequence comes from Actinomycetota bacterium, assembly GCA_005773635.1. Classification (GTDB taxonomy): domain Bacteria; phylum Actinomycetota; class Acidimicrobiia; order IMCC26256; family PALSA-610; genus F1-120-MAGs023. The sequence goes on from SXHN01000033.1 coordinate 2,649, forward strand.
CCCGCGTACTGTTGTTGCCGCTGATCTCAAGTCGACGCCGACCGACTGCGCGTCGGTTCGAAATGCCAACGATCTCCACCGCAACACGTTCAGTGCCGGTATTGCTCATCACTACGGCAGCGTCGGTCAGTACATCCCGAGTGGGCGACGCAATTGCGCAGTACCACGCGGCAGACCGGACACGCCCGGAAGCAAGCGCAGCTGAAACCCCGGCGGTGTTCTGTTCTCGAGGCGTGGTGGTCGCCACCGAGGTTGGATCGCCCATATACGCGCCTGCCGCAACCGAGAGCGCTAACACGACTCCGAATGGGGCCCGACTCCGTAACAGACTCATGGGTTCACCGTCTCGTTGTCGAGATGAGATGTTGGCACACCGCGAGCCGGACGTTTCCGCTGCGGGATGTTCGCTCCCAGACTCAACAGCACCAGCACCAAAAACACGACGCTCTGAACACCCAGTACCAGCCAACGCCACGCGGGTTCTGCGTAATGGAAACGCACTGTGCCCGAGCTCGGCACGCGCCATGCAGTAGCCCAACCAAACGATTCCACAGGCGACAACGCCTTGCCGTTCAGAGTTGCCGTCCAGCGATCGGAGAATGATTCGCTCAACAGCAAAATTCCTGTGTCTGCAGGATTCTTGAGCCGTTTGCCCGCGCTGAGTTCGACACGTTGAGCCGAGTCAATCGGGTCACGCGCTGCGCTGCTACCCAACGGAATCTCGGTATTGGAGCCAACCAATGTCGCACGCGGCGCCCACGCAAGGTTGCGGTACAGATGAACTCCGTCATTGGCGTTCAGCACACTCACATCGAGTTGTCCATTCAGCGACCCGAGAGAACCAGTGGGATCGGCGACCGACGCCGAATCTGGCGTTGGTCGCTCGACAACCGCGATATAGCGAATACTCATCGGCGCAAGCAAGTGTCCGAGGCGAGACGTCGTTCCCGCGCGGGCAAGCTGAATTGACTCTCCGACTAGCGCTAGTGCCGTGGCCTCGGGCGCCAAAAGTTCCGCTACGTCGCCGATAGCACTCGAGGTGATGGCAAAGTCGACGCCAGCAGCCCTGATGCCTGTGCTGGGCAGCGCGGCCCGTGCCCCAATCCACAACACTCGAAAGTCTCCAACGACGTTGGCTTCCGATTCCATCCAACTCAGTTCGGTCGCCCAATCTTCGCGGGCAGCGCGGAGGCGGCCATCGGGAACGTCGCCAACCCACGCGACCGTGGGCACAAGAATCGACACGAGACCAACAACCACCACAATTTGACGAAACCCGAACAAGAACGTTCGGAGCTCAGAAACAACCGACGCGACACCCACGCCGACTGCCAAAGCAAGACCGAGTGCGCTAACGCTCAGCAAAACTTCCAACTCGGGCAGTTGCACCTGCGGGTCTACATGTTGGCTGACGACGACCGCTACGACACCCGCCAACGCGAGAAGCCAACCTGAGACTGCGTACCGCAGCGCTTCGGGCGGTGCCACAAATAGCGGCAACAAGGCAGAGGCCCACACGCCTATCGCCAAGGCTCCTGCACCATTCGGGCCGGTCTGAAAACTCATGATCTTGACGATTGACAACGCAGGCCGAGTCGCGAATCCGATTGAGGACCCGCCGCCATTGAACAGATTGAAGCTCCATGGCACGAGAGCGACAAGGGCGCCGACAGATACCCCGACCACTCGAATCGTCGCCGTTCGAATATCCAGAAATTTCGAGCCCACAATCACCGAAGAGCCACAACAGCTCAACAAGATCGCCAGCGGTAACGCCAGCAGGATCGGAGCAAACGATCCGACAATCAACAGCGCTAACAGCAACTGAGCGATACGCCTGCGCAACTGCGAACCGGTCAACGCGACCTCGCGCTGCGACACGACATCGAATGTAAGGGCAGCGATAATCGGGATGGTCGCATACGCGATCACCACACTGAGCCGATGGGCGGCAATCCCGTTGCGCAATACGGGGTTCGCCGCGTACACGATCGCGCCCGCGACCGGCGGCCAGGCACTCGAACTATAACGACGCAGGAATCTAAACGTCGCCGCGATCCCAATTGGACCAGCCCCGACGATCAACACCGCGTGAGCGAGCGCAGTGTTACCAAACCAAACCAGCGACCACAGCCACATAAGACCAAACATCGGAGGGGCAAACGCGTCGACTCCCAGGTTCGACGCACGACGACCAGAAGTAAAAAGATCCCATAGATGCGACATATTCTGCCAGTCGCCAAAGCCGCCGACGTTCGGGACCGACCCGCTCACAAATCCACGAGCGCTCAGCAGCGAGAGCACGACTGCAAGCGCCACAACGCCAAGCTCCGCATGCCGAAAGCGACCGGTGGCGTCGTCGAGTGCTTCACGGGTCTTGAGACTTGCATCGGCGAGGCGCTCGTCGACGTGGAGCCGCTGCCTCAACATGGTACGAATTCGAGCGTTGCCGCGAATCATGTACACGTGGTATTCGCCATGTTCCACAACCCGCAGCAGCTGCGTACTACGGCGCAAGCTGCGCAACGCTCCGGCGGATCTCACGGCGTCCCACAAGCCCGCAAGGATCGCTCCACCAACGTTGGCTCGTCGACGAGTCGCGTATGCGACCGCTTCGAGCAGCGTAAACACAAACGAAAGCGGCAGCGACCACACCAATCCGATCAGGGAGTCCGATTTCACGCAAGCACGAATGCGCCCCGCCGTTGCAGCGCGCGGCGACCACGGCGGCCAAAACGCGGCAGCGAGTTGGCGAGCGACCCGACCTCGAGCGTCGGGGGCCACGAGCACACGACCGCCTGCGAGCCGTGCTCGCCATGCCAAATCGACGGCAACTGAATCAGCACATGCGAGGTCGAATCCGCCGAGCGCGTCAAAGATATCGGCGCGCACCAACATCGCTCGCTCGGAAACGAAGAACACGTCTCGCACACCGTCATGTTGCTCTTGATCGCGTTCTGCAGGATCGAGCGGGCTAAACGGCGTTCCGTAGTGGTCGATCGCACAACCAACGTCGATCAGCAATGACACATCGTCCGCGGCAACCAACTTCGGCCCCACGATCGCAGCATTAGATCGAAAAAGTTCTTCGACCATGATTCGAACAGCATTCGGATCAAGGGCGACATCATCGCGAAGCAACAACAACAAGGGCGCACCGCTCACCCTTCCCAGCAATTCGTTGTAAGCGCTCGCCGCGTTACAGTCCCCAGCGTCCCGCTCAGATCCCGCGGTGGCTGCTGCGGTGCCCAGCGCTTCATCAGCGGCTCCACCAAGGCGATTCAAAATCAATACCGACGGGTCAATACTCGCGACCCGAGCCGGGATTCCCTGGACTGCCCCATCATTGACCACCAAGGTGGTGAGTTCGGGGTATTGCTGTGCGAGCAGGGAGCGCAGGCACCCTTCCAATGAGCTCGCACCCGCCGTTGCGACCACGGCAACAACTGCGGGTAATGCAGTCTGAGGCGTATCGTCATCGAATGAAGCGGCAAGGTCGGGGGCGAACGCCAGAGGCGTCGCGTTCGGATCGGACATGAGGCGGCGAGGATAACCGGTTATCTGGCATCAACCGACTCGACTGCGCAGAGACAGCCGCCTCACGCCAGCGTCCCCGCACAACCATCCAACCTTTTTGGATGCTTGCAATAGTTAGCAAAGTGTGCTACGCTGCAAGCACGGACGATGCGCAGGTTACGTCCGCTGCCATCTGCAGAAACGACCGTACAACCCAATGCTCGGTCCGATCCGAGCTGCAAGGAGAATCATCATGACCGTTGACGTCCGCAAAACTTTGACCGACGCCGGATACATCGCAGTCGGTGTTGGCGTACTCGGAATGCAACAGATCCAAGAACGATCACGCGAAATCCAAACCAAAATGGCTGCCGGCGGCTCGCCGTTGCACGCGGTGGGAGATCAGACCAACGATCTCCGACTCAAGGTCAAAGCGGGCCTGGATCGCGCAACTGAAGCCGCGCAAGGTTTTGGTGCGCAGGTTGCGGAATCCGCGAAGCCCATGGTCCTTGATCTCGCCGAGCGCAGCGCAGCGTTACCGCAACCCATCACCAGCGCGGTTGCACCGGCACTGAAGCTCGCGAAGAACCTCGTCGGCGCGTAATCGCCACAGCGGCAGATCTCGCAGCAACAGCGGCATTCGCGTCGCTGTTGCTGAAGATCGGCCGCAAGAATCGCTACCTTGTCCGAATGATCACAGCATTGGCGGGCGGAGTGGGTGCGGCCCGCTTCCTCTCGGGGCTTACCCAGGTGGTTGCGCCGAATCGCATTATGGCCATAGTGAACACTGGCGACGATGAGACCTTTCTCGGACTCCACGTGTCGCCAGACATCGACTCGATTATCTACACGCTTGCCGGGGCATCAGATGTCGAACAGGGGTGGGGGCTCGCGGGCGAGACGTACCGCACCATTGAGGCTGCGAGTCGCTTCGGCGAACCGACATGGTTTCGCCTCGGCGACCTCGACATCGCAACCCACCTATTTCGCACCCGCCGCCTTCACGAAGGCGCGACGCTCACCGAAGTTACGCGTGAAATCAGCGCATCGTGGGGCCTGCATCTCACAATATTGCCGATGTCGAACGACCCCGTGCGCACGCGCATCACCATCGTCAACGCCAACGCACAGCGCGAAACTCTGGCGATGCAAGAATGGTTTGTTCGCGAACGCTGCCAGCCGCCAGTGGAAGCCGTGGATTTTTCCGGCGCAACCACATCACGTGCGGCACCAGGAGTTCTCGACGCAATCGAACATGCCGACGCCGTGATCGTCTGCCCGTCAAACCCCGTCATTTCGATCGGTCCCATACTTTCTGTGCCCCATATCGTCGAACAACTCACTCAACGACGGGATTCAGTTATCGCCATATGCCCCATCGTCGGTGGCGCGCCGGTCAAGGGTCCGGCCGATCGGCTCATGACGCCACTCGGCATCGAAGTCTCGCCCCTCGGCGTTGCCCGCCAGTACGAATCATGGTGTTCGACACTCGTTATCGACGAAGTCGACGCTCACTACGCGCCACAAATTGAAGCGCTCGGCGTGCGGGCGATTGTCACTGACACGATGATGCGCAGCCCTGAAGTGGCAGCATCACTAGCATCGGCAGTCCTCACGGCGGTCGCGTAATGTCAGAGTTGCGAATCATCGCGATTCCTGGAATGGCTGAAATTCGGCGCGGAGACGAAATCGCAGTCCATATCGCCGACGCGGCCTTGGCGAACGGCACTCCCCTGCTCGACGGTGACTGCATCGTCGTTACGCAAAAGATTGTGTCGAAAGCCGAAGGCCGACTGGTACGGCTCGATGAAACTGATGTCGCGGCGAAACACGCGCTCGTTCGCAGCGAATCCGTGAGGATCATTCGCCAACGCGGTGATCTCATCATTTCTGAAACGACCCACGGATTCATTTGCGCGAACGCGGGAATCGATCTTTCCAATGTCGACGACGGCTACGCAGCGCTCTTACCAATCGATTCCGATCGTTCCGCCCACTACATCCGCAACGCACTGCGCGCTCGGTACAACGTTGAGTGCGCGATCATCGTGAGTGACACCTTCGGACGTCCATGGCGTCAGGGGCTTACCGACGTCGCCATTGGAGTGAGCGGCATTGGTGCGATCGTCGACCTCCGCGACACACCCGACGCGGTTGGCCGCACACTGCACGTCACTGAAGTGGCGATCGCCGACGAAATCGCGAGCGCGGCAGAGCTCGTTATGGGCAAGGCGTCAGGCATCCCCGCCGCGATTGTACGCGGGCTCGATCAATCTTGGTTTCGAGAAAGCTCAGCTCGCGAGCTCGTGCGCCCCGCAACCGACGATCTGTTTCGATGACCCTTCCAAATTTTCTCGAGGCGCGCCGCTCGATCCGATCGTTCGGCGACGAACCGGTCGGTGCGCAGGTGCTCGCGACCCTGATTGAAGCCGCGTGTATCGCCCCTGCGCCCCATCACTCGCGACCGTGGCGATGGGTCGCCGTCACACGACACGAAACCAAAGCCGCCTTGGCCGAAGCAATGGGCAATAGCTGGCGTCTCGACTTGCTCGCCGACGGAGTTGATGCCAGTCGGGTCGAGCAGCTCGTGGCCTCGTCGCACCACAAGATCCTCAGCGCGCCTGCGATCATTCTTGGGTGCCTCACCTGGAACGGGCTTGATACATATCCCGACGCACGCCGCCAGCAAGCCGAGTTTGGCATGGCGCTGCTATCACTCGGGGCAGCAGTCGAGAACCTGATGCTGTGCGCGGCCCATCTTGATTACGCTTCGTGCTGGGTAGCCGCACCCATCTTCTGTCCCGATGCGGCGCGCGATGGCCTTGGCCTAGATCACGAATGGCGTCCCCACGCGATGGTGTTGATTGGCAAACCCGATCCCGACTATGTCGGGCGGCCTAGACCGCCAATTCCGCTCGAAGAACTCGCGCGTTTCTTTGTGTAGTTGCACGCGCCCGACACCCGGTCCCACGATCTAGCGGCATACGCGCATTGTGTGGGACCGCGGGAGGGTCGAGTCGTGCCGCTATCTATTGTTGCGGTGTTGTTTGAAGTACTCCAACGTACGCGCCAACCCGTCCGCAAGCGTCGTGAACGGCTTCCAACCCAGATGTATCCCAGCTCGGCCAGGATCTAGCGCACTCCTGCGCAACTCACCAATCCGAGCCGCTTCATAACGAGCGGGCTCATGAAAGCCAGTCAGCGTCGCAATTGCATCGTGAAGTTGCTGCACGCTCGTCTCAATACCCGTCCCGATGTTCAACACCAGGCCGCCTCCGCGATCGACAGACCTCCACATTGCGTCGACGACGTCGTCGACGTAGACGAAATCCCGAGTCTGGTGACCATCGCCGAAAATCGTGACTCGGGCTCGATCCAAAAACCGGCCCGCGAACATCGCAACGACGCCGGCCTCCCCGTGTGGGTTCTGGCGGGGTCCGTACACGTTTGCGAGCGCCAGTGCGCTGTACTCAATCCCTTGTATCTCACGGTAGTAATGCATGTAGTCGATCGCAGCCTTTTTCGAAACCCCGTATGGCGATTCGGGCTTCCAGGGTGCTGCCTCACGGGTCGGGATCTCGTGGGGCACGCCGTACAACGTCCCGCCCGAAGCGGCGAAACAAAGTTTCGTCGTACCGGCACTGACACAGCCCTCGAGCACGTTGACTGTCCCGCCGATATTGACGGCCGCATCGAAGCCGGGACGCGCCACAGAAACACGTACATCGGCTTGCGCCGCGAGATGAAAGACCACTTCAGGTTTCTTGCGCACGATGTAGTCGGCAATCTCCAGGTTCGCGACGTCGAGACGCTGAAATGAGAACCGTCGGCCAGGATACGCACGCGCATCAGCAAGGTTCGCCAGCGAACCCGACGACAAGTCATCGACAACGTCGACAAAACAGCCCTCGGCGAGTAACCGGTCCACCAGCGCGGAACCAATAAATCCGGCGCCACCCGTCACCAATACGCGCACTGGACTCAACGTTGGTTCGTTGATTCCGCGGCCGAAACCCGCCCCGCAGACACGTGCGAGCCCGCGGTGACGATCGCACCGGCGCCGACGAGGGTGATATCTGAGCAACCCGCGCCCGCACCCACACGCGCGCCGGCGCCAACGACCGAATCACTGATTTCGGCATCACGTTCGATCACTGCGTCGGAATGCAGCACTGAGCGCCGGACTCCCGCGCCCTCGGCGACTACACCGTGCTCACCCACAACCGATCCGCTCACGCTGGCTCCTGCTTCAATGCAAGCGCCTCGACCAACCAATACCGGAGCGTCGAGCAACGCGTCTTGGCTGATGTCGGCGTCGCCTTGTACCCATACTCCCGGAGACAATTCGCGCGCATCGGGGGTGGGCAGCGCGCCAAGGTCGCCGCGCAGGACGTCGGCGTGAGCCTGAAGATACTTTTCGGGGGTGCCCATATCGAGCCAATAGCCGTCGTATTCGTAGGCGTACAGCGCTCCACGCGTTTCAACCATTCGCGGAAACGTCTCGCGTTCGATGGAAACGTTCACTCGCGTAGGAATCCGATCGAACACTTCAGGCTCCAACACATACGTACCGGCGTTAATCCAATTGGTCGGGGCTTGATCTCGTGGCGGTTTTTCAATGAACCCCACCACTTCACCGTCGTCGCGGGTAGGGACGACACCGAACATCGAAGGGTCCTCGACACGGCAAAGGTAAATCGATGCCTGGGCGCCGCGCTCCTCGTGGAAACGCACCATCGCACCAAGATCTAAGGCCGTCAGCACATCGCCGTTACACACGATCACGCGCTCATTAATGCCCTCCGCAGCGAATCGAATCCCACCCGCGGTGCCAAGAGGCTTTTCCTCGACTGCATACCGCAAGGTGATATCGCCAAAGCGATCGCCACGGAAGTGCTCGCGAAAAGCATCTGGGAGATAGCCCATTGAAAGCACCACTTCGGTCACGCCATGGCTTCCCAGCCATGCTAACTGCCGCTCCAAGAACGCAATGTTGGCGATCGGAAGTAAGGGCTTAGGAGTCGAGGTCGTGAGCGGGCGAAGGCGAGTGCCTTCGCCGCCGACGAGCACGATCGCTTTCACTTGGTGGTTGTGGTGGCAACTGGCGCCGACGTGGTTGTCGCCTCCGGCGCGCTGGTTGTCGGTGTGCTGGTCGGCGGGGCGTTGGTTGTCGGCGAGCCCGGGACTGTGGAATCGGGCGGACTCAGGGTCGTCGGCGTCATCGCACCCTCACCACGTTCTGTCGCTCCCACCAGATTCACAATTGATGGCACAGATCCAAGTGTGTTGAGATCTTTAACATCAGCAGGTACGAAGTACAGCGCAACGATCGTTTCAGAGTTGAGTTTCAACTTTGCAGGGTTACCCGTTTGCTCAACCAGCTTCGCAGTTTTGCCTGCTTCTTGTGTACCAATCGCCCACCGCAGCTCTGCTTTTTTATCGCCGCATTTCTGACCGTTCTTGCGTTCGATCCGTTTGCCGTCGCTGCCGTCCCACAGCTTCATTGAATCGGTGCCCAAGCTCCATCCGCCGTATTTCATGTACCGACCGACTGTTGCGTTTCTGCCAGCGTCTTCGGTAGTTGAGGGCTCCATATGGATGATTCCATCGCCGCTGCCATTAGCCAACTCGTGGGTGTGCAGCCCCGCGTAGACCGAGGGATTTCCGGCCCGGCCGCGAGGGTTCGAGGTATTCGCTTGCGGCCATGGCGTGGCGACTTCCCACTTGTCACACACGTACACCCCGAGTGCAGCATGCCAATGGTCGGGCTGGCCTCCCGGACCGTTGATTTTGGGACCGACATTGCCAGCGCTGTTCGTGTTATCACGGCTCAGGAGCACCATCACGGCGCCGACGACGAGCAGCATCGCTACCGCGCCGTTAAACCAGTTAGAGCCGCCTCGGCGCGCGCGCTTCGGCTTGCGCATTGCGCGACGTTTCATCCTCGAATTCGTGGCCATAGGCCGAGACGCTACCGGATCAGCATCATCGATTCAGCGTTGTAGGCGCGCCCTCAGCCATCCCACAGCGATCAGCCCCATCGCTCGCAATGCCAGCGCAACCGCGGCTGGCCCAAGGAGTGCCCGCCGCGGTCCCCGCCAGTGCTTGACCGCAAACCGAAACGCCGAGCGATGATGGTCGAGGATCGATCGATAGGGGTGGCTCCGGCGGCTGACACCTTCGATGTGCATCACCTCGGCACTCGGTTGGTACCAGACACTCCACCCGTGGGAGCTAAGCCGTAAACACAAGTCCACGTCTTCGAGAAACATGAAAAACCGTTCATCCCATCCACCGACGGCATCGACGGCCGACCTGCGCAGCATGATGACTGCCCCGGACAACCAATCCGCGGCGCGGCCCTCGCTCGGATCCAGATCCGATTGGCGATATTTGCGCGTCCACGGATTCTCCGGCCAAATCATCCCGAAGGCGAAATGACCGATCGATGTCATCAACGACGGAATCTGACGCGCCGAGGGATACACCTCGCCGTACTGATTCTTGATCCGAGGCCCAATGGCACCACGACTCGGCTGCTCGTCGAGCGCGAAACAGAGACTCCGTCCGGCTTCGACATCGAACACAACATCAGCGTTCAGTACGGCGACGTATGGCGACTCCGACGCCGCAATGCCCAAATTGGCCGCCCGTGAGTAACCGACGTTGCCGGGCGAATGAACGACCCGCGCATCGAGATGCGCGATCAGGTTCAGTGATTGATCCGTCGAGCCATTATCAACAACGATGACCTCTGCGAGCCGATCATCATTGGAATGTACAAGTGATTCGACACACGCAGCGAGATGCTCGCCCGCGTTGTAATTCACAATGACTGCACTCCACGTCGCAGGAGATTCAGACATTGGCATCAATCGGTGAAACGGTATTTCACCAACGTATACAGCGCCGCGAACCCATCGCGCCAAGTGATCTTTTTTCCCTCATCGAATTCGCGGCCGGTGTACGAGATCGGGACTTCGTATATACGGACTCCCAGTTTCAAAATCTTCGCCGTGATCTCAGGTTCGATATCAAAACGATTCGAACGCAGCGTCAGGTGCTCCAACACGCGGCGATCGACGAGTTTGTAACAGGTCTCCATATCCGACAACGTGGTGTTGTACAAGATGTTCGTTGTCAGTGACAGAAAACGATTCCCTATCCAATGGAGAAACAGCATGTTGCGACGCTCGCCAGTGAAGCGCGAGCCATAGACAACATGGGCTTTACCCCGCAACACCGGATTAATGAGCTTCGGCCAATCTTCGGGGTCGTACTCCAAATCTGCGTCCTGCACCAACACCAGATCGCCCGTTGCGTTCGCGAATCCGACTCGTACCGCAGCGCCCTTGCCGGCGTTGGCAGGCTGTGTGACGATCCGCACCGTGCTATCAGCTAGTTGACTCAGCACTTCGCGAGTGCCGTCGGTACTACCGTCGTCGACAATCAGAATTTCGAGATCGAGCCCGCCCGGCAATTCAACCGCGCGCATTCTCCGAAGAATTTCAACGACGGTATTGCGCTCGTTGAAAACCGGTACGACGACTGTGAGTTTTCGATAGATGGCAGGTTCAAGACCCGAGATGGCATTGTTGCGAGAGGTACGACTCATAGGTATGGCGTAAACCTTCGCGCAGTTCGACCTCCGGCGCCCACCCCAGCAGCGACTGCGCCAAAGAAATATCTGGCTTTCGACGGGTCGGGTCGTCGGTTGGCAGCGGTTCGAACACGATCTCAGATCTCGAACGAGTTATCTCGATCACAATTTCCGCGAGTTCCAGCATCGTGAATTCGCCGGGATTGCCCACGTTGATCGGCCCCGTTTCGGCCGAATCGGCCAGAGCGATCAACCCGCGCACCTCATCAGAGACGTAACAAAACGACCGAGTCTGCAGGCCGTCGCCGTACACCGTGATTGGCATGTTGTTCATCGCTTGGACCAAGAAATTCGAAACCACTCGGCCATCAGCGGGACGCAGACGTGGGCCATAGGTGTTGAAAATTCTGGCGATACCCACTGAGAGCCCGTGATAGCGGTGATACGCCATGGTCAGGGTCTCGCTGAATCGTTTCGCCTCGTCGTACACCGATCGCGGACCAATTGGGTTGACATTGCCCCAATAGTCCTCGCGCTGGGGATGCACGAGCGGGTCGCCATACACCTCGCTGGTTGAGGCGAGAAAAAAGCGAGCATCGTGTTCCAGCGCAAGATCGAGTGCTTTGCGGGTGCCGATCGAAGACACATCAAGCGTCTCAAACGGCATGCGAAGATATTCGGGCGGGCTCGCCGGGCTCGCCAGGTGCATAACGACGTCAACTGGACCATCTACCGGGAGGCCGTTGACAACATCGGCTTCAATAAAGGTGAACCGTTCGTGGCCAACGATCTGATCGATGTTTTCGCGACGGCCGGTGAGCAGATTGTCAATGCACACGACTTCGTCACCCCTGGCAATGAGGGCGTCGCAGACGTGCGACCCAACAAACCCAGACCCACCAGTGACGACGAAACGAGCCACTACCTACCTACTCCTGAGTATTGGAAGCCACGCCGACGCATTGCGGCAGGGTCCAACAGATTCCGGGCGTCGACGATTACTGGCTTCGAGACAAGGCCGCGCAATCGGTCAAAGTCGAGCCAACGAAACTCGTCCCACTCGGTCAACACAGCAACAACGTCCGCGCCAGTCGCGGCGTCATAGGCATCGGTGCGAATCTCGAGCCCTGGCAACATCTGCTTCGCCTTGTCGGCACCGGCAGGGTCGTACGCCTGCACAATCGCGCCCGCGTTGAGCAACCGCTCGCTGATGAGCATCGACGGAGAATCTCGTAAATCGTCAGTATCAGATTTGAACGTCAGTCCCCAGACCCCGATCACCGCGCCATTGAGCGACCCACCAGCGCCCTGGGTGATCTTGTTCACCATATGTTCGTACTGCTTGCGGTTGACTTCAATGACACCTTCGAGAAGATCAAACGAATAGCCGTTCACCTGGGCGGTATGCAGCAGCGCCGCGCTGTCCTTGGGAAAACACGAGCCGCCGTACCCAGGACCTGGCTTGAGGAACTCGAATCCAATACGACGGTCGTATCCCATACCGAGTGCAACTTCGCGCACGTCGGCATCAACTGCCTCGCAGAGGTTGGCAATGGCGTTGATGAACGAAATCTTCGTAGCCAGAAAGGCGTTAGAGGCGTACTTGATCATTTCTGCTGACGCAGGGTCTGTGACCAAGACCGGCGCGCGCAATCCGCTGTACAGCTCAGAGACGCGAACCGCGGCGGCCGGGTCGTCGCAGCCGATCACGATGCGATCGGGGTTCAAGAAGTCGCGAACCGCCTGGCCCTCGCGGAGAAACTCTGGGTTTGAAGCGACCGTAACCCGATCCAGAGCAGGACCAGATTCGTCGAGAATTCGTTGCACAAACCGGCTCGACCCAACGGGCATCGTGGACTTGTTGATGACGACCGATCCGGGAGCGAGCACCGGCGCGATTTCGCGGGCTGCAGCCTCGACATACTTCATGTCGGCCGCGCCATCATCTCCCTGGGGTGTGGCCACGCAAATGAAGATGCAATCAGCGCCCGCGGCGGCATTGGCAGCGCCGACTACGAAACGCAGTCGACGTGAGGTCAGCCCTTCTTCCACAATCGCCGGCATGCCCTCTTCCAAAATGGGAATCTCGCCGGTATTCAGTTTCGCGACCCTCGATTCGTCGAGGTCGGCGCACACAACTTCGTGTCCGAGATGCGCAAGACAGGCGGCGGTGGTGAGACCGACATAACCGGCTCCGATGACAGCAACTTTCATGAACGACTTTCTCGGCAGACTGATATGTAGACAGAAGACCTATTTCAACATTTCTCGCAACGGGTCAATACAGCCTAGAGACTCCCCATCTTGAAACCCGACTAGTGCCTTGGCTACTGCTTTGGGCACCCGACGGCCGTCGCGCCAGGTTCGGTCGGAGAGGGTTTCGCCGACGCGCCTGGCTTCGATGAGGAGGTGGTGCCCGGTTGACCCGAAGCCGGATTGGGTTTTTTGCCCGGCGCCGCGACCCCGGTAAAGTCGCGGCCGATTATCACTGTCACCACGCCATCGACGATGCTGTCATCCAACCGCAAGAGGCCGACACCGCCAAGGTACGCGGCCAACGTTTCGGCCTGATCTTTGGCGCCTTTATGGGTGCCGTAGCGCACCTCGGTGATCTCAAAATCGTTTCTCACCGCAGTCTCGGCTGCGGCGGCGCGGAAGCCCTTCGCTTCCAAATCGCCGAGCACCTGTTTCGCAACGCCGCTGACACCAATACCGTTCTTCACCAGCACCGTGACTGACCCGGGGTCGACTTTGGTTTTCGGAACCGAAATTTCAGGCTTCGGACCACGTTCGCGCAGGCGAGCAAACAACACCTCGGCCTCTTTGGTTCGCACGCGCAACACGTCTTGGTCACCAATTCGTTCACCGTCGCTCGGGACAGTCGCAGACTCAAGTTCTCCCGGCTCCACGTCCTTAAATGCAACCGCAATAGCCAGGAGCTCCTTGAGCTCAACGTTGCGACTCGCGGTCAAACTCCCAAGTCCACGATTGATGAGTTTGGTCGCCGTGCCAAGGTTGCGGGCGCCTTTGCTAATTGCGGTTGCCGTGAGGCTCCTGATGAAATACTGCTGCCGGGCGATGCGACTCAAATCGGCCCGACCGTCTCGATGCCAGCGGTCGTTCGGGGTGTTCTTGTACTCGAGGTGCCGCGACCGCACATATTTCAGGGCTCGAGGTCCATCGAACTGATGGCACCCCGCGTATGGGATCTGTAACCCCGTGAACGTGTCGCGAGAAATGGCGGGAAAATACAAATCGACGGTGCCGATCGCGTCCACAATGCCTTCAAACCCAGTGAAATTCACTTCTAGGTAATAATGGATTGGGATATTGAAATTTTGCGACAGCGTGTCAACAACGGTCTGCGGGCCAGAGTTGAAGGCGGAATTCAGCTTGGCCTGGCCGCGGCCTGCGACATTCACCCAAAGATCGCGCGGAAACGAAACGAGCAGGGTAGTTTTCGTGCGCGGATCGAGATGCACAATCATCATCGTGTCACTGCGCCGACCGACGGTTTCGGCCTTCGTTCCGTATTCTTCGCGCTGTTTCTTCGTCTTGACGAAGTCACGAGAATCCGAGCCGATAATCAGGTAGTTCACCGGTTCACTATCAATGATTGGTGCTGTCGATACGTCCGAGCGCGCGACATTTTCGTCAACCTTGCGCTCAAGAAACCCGTAGCCAAACGACATTCCCCAACTCGTCAACGCAAACACTGTCACCAACGAGACCGCGAACCGCCGCAAGAATTTCTGCAATAACGAGTTCGATTTCATAGCTGACAACCTATGAACTGTCCCCCGACAGATTTCGGATCCGCGTCAGTAGGCGGCTTCCCCGGGTTCGGTTTCGGCGCTTCGATCGCCGAAGGGACAGTCGTGGTGGTGCGCGGTCGAGTCGTCGGCGTCGTCGCAGGATCGACCACCCCACGCCAGTCAGTTCCCATCACGATCGTTACGTCACCTTCGGCGATCGTGGGCTGTTGCACAAGTTTCCCGATGCCGCCCAGGTACTTCGCGACAACCAGCGCCTTGCCCGCTTGGCTAGCGGTGTAATGGATCTCTGTCTTGGCAACTGTGCCAACGACCTCAACATCGGTGGTTTGAAAGCCCAATTTCCGCAGCTGCCCATTGGCAGTATCAGCAGTTTGCGGATTCGCGGTTCCATTGCGCAGCAGCACCTGAACATCGCCATTGTCAATCGCCGCAGTCGTGGTAGTTGCCTTTGGCGGGGGCGGCGCAAACGTGCGCAACCGCTGCAGAGTTAATTCTGCTTCGGGTTGTTGCAATTGCAAACGCCCACCGGAGCCACTCTTCACCGGCAACGTTTCCATCGGCACCGAGCCCGGATCGGTCACGCTGAAAGTGTTGACCAAACGCTTCACATCACCAAGATTGAATTGATCATCGCTGCCGACAAAATTCACCATCTTGTCTACAAGTTTCAACCCGGTCCGGGGATTTTTGGCGCCCCGGTCAATACCGACTTGCATGAGCGTGCGGATCAAATATTGCTGGCGTCGAATGCGTCCGAAATCGGCAGTCGGGTCCTGGCGCCACCGATTGGCCGAGTAGTCGAAATACTCGTAGTGCCGAGATCGCGCGTAGTTCAACGCCATGAGACCATCAAGCCTTTGGCAACCGCCTTCTACCGAAAGACCTGTGTACTTGTCGCGAGCTGGCGTCGGAAAATAGATTTCAACAGACTCAAGGACATCGACGATTTGGCGAAACCCAACGAAGTCGACTTCAAGGTAATGATTGATGTCAACATCAAAGTTTTCCTTGATCGTTTGCACCAGCATCTCGGGGCCGCCACGCTGGCCACCACACTTGTAATCGGCATTGAACGTCGCGTTGATTTTTTCAGAACAGCCGCCCGGAATTTTCACTCCCGTGTCACGCGGCAGCGACACGATGAACGCCTCTCGGGAGTTCGGATCGATATGCGCGATCATGATCGTGTCGGAACGATTGCCAGCTTGCGTCGTGCTGTCGCCGAAGTGAATGGCGTCCTCTCCGGTCTTCACGAAATCGCGTGTGTCTGAACCAACGATCAGAAAGTTCGCGGGTTTCCCAGGGTCGTCATCGCCGCCAGAGGCTTTCAGCAAACCCTTCCTGAAAACGTGTTTCTCGATGCTTTCAATTTTGCCCTTCGCGTACTCGTCTTCGCCCCACAAAGCCGCTGACAAGAGCACGAATCCTGCAAGCAACGCTATGAGAAATCGCGTGACAAATGACCGAATCAAGACGAACGAAGGCACCGCGGTCTGATGGTAGGCCACCGCATTCCCTCATCACCGTCACGGTCTCGAATCCGCTCAGGGAATCGGCACTGCGCTGGGTAGCTTGGTTGTAATGACGCATTCGCCATCCACGACACCTTCGGGACGGCCCCTGGATATCGACGCGTTGCGATCGCAGGGTCCAGTTGCGGTGTTGCGCGACGGCAGTGAGTTCATCGTGGCGCGCGATTGTGAACAAATCGTGCAAGTCCATGGACCCGCAGGATTCGCAGCGCTGCAATCGATACAGCGTCAAGGTGGATTCTGGGCTGGCGCGATTACGTACGATTTCGCACGATCCGTTGAACGGATCCCCACGATCGCAACCGACGACCGCGACTTTGCTGATGTGACCTTCGCCCGATTCGCGACCGTTGAGCGACACTCAGTGGACGGAGTCACACACGCGCTGTTTGAAGGACTCCGAGAGCCCGTTCAACAGCCTGCCGCGCTAGGACCGATGCAAAGTTCACTGGATTTCGACTCATACGCGGCGCGTATACATGACATCCACGAACATCTCTTGAATGGCAGTTGCTATCAAATCAATTTGACCCGTCGCCTCACCACGCCGGTACGAGCTGATCCCGTGCAGATGTTCGCGGATCTAACCGCGACACAACCCGCACCGCACTGTGCGCTCGTCAGATTGGGCGACATCGACATCGTCAGCGCGTCGCCAGAACTCTTAGTACGCCTCGATGGCCGAACACTTGAGACCCATCCCATCAAAGGCACTGCAGTGCGAAATTCGGATTTGGCTGCGAGCGCGAAGGACCATGCTGAACACGTCATTATCGTCGACCTCGCCCGCAACGACCTCGGGCGAGTGTCCGAATACGCCAGCATTTCGGTGCCGTCGTTCCAACGATTTGAAGCTCATCCCGGCCTCGTTCACCTCGTCAGCACGGTGCGCGGCACGGCTCGAAGCTCTGCCAACCTCGCCGACATCGTCCGAGCCGTGTTTCCCGCGGCATCGATTACCGGGGCGCCAAAGCCAAGGGTCATGGAGCTCATCGAGACCCTCGAACCCGTACGTCGCGGCTTCTACTGCGGTTCCGTTGCCTGGATCGACTGCGATCGCGAGATCATGGACCTCTCGGTTGCGATCCGCACATTCACTGTGTCGAAACACGGAACCGATTTCGGCGTCGGGGGCGGAATTGTTTGGGATTCCAACGCACGATCTGAGTGGGACGAGACCGTGTTGAAGGCCTCGCATATTTTGCGTAGCGTCGGCGCGTACGAGCGCGAACCTCAACTCCTCGCGACTCCCTAGCGAGCCACAGCCAGATTGTGCATTGCATGCTCGGCCACGGCACCGAAAGGATCCAATGATCATTTGGCTCGATGGCGAACTCACGCCAATAGAAGCCGCCCGGATTTCGCCGCTTGATCGAGGTCTCACGGTCGGCGATGGCGTCTTCGAAACGCTCCGGGTCTACGCCGGACATCCATTCGCTTGGACACGCCACGACGCGCGCCTGCGCATATCTGCTCGCGGACTGGGGCTGTCGGTCATCGATGCTGCGACGCTGCGAGCGGGTGTTGATGCCGTACTGGCCGCCAACGATTTGCACGACGCCCGCCTACGAATCACTGTTACTGGAGGAGAAGGCCCACCTGGATCGTCTCGATCCGGAGCTACCCCAAGGGTGATGATCGTCGGCGTCGAGTTCAAGGCGTTACCCGCATCAACCAGCGTCGTGATTGCGCCATGGACTCGCAACGAAAATAGCGCGACTGCGGGCCTGAAAACCCTGTCGTACGCGGCCAACGTGCGCGCACTCAGTTATGCCGAATCGCGCGGTGCCACCGAAGCGCTGTTCGCTAACACTCAAGGCAACCTATGCGAGGCAACTGGATCAAACGTGTTTGCAGTGATCGACGATGTGCTCGTTACGCCACCCGCTTCAGCGGGCTGTTTGCTCGGAGTTACGCGCGGTCTCGTGCTCGAACTCGCGGCCCAGCTCGGTATCGCCCACGAACAACACGACATCCCAATGTCGGATATCGACACTGCCACCGAGGTGTTTCTGTCATCAACCACTCGTGAAGTGCAGCGAGTGGATCACATCGATGGCGCACCATCGCCGTCATCGACCCATTTCGGAGATCGGCTTGCCGACGCCTACGCGGCACTGGTGCGTCAAACGCTCGATCCTTAGGCAGTCATGTCGCGATCACGAGATCGCGCGTAGATGCACGATGTCGCCAGTTGCAAAGGTTCGCAATTCACCTGAGTCGCCACGCACAACGAGGTGGCCGTCGCCCGTCAGGTCATATGCGAGCCCTTCGTAGTCACTATCGGTCATCTCCACTCGGACGCGACGACCAAGGGTCGCCGACACCGACCTCTGCGCGTGGCGTAACCAAGCAGTGTTCAACGGTTCCCTCTCAACGACCCGCAACCATGCTTCGAAATTGCGAAGCCACGAGTCCAACACGATTCGACGCGGTTGCACCCTGCCGCCGGCCAGAGATACAGCGGTCGCGGATTCGGCGATGTCAGCAGGCAACTCAGGCCAATCGATGTTGAGGCCCATGCCCACCACGACCACGTCGTGGTTGCTTTCGGCAAGCAGTCCTGCGAGCTTCTTGTCGGCAACCACAACGTCGTTGGGCCACTTGAGCCGGGCAGGTAGGTCGCACAGGGTCGTCACGGTCTTCACTGCAGCGAGCCCGGCGGGCGCTACCAACATGGGCCATTGGTCGATCGGCACCTGTGGCCGTAGCAACACCGACACCAACAGAGATGCCCCCGGTGGTGCGAGCCACACGCGGCCCATCCGACCCCGACCTGCACGTTGCGCGTCCGCAACGGCGACCAGCCCTGAGCGGGCTCCGGCTTGCGCAGCGTCGAGCAGGTACCGGTTTGTCGAGTCGATCTCGTCGAACCAGTGAATCGTGTGGAATCGGGTTGCCGGAGGTCCTGGTAGCTCAGTGGCCGCGAGTGTGTTCACGGCTCGTAGGATACGAAACCGTGTCGAAGCCCATTACGAAGGTCCTAGTAGCTAATCGAGGCGAGATCGCCGTCCGAGTCATGCGCACATGTCGCGAGCTTGGTATTGCGACCGTCGCGGTGTACTCCGAACTCGATCGAAATGCACTCCACGTGCGTTTCGCCGACGAGGCGTATGCCCTTGGCGGCCAAACCGCAGCCGAGAGCTACCTCAATACCGAGGCAATTCTCAACGCCATTGCGCAATCAGGCGCCGACGGAGTGCACCCCGGATATGGGTTCTTCTCCGAGAACGCTGATTTCGCACGAACGGTTACCGATGCTGGCGTGGCTTGGATTGGGCCCCCGCCATCCTCGATCGAAGTCATGGGCGACAAGATTTCTTCCCGGATCGCGGCTGCCGAAGCCGGCGTGGAGTCTGTGCCGGGCACCACCGAAATGATCAACGACGTATCCGAAATTCATGCCTTTGGGGCAACGTTCGGGTATCCGATCGCGATCAAAGCCGCGTATGGCGGCGGCGGTCGCGGCATGAAAGTGGTGCCGTCCGAATCCGAGGCTGCCGCTTGCCTCGAATCTGCACAGCGCGAAGCGACGGCCTATTTCGGGCGCGATGAGTGCTACATGGAGAAGTACCTCACCCGCCCGCGTCACATTGAGCTCCAGGTGTTCTGCGATTCTCACGGCAATGGCATCTACATCAGCGACCGTGACTGCTCCACGCAACGCCGCCACCAAAAACTCATCGAGGAAGCGCCCGCGCCCGCGATCCCAGCGGCAACGCGCACAGCGATGGGCGAAGCCGCGGTCAAAGTTGCGCTCGCCTGCGGCTATATCGGTGCCGGTACGGTCGAAATGCTGTACCAAGATGGCGAGTTCTTCTTTTTGGAGATGAACACGCGTTTGCAAGTTGAGCACTGTGTCACTGAAGAGGTCAGCGGGCTCGACCTGGTTGCATTGCAAATCAAAATCGCCCAAGGCGAAAAGCTCGGCCTCAAACAAAACAAGGTCGTCACGAACGGTCATTCAATTGAAGTTCGAATCAATGCGGAAGATTCCGCCAAGGGCTTCATGCCGTCGCCAGGCACCATCACCCACCTTCGGGTGCCGTCGGGGCCTGGTGTGCGCTGGGATGGCGGCTACGAAGAAGGCGACACGATCTCGCAGTACTACGACAACCTCGTCGGAAAACTCATCATTTGGGCGCCCGACCGCGAACGAGCGATCAAACGGCTACTCCGAGCGCTCGGCGAATTCGAAATCTCCGGCATCAAAACCACAATTCCCGCGCACATCGTGCTGCTCGCGACCGACGATTTCGCGAATGTAAATCACTCCACCAAATGGGTCGAAGACGAGATCGACAACAACCTCTTCGTCAACCCACAAGACGGCGTTTCAACCTCAGCCGAAGGCGAGGCCCTGATCGAGCGGTCCATGCCGGTTGAAGTGAACGGCAAGCGGTTCTCGGTGAAGGTCTGGGTTCCGGAAACTGCGATAGCAGCTCCCACAGCTGGCGCGTCGAAGAGCAAAGCTCGTCCCAAGACGGCAGGTGCATCCAGCGGGGCAGGCGGCTCGGGCTCCGGCACCGTCGCCGCTCCAATGCAGGGAACGATATTGAAGGTCCTCGTGGCTGTGGGCGACGTCGTGGAAGTTGGTCAATATCTCGTCGTGCTCGAAGCCATGAAGATGGAAAACAACATCGCCGCAGAAATGGCGGGAACGGTCAAAGCCGTACACGCGTCAGTCGGCGATTCCGTTGGCTCGGGCGACACGATGATCGAGATCGAATAATCACACTCCCAACTCGCTCACCGTGCGTAACAATGCAACAATGAGCACCCTAATTTTTCACATCGACGCGTTCACCGACACGGTATTCGGTGGCAATTCAGCAGCAGTTGTGGTGTTTGACGCGAACGACGAACGATCACGCGACGAGCACTGGATGCAGAGTTTTGCCGCCGAGATGAATCTGGCCGAGACGGCGTACCTTGTTGCCACCGGCGATAGTTGGGCGTTGCGCTGGTTTACGCCAACTGTAGAAGTCCAACTCTGTGGGCATGCCACATTGGCTTCAGCGCATGCACTGTGGTCGGCGGGGTTTCTCGATGCATCCTGCGTCGCAGAATTCGACACCCGAAGCGGTCGTCTGACTGCTCGCCGCGTGGACGGGGACTGCGGCGAGCGCATCGAACTCGGGCTTCCAGCCCTCGTCGCCGTGCAATCGGAGTGTGATCCGATGGTGTTGGCTGCTTTTGGAATCGAGGCACCAGTATTTTCGGGCCGTCACCCATTGGAATATCAATTGTTGGTGCTTGACAGCGAACAGCAACTCCGTGCACTCGCCCCAGATTTCGCGGCGCTTCGAATGCGTAACGAAAGTTACGCAGTCACCGCCGCGAGCGCTGACCCGGCATACGACTTCGTGTCGAGATATTTCGCTCCTGGTCACGGCATCGATGAAGACCCAGTAACCGGCAGTGCCCATTGTGTGTACGCACCGTATTGGTGTGAACGGCTCGGGAAGTCCGTAGTAGTGGGGCACCAGATCAGCGCACGTGGTGGCATCGTGGAATGCGAGCCGGTGGGCGATCGCGTCTTGTTGCGAGGCAATGCGATAACGGTCTTTACTGGGTCGTTGACCTAGCGGCCGCCCGGTTCGCTACGACGCCGCGTCAGCAAGCGATTCTGCGAGCGACGGATGCACGAGCAACGAGTCGACGATATCGGTGACGGTCAAGCCATTCGAGACAGCGACTGCGATGACGCTGATGAGCTCAGCTGCGCCGCGCCCCACGATCGACCCGCCCAAAACCACTCCAGTTGCTGGATCGCTCAGAATTTTCACGAAACCACGGGGATCACCCATGATCAGCGCCTTGGCATTCGATGAATACGGCACCTTGGTCACTCGTAGCTTGCGCCCCGCTGCAAACGCTTCCGCTTCGGCAATGCCAACATCTGCAATTTCCGGATCGGTGAAGATGGCCGATGCGGCCTTGTCGTAATCGAGATGCCGATGTGAAACGGCGGTAAGACCCATCACGTGTTCGGCGATCTTGCGCCCTTGCATGGACGCGACGCTCGACAGCGGGAGGCGTCCGGAAATATCGCCGGCGCTGTAGATATGCGGCACGTTGGTCTGGCAATGACGGTTGCCCAGCAGGAATCCGTTGGGGTCAACTTCCACACCCGCGAGTTCGCATTGCAGGGAGTCGGAGTTCGGAATCGATCCAATAGCCAGCACGACGTGCGACCCCTCGACGTGCCGGCCGTCGTCGCATTGCACCGTCACACGATCACGCGTCGTTTCCAACGAACGGGCGCGTGCACCTTTCAACAAACGCACCCCCCGCCGCAGAAACTCGTCTTCGAGCACGGCCGCCACTTCAGGATCTTTGGATGGCAGCACCTGTTGTCGGCTCACCACCAATGAAACCTCAGCACCGAGCGCATTGAACATGTGCGTGAATTCCACGCCGGTAACGCCCGATCCAATCACAATGAGGTGGTCGGGCATTTCTGGGGGCGGGTACGCCTGGCGAGTTGTCAAGATTCGCTGACCATCCACAGCCGCCCATTCCGGGATGCGCGCCCGACTACCGGTGGCAATCAGAATTGCGTCGGCTTCGATCGCTTCTTCGCGTCCGTCTTCGGCGTGTGTCACACCCACCGTATAGGCGCCCAGCAACCGACCGCTCCCGCGAATCATTCGGACGTTTTGGCTCGTGAGCAAATTTGAAACCGAATCACGTAGCCGCTGTTCGATCGAAGCAAGCCGCTCACGTAGGGCAGCCAAATCCAAGCGAGCCTCGGCTTCAAGGCCCATCACGCGCGCGCGGGCAATCTCCGCGAGTTCCCCACCGGTGGCAATCATCGCTTTGCTCGGAATGCAATCCCACAAGTGCGCCGCGCCCCCCACGACATCGCGCTCAATCATGGTGACTTCGGCGCCGAGCGACGCGGCCACGGTGGCGGCCGTGTTGCCCGCAGGTCCGCCCCCAATGATTACAAATCGAATCGGCATCAACTCGAACACTACGACCGTCGAGTGCGAGGCTTGCGCCATGCGCATCAA
Organism: Actinomycetota bacterium; assembly: GCA_005773635.1. Classification (GTDB taxonomy): domain Bacteria; phylum Actinomycetota; class Acidimicrobiia; order IMCC26256; family PALSA-610; genus F1-120-MAGs023. Next base: position 26,092 of record SXHN01000033.1, read on the forward strand.
AGTGTCCACGACGATTGATGCTCCAGTCGGAGCAGTCTGGGACTACGTCGAAAACATCAGCAGCCACGTTGAGTGGATGGCGGACGCCGAAACGATCGAATTCACGTCAGCGCGCCATGCTGGAGTGGGCACGGAGTTCATCTGCGTCACCAAAGTCGGACCATTTCGTGTGCGCGACGCAATGCAGGTGACCGAGTGGACCGCCCGGCGAGCCATGGGGATACGGCATGAAGGAATCGTGACCGGAGACGGCGTATTCACGCTGCACAAGCGACGAGGCAACCGCACACGATTCACGTGGAAAGAGCGGCTGTCCTTTCCACTGTGGATGGGCGGGTCAGTCGGTGCGTTGTGCGCGAAACCGATACTGCGCATGATATGGAAACGCAACCTCCGACGCCTCAAGGCACACTGCGAAAGCGGCCGTTAGTTGTACGTTCTGCGTTCGTTGGCGAATCACCCCGACATTTCCAGGGTTACTCGCCAATGAAAGCAGCGCCCCGCTACCGAAAGTAGCTTCGTCACATGACTCTTCACTACGGCGTATCGTCAGCCCCCGTTCAAACCCTCGGCGCACCATTTCAACTTGACGTCGCCCGAAGGGCCCAAGCAATGGGGTACTCGTCGTTTTGGATTGCGGAAGCCAACGCCACCGAAGGCTTCGCAGTTCTCGGCGCGGCGTCAATCGCTACCCCGGAGCTTTCGTTGGGAACCGGCGTATTGGCGTTGCAGCTTCGCACTCCCCCGCTCGCAGCCATGGCTGCCGCGACGTTGCAAAGCCTCGCCCCCGACCGCGACGTCTATCTCGGAGTCGGCATTTCTTCGCCGGTCGTTGTAGGCCAATGGCATGGCGCGCAGTACAACGACCGTCCGGTCGCACAGATGCGTGAATATGTTGCTCTCATTCGTGAATGTTTATCGGGTGAATCGGTGAGTTTCAGCGGCGACTTCTACTCGGTCAAACGGTTCCGACTCGGGGTTCGGCTGCAGGATCGCACACCGAAAATCATCATCGGCGCGCTCAATCCCACGATGCTCGCGGTGGCGGGAGAAATCGCCGACGGAGTGCTCCTCAACTACCTGCCAGCGTCGCACGTGCCCTGGTCGATCGAACAGGTGCGCCGCGGCGGCGACGCGACTATCTACGCCTACATTCACTGTGCCGTTACCGACCGTGATCGCTACGCTGACATTGGTCGTAAAGACCTATTTTCTTACGCAGTCGTCGACGCGTACGGCAACAACTTTTCGCGCGCCGGCTTCAGTGACGATATCGACGCCCTACGCGCGGCGCACGCCGCACGAGACCGCGAAGGTTCGGTCGCGGCCATAGGCGACAAGATGCTCGACTCCATTCAAATTATGGGGGATGCCGACCATGTGCGCCGAGGCGTGCAGGAATACGTCGACAACGGTGTGGAAGTGCCGATCGTGTTTCCATGTCCGTGGGGTGAAGACCGCGCGGCAACTGTTCAAGCCACGCTTGCTGCTGGTATCGGGTCCGGGGATACCTAGTCACAGCGAGAATCGCGCTATTGCCCAGTAAAGGTTGCCTTTCCCGGCCCATGTTCTATAAAGCTTGCCACTCCAGCTTTAGCGTCTTCGGTGTCGAACGAATCGGCGAAACATTCCGCTTCGAATAGCAACCCGTCACGCAGCGAGCAGCCGAGCCCCTGATCAATCGCACGCTTCGCCGCTCCCATTGCCACGACCGCACCCGCCGCGAGTTGCGAGGCCAACGCCAACGCTCGGTCAAGTACTTCCCCTGCCGTGACGACTTCATCGAGCAAGCCGATTGCCAATGCCTCATCAGCGCGCACTTGGCGCCCGGTCCAGATCAATGCTTTCGCACGCGCCGGGCCGACCAAGCGAGCGAGTCGTTGGGTTCCGCCACCACCAGGGATAATCCCGAGCAAAATCTCCGGCTGGCCGAGCCGCGTGGTTTCGCCGCCGATTCTCAAGTCACACGCCATCGCCAATTCCAAGCCTCCACCGAGCGCAAAGCCGCGCACCGCGGCGATCACCGGGCGGTCGATGGCTTCAATCGCGTCGCAGGCCGCTCGAAAGTCGGCCGCAACGGCGAGTGCGCCGTCGCGAGTGAGCATGAATTCCTTCACGTCAGCGCCCGCGGCAAACGCCTTATCGCCACCGGTAATCACGACCGCTTTTACCGAAGCGTCGGTGCGAAGCTCACCGGCGACCTCAGCAATATTGTGCAACACTGCGCTCGAAAGTGGATTCATAGGCGGACGGTTCAACGTGAGTAGCACGACACCGTCAGCACGGCGTTCCACCAATACCAATTCGTCAGTCATGCCCGCAGACTACGAACAACGTTCAGGGATGTGGGAACAGCACTTCGGCACCCACCGGTCGATACCCCGCAGCGATAATCGATCGCATAGACGCGCCGTGGCCGGGCGCAACTTGTGCCCAGAGCGGAGTACCCGCGGGAAGCAGCCGCAAGGCGGCTCGCGCAAGCTGAGCTCCAAGCCCTTTGCCTTGGGCACGCGCATCCACCTCGTAGCCGAGTTCCCAACGGCGAGTCACGCCTCGGCCGAGAATTACGACGCCTTCACCATGGGGCGTGGAATAGACGCGGACGTCTGAACGATATTTATTCGCCCGAGCGACACGTGCGTGTTCCAAATCGTCAACCGGATCCAATACAACCGCCGTACCGCCGGACCGGTCACAGGCGTCAGCACCGATAGCCCGCTGTACCAATAGCGCGTCGATCGGACCCGAGGTCGTACCGAGCGAGGTCGCCACCCAATTCAGAAACACAGGCGACATCGGCGCCGAGAAATCGCCCACGGGCGCGCGCCTTGCCACCTCGCTTGGGTCGAGCAATGCCGTCAACGCGAAATGTCCAGTCCATGCCACCAACGCATTGGCCGATCCAGCGAGCGGATCCATCAGCTCAAGCATGCCGTCGGCCGCGGGGAACACTCCGTCGGCACAGCGATCCAACATGACCGCGAGGGGATGCGGCATCAGAGTTGCCGAGCCGAGATTCGTTCAGCTGCGGTAAACGGGTCGACTGCACCCGACTCCACTGCATCGAGGAGCGCGTCAAAGTCGGGGCCTTCACACTGCTGCAGGGCAAGATCAGTCGCGAAGCCTACGGCGATCGCCCGCACTTCATCCTCCAAACGAACACGGCGTCGGATTTCGCGCGCCCCAGAGGCGACAACAAACTCGTGGTGCGACCGAATTGCCCCGGCGAGCTCGCTGACACCATGTCCAGTTAATGCCACGGTCGAAACGATCCGCGGCGTCCACTCGCGCTCGACCGCCATCATGAGCATCGATTCGATCTCGTGGACGGTGTCGTTGGCGCCATCGCGGTCGGCCTTATTCACCACGAACACATCAGCGATTTCCATCAGGCCGGCCTTATTGGCTTGCACCGCATCACCCCAACCAGGGTTCACAACCACAACCGTCGTGTCAGCATGCGCGGCAATTTCGACTTCCACCTGACCAACACCAACCGTTTCGATCAACACCGTCGCAAAACCTGCAGCGGCGAGCAGCCGAGCTGCTTGCGGCGTCGCTGCTGCAAGCCCGCCGAGGTGCCCACGGGTTGCCATCGATCGGATGTACACGCGCGAGTCAGTGGCGTGCGTCTGCATCCGAATGCGATCGCCGAGAATCGCACCGCCACTGAACGGGCTCGACGGGTCAATCGCGAGTACGCCAATTCGGTCGGCGTCGGAAACCAACTCCGTTACCAAACGGTCGGTCAGCGTTGACTTCCCGGCACCCGGAGCACCAGTGATTCCTACGGTCCAAGCATCACCAATGGGCGCAAAGATCCCTGAGCTCACCGCACGAGCACCCGCGCCGCCCGCTTCGATTTGGGAAATCAACCGGGCAAGCGCACCCCGATCACCATCGCGGCTACGCGCAATCAAGCTGACGGTCGACTCAGTCACATCTGAGTCTCGCGCGCCACAACCAACTTCAGGTGTTGTCGGAGACCCAATCACGTGTTGTCGGAGACAACCTCAGTCACGCCGGGTACGCGGTCCATGATGATGCGCTCGACCCCTGCCTTCAGGGTCATCGTGGAAACTGGACAGGTACCGCAGGCACCAACCAGAGACACGTGCACCACACCGTCTTCGTCGACCATATTGAAGACGATGTCGCCGCCATCGCTTTGCAAAGCCGGTCGAATCAAATCGATCGCTTCCAAAATTTGAGGTTCCATGGTTGCAAGATCAAGCGCCATACTCGGATGCTACCGTCTCAAACGGCAAAATATTCCGCCCACGCCACAAACGCGGCGGGCTTCACCAACAGAGTCTTCAAGTCGGGTCGGGCAACGACACGGCATCGGCGCCGAGGGCCCGCAGGCTTCCCGCCAAGTCCGCATACCCACGGTCGATGTGATCACACCCGTGCACCACTGTCTCGCCATCGGCCACCAGCCCGGCCAGTACCAGCGCCGCGCCCGCTCGCACATCGGTGGCTTGGACTGGAACCCCTTGCAATCGAGGCACGCCGCGCACAATTGCATGGCGGCCTTCGTGGCGCACATCAGCGCCCATCCGCGCAAGCTCGTCCACAAATTGAAATCGGGAATCGTAGATATTTTCCGTCACGATTCCACTGCCGTCACACACAGTGAGCAACGCAACGGCCAACGGCATGAGATCGGTCGCGAAACCGGGAAACGGCAACGTAGAAATATCAATCGATGTCAGGCGTCGTGCGGCGCGAGCCCAAATTCCGTTGGTCGTCGGCGAGACCAACATCCCCATCTCCGCGAGCTTGCGCGCCATCACCTCGACGTGTTCCAGCTCCGCGCCGTCAATTTCAATTTCGCCACCAGCCATCGCACACGCAAGCAACAGCGTGCCAGTTTCGATCCGGTCGCCGATGAGTTCGATATCGGCCGCGTCAAGTTGTTCAACACCATGAACGGTGATCGTCGAAGTACCTCCGCCAAGTATGTGAGCGCCCATGCGGTTGAGAAATGCACACAACGCGGTGATCTCAGGTTCGCGCGCCGCGTTATCAATCACCGTGGTGCCTTTGGCAACGACCGCCGCGGTCAAAAGGTTTTCGGTGGCGCCCACACTCGGAAAGTCCAGAACATGGCGGGTTCCCCCCAATCCTCCATCAGTCCACGCGACGAGGTATCCGTGTTCCTGTTCAATGTGAGCCCCCATCGCTCGCAGACCATTGATATGCATATCGAGCTTCCGGCTGCCAATCGCGTCGCCGCCCGGCAACGCTACCTTTGCCTCGCCACAGCGAGCAACCAACGGGCCGAGCACATTGATCGATGCTCGCATTTTCGAAACCAGTTCGTACGACGCGACCGGAGTGAGATCGCCAGAAGCGTCGACGCTCAGTGAATCAGCACCCGTCCATCGAACGTGGGCACCGACCGACGTCAGAAGTTCGATCATCACATCGAGGTCGGCGACCCGAGGGATATTCGTGATGTGACACTCCCCAGCAGCCAACAACGCGGCAGCCATCACTTTGGTGCCTTCGTTTTTGGTGGCGCCCGACACCCGAACCGTGCCCTCGAGCGGCCCGCCCCCCTGTACAACGATCTGCGACATACAACGCAGCGTAGATGGCCCAGTGAATATCTTCGGGGTTCGTCTTTCCGTCTGCCACGTACAATCGCGTGCGTGAGTAAATCCCGGCCTTCCGCTAACGCCGCCGAACCGCGCCGCGACGCGGGCGAACGGGAAATGCTCGAAAGCTTTCTCGATTACTTCCGAGCGACAATTGTGCGCCAACTCCAAGGAGTCAGCGAATCTGCGGCACGCCTTGGACGCACCGATTCTGGTATGTCGATCATCGGCATCGTTCGGCACCTTGCCGGCGTCGAACTCTGGTGGTTCGTCGATGTTTTGGCGGACCAACGCCCTGGGTATTTTTGGAGCGAGTCCGATGTACTCGCGGATAGTGATTGCGACTGGAAACCCACCCCGGATGAGACCGTCGAATCCGTCCTAGATATGTACGACGAGGCGTGTGCGACGGCCAGGGCTTCGGCCGCTCGCTTCGAACTCGACGACGTCGTGCTGCGGCCAGATCGAGCTGACCTCTCGATCACCCTGCGATGGATCTACGTGCACATGGTCGAAGAGACTGCACGCCACGCTGGCCATGCCGACATCTTTCGCGAGGCCATCGACGGCACTCTCGCCGATTGATCAAACGGGAGCATCGCGGCACCGCTACCGAGGTATGGCGGCGTGCGCGGCAACAAGTCTTTCGCGCAACGGGGCGTAAACGTCGCCCGTACTTGGCGTGTAGCTCTTACGGATCGACAGTCGTTCAGGAATCGACGCGAACTCAATGTGGCCCAGCAACGCGAGGGCAAGGAACGCGGCACCGCGCGCATTCGCGTGCGCGGGATCATCGAGCTGATGCACGGTGACGTTGCAAGCATCGGCCAAAATTTGTGCCCAAAGATCACTCCGCGCGCCGCCGCCACCGAAGGTCAATTCGGTGTACGCAACGCCAGTGAACTTCCGAAACGGTTCCAGAAGCCACGCGGCATTCAACGCGACACCTTCATATACCGCACGAGCCATATGCGCCCGCGTTGTAGCAATGCCGATGCCGAGAAAGCCTGCGCGAACGTCGTCGTCGGGCGCAGGAGCAATAGAGCCGACCAACCAAGGCAGGAACTGGGTTCCTTCGCTCCCATGCGCCACCGCCGACGCCGCGGTTTCTGCGCGAGCGAACGCGTCGGGGGGAACGGCGCCGGTAGCAAACGCATCATCGGGATACACAATCTGGTGCACAAATAGATCGAGCGCTTTTCCGCCCATCCCGTTTTCGGCCATCACGAAGTACTGGCCAGGGATCGCGCTCGGAATCGTTGAGAGCGCTTGGCCCAGATCAACACTCTTGGTCGCAACGTGCGTTGCCATTACCGCTGTCGTGCCCAGCATGAACGCGGCACGCGTTGCATCAATTGCCCCGCATCCAATCGCCGAAGTCACAGAGTCAATCGTCGCAGGCATCACCAACGCCGTAGGGCTCACGCCCAAATGCGTCGCGGTCTCTGCAGTCACGCACCCGAGTGGCAAGTCGCTAGCCACGATCGGCGGAACGACCGCCCTCGATAAGCCAGCAAGCTGCAACATCTCGTCGTCGTAATCGACCTTGCCCCATACCCGATTGTCGGTACACATCAACGGAAACGCAGTGCACGCGCTTGCTGTGACGCGCCCCACCAGACGTGCGGTAATCGCGTCCGATGGCTCTACGTACGCGGCGAGGGCGCGGACGTGACCGGGATAACGATCGCGCAATACCGCGATGTGTCCGACATCGTCATTATCCAGCGGGATCAGCCCATGAACATCGAGCCACCGTTCCCACAGGTCGTAGCGCTCGTTGAGTGGATGAACATCGCCACCGCGTCGATCCGTCCACATGATCACTGGAGCCAGAGGAAGCCCAAACTCGTCTACCGGCACGACTGACATGTACTGCGCGGTGACCGCAACGACGCCAATTTCCACCTCAGCCGATGTGGTCACGTCTCGAGCACAACGCCCAATGCTTTCCCACCATTGCTGCGCCGATTGCTCAGAGCAGCCGTCGCTCGTCGTCGTGGTCAGATGGATTTCACTCGCCGAGGCCAGCACTGAGCCATCGCTTCGAATCACCGCTACTTTCACGGCCGTCGTGCCGAGATCGATCGCGAGCACGTAAGGTGCGTTCTCCATCGCCGGAGCCTACGCAGGCTGGCCGGACCCGTCACACACCAACAACACACCGACAAAAGAATCAGGCACGAACATGAGTTTTTACCCTTACGCCAACGAGTTTCCGGTGCTGCGCTCGCTGCCAGAACACGGTCGTACTCGCGAGGAAATCCTGCATGAACTCCATTCAATGGCCGCGCGCGAAGACGCTTCGTGGGAAAACGGCAAGGTTTCAGGCTCGATGTATTGCGGAGACAAAGAGCACTACGCGTATCTCGATGAAGCGTTCTCGTTGTTCGGTCACATGAACGCGCTGCAACGCGATGTATGTCCGAGCAGCACACGCTTCGAAGGCGAGATGATCGCCATGGGCCTTGACCTCATGCACGCTGAACAGATAACAGACACAATCCCTGGCGGTCTGGTAACAAGCGGTGGCAGCGGCAGCATCCTGCACGCGATGCTCGCGTACCGCGAAGCCGGTTCGGCGCTCGGTCTGACGCACTGGAACGTTGTCAAACCTGAGACGGCACACCCGGCGTTCGACAAGGCTTGCCATCTACTCGGCATCGAGCTTCGAATCGCCACAGTCGACCCGGTCACTGTTCAAGCCGACGTTGACGCAGTCCGCGCGCTTATCGATGACAACACCGTCGCGATTATCGGATCAGCTTGCAATTACGGCTATGGCACCATCGACCCTATCGAGGAATTGGCTGCCATGGCATTGCACCGCGGCGTTGGAATGCACGTCGATGGCTGCCTCGGTGGATTCATACTCCCATTCGGAGAAATGCTCGGATTCCCCATTCCCGTATTCGATTTTCGGATTCCTGGCGTCACCACGATTTCGGCCGACACGCACAAGTATGGCTACGGCCTCAAAGGCACGTCGCTGTTGCTGTTTCGCGATCAAGCATTGCGAAACGGTCAATATTTCTTCCAAACTTCGTGGTCGGGTGGAAAATATTGCTCACCGGGAATCGACGGTTCACGTTCCAGCGGGTTGCTAGCTGCGAGTTGGGCATCGATGGTGCACCTCGGCCGTGCGGGCTATTTGAAATATGCACAGGCCATTTTTGACACTGCATACGCGATGCAAGACGATGTGCGATCGCACACCGACCTCAGAATCATGGGTACGCCAAGTTTCTGTTTCTCATTTACAAGCGATGCATTCGACGTGTACCACGTGAACGATGCATTGCGGCCACTTGGTTGGCGCATGAACGGTCAGCAGTATCCAAACTCAATTCATATGTGTGTCACACGGCCGCAAACTCAACCCGGAGTTCGAGAGGCGTGGGCCGTCGATCTTGCTGCCGCGGTCGCCCACGCACAAACCCACGCGGCAGAGCCAGCCAAAAGCAGCTCAATCTACGGGGGTATTTCCGGCGGGCTCACCGAAGAAGCTGATCAATTCATTCGCGCCGTCATGGGCGACATGATGGACAAGCATCAAGGAGTGCCTACGCACTAGCAAGCTGGTTACAGACCCGTTACCCAGTCGGCAACGGCAGCCGCAGCAGGAATCAGCGCTTGTTGCGTTGTCAGTCCTGTCGCTTTCTTGAGCGGGCGGAAACCGTGATCCGCGGTCTCGATCCAATACCAATCCACCTGTGACGAGATTGCGCCAGCCTCGCGTTGCAATTCTTGCGGGGTCCCAAACGTGTCGCGCGTGCCCGAAACGAACAGCACTGGGCATCGCAACGATCCAAAGTGTTCGATCCGTAATCGCTCGGGTTTACCCGGTGGGTGCAATGGATAACCCAGCAAAACACAGCCCAGTGCACCATCGGTTGCCGCGACCATCGAGCAGATCCGACCACCCATCGAACGACCGCCGAGCACAATCCGTTCTGCTGGCAATTTGGTACGACGCATCAATTCGCCAATCGATCGGCGGACCTCCGCCTCGAGCACTGGCGCCTTCGGCGGCGCGCCCTTGCCTGCGGCGCGGTACGCAAAGTTGAAACGCAATGACGGAACGCCATGCTCCGCAAGCGCATCGGCAAACGCGGTCAACGTCGGTGTATTCATGTCTGCACCAGCACCATGGGCAAGTAGTACCGCTCGTTCGGCACCGCGTGCACGACCTTGCAACGCGAAGTCGGTCATGAGAGCCCCAACACGTGTTTGGTCAGAAACGCTTCGGTGCGTTGATACTCATCGATGACGTTCGCGAGTTTTCGAAACCCATGGCCTTCTCCGTCGTAAATCTGGTATTCCACTTCGCTGCCCGCGGATCGCATTGCTGCGACCATGGCGTCGGACTGTGCGAGCGGCACAACTTTGTCGTCTCGACCCTGCAACATGAGCATTGGCACACGAATTTTCGCCGCGTGGGATATCGGCGATCGATCTCGGTAACGATCAGGATGGTCGCCGATCGGGCCGACCAAAGTGTCAAGGTATGTCGACTCGAAGCGATGAGTGGTCGCCGCAAGATCGGCGAGATCGCCCACTCCGAACAAACTCACGCCCGCCCGAACCATGCCTCCGTGCAACGCACACACCAGCAGCGCGGTAAAGCCGCCTGCGCTTCCACCGGTGACGGCCACACGATCAGGATCACACCAACCCATTGCGACGGCATGACGAATGCCCGACGCGACATCGGCGACGTCGGCGATGCCCCACTGCCCCTCCAGTGCGTCGCGATAACTCCGGCCGTATCCCGACGATCCGCGATAGTTAACGCTGAGTACTGCCCAACCACGCGAGACCCAAAAGGCCGCGCGAGGATTCCACTCTGCGGTTGCTTGATCGGTTGGGCCACCATGCACACTCACCAACAATGGTGGCCTATCGACACCGCCCGGACGCCGGAGGTTGCCGTGAACCAAACCCGACTCGCCAGGCCACGAGATCATTTCCGGTTCGACGAGCCCGCATGCTTCAAAACCTCCGACCGGACCTCGGGCTCGAACTGTTCGAGTGGCCGATGCCGAGTCGTACATAACAATCTGCTGCGGTGTATTAGCGCCGCTACGAGTTGCGATGATCTGGTTTCCACGCCACGCAAGACCGCCATGAAAGGCTTTCGCAAGGTCTTGCGTGAGGCTGCCATCAAGATGTACCACGACAAGTCGGCCGAAACCGTTCTCATTGCGTTCAAACGCGATCTTGGTGCTGTCGGGAGACCACGCGAAACTGCGCTGCCCGGGGCCCCACGCCGGACTCGCATGATCGTTGGCTTCATCGAGCAGCGGCCGCGGGTCAGTGCCGTCGGATCGGGCGACCCACACGTTCCACCACCCACTGCGATCGCTCACCCACGCGAGCCATGCGCCGTCGGGCGAATATCGCGGTTGACCGACTGCGATCGCTTCGCTATCGGTCGCCCCATCCACCACGACGATGTCGCCAACGCAATCAGCATCACGCCGCACGATGCGAGATCGCTGCCAAGACATAGCGGCAAGGTCCCATTCGTGCCATGCAACTGTGCGGCTGTCCGCAGACCATGCCGGATCCCACGCAAAATCTGCTGTCGACAGGGTCACTGGTTTGCCAGTGCCATCAGCAGACGCCACCAGCACATCGCACGCGTCATCGCACTCCAACACGAACGCCACCCGCAAACCGTCGGGCGACACCGCGGGAGCGGATACGGAGCCCGATGCCGAGGCCGATCGGGAGTCGCAAAGCACCCGCACCACGCCCGCCCCGAGGACATCCACCACAACGAGTCGCCCATCAGCACCCGCGACAACAATTTCTTCGTCTCCGAGCCAACACCAGCCGCCACCGCCATACGAACCCGCGGACGTAACGGGAAAGTCTGCTGTCACCACAGAGGGTGGCTGCGATCCGTCGTTCGGCGCGACCACTACATCAGTGCGAGAGTCCCAAGAATCGAGCCAACCGACACGCAATCCAGTCGGCGAGATCCGGGGTTCGCCCACGGAATGTGACCGGGCAATCATGGCTGGGGTGATCAATGACATCGTCGCGAGGGTAGTAGCCGTTCGAATTACATGAATGTGATTCCGCTACGGCTTGCAGTTGGGGTGCTCTGGGCTGTTTCCTAGATGGTTCATGCCTATTGCAAACTCCTCCTTCGCGCGCCCCGGTGACCCGCTGCGCATCGCATATCTCGTGTACCGCGGCAGCCCACACGTCGGAGGTCAAGGCGTCTACACGCGCCATCTCACCCGCGAACTCGCCAACCTCGGACACCACGTTGAAGTGTTCAGCGGCCCGCCGTTTTCGGTGGTGGAAGAACCCGTTGTGCTGAACGAAGTGCACAGCATGGATCTCTACCCGAGAAACAACCCATTCCGCACGCCGTGGCCGTACGAATTCAAAACGGTCACCGATCTGCAGGAATGGGCGCGGATGTGTCTCGCTGGATTCCCAGAACCGTGGGCGTTTGCGCAACGGGTACGCCCGATACTGAACGAACGCCGTAACGACTTCGACATCATCCACGACAATCAATGTCTCGGCGCAGGCATCAAAGGTTTGCTCGACGACGGCTGGCCAATTGTTCATACATTGCATCACCCCATCACCGTTGATCGCGACCTTGATTTGACGCACCCGCATCACCAAAAGCCGTGGAAACAAGTCACGTTGCGCCGCTGGTATGGATTCTTACAGATGCAGATGAAAGTGGCGCGGGCATTGCCACGACACGTCACAGTGTCGGCAAACTCAAAGCGCGACATCATCGCCCAGATGGGTGTTGATCCTGAACGCCTCCATGTCGTGCCCGTGGGCGTCGACCAGCGCCAATTCCGGCCGATCCCGGGAATCAAACGCGTTCGGGGCCGCCTCATGACGACCGCGTCTTCCGATGTTCCGCTGAAAGGTCTCACCTATCTTCTCGACGCCCTCGCGAAGGTACGTGTCGAACGTCCCGACGCCCATCTCGTTGTGATCGGGCAACCGCGGCACCGCAGCGCCATACCGAAACAGATCGAAGCCCTCGGCCTCACCGAAGCCATCGAATTCGTGACTGGCGTTACCGATGAACGCATCGTCGAGCTGTACAACGAAGCCGAATTGGCCGTGATCCCCTCACTGTATGAAGGCTTTTCTCTCCCGGCGATCGAAGCGATGTGTAGTGGAACTCCGCTGGTGGCAACTACTGGCGGCGCACTTCCAGAGGTAGCTGGCACATCAGGCAAGACAGCGCTTTTGTGCAAACCTGCCGATCCCGATTCACTCGCCGCCGCAATTCTGACCATGCTGAATGACGAGGCGATGCGCGATCGAATCGGTGCCGCGGGCCGCGAACGCGTGCTCGATCGATTCACCTGGAAAGCGTGCGCAGAAGGAACGGTGGAGCACTACTACCTCGAACTCGAAGCTCACGCGCAACGCCAGCGCGGCAACGTGAAAGCAGCTCGCTGATGCTTACTGTAGATTTCGAACGACTTGGGTTACTTCCCGGCGAGCGGCTCCTCGACCTCGGCGCTGGCGGCGGTCGCCATGCGTTTCAAGCAATGAAATTGGGGGCGATTACCACAGCGCTCGACTACTCGGCCGCCGACCTCAAAGATGTCATGGCCACCACTGGGGGCATGCTCTCGCTGAATGAAATCACCGAAGATCAGTACGGTGGGTGCGTCAACGGCAACGCGCTCGACCTGCCCTTTCCCGACAACAGTTTCGATCGCATCATCACCAGCGAGGTGCTCGAACACATCTGGGATTGCGAACGAGCCATCACTGAAATCGTGCGCGTTGTACGGCCAGGAGGTCGGATCGCGGTAACCGTGCCGACGTATTGGCCCGAACGAGTCAACTGGGCACTGAACTGGCGATATCACGATGTTCCGGGCGGGCACGTCCGGATTTTCAAGCAACGCGAACTCGAAGCGATGCTCGAACGCGCGGGCGTGTACCTGCGGGGTTCACATCATGCCCACGCCTATCACTCACCGTATTGGTGGTTGAAGAATGTGTACGGCCTCGACAACACCGAAGCGCCCGTTGTGAAGAAGTATCACGAGTTCTTGGTTCACTGCATCGAAAACTTCGATGGCCCAATCGCGAAGGCCGAACGATTTCTCAATCCCCTTCTGGGAAAGAGCCTTGTGCTGTACGGAGAAAAGGTCACTCCTGATATGGCCAAATATGGCAAGCGGGCATTGGATCCCGCGTCGTACGCTTTCCCCGTGGGCGCCGAGAGTGAAGTAGCTACACCAAACGCGATCGAGACCGTGAAAAAGTCTCCCAAAAAGCCCGTCAAACGAGCATCGACGAAAGCAAAGGCATAAATGCCACGCCTGACAGTGCCTGAGGTGCCAGGTGTCCTGAGCGGAACGGAGGTGATGCAAACCATCGACGCGATTGCGTCGGTGCAGCGTCCGAATGGCGACATTCCGTGGAGCCCCGGCAACCACACGGACCCGTGGAACATGGTTGAGGCCGCGATGGCACTCGACATCGGTTCGCGCTTTGCAGATTCACAACGAGCATACGCATGGCTTGCTCGTATGCAACGGCCCGATGGAGCATGGCATGCGTATTACCTCGACGGCGAAATCAAGGAACGTTGGCTCGATACCAACGTGACGGCCTATGTCGCCACTGGCATCTGGCATCACTATCTCTGTTCGGGCGACACTGCATTTCTTGAGCACTACTTCCCGATGCTGGAACGCGCGATCGACTTTGTGCTCGATCATCAGATGCCAAGCGGCGCAATCGAATGGGACGCCGATCCAGACCGCACCGACGGCCATGGAGCGCTCCTTACCGGCAGTAGCTCGATCTACAAGTCTGTTCGCTGCGCGATCGCGTGCGCGAACCGGCTCGGCCGAGAGCGTCCTGATTGGGAACTCTCGGTGGGTTCACTCGCAATTGCCGTGGCGCACCGTCCCGAATTGTTCCTCGATAAAGAACGATGGGCGATGGATTGGTACTACCCAATCCTCGGAGGCGTGATGCGCGGCGATGCCGCCCACGCGCGAATCGCTTCGCGATGGGACCGTTTCGTCGTCCCAAAACGCGGCGTGCGCTGCGTCGAAGACCAACCTTGGGTCACGGCCGCCGAAACCTGCGAATGCGTCCTGGCGCTCGATGCCATCGGTGCACATGATCGAGCCCACGAGCTATTCACTTGGGTTCAGTTCTTACGCGCCGACGATGGTTCCTACTGGACCGGCGCCAACTTCGAAGGCGAGCACTGGGACCTCAACGGCGAGCTCTACCCGGTCGAACAACCGACCTGGAACTCGGCTGCCGTCGTACTCGCCGCCAATGCACTCGGCGGCAACGGCCCTACAAGCGGTTTGTTCAGAGGCGAAGGGCTTCCGGCAGGATTGACGGCCGACGAGCTCATCGAAGCCGGGATCAACATCGAAGCCGAACGAGCCCGCCGAGCGTAAGCCTGAACAAAACAGCCTACGGACGTTGAAGAATCCGTAAACTTCCCGTGGTCGAGGTGGGCACAAATCCGTCGCTCACTGCACGCTGCCACACCTTGAACGGAGCTTGGCCACCATCGCGTTCAAGTTCGAACACGTCGTGGATCGCCAGGGTTGCGCCCGAACGAACAAACCGTGCCCAGTGTTCGTAGTCGGCCATTGCGACGTCGAGCGCGTGTCCACCGTCGATGAAAAGAAACCCAACAGGGGTCGCCCAGGCCATAGCCACAGGTAGCGAATATCCGATGACCGCAACGACACAATCTTCGAGATCCGCAGCTTCGATCGTGCGGCGGAAAAACGGCAAAGTGTCCATACGGTTCGTCGTTAGGTCCACGAGTTCCAAATCGTGATGTTCCCAACCGCTTTGATTTTCTTCAGAGCCGCGATGGTGATCCACGGTGAACAGCACTGTGGATGCCGAACGAGCGGCTGCTCCGAGATACACCGCGGATTTGCCGCAGTACGTTCCGATTTCCAGCAGCGGGCCACCCACAGAAGTTGCCGCGGTCAACGCGGCGTCATGCAATGCCTGACCTTCGTCATCGGGCATGAAACCCTTGGCATTGCGGGCGATTTCCAACACGCGGGCGTCCATCATGGCGCAAGTCTCGCCGCCGCACCCATCGAGATACGCATCCACCCCACAAAACTGCCCACCTCCCAGTCGCCTTCAGCGACGAGCAGCGGTCAGAGGCCCATGCGTTGGGTTACGCCATGATCGCGGCCAGCGGTGTAGCCGCCGTCGACAGGCAACGCAACCCCTGTCACAAAACTCGCATCGGCGCTCAATAGAAATTTAGCCACAGCGGCCAACTCCTCGGGCCGACCGAATCGTCGGAGCTTGTGCTCCTGTTCGATATCGATTCGAACATCGTCCATGCCTTCCATACTGAACACACCTTGGAACATCGGCGTATCGATGAAGCCGGGACAAATGCAGTTAGCTCGAATACCTTGACGCCCGTAATCGATCGCAAGGTTCTTCGTCAGTATCACCACACCACCCTTCGATGCGTTGTAGGCCGAACCGCCTGCGGTGCCTTCGAGCCCTTCAACGGACGCGATCGTCACGACCGAGCCTCGGTAGCCATCCATCGGGTCCTGGGCCAACATTGCTGAGATCACATGTTTCGCAGTCAAAAACGTGCCCTTAAGATTGACATCGAGCACATAATCCCAGTTCGCTTGGTCGACCCAATGCACCGCGCCCCCACCCGGCACGCCCGCCGCGGTCACAAGGCCATCAATTCTGCCGTAAGCACTGACCATGCTTGCAACCAACGCTTCAGTGGCAGCTTCGTCGCGCACATCAAGTTCGCTGAACGCCGCGGCCTCAACACCCGCGCCGAGGTTCAATTCCCGTCGCGGCGGCGCAATATCTGCCCCGACCACCGTGGCACCCTCGTTCAGAAATCGTTCTACACACGCTTCACCAATACCCGAACTCGCTCCCGTCACCAAGATGACTTGTCCGTCTAATGCTCGCATGGAGTTTCGCAGCCTCTCTGACAGTAAAATCCAACAGTTCTCGTCGAACCCCTAGGAGCCGACCCGATGGCCATCGAACATAATCCAGATCGCAACCTTGCATTGGAGCTCGTGCGAGTAACCGAAGCGGCAGCACTCGCGGCGGGGAGATGGATGGGCCGAGGCGATAAGAACGGCGTCGACGGCGCGGCAGTCGACGCCATGCGCATCGTCCTCAACTCGATGGCAATCGACGGCATCGTGGTAATTGGCGAAGGCGAAAAAGATGAAGCTCCCATGCTGTACAACGGTGAGCGCATCGGTGGCGACGGCGGTCTTCCCGTCGACATTGCAGTCGATCCCGTCGACGGCACCACGCTGTGCTCGTTAGGCCAAGACAACGCAATCGCGGTGATCGCAATGAGCCAACGCGGCACGATGTACAACCCCGGACCCTGCGTCTACATGGACAAAATCGCAGTGGGTGCTGCGTGCAAAGACGTCGTCGACATCGATGCGCCGGTTAAAGCCAACCTGCACGCGGTCGCCAAGGCACTCGGCGAGAAGGTGCACGACGTCACCGCGGTCGTGCTCGACCGGCCGCGTCACGAGGTCTTGATTCGCCAAATTCGAGAAGCTGGCGCTCGAATCAAATTGATCTCCGATGGCGACATCGCGGGTGCGATCGCGGTTGCAACGCCCGGCACTGGTTGCGACATTCTCTTCGGAATCGGTGGGACTCCCGAGGGCGTCACGGCCGCATGCGCCATGAAATGCCTCGGCGGCGAGATCTACGGCCGACTCTGGCCACGCACCGACGAAGAACGCGCCGAAGCAACCGAGGCGGGCTACGACCTCAACGCGGTACTCACGATCAACGATTTGGTCAGCAGCGATGATGTGTTCTTCGCGGCCACCGGCGTGACAAACGGCGACTTCCTGAAAGGTGTGCACTATCTGCCTGATGGAGCGATCACCGAGTCGCTCGTGATGCGCTCGAAAAGCGGGACGATCCGCAAAATCGAGGCAACCCACCAGTGGTCAAAACTCGTGGATTACTCCGCCGTCCGTTGGGGCGAATAGCCACTCAGCCTGCAGTTCGGTTCCGAAACCAACGCAGTACCGTCTCAGCCTGTGCCAACCTCAAAGAATGCTCAAAATCCACCGCGGGCAGTGGTGCGCATCGGTCCATCCTGGATACAGGTTGTTGCACTCGCCATTGCCGTTGCGTTCGTGAGTTCCGCCATGGTGTACTACCTCGAAAATCGCACGGAGGCTCCGAACGCCGCCGATATCGGATTCATCGATGATATGAATCTGCACCATCAGCAGGCGATTTCGATGTCGTTTGCATATGCCCGGCGGGCGCAGGGTGGCCAAATACGAAACACCGCTGAAGAAATCATCACCAACCAAGCCGGCGACCTGCGAACTATGGGCCAACTACGCGGAAACTGGGATGAAGGCGATGGGAACGAAGCAGGCACTGTCATGGCGTGGATGGGCATGCAACGGCCACTCCAAGAGATGCCAGGATTCGCGAGCGAATCCGATGTTGCAAAGCTGGCAACGCTGCAAGGTCGAGCACTCGACGACCACTTCACGACGCTGATGATTCGCCACCATCTCGGCGGAATCCATATGGCCGAAGCTGGCGCACAACGCGCAGGCATTGCGAAAGTGAAGGCGTTCGCCCGCGGGATCGCGCTACTTCAGGACCAAGAAATCGAAGAAATTAATATTTGGCGAGCCAGCGCCAATCTCGAAAGAATTACAAGCCTGTAAGCCCGCCAGGCCGCCCAACGTCGGCTGACACCGACGCAGAGCCGACCGGGCGACAAAAAAACTTAGGAACTAACCGTGGCAAACCAACGACTGACTGATGTGCACCGCTGCAACGCCACTTGCTCTCAATGGTCGAAGCGGTCGGCGCAGATACTGGTTGCGTTCAGCCTCGCGATCATGGCGCTCATCGGGTTCGCAAGCCCGAGCTCCGCACATGCGGTATTGGAATCGTCGAGCCCTGCGGCCAATTCCACCGTCGCAGCGGCGCCCGAGCAAATAGTCCTGCAATTCAATGGCGAAGTGAAATTCTCCGCTCAGCAACCGCGCCTCCTCGATAGCCAAGCGGTTGGGATCACCACGGGCACCGCGACCTTGAGTGACGCGGGGAAACGCATCACGATTCCTATACCAAAACTCAAAGTCGGCACTTACACCGTCGTCTGGCGAGTTCTCAGCACCGATGGTCACCCACTTCCGGGATCGTTGGTATTCAATGTCGGATCGCCGAGTACGACCAACCATGTCGGACACATCAGCGGAGAGTCCACCTCGAAGGCCGTCGGCATCTTCATGGGAGTGCTGCGCACGATCGGCTTCGCTGCATTCACGACCGCGGTGGGCTCACTGTTGTTCGTAGCGGTCTGCGTACCCCACCTCGCGGGCACGCGCCGCGCCCAAATGTTGACCGCGTTGTCGTTGTTCGTGCTCGGTCTAGCCGCGATCGCCCAGTGTTTCGGACTCCACCCGTTCACCAACGGCGGCAGCGTCGGCGACATCGCGAGCTTCAAGCATTTCCGAGATTCTCTCGAACTCGACCACGGCAAGGCCTTGGTTATTCGCTTCGGCCTCGCACTTGTCGGAATACTGCTGTTCTCACGCCATCGCCTCCGCGGAAAACGGTTGCTCGGGCTCCTGTTGGTTGGCACTTGGGTTGCAGGTCTCGCGGCGACGTTTGCCTATATCGGCCATCCCCGCAGCGGTCGGTGGCAGACCCTCGCAATACTGCTCGATGGTGTGCACCTTGTCGCGGCCTCGGCCTGGGTTGGTGGACTTTTCGCGCTCATCGTGTTGGTGCTGATTGACAAGTCATCAACCGAGCATCACGCCGCCGCAGTGAAATTCGGCAAAATCGCGGCGACATCGGTTGTTGTTGTCGTACTCACGGGATCAATACAAGCCATTCGACAGATGACTTCGATCACTGATTTTTGGCAAGAAACCTACGGAAGGCTGCTCGGCGTGAAGCTCATAGCGGTCGGCCTCATCTT
The DNA here is from genome assembly GCA_005773635.1 of Actinomycetota bacterium. Lineage (GTDB taxonomy): Bacteria > Actinomycetota > Acidimicrobiia > IMCC26256 > PALSA-610 > F1-120-MAGs023. Next base: position 45,694 of record SXHN01000033.1, read on the forward strand.
GTTGGTTGCTGCCCGCAGCCGTTGGCTTACCAAGGGCGAAGACTCCGACCCCAAACAACTGCGCAGGATGGTCGCGCTTGAAACTGTCGGGGTTACCGTCGTGATTTCGCTCACTGCACTTCTGGTGAACAGCCCTCCGCCGCAAGATACCAAGACACTGCGATATCGGACGCAAGTAGTCAGGCCAACCGCGACGGCGATGGTGACTGCCGAAGGGTTCACATTCCGCGCGGCGATCGACCCGAATGCCATGGGGGCCACGACCCTCACCCTCACGGTGGAATCAGCACCGGGAGTCCGTGCAGATCTTTTCGAACTCAACGCGACGCTGCAACCCGTAAAAACTGGCATCGACATTCCGCCAATTGAAGTTTCTCTGGTTGGCGACAATGGAAAATACATTTCGCAAGGTCTCACCATCCCAACCCCGGGCACGTGGACGCTCGCGTTGCGTGCGCTCACCGGACCGATAACTCAATTTGAAACGTCCACCACGCTCAACATCGGTTGAGCTGAACCACCGAAGGAATAATTGTGAAACGAACGCTCACCATGTTGGGTGTAACCGCCGCTGTTGTGGTTGTCACCGCCATTCCGGCTTCATCCCACGTCGAGTTCCAACCATCGAGTGCGACCGTAGGCGCGACAAGCGAGCTCACACTCTTCGTCGAAGATGAGAAGTCTGACGCGGGCACAACGAAGGTCGAATTGTTCTTTCCGACCGACCAGAAGCTCACAGTGGCTGCAGCCGAGGCGCCCGATGGCTGGGAGGTCACCGCGCAGGGTGGCTCGATCGGTGGCGACGCGACCGGTCTCACTTGGACCGGTCCTGCCATCGCTGGCAACGTCAACGTGTCACTGACGCTCGGCCCATTGCCGACTGCCATAGGCCCGCTGCAATTCAGCGTCGTACAGACCTATGACAACGATGAGGTCGATCGGTGGATCGGAGCCGCTGGGGCCGGTAACCCAGGGCCAGTCCTGCAGCTCCTCGCGCCGGGCGCGACCACAACGACCGGCACAGACGAACACGGCGGGGGTAGCCACCACGGCGGGGGCAGCCACCATGGCGGGTCTGAAACAACTGTCGCCGATCACCACGGAGGAAATTCCGGCCACGAAGGTGGTTCACACGACAACGAAACAACCACCTCGGCCGCACCGACAGCGACTACGGCTACCGCTGCAACCCCCAAAGATGATGACAGCAGCGCAGCTCCAGCGATCATTGGAGTAATTGCCGCCGCACTCATACTCGGCGGCGGACTCTTCTTCGCAGCCAAATCCCGCAACAAGCAATAGCCGCCGAGTGCTATGCGCCCGCGACCTCGAGGCGAGTCACCGCTCTTGCCAACGCGGCTTTCGCGTCCACATCGTCGGCGTTGTTCGAAAGGGCTGCTTCTGCGTTGCGTTTCGCCATCGTCGCGCGATCCACATCGATGTCGGCTGCGAGTTCTGCGACATCACTGAGGATTACGACCTTGGCTCCGTCAACCTGCACGAACCCACCATGACACGCGATCTTCAGCTCCGAGGAATCTGTACCGAGCACGCGTACCGGCCAAGTCTGGAGTGCAGCAAGAAATGGGGCGTGCCCGGGTTCGAACCCGATGTCGCCCCCGCCGATGGTGCGCGCTGAAACATAGCTCGCCTCGCCCTCATACAAGACCTTCTCGGGCGACACGAGTTGCACCGTGAACGGCATGGCCTTACGCCCACTCGCCGGCGCTCGCGCCGCGAGAAGCGGTCATCCCAATCACGCGTTGTCCTGCAGCGACTTGGCTTTGGCAAGCACTGACTCCACCCCACCGACGTTAAAGAACGCCTGCTCGGGGATGTGGTCAAGGTCGCCGTTGCAGACGGCTTCGAAACTCTCCACAGTCTCTTCGATCGGTACGAAGATACCCTTCAACCCGGTGAAGACCTCGCCCACGAAGAACGGCTGTGACAAGAACTTCTGAATCTTTCGGGCCCGACCAACGGTGTTCTTGTCTTCTTCTGACAATTCGTCGATACCGAGGATGGCAATGATGTCTTGGAGTTCTTTGTACCGCTGCAGAATCTGCTGGGTGCGGTTCGCCACCGCGTAATGACGATCACCCACAACTTCGGGAGCCAAAATTGTGGAGGTAGACGCCAATGGATCGACGGCCGGGTAAATACCCAACGAAGCAATCTGACGTGACAACTCGGTGGTGGCGTCGAGGTGGGTGAAGGTGGTGAACGGTGCAGGGTCGGTGTAGTCATCGGCAGGCACGTACACAGCTTGCAGCGAGGTAATCGAGCGACCCTTCGTCGAAGTAATGCGCTCCTGAAGTTCGCCCATCTCATCGGCCAACGTCGGTTGGTAACCCACAGCCGATGGCATCCGTCCCAGCAGCGTAGAGACCTCTGAACCAGCTTGCACGAAACGGAAAATGTTGTCGACGAACAACAACACGTCTTGACCCTTGACATCACGGAAGTATTCAGCGACCGTCAGTGCTGCCAGGGCGACGCGCATCCGCACGCCCGGAGGTTCATCCATCTGGCCGTAGACGAGCGCAGCTTTTTCGATCACGCCCGACTCTTGCATTTCAATCCACAGGTCGGTTCCCTCACGAGTGCGCTCCCCAACACCAGCAAACACCGACACACCACCGTGCTGCGTCGCGACGCGGTTGATCATTTCCTGGATGAGCACGGTCTTACCAACACCCGCGCCACCGAACAGGCCGATCTTGCCGCCTTCGAGATACGGGGTGAGCAAATCGATCACCTTGATGCCCGTGATGAACATCTTGCGGCTCGGCTCGAGGTCTTCGAAGTTGGGAGCCGAACGGTGAATTTCCCAGTGATCCTCGATGCCTTGTGGCATAACACCATTGGTGTCGAGAGGCTCGCCAATGACGTTCCATACGTGGCCGAGCGTGCCTTCGCCGACAGGCATCTGAATACCGTGGCCAAGGTTTTTTACGGCGCTTCCACGCTTCAAACCATCGGTCGGCTTCATACAGACGACACGGACTCGGCCGTGGCCAATTTGCTGGGCCACTTCCGCGGTCACAACGGTGGTTTCGCCGTCGAGCACGATCTCCAGTTGGAGCGCAGTGTTGATTTCAGGGAGCGCATCCGGCGGAAATTCGCAGTCAACGACCGGCCCGGCGATGGCGATAACTCTTCCATCTTTCAGCAGCGGTGCAGTTGCAGTCATAACAGTTAGCTCCAGGAAGCTCAGTGGGCGGGCAAGAAATCGTCGTCATCGCTACCGGCGCCATCAGCCATAGCTGCAGCACCACCGACGATTTCCATGATTTCGGTCGTGATTGAGTCTTGACGGGCACGGTTCATAATTCGACTCAACGTGCGGATCAGTTCGTCGGCGTTGTCGGTGGCGGCTTTCATGGCCCGCTGGCGGAACGCGTGTTCAGAGGCCGCAGCATTGAGCAACGCCGCGTAGATCTTCGCCTCGGCATAGCGCGGCAACAAAGCGTCGAGAATCGTGTCAGGATTCGGTTCGAACTCATAGTCGGCTTGTTGCTTGGCGCCGGACGCCAATTCGCTGGTGTCGAGAGGCATGAGTTGTTCGATCACGACTTCTTGGCGACCAGCAGACAAGAACTTGGTGTAGATCAGTTGCACCTTGTCGATGTCGCCGTCGAGAAAACGTCGCGATACGACCGCTGCGATATCGCGGGCGTTCTCGTACGTCGGAGCGTCGGAGTAGCCCGCAAACGATCCGTCCATCGGGATTTCACGGAAGCGGAAATAGCTTTCGGGTTTGCGGCCCGAAGTGACCAACGCGTTGCGTTGACCGGCGGCACTCGCCGCGCGCATCTCGACTTCCGTCGTGCGCACCACCGTCGAGTTGTAACCGCCGCACAAACCGCGATCGGCTGCGATCGCAATGTGTGCGACCGTCGAGACTGAGTCGCGAACCGCAAGTAGCGGGCTCGACGACCCGGCGCCCGCGGCCGCAAGATCGCGAACGACGCCAGTAATTCCGTCGGCATACGGCTGCGCCGCAACCACGCGGGCCTGAGCTTTGACGATACGACTCGCCGCGATGAGTTCCATGGCGCGCGTGATCTTCTTCGTTGATTGCACCGACTTAATACGTCGGCGAAGAATGCGCTCCTGACCACCAGCCATGCGTCGTCCCTAGACCGTCATGCCGTCTTCGAGGCTGTCCGCGGCAGCACCGTCGTAGCCCGCCGATGTCGCAGCCTTCAGCGCGGCATCATTGGCAGCGTCACCGCTCACGAACCGGCTCTTGAACTCCGATACAGCAGCCGTCATCGTGGAATCGTCCATCGCACCCGATGTACGAATCGCAGCGATCAACTCCGAACGCTGCGAGCGCATGAACTCAAGAAGTTCGGCTTCGAATCGACGAACATCCGAGACGTTGACGTCATCGAGGTAGCCCTTGGTGCCAGCAAAGATCGAAACAACCTGTTCTTCCATTGGCATAGGCGAGTTGAGGTTCTGCTTCAGCAATTCCACCAACCGGTACCCGCGCTCAAGCTGGCTCTTCGATACGGCATCGAGCTCGGAACCAAACGTTGCGAATGCTTCGAGTTCACGAAACTGGGCAAGGTCGAGCTTCAACGTGCCGGCGACCGACTTCATCGCTTTGGTCTGGGCCGCGCCGCCGACTCGGCTCACCGAAATACCTACATCGACTGCTGGACGCACGCCGGATTTGAACAAATCGTCTTGCAAGTAGATCTGGCCGTCGGTGATCGAGATCACATTCGTGGGGATGTAAGCAGATACGTCGCCCGCTTTGGTCTCGATGACTGGCAGCGCGGTGAGAGAACCCGCACCAAGATCATCGCTGAGCTTGGCGGCGCGCTCAAGAAGACGGGAGTGGAGGTAGAACACGTCGCCGGGGTACGCCTCACGGCCCGGTGGGCGACGCAGCAGCAATGCCATCTGCCGGTAGGCCTCAGCTTGCTTCGAGAGGTCGTCATAGACCACAAGCGCGGCTTCGCCGTTTTCCATCCAGTACTGCCCCATCGCACAACCTGCGTAGGGTGCGAGGTATTTGAAGACGGCTTCGACGCCCGCCGGCGCGTTGACGACCACGGTGTATTCCATCGCGCCGTGCTTTTCGAGCGTGGCCACGGTTGTTGCGACGGTCGACGCTTTCTGACCAATCGCTACATAAATGCACTTCACGCCCTGGCCCTTTTGGTTCAGGATCGTGTCGATAGCGACGGTCGTCTTGCCAGTTTTACGGTCACCGATGATCAACTGACGCTGGCCACGGCCTACTGGCGTCATTGCGTCAATGGCTTTGATTCCGCTCTGCAACGGCTCGTGCACTGGCTTGCGACCGACGATTCCCGGCGCCTGGATTTCCATCCGGCGATCGATCGCACCCGTGATGGGGCCTTTGCCATCAATCGGGTTGCCGAGGCCGTCGACGACCCGGCCCAGCATGACGTCACCGACTGGCACCGACAAGATACGACCGGTGGCTTTGACGAGACCGCCTTCTTCGATCGAGTCTGCGGCACCAAGAACAACCGCGCCAATCGCGTCTTCGTCAAGGTTCAGCGCAAGACCGAGCTTGCCGCCCTCGAACTCCAAGAGTTCGTTGACTGCTGCGTTGGGAAGCCCTTGCACACGAGCAACGCCGTCGGCGACCTCGAGAACACGCCCGACCTGTTCTTTTTCGGTGACAGGTTGATAACTGTTGACGTGCTTTTGCAACGCCGCGGCAATGTCGCCTGCGTTGATGGTGAGTTCAGCCATCAGATGGAATCCTTCAGTTGGTCCAAACGGTGTCGGACGGTGCCGTCGATCACGGTGTCACCAACGCGAGCGACCAGCCCACCCAACACGCTGGCGTCGACGATGACCTTCACTTCTACTTGCTTGCCTGTTGCTCGCGACAGCGACGCCGCGAGTTGTGCGATTTGAACATCAGTAAGCGCTACCGCGGACCGGACCTCAGCCACTTCGTGGCTGCGAGCCTCGGCCGCTAATGCAATAAACCGATCGACAATCGCTGGGAGGTCGTTAGCGCGGCCAATGCTCACGATGAAACCAACCACCGCGGTGGTCACCGAGAGCGCTTTGCCACCCAACAAATCGTCAGCAAGCGCGAGCCGCCGCTCGGCTGGCGAAGCCGTATCCGTCAGAGCCGAGCGCAACCCGTCGTTGCCTTCGAACACCCGAGCAAATCGAAACAGTTCGTCTTCGACCTCTGCGACATAACCTTCGACCGCAACGATCTCCCGAATCGCTTTGGCGTACGCATCGATGCGTGAATCGGCACTCATCACTAGGTCCTAGTTGTTTCCGACAGTGTTGATGTAACTGTCGATGAGCTGCTGCTGCGTGGCGACGTCGAGATTCTTCTCGACGATCTTGCCGGCCAAATCGACCGACATCGTCGCGACCTGCTGGCTGAGGTCGGCCATCGCACGCTCGCTGGCCAGTCGCACTTCTTCGTTGGCGCGGGCGCGCACTTCGGCCGCGTCGGCTTCAGCTCGAGCGATGAGGTCCTTGCGCACTCCATCGGCACTTTGGCGAGCTTCATCGATGATGCGGTTCGCTTCGCTTTGCGCATCAGCAAGCTTGGCGCGGTAGTCGGCCAATTCAGCGTTCGCTGATGTCTTGGCTGCTTCGGCCGCATCAAGGTCGCCCTTGATCTTTTCGCTGCGTGCAGTCATGGTCTTCTTCATGGCCGGGATGCCAACCTTGACAACCACGATCATCACGAGCAGCCATGCGATACCGCCCCAAAAGACTTCACTCAGCTTGGGAATGATCGGGCTCTCAGAGGAAAAACAGTCTTCGAGTTTCTTCGACTGTTCTTCGGCGGACGGCGCCTCAAGCACTTCGAGGATCTTTTCCGCCTCTTTGCACTCGCCAATTTCATGCACTTCGACGGGAGTTCCGTTGATCTCTAACGAGACCGTTTCGTGGCCGTCGCCGTGATCTCCGCCAGACTCTTTCGCACCCTCTTCGGACGCTTCAGTCTTGTTTCCGGTTTCTGCCGCGAAGGCACCTGAGACGGGAAACGCGAAGATAGGCATGGCGATCAGCACGCCAGCAGCAATTTTGTGTCGGAGGCGCATGACGCGTCCTTCCCTTCCTAACAACGTCGGATCAGATGAACTTGACGACGAAACCGATAAGCGCAAGCGCTTCGGCAAACGCGATACCCAAGAACATGGTGGTACGGACTTGGCCAGCCATTTCGGGCTGACGTGCCATCGCCTGAACGGACTGCCCAACGAGGGTACCGATACCGATGCCAGGTCCGATTGCTGCGAGGCCGTAGCCGACTGCCGAAAGACCGTCTTTGAGTTCTCCGGCATCTGTAGCCGCGAGGAGTGCCTGTTGAATCACGGGTGGATCTCCTTAGTAGAAAGGTAACTGCGGTGGTTTGGATGTTGCGATTTAGTGCTCGTCACTTGCCGATTCGCCAATGAACACGGCGGTCAACGTGGTGAAGATGTATGCCTGCAGAACAGCGACGAGAAGTTCGAACACCGTCATGAAGATGAGCATGAGAAATGGCAGCGGAGCAATGATTGCTTGGTACGCGTGCCATTTGTCGTTATCAATTGATGTCGCCAGCTCATGGGTCATCAACGCGAAGACTGCCAGGAGCACGTGCCCGGCAACCATGTTGGCGAAGAGCCGCACCGTGAGCGAAAACGGTCGCACCAAGAACTTGGAGACCAATTCAATCGGGAACACCAAGAGGTACAAGGGTTTCGGCACGCCCGGCGGCAAGCAAGCTTTGAAGACGTAGAGCGGGCCTTGGTGTTTGAACCCGACCGCGATGAAAATGACCCAGGTGATGAGCGACAGCAACATCGGGATTGCGATGCGCGACGTTGCGGGGAACTGCACGAACGGAACCGTGCTCCAGATGTTGATGAAGAAGATGAAAAAGAACGTGCCGGTCAGGAACGGCGCCCACGACTTGCCGTAACCGTGCGGGTGGTCGCCAATGACGGGCACTGCGATTTGTTCTTCGATGGCTTCGTAGCCGAACTCAGCGAAGTTTTGGAGCCCGGTCGGCACCAACGCCTTTTTGCGGGCGCCTCCGAAAAACACAAGGATGCAAATGACGGTGCTAACGAGCGCCATAATCGCGGTTTTGTTGATCTCGTAAAACGTGTCGCCAAAGGCGATGCTCTTCCATTGGAAGAGCTCTGAGATTCCGTGGGGGAACAGCGCGGCGATGGTCACGCTTTCTCCTTTTCGGGCTTGAGGCCGGGATACGCCAACGTGAGGCTCACGTGACGGAGTTCAAGAAACAGCAACCCGAGGTGGGCCACAACGAGCACAATGCAGAACGTCGAGAAATGTACGGCGTCGAGTTGCTTGACGCCGATTCCAACGACAGTTATTACGCCAAGACGGACAATAAATCCGCCGAGTGCAGTAGCGGTGAGAGCTCCGGCGGATATTCGCGCCGCCCAGCCGAGCATTGCCGCGGAGGCGAGAAAGTTGCCAGCAACCACGACAAGCGCCACGAAAGCACCCAACGCTCCCGCCCCGCGGGCTGCAACAAATCCGGTGATCAGTGCCAATGGGGCCAGATATACAGCATGTTTTGCGAGATCGCGAGCAATTTCCATCTCGATGCGTTGCTCAGAATTAGAGACGGGACCGAATGCGGTTTCCATGGCTACCTACCCGCCGACTCGGGTAGAGATTCGGCCGAACGAGTAAACGCGTCAACGTCGAGCGGCGACTCGGCGATGTCGTACTTCGTCGCGCTGGCCGAATTGGAGTGCGTCGGCTGGTTCCACGGTTTCGGGGCATCGAGCACCGCCATCCGTGCTTGGTAGCGGTAATACAGCGTCGCCGACGAGCCGAAAATGCCCAACGCGATGCCAGCTAAGAACAACGTGGGCGACCAGCCAGTTACTGAGTCTCCATAGCGTCCAAGGAGGCCAAACATCACCGGGCCGGAGGCAAACGTCATCGCTTGGCTGAACGCATCAGTTTCGCCCTGCACTCTCGTGCGGCTGCGCCGAGCTTGGCGATGCAACTTACTCACCTACGTTGGCCCCTCGTCCGGGTGCGGCTCCGTTGCGCACACCGCTTGTGAATTGATTCCCAATCTATCCGGGCTGGCGAAGACCGTGCCAACCCAGAGTCGAAAAATCCTCGCCCGAAGCGATTCCCGCAGCGCGCTGGGTTACTGGGCACTCGTCTCGTGGACCGGTGTGCTCAGAGCTTCGTCCGTCACAGGCTGCGAACTGGGGTGACGAGCCTGGCCTTTGCGGGCTCGCACGGTCCGGACTCCGGGATGCAGCATCACATAGAGCAACAACATGAGCGCTCCTGCGGCTACAGGCAGCAGGGCACCACCTCGTTTGGTATAGACCGGGAGTAGCGCAGCGCCCGATAGCAGCGCGGTCCAAGCCCAGAGAATCAGTACAGCTCTTCGCGGCCCGTGACCCATCTCCATGAGCCGATGATGCATGTGTTTGCGGTCAGCCGTTGACCAACCTTTGCCAGACAACACACGCCGAAAAAACGAAAAGACGGTGTCCGCAACTGGTACGCCCAAAATCACTAGCGGGATCAACAGGGGCGCGAAGAAAAAGAAGGCGTTGCCAAAGAATTTGCCCTCCGTCCGCCCCCCTACGGTAATTGTGGGGACGGCCATCAGGAGCCCGAGAAACAGCGCTCCCCCGTCGCCCATAATGATCTTTGCGGGCGACCAATTGTGGGGAAGAAACCCAGCGCAAATGCCGACAGCGATGAGTGCCACCAACGGGGCGATGCTCGAGCCGTCGAGTTCGCCATACGACGAGAGCTGGCGCGCAAACAAATAAAACGCCATTCCCGCAATCATCACGATGCCAGCCGCCAAGCCGTCGAGACCGTCGATCAAATTGATCGCGTTCGCCATCAACACCACCCACAACACTGTTACCAACGGCGCGAGGTCGGATGACAACACGACTGTGTCAAGGTCACGAAAGTTGAAGGGCACCCGGAAGTAAAACATGGTCACGCCGAAGCGCGCCATCAAGCTCGCGGCCACGACCATCCCGGCGATCTTGGCCGGCGGCGAAACATCGTTCACGTCATCGAGTAACCCGACAAGAAACATGACAGTGGCTCCGCAAATCACGCCGAGAGGTTCAGAACCACTTGAAAACACTGCATCGAATTGATACATACGACTTGCCACAAACATCGCGGCAAGAAACCCAAGGAATAACGCGATCCCGCCCACATCGGGAAGCGGCCGGGTGTGCACGTTCCGGCCGTTCGCGGGGCCGGGTTGTTTCACGATGCCAAAACGCGTCGCCAACTGGGTCACGATCGGGGTCGACGTATAGGTCACACCAAACGCAACCGCCAGCACAAGCGCATAGTGCATGACGTAATTACGCTTCTGTCACTTCGATGCAAGCGCCGGATACGGCGTGAATTTCGAACACAAATCGTTGGCTTGAGCACGCACTGCGTCAAGTACAGCAATATCGTTTGCGCCGCGCAACGCCGCGGCGATCATCTCGGCGATCTGCACCATTTCGTCGGGACCCATACCGGCAGTCGTCATCGACGCGGTACCGAGGCGCAATCCGCTCGTCACGAAGGGCTTCTCAGGATCGTTGGGAATCGCATTCTTGTTGGTCGTGATACCGGCTCTGTCTAAAACCTCCTGTGCGACTTTGCCAGTGATTTGGAAGCTCCGGAGATCGACGAGCAGCAAGTGGTTATCGGTTCCTCCCGAAACGATACGAAGACCGTGGCTCGCAAGCGCCGCAGCGAGTGCGGCCGCGTTGGCCACGACATTTGCGGCGTAGGTACGAAACGACGGTTGCGCCGCTTCGTGAAACGCAACTGCTTTGGCCGCAATGACATGCATCAACGGGCCACCCTGGAATCCGGGAAACACCGCCTTGTCAATGGCCGCGGCAAACTCTTGTTTTGCCAGAATGCACCCGGCACGCGGGCCCCGAAGCGTCTTATGGGTGGTGAACGTCATGATGTCGGCCATCGGTAACGGCGACTTGTGCGCGCCGCCTGCGATGAGCCCTGCGATGTGCGCCGCGTCCACCATCAACAGCGCGCCCGCGTCGTCAGCTATCGATCGAAACGCCTCAAAATCAATCGCGCGTGGATACGCAGTCGCACCCGCGATGATGAGTCTCGGCTGCGTCTGCTTCGCTAAATCGCGAATCTGGTCGTAGTCGAGTTGCTCGGTTTGTTCGTTCACGCCGTACGAAGCGAAGTTGTAATTCTTGCCACTGAAGTTCACCGGCGACCCGTGGGTGAGATGCCCACCTTGGTCGAGCCGCATGCCCATAACTTTGTCACCTGGTTCCAGCAACGCAAAAAATACGGCTGCGTTCGCATTCGCTCCAGAATGTGGCTGCACATTGGCGTGCTCGGCACCGAACAACGCGCACGCTCGCGAGCGAGCCAGATTCTCGGCCTCGTCGACCACAAGATTGCCGCCGTAGTAGCGCTTACCCGGATACCCCTCACTGTATTTATTAGTCAGAACCGTGCCCTGGGCCTCCATGACGGCCTGGGAGGTGAAATTTTCAGAGGCAATCAACTGGATCGTGGTGTTTTGCCGTTCGACTTCGCGACGAATGACCCCAAAGATTTCAGGGTCAGTGTTCTCAAGGGGTGTGGTCACTGGGCGCATTCCTCTCGTTCGATGTCGCAGAGTTGATCCAAGCGGGCTGCGTGGCGCCCACCTTCGTAGGTACTAGCGAGGAAAACTCCAACAATCTCCTCTGCTAGGGCGGCCGCGACGATGCGAGCACCGATCGACAACACGTTTGCGTCGTTGTGTGCTCGCGCCATGCGCGCGGTGTAGAGGTCGTTGCACAGAGCAGCTCGAGCACCATGCACCTTGTTGGCGGCAATTTGTTCGCCTTGTCCGGATCCGCCGAGCACAATTCCGACATCGGCTGGGCCTCGAACGACAGCGCGAGCAACCGCCGCACAAATCGGGGGGTAATCACAGCGTTGATCGCTATGGGTTCCTAGGTCGTCGACTTCGTGCCCAAGCCGTCGCAGTGACGTAACGAGATGGGCCTTCAGTTCGAAGCCGGCGTGGTCTGCACCGATCGCAATTCGCACTCGGTCGAGTGTAGGCGCAGTACTTGCATCGGCACTTGGTACTGTCAGCTGCGAAGGGAGTGCGGCCATGCAACGCTGGGTAAATCACGGGGCAAATCATTGGGCAAATCACGGGACGGCGCAACAACCGTTTCGGCTCCGGACATCCATTGTCCTGCGTGCTTCGATAGTTGCGGCTGGCCTTGCGGCCGCCGCGGTAACCGCCGCACCTGCCAACGCTGCGACCGAAGGGGCTGTCGTCGAGATTCGCGACTACAACCTGCGACCCTCCGCACCCTCGGTGCTTTCTGGCCAAACCGTGACCTTTCAGAACCTTGGTGCTGCGGTGCATCGCATCATCGCCGACGATGGTTCGTTTGATTCTCGCGACCTCAGCCCCGGCACCGGCTTCAACGCCGTGGTGACTGCCTCAGGGAAACTAAGAATTCACTGCGAGATTCACCCATCAATGACCGCCACAATCACCGTCGCACAATCATCGGAAACTTCACCATCGACCGCCGCAACTTCCACCCCTTCGACATCGTCGGCCTCAACCGAATCCACCACGGCGCCGTTGCCGACCAAACTCGCAGACACCGGCGTGGGCGACACCGCACCTGTGATCTTTGCGCTGAGCTGTTTGCTGTTCGGTTCGTGCTCCCTGTCGTTGCATCGTCGTCGCCAGATGATCCTTGCAACTACACCAAGCGAAGCAGCCTGGCGCTCAGTGACCGTGGGGCAACGTCACCTCGACGATTTCATCGCGCGACGTCGCTAATAACAGCGGTCTACAGCGCGTGCTTGTAGACCGCAACGGTCTCGGCCGCGGCACGCGTCCATGACAACTTCGAAGCTTCATCGATCGCGTAGCGACGACGATGGGCGGCACGTTCGGGATCCTGCAATAGCTCCACAATTGCGTCTCGCTGACCCTCAGGTTCGCCCTGAGGCACGAACTCAATGCCTTCGGCTGCGACTTCCGTGAGGGCACCGATGCGGGTAGCCATCACGCACCCACCCGACGCCATGGCTTCGATTGGAGGCAAACCGAAACCTTCGTATCGGGCGACGTACCCCACAACATCGGCTGCGCCATAGATGGCCGCGAGATCTGCATCGGGCACGTACCCGATTACGATCGAATTCACCGGAAGAGCCGTGGAAACAATCGCGCCACCTGCAACTACAAGGTCCACACCTGCCAATCGACACGCCTCGCCGAGCGACGCCAAATCTTTGCGCGGCTCATGATTGCCCACGTACAGCACAAACCGTGCCGGGAGCTGATACCTGTGCCGAACATCCGAAATTTCAGCTTCTGTAGCCGGCCGGAAATGCGGTCCCGCTGCCTCATGAATCACGGTCGAATCGCGGCCAAAGATGGCCAAAATTCGCTCCGCGGTAAACGACGACACTGCGATCAACGCGTCCGCACGCCGAATTGAGGCTGCAGCAATCGCGCGTTTCGAGGCACCCGTCAACCGAGAAAACGCCCACGGCACGTCGAACAAAGCAAGATCGTGAACTGTCGCGATGGTCGGAGTATCTCCCCGCAGGGATTGATCCGTATCGAAGCCATGCACAAGATCGGCGTCGGTTGCCCGCAGCGCGGATAGCAGTTTGCGGCGCAAACCGCCGTTTGTCCCGGCAATCACTGGTTCGCGAACGATGCGGGCGTCGAAACTCGGGGCATCGGACGCGACCCTGGCGACGAAGCGAGCCGCGGGCCAGGCATCGGGCAACGCCCGAAGAAGTTCTCGCGCGTAGGTTTGGACGCCGCTGCCGTCGGCTCGCAACGCCAGCGCGTTCAGGGCGATTCGCGGCCCGCGCTCATCATCGTCGGGGGTGGAGAACGTAACGGTTCCGACGGTCGGTCGATCGTCGTCACCACTGCGACTGTCATCCATAGAAACAAGTCATTCGGGAAGATCTCCAACCACGTTGAAATAGTTGCGGCCGCGATCGCGCCAATGCCATGGGCGGTTAACCCTAACGCCCAGGCGCGATCCACGCCATCGAGTCGCCGTTCTGCGGCGCGGCTCGTGGTGAGCAACGACGCGAACAACACTCCAAGAATCCACAGGCCAATCACGCCCGATTCATACAGCGCTTTGAAGTACTGATTGTCTGGCTCATACACAATCGCAACATTCGTACGGGCAACCGTGGCTGCCTTCAGACCCGAAGCGCCGGTCGAACCAATGCCGTTGCCCAGCGGCGCCGACACTGCCTTATTAATGTTTTGTGCCCAGCCCTCCTGGCGATCGCCGAGACTGCTCGAGCTCAACGCAGAGTCGGAAAACCCACCGGGAAGCACCACAATCGCGAGGAGCACGAAGGGAACGGCGAGGAAAAATACCTTGAATCGCCGCACCGCGAGGTAGCCGCAGCCCAGCGCGAGTGCGAGCCACGCGCCGCGAACGAACGTAAACGCTAGCGATAAGCCGACAATGGGCAACAATGCCAAAAAGACTTTGTTACGAGGTCGCCGGGGATCCTCAAGCGATTGCGGGAGCAGCAACAACAACGCAAACGCCAAAAAGAACGCGAAATTGAACGGGTTGTCCATTGTTGAAAACGAGCGAAGGAAACCTCCGGTAAAGCGAATGTTGGAGTTGTAGTTGTATCCAAGGCCAGCTAAGTACGCATGGCCCACAAGTTGCTGCGCGAGCCCAACCAACGACGTGATCACGGTCACGAACATGAGGATCGATACGACGCGATCGCGATCGCGCGCGTCCAGCGGCGTACGCCACACGATCAGCCCGAGCACGAGCCAAAAGAAACTGACTTTGAATCCAACAACACCACGTATGTCGTGAAGTACCAGTAGCCAAACAATGCCCGACGCGAGGTACAACAAGATCGGTTGCGCTATCGGAGGGAACTTCTGTTTCGTCCGTTTGCGTTTTGGTGTTGACACCAGACTCCAAAACAGCGTGTACAGCGCGAGCGCTTCCTTCCAACCCTCAGCGAACGGGGGTTTGCCGGGTGCAATGATCAACAACCCGTAAAAAGGCACGAGCGCTACCAACATCAGCACACCACGCTGCGGACGGCGAGCAATCGCGACCAAGGCTGGAAGCAGCACGGCGCCCAGCAACACCAACGGCAATGCCCGCACAACCGCACTAAAAACACGATTCGTTTGCGCATCCGCCAACGCGAGGCCGATGGCAATTGTCATGAAAATCGCGACGCAGCCAATGACAAAGTTGGCTAAATCGTCGCGAGAGCTGCGACGATCGGCGTTTGTGGATCCGATTGGCACGACCAAGCAGAGTAGTGGCGGATTCCACACTGAATGTTCACATCGTGACCGATGGCGCCACCTACACTCCCGCGGCAATGGACCTCGCCGATCACTTCCGCACGATCGCGGCCAACTGGTGGCGCATCCTGTTGATCTCAACAATCGTGGGTGCGGGCGTCTACGGCTGGAGTACCTCGCAAGACCCGACCTACGTCGGTATGCAACTGATCAATCTCACGCCCGAGGTCGACCAAGGCCAAGGAATCGACCAAGCGACCATTGAGATACGGCTTTCCGAAAAGAAGTTCCTACTCGAGACGTACGAGTTGGCCCTCAAGGCGGTGAACGACAGCAAACTGACGGTCAGCGCGGCCGAACTCCGATCGGGCCTGACGATCGTGCAGAATCCGCTCTCCGGCAATATCTTGATCAAGAGCAGTGCCAATACTCGGCAACTCGCGATGGCCCAAGCCGGCGCCTACGGCGCCGCGTTAGAGCGCAGCAGCATCGAAGCCGCTCAAATCGATAATGACCGCAAGATCAAAGACGCCGAAACCGGGATCGCCTTTCTCAAGAACGCGCTGTCGAACGGGGTCCTCCCCGCAGGCAGCCCCGCGGCGGATGAAGCAACCAAAGCACTAGAGGCCCAAGAAGCAAGCCTCGTTTTCTTGCGCCTCCCAACCGGCAAATATGGCGTAGTGCGGCTCATCGGGACCCCTGTGCTTGACAACAGCGGCGAACCAGTAGCCCCAAAGCCGATCCGCGACGGAATCCTCGCGTTCCTCGTTGCCTTCGTTGTAGCCGCCGAGAGTTTTGTGGTTACGCGGGCCCTCAGTGATCGAGTATCAAAGGCAACCGACGTCGAAGCCATCACCGCGCTGACGGGCCTGCCAGTGCTGGCACTCGTGCCACGAGGTCGTGGGCCGGAGGTTGTAGAAGCGTTCCGAACCCTTCGAACCAATCTCATGTTCCTCGAAGGCAACAATCGACCCCGCACCATCGCAATTCTGAGCCCCAACCCTGCGGCCGGGAAATCATTCTGCGCGATCCACCTTGCCGAATCGGCGGTGGGAGTCGACGCTCACGTGGTGCTCGTCGACGCCGATCTTCGGCGCCCCGTGTTACATCAGCGCCTCCGCACCGACCGGGAGCCCGGTCTTGCCGATGCGCTACGAGGCATGCCGCTTTCACAAACGCTGCATCGCGTTGACGGACATTCGAATCTCAAACTCATGCCCAGCGGCGCGCCAGTGACCGACACTGTCGCAGCGCTCGGAGGACGAGCTTTCCGTGGAGTTCTCGACTCGTTGGAGACAGCAGAGCTCATTATCGTCGACACCCCACCGGGTGCTGGCTACGCAGATGCGTTAGCCGTGGCCGCGCACTGCGACGCAGCCCTGCTAGTGCTCGATGCCGAAACCACTCGAAAGCGCACCACGAAACAGTTCATCGCCGCGCTTGATCGCACCGGTGCGTCCCTCATAGGCGTGGTGCTCAATGGAGCCACTGTCAATAAACGCGACACCTACGAGCGGTAAACGCGCATGACCGCTTTACGGGTCGCAATCGTGCACGAGAAGTTCACGATCAACGCGGGATCCGAACGTGTCGTCGAACAGCTCCACAACGTTTGGCCGCAAGCGCCAATCTTTTGCGCCGTGTGCGATCGAGAGACCTTGAGCCCGGGACTCGCCCGAGCTGACATCCGCCCCGATGCCACGTTGCAGCGCCTGTATCGCGGCGGTGACAATTACGCGCACCTGCTGCCACTCCTTCCAATTGCAGCATCGCGACGCCGCCTCAACGGCTACGACCTCGTCGTTACAAGCCACCATCAGTTCGCAAATCGGGTTCGCAGTGACGCACGAATCGTGTCGTACACCCATACACCAGCGCGCTGGATTTGGGATGCGACAACGAGAGTCGATGAAATCGGCGGCCCAATCGGACGCGGCGCGTTGACGGCATTCGCAGCTTCGCAACGCAGGCGCGATCGCGCCGCCGCACAACGCTTGTACACCATCGCCGCCAACTCGACCGAAGTTGCCCAGCGAATTCGCAGTTGGTGGGGGCGCGAGAGCACCGTCATTGCTCCTCCCGTCGACACAGAACTCTTCACGCCTGACGAAACCAACCGACGCGAAGACTTCTTTCTGCTTGCCGGGCGGTTGGTCCCATACAAACGTCCTGAAGTCGCCGTCGCCGCGGCCGTTCGTGCCGGAGTTCGGCTGGTCGTCGCGGGCGATGGTCGCGCCCGCAAATCCTGCCAAGCGGTGGCCGGACCATCAATCGAATTCGTCGGCTCAGTCGACGACACAACCTTGCGCGACTACTACCGCCGCTGTCGAGCATTGCTGTATCCCGGACGCGAAGATTTCGGGATCATGCCCGTTGAAGCCCAGGCGTGTGGGGCACCCGTGATCGCACTTGGAGTGGGCGGCGCATGCGACACAGTCATTGCAAACACAACAGGAGTGCTCTACCCCGACTCACCGAATCCAGTTGACGTACTCGCAAATATCCTGCGCAACTTCGAACCCACTGCGTTCGATTCTGCGATCATCGCCACGCACGCGCAACGGTTCAATTCTCGCCGCTTTCGAGACGAATTCGAGACCTTTGCCAATCGAGCCGTTCATGGATAAGCCGTCAACCATCGTGTTCATGGTGCCGGACTACGAACCAACGACCGGCGGCACGACCCGCCAAACTCGAAATTTGGCGTTGACGCTGACATCGCAGGGACACCATGTCACGGTGATCACCCAACGCCTTGAACGAGCATGGTCCGTGACCGAAACCATCGAAGGCATCGACGTCGTACGACTCGGCCCGCCATCGCGGCGCGGGCTTTCGATGAAACTGCTGGTGCTTCACGTTGCATTATGGCTGAGGCTCAACCGTAAGCGGATCGTGGTCAGCACCACGATTATGTATCCCGATTTCGTCGTGGCTGCCCATGCCGCAGGAATCGCAGACACCGCGGTGATGGTGTGGGCCGGACTCGGCGACGCCACCGATACATTGGCGTTGAATCAGTCACGCGCCCGCAATGCGCTCGCACGATTGCGGCGCCGAGCGTTGCGATGCGCGTCTCACATCGCGTTGTCGAAATCGATTTCCGATGAGCTTCAGGGCCTCAACTTCGGAGTTTCTCCGCACGTAATACCCACGCCGGTCGATCCTGGAATGTTCAGCCCACCTGAACCAGCGCAACGCGACGCGGCCCGATCAAGCCTTGGGATCGCGCCGTCGACCTTGGTTGTGCTGTACGCAGGACACTTACGAGCCTTGAAGCGCGTTGATCTGCTCATCGAAGCATTTCGTCAACTCTGTGACTCCGGCACCGAAGCGCACCTATTCATCCTTGGAGGCAGCCGCGAAGACCTCCAGGATCGCACTGAGCAGTTGCAAATCTTGGTCTCCAAGCTCAAACTCGATCGACACGTGACATTCACGGGAGTCGTATCCGATGTCGTTGAGTATTTTCATGCCGCAGATGTCTTTGCGCTTCCCTCCGATCGCGAAGGCATATCAAATTCGTTAATCGAGGCACTGGCATGCGGACTGCCGTGTATCGCTCCGCCGAGCGCAGGCGGGCTCGAAGTGCTCGACGCCTCGTGCGGCGTCGTGCCCCCGTCGAACGATTCCCGCGACCTATTCGCGGCGCTGCAATCGGTATGCGACCCCGACGTGCGGGCCCGGATGCGAATCGGCGCGGTGACAGCAGCAAAACGCTACGAACTCGACACCATTGCCCAGCAATACGTATGGCTCTATGAGGGCATACGAGCGCAGTACATCGGCTGAACTGAGCCCACCCGGTTTCGCTGACGCGAACGCGGCAACTGAGTGTTGCTGCTAGCAGCCCTTTCGACGACCGGCGCCGATATTGGCGCTTCGGATACAACTCCGAGGTTCGCGAGCCTTGGGTTGAGCACCAACCACCGCGGCTCGAAACGCGGCCGCCGCGGGCTTGCTGCTGAAATCGTTGCGCACCAGCCCCATGTTGTCCCACACTGAAGCGGACTGCGGCGCTAGGTCGCGGTAGCCGTAGATGAGCAAATTGCCACCAAACGGCAGTTGTTGCCATGCCTGCACCAATTGGCCGATGCGAATCGCTTGCAACCCCTCCGAAACCGACTGTTTGTCCGCACCAGTGCCGAACCCAGACTCCGTGCCCCAAATCGGCAACGCCCCATCGCCGAATGCCGACATGACAAGATGCGTGTACGTGAGCATGTAGAAGGGATTCCAAGATTCCGGTGTCGATGGCGCGTAGGGAAACGAATAGGGATGCATTGAAATTGCGTCGATGTGACCGCCGATTCCACCTAGATACATCCCAATAACAAAGTCATTCGGCGCGATTGACACTCCGGCAACATTGGCCGCCGGTGCGAGCCCACCATTCATCACCACAGCGTCGGGGTCCACAGAGTGAATCGCGTCCGCCCCAGAAATCAACAACGCTGAATAGGCCGCGACATCTGGCTGCGGCTGCCAGAACGCGCTGATATTGGGTTCATTCCATATCTGCCAAGCGTCGACGCCAGCCCCGGAATAACGCTCAGCCGCAGCTCGTACGAAGCGTGCGTAATCAGCGGGGTCGTTCGGGGCATGTTTGTCACTTGTGTGGGCAGGACGCGCCCACACCGGCGTGTAGACCACGGTGCCGAGCACTTGCAGCCCACGAGCCTGCGCCGCGTGCACAACCCGATCCGTCACCTGCCAATTCCACGAGTTTGGGCCGCCAGCTTGGATATGCGGCCAATCGATGTCGACGCCAACCCAGCGTGCGCCGGCGGCAACCATGCCGTCGAGGTCGCGCGCCAGCAACGCATCCGACTCCCACAGCAAGCCAGAACCCTGCGAGAATCCAAACTGGCCCAACGCGACCGAGTTTGCCGCGGCCAAGCCTGACGATGGTGTGGGGAGACCGCTGACCGCAGTGCGTTGCTGAACAGTCGCAACCGCGACTGTGGGAGCTCCAACTACGCAGAGCGATCCGATTACCAGCAATGTTGTGCGAATTCGCGCGTTCCGTCGCATACGTCAGTCCTTTTGTGCGCGCTCCGTGGCGCGCTTTGTGCACATCGTCACGCTCGGAAGCGGACTTAAGGCTCAATTTCGGGGTAGTTCGTAACAAATTTGGAAAAAGGTTGCGTACGCACCTTGCGCAAAGGGGTCTCGACAGTCGAGAATCAACCCCCACCCTCAGTGATGTCAGGTCAGGGGACTGTGACTGCACCAAATTTGCCGTCGATGCGCGGAGATCGACCAGGACAGCGGCCTTCGCCGCGCACGCTGCGAGTAGTCGGAACGCGGCCGCGGCTAACGCCCGGAACCTTGCGTCGGCGCCTCGCGCTCGCAATTGCGCTCGTGGGCCTCGGCGATGTCGCGGCACTATCGATCGCGCTCACGGTCGTCGAAGGATCGCTAGCGAGCACGCTGCTGTTTGGTGGGTTCGCCGTCACCGGTCTGGTCGCGATCGGGTCGTACCGGTTGCGCTGCACGCTCAGCGCCCTCGATGACGCACCTCGCCTCGCCGGAGCCGTTGGCGTCGCAGCGCTCGCGGCAGCACCGTTCGCCGGACGAGGCTCAGGCGTACTGCTACAAGCCGCATTGCTCGTGCCCTCAATCGTGATCATACGTATGTTCAGTTACGCCACCGTCCGGGCCTGGCGACGCCGTGGTCTTCGCGAACCCGCGATCATTGCCGGCAGCGGCCATGTCGGCATCGAATTGGCCGAAGTCATTGAAATGCATCCCGAATTCGGGCTTGATTTCATTGGTTTCGTTGGAGCACCGTTTCCCGACCTCCCCGGGCCACTCCTCGGAGAAATAGCCAGACTGCCGGAAATTGTCTCCGAACACCGAGCGCGCCGCGTCATCGTCGCCTTCGGCCCCACTCGAGAAGCCGACCTCATCACGGTGTTACGGACCGCCATGTTGCGAGCCGTCCAGGTGCATATCGTCCCGCGGTTCTTCGAGGTCGGCGTGGCGCCGCGTGGTTCCGACGTCGATGATCTTTGGGGTATCCCTGTATATCGAGTTCGCCAAGCAGCGCTGCAACGCTGGGCATGGCGCTTCAAACGCGCCCTCGACGTTGCCGTCGCGGGCACCATGTTGCTACTAGCGCTCCCGGTCATGGCCATGGCCGCAGTCGCCGTGAAATTCGCAAGTCCCGGGCCCGTACTATTTCGCCAACGTCGCATTGGCCAACACGGTGAAGAAATCGAAGTCCTGAAGTTCCGCACGTTGCCAACCGATCACATTGACGACGCTTTCAACACTGCCGAAGCTCGATATCACAACATCGGGTGGTTCCTGCGGCGCAGCAGCATCGATGAGCTTCCGCAGCTCTGGAATGTGCTGCGGGGAGACATGAGCATCGTTGGCCCGCGTCCCGAACGTGGGTATCTCGTCGAACAGTTCAACGACGAGGTATACGGATACCGAGACCGACACCGGCTTCCCGTTGGGCTCACCGGCTGGGCCCAGGTGCACGGGCTACGAGGCGAGACATCGTTGCGCGAACGAGTGCGATTCGACAACCACTACATAGAACACTGGTCGTTGTGGCACGACTTCGTCATCCTCATGCGCACAGTGGCTGCGGTGTTTCAAAGCCCAGCCCACGGCTCGTCGCCCGATGCCGGCGATCCGCAGCGTCAACATTTCGGTGTCGCGGCGACAACCGCGTTCGACAACAGCGACGAAACCGATCCGTTGGGGACCAGCGACCACAGCCATCCCCGGCGCCCCTGAAGCTTGCCCACCGCCAAAAGTCGGGTCGAGACGCCGACACCAGCTGGTCCCACGATCTAGCGGCTTACGCGGCCCATGTGGGACCGCGACCGCGAGAGCGGCGCACCCGACACCAGCTGGTCCCACGATCTAGCGGCTTACGCGGCCCATGTGGGACCGCGACCGCGTGAGCGGCGCAGTCGGGAGGCCGGGTGACACCGGGGCCTGAGCGCGACGAAGCGGCGCCTATGGCGCCGCTTCGTGAATCGAGAGATTCGAGGTCGAGTTAGATCGACGCTGCGCGGCGGCGACGGCCAGCGGCCACCAACACTGCGCCGCCAGCGGCGAGGCCGCCACCGATCAATGTGATCGCCATTGCGTCGCTACCCGTGTTGGGAAGGTTGCCACCAGTTGGTGCAGCGGTACCGCCACCGGTGGTGGAAACCTGAGGAGCAACCGTCGTGCCGTAGTCGACTGCATGCGCGCTCGAAGCTGGGAGGAATGCTGCTCCCGCAACAATGCCTGCTGCAGCTGCGAGACGAAGAGCTTTCTTATTCATCCTTGATTTCCTTCCAAGGGGGAGACGAATTGTCACGGAGTGTAACCGGGCCTTGACACTGCTGTCCAGTGCGAAGCACAACTTTCTTAGTACGTGTGTGACCTCATCGTGACTGATGTCACCGCGTTCGTGCACTACCACTTGATCGAATGCGATTTTTCATCGTTCCAACGGTCGTTTCCATGGGTCCACAGCGTTGCCGGACGTCCGAGCATTGGATGCAGCGCCCGAGCCGTGGGCGCGACAAAGAGGTTCCGGGCCTTCGCAGGCAACGTGAACTGAACGCTCATCGTGATCGATTCGCCAGGCTGCAACGCCAGATTGGCGCCGAGTACATGGTGATCGGGGCCGTTGGGGCCACCAACGGTGAATGGGACCTGTTTGCCAGCCACTTTGATGGTGTAATAACCCGCATCCTTCGGCAGCTCCACCCCAAAGGAACCCTCGTACTTTCCGGCCTCGCCAGTGGGGTCAAAGCCATACGGGCCCAACACGTAGGGCGGAAATTGCTCGATCGGCAGGGGGATCGAGTTCATAATTCTGACATCGACAACCACTTTGGTGCTGTTGTCCGGCTGCACATCTGTTGTGATCGTGTTGTCCATCGTCAAGAACTGATCGAGTTTGTTGCCTGCCCGATTTTGCACGGCAACAAGCATCCCTTCAGGGCCCACGTATCCGCCGACATTCGCACCTAACCACCCCTTTTGCTCAACGGTGCGCGCCGACCACGCCAAAATGTGTCGCCCGACGCCAGCGACGCGTAACGCCTCTACCAAGTCCGCCGTCTTCCAATTGCCGTCTTCGAGTTGCTGAATCGCAGCCCGAGCAACCTTGGAGAGCTTGTCTCTGCGCTCCACTTGCTCAGTTCGCGCAGGGTTGATTTCCAGCCCGCGATACTGCTCGACGAATATCTCCTGCAACAAGTTGTCGGCGGAATACTGCTTGCCTTCCACCGTCACCGGACCGGTCGCTCCCAACAGACCCTTCAGCGCCACAGGATCAAGTACCAACACGCCATCGACGGTGCTTCCTCCCCGGGCTTTCCACATGTCGAGGGCAAGCGGGGCCAAGACGTCGAACCGAGCAGTCTGCGCCAAACTACGAAAATCGGCGGTTGGCGAGTACACGCCAAACCGGTCGCCAAAATCAGAGTCGTAGCGCCCAGGAGCTACCGATCCAGCCGGCGGCTGCAGCACTTTCGCGGGAAGCATCTCGCCTAATTCAAATCTTCCGTCACGAATCACCAATTCGCCGAGTGACAGAAACGCACCTGATCCCACCCCCATTTCGGTGTTGTTCGCAGCGATCACCAGATACCGTCGGGGCCCCGTCATGAAATCGACCAAGCCCGCTGACGCGTCCACGAGACCCGAAACCGTGCCTCGGAGGTCACCGAGGTTGTCATCAAATTTGGCGTGAGCATTGCGCAATGCGGGCAGGAGGTAGCGATTCGGACCCAAGGAAATGCTCGCCAATTCCGTCTTGGTGGCGTCGGCGATCGTGCGCATCTTGCGAACCATGGCAACCCGGTCTTTGCCCTGTGGCCGATCCACGCGATCGAATTCGGTGCGCACGTCGCGCAACGCCCCGCCTCCGATCCTCGTGATGTCGGCGGCGCCCGCCGCGAGCGAATCAACCGAGCCGATTTGCTGGCTCACAAACGGCACAAGGCGAAACGGTTGCAGCAGCCAATTCGATGAAGAATCGCGCGCGAGCTCAAATTCTGCGTTGGCTTCGCCCAATACCTGCTCGCCGCGCCCTTCCAGAAGGTCCTTCGATTTCAGCTCGTCGCGCGCCGCCTCCAGGCGGGCGAGCCCCGCTTGCGCGTGCTTGCGGGCATCCAGCAACTTGAGTGCAGCGAAACCAACCCAGGCCACGAAAATGGTGGCACCGACGAGCCAGAACAGTTTGCGGCGAGATTTCACAATCTGATGGTACGGGCCACCGGTGGCATCCGAGTGGCACAGCGACACGTACGCTCAGCTAGATGGACGAGCTCCCTGTACTCAGCCCCTGGGATCTCCGCGAGAGGCCGCGCTGCGGTGAACGACTCCGGCGGCGGCTCAGCGGCAGCAAGGGCCAGTTCATCGCCGGCGCTCGCCACTCCGTTCTCGCTCGCCTCCGCGCCGACATCGCGCTCGCGCATACCGAGTTGCGCCATCCATCCCCAAACGATTTCCCAGACCCAGTCGACCTACTTCCAGAACAGGTACGGCATTACGGCGCTGCGAGTCGCGGATACCTCGCATTATTCGGCGATCGTGCAGCAAAAGCTCTGGACTGGGAGCGCGCCCGCGAGCTTCCTGAACTCGGCGTCCATTTCAAAGCGACGCCAGGGATCATGCTGCAACGCAGCGACGAGACACTCGAACTCCGACGCGTTCAAGCATCAAGTCGAGTGCCGAACATCGACCAATCGGCTCTCCATTCATTGGCGATCTTGTGGGAGCACAACTTACGCGGCGTGACTGTGCAGCTGGTTGCAGCCGATGTCGTGGCCCTTGAGGTGCAAACGGTCGAATTGTGTGTCGACGACATCATCGACGACGCACACCTTTGGTTCCGCACGCGGGTCGAGGAACTGCGGTCGATCGCAGCCCAGAGCAAGGTCGTAACCGGCAACGAATGCGCCGACTGCCCCTACGTCTGGGACTGTCCGGCGCACCGATCGGCGCGCCGATGAGCCGCGGTCAGATCCTCGTCCCCAAAGTCGTGGCGCTCTCGCCGACGTCGCTCGAAGCGTGGAACCGGTGCGAACGCCAGTACCTCTTGCGCCACATTCTCGGAGTGCCCGCGAGCGATGTTGGGTTGAGCAACGATGAAGGACTCCGCTTGCACGCAGTGCTGCGTTTCATCCACGAACACCGCAGCTGCCAAGACCCGGAGTTCGTTGCAACCGTGTTGTCGGATCACGCGTGTGACACCGAAGCGATGCGCTCGATGATTGGTCGCCATCGAGATCGTTGTCCGAGTGCGCCGCTGATCGATGGATCACAGCCAACAACGACGAGCGTCGGCTATCACGAGGTCGAACGGGCTCGATACCACCACCACCCGGTTCCAATGTTTCTCGCGGCGGCGCGCCTCGACGCGGTTTGGATCCACGACGGAGTATTCGATGTTCGCGATTACAAAAGTGGAGCACTGTCGCCATACGAACTGCGCCACGACCCACGAGCATGGATCCAAGCTTGGGTGATGGCACCGCGCGCTGCGAGTCTCGGCGCCCGGTTGCGGATTCGCTACGAATATCTCGCCCCAGAGGTGCTCGAAGACCCAGAACCGTGGGAGCCCGACGACGATGATCTTAGCGAAATCGAGGAACGACTCCGAGCGACGGTGCTGGCGATTCATGATGCAGACTTCGCAGGGGTGAACGATCCCAATGTCTGTAGTCGATGCCCGTATCGTTCGGTGTGCCGCGATACTGCGGCCTCCGGGATGGCAACGTGGCCGGCGCTCTCGCTCGAGTCCGAGGAAATCGACGGACTCGACGACCACGATTCATCACATTGAGGCGACGATGCAAACTGCATTGCAGGGCCATCCAGGTTCGGCTTCGAAGGGTCATGCCTCATAGCGTTCGGATGTGAACATCGATCCGCGTACGCCAGTCATCGTCGGCACCGGGCAACTCAATCAACGTTGCGCTCCACTCGATGCCCGCAGTCCTGTCGAGCTATTCGCGGATGCGGCTCGCCTCGCTGGCAATGAAGCGGGCGCGGACTTGCTCGCCCGCACCGACACCGTCGCGACCGTCGGCATCGTCTCGTGGCCGTATGCAGACCCTGCCGCGGTGGTTGCTCGCGAACTCGCGCTACCAAACGTAACAACGGTACTCAGCGCCACGGGCGGCAACAGCCCGCAGCTACTCATCAACGAGATGGGTCGAAGAATTGCTGCTCGCGACGCCGACATCGTGGTTATCGGCGGCGGTGAATCAATGCACGCGCGCTGGCGCGCCCGCAAAGAACCACGCGTTGAGCTCTCATGGCCGACCTACGACGACCCGCCGTGCACGGATCGCTCCGGCGTCGATACGCCCGGCACCAACGAGTGGGAAATCGCACACCAAATGTTGGAGCCAACGATGGTGTTTCCCCTTTTCGAAAGTGCGCTTCGCCACGCTGCGGGGCGCTCCATCGCAGAACACCAGCAATTCGTGGGCGAACTCTGGTCTGACTTTTCGGCAGTGGCGCACAAGAACCCAAACGCGTGGATCGACACGCAATACTCACCCGCTGAGATTGCGCAGCCGACGAGCGACAATCGCATGGTCGTGTTCCCCTACACGAAACGTATGTGCGCCAACATCGACGTTGATCAAGGTGCTGCCATCCTGTTGACCTCATACGAAACGGCACGCGACGCCGGTATCGACCCATCTCAACTTGTGTTTTTGCACGCGGGCGCCGACGCCCACGACCACTGGTGGGTTAGTGAACGACCCGCGATCGAGCGCAGCGTGGCGATTGGCACAGTCGTTCACGCCGCGCTCGGAGCCTCGGGGTTAGGACTCGACGACATCGCACGATTCGATCTCTACTCGTGCTTCCCGAGCGCGGTTCAAATCGCGATGCAATCAATCGGGCTCCGCGGTCGTTGGGGCGGCGACGATCGACCCCTCACTGTCACCGGCGGTCTCTGCTTCGCAGGCGGGCCAGTCAGCAATTATGTGACGCATGGGGTTGCGCAAATGGTGCACGAGCTGCGAGCCGACCCCGGATCATTCGGACTCACCACTGGGTTGGGGTGGTACGCAACTAAGCACTCAGCCGCAGTGTGGAGCACAACGCCTCCAAAGACGAGCTACCAGCGCGTCGACCCCGCTGCTACCCAAGCCGAGGTAGACGCGGTTCCCCATGTTGCCCAAGCCCGCGCGTATTCGGGGTTGATCACGGTAGAAGGCACGTCGGTAGCAATACAGCGAGACACGACGCCATCACTTGCGATCGTGATTGGCCGCAATGCCGAGGGGCAACGAGTCGTGGCTAACACTCGTGACGAGCAGGCGATGCGCACGATGTGCGCGACCCCGTGGGAAGGTACTCAGGTCGAAATACGAACTGACGGGACAACCAACATCGTGAATACATGACGCCAAACGCGAAGTCCACCACTCACAGCTCCCGCGGAGCGATCTTGTTGCGAGGTTTCACCCGCCGGTGCCCGCGATGCGGGTCGGGCAAGATCTTTCGACATTGGACGTCGATCGTCGACGACTGCCCAAGATGTGGTTTGCATTTCGAGCGAGAGTCTGGCTATTGGGCTGGCGCGCTCGCCATCAACTTCGTCTGCGTCTTTGGATTGATGCTCGTGATCATGGGCTTAGTACTCGCGTTCACACTTCCGGACGTCAACGTCGCGCTCACCCTTGGGCTGATGCTTCCAGTTGCGTTGCTCGGACCGGTCGTTTGGTATCCATTTTCTAAAACGATTTGGATGGCAATCGATCGCGCCTACTTGCAACGCATGGATCGATACGAACAACCCGACGAATGAGTATTGGCGCTACGGGTCCGGTGGTTTGGGTGTCAAGCAACAAAAACAGGCACTTTTACGGATAAACGCGAACGACCAATACCCGAGGCCGGCCAGTGAGATCGTCGCGCACCTCAGCCGTTGTATAACAACCGGACGTCGCAGCTATGTCCAATACCTCGGCGCTTTGAGTCTCGCCGATTTCGCAGACCATCGCCGCGCCTGGCCGCAGCCACGCAGGAGCTTCGGCAATCAAGTGCGCGATTGCTTCAGTACCCGTGGGCCCGCTCACTAACGCGCTGTAGGGTTCGTGTGAGCGCACTTCCGATGGCAACACGTGAAATTCAGGTTCCGCGATATACGGCGGGTTTGAAACCACCAAACTCAACGTGCCACGAAGCTCCGGCGGCAGGGCTTCGAACCAAGAGCCTTGCATCGTGCGAAGCCGTCGGCACGCGTTCCCGGTTGCATTGTGACGCGCCACTTCAAGTGCGCCACTCGAAACGTCGCACGCCCACACAGTCACCTCAGGCAATGCCCGTTCGAGCGCGATCGCAATCACACCACTGCCGGTGCCAAGATCCGCAACATGGCCAACGGGTACAGCGCTGAACTCATCGGGCTTCCCCACGCGCAAGCCAATGCGTTTCGCTTCCTGGAGTGCGATTTCAACAACCCATTCCGTTTCGGGCCGGGGGATAAGCACTCGAGCGTCTACCGCGACATCGATATCTCGAAACGCCCATTCACCAAGCACGTATTGCAGCGGCTCGCCCGCTATTCGCCTGGCCACAAGCCGCGCGGCTCGCTGTTGCAATCGAGTTGGTACAAGCGCTGCCTCAGATGCAAGCCAGTCCGTCGCGGTGGCGCCGCTCACGTGCTCGGTCAACCAACGGGCTTCGATCTCGGGCGCCGATATTCCACCCTCCCGCAGCTCAACGACTATCGAGGCTCGCAGCCGCGCCCAACTCACCATGGCTACTCGCCACTGAGTTGGCGCTGACGTTCGTCGGCCGCGAGTGCGTCCACAACCTCATCAAGTTCGCCTTGCAACACGCGATCCAAAGAATAGATCGTCAAACCAATGCGGTGATCGGTGACTCGATTGTCTTTGAAGTTGTAGGTGCGGATCTTCTCCGACCGCCCACCGCCGCCGACCTGGCTTCGACGGTTGGCGGA
Organism: Actinomycetota bacterium; assembly: GCA_005773635.1. Classification (GTDB taxonomy): domain Bacteria; phylum Actinomycetota; class Acidimicrobiia; order IMCC26256; family PALSA-610; genus F1-120-MAGs023. The sequence continues at coordinate 74,976 of SXHN01000033.1, forward strand.
AAATTCGGCGTCTTTCTTTTCCTGTTCGACTGCGTACAACCGCGCGCGCAAAATCGTCATCGCCCGCTCACGATTTTGAAGCTGACTGCGTTCGTCTTGACATTGGGCAACAACACCGGTCGGTCGGTGCGTGATGCGCACTGCCGAGTCAGTCGTGTTCACCGATTGTCCACCCGGTCCGCTAGCCCGGTAAATGTCGATTTGAAGATCACTCGGGTTAATCGTGATATCGACCTCGTCACGCTCGGGCAAGATGGCAACAGTTGCGGCGCTCGTGTGCACGCGGCCTTGGCTCTCAGTCGAGGGCACACGTTGCACGCGGTGCGGCCCACCTTCATATTTCAAACGGCTCCACGCCGCGTCACCCTTCACAAGAAACGTCACTTCACGGTAACCACCGTGTTCTGAAGGCTGCCCCGAGAGAATCTCCAGCTTCAGTGACTGTTTTTCGAGAAATCGCTGATACATCCGAAACAAGTCGCCTGCCCAAAGATTGGCTTCTTCGCCACCCTCGGTTCCTTGAATTTCGACGATCACATTCTGACCCTCATTCGGGTCGCGGGGAAGCAGCAGTTCCTTCAACTGTTGCTCGACCTCGACGAGAACCGCGAGTTGATCATCAATTTCCGATTCGATGAACGACCGCATTTCGGCATCGGTCTCACCCTTGAGCAGCTCTCGACCCGACGCCACATCTCGTTCGGCCGTTCGATAGGCCAAAAATGCATTGACTACCGGGCGAAGCTCCTTCTCACGGCGCCCGGCATCTCGAATCGCGCGCTGATCTCCTTCGGCGTAGATCGAAGGCAGCGTCGTCTCGAGCCGGTCGAGCTCTGATACAAGTTCATCAAGGTGCTCGAACATTGCAGCGAGGTTACCGGCGACCACGGCAACCAACTCATTTTCAAGTCTCGGCGAATTTTGGTCGACAACAACCGTGGGCAAGCTGGGTTCCATGGCCAGGGCGTTACACATGGGCAAACCCAACCGCGACACAACAATCCTCGCGCTCTCACAGGGCTACGCGACGAGCCCACCAACTGTTGAAGTTGAGCCCTACCACACCAAAATCGTAGACGTGGCGGTGGCGCCTTCGGCCGCACCCAGCGCCGTCACATTGAACCGGGCTATTCGGGCGTATCAACGCTACGGCGAAGGGTCAACCAAGCGGGTCTAGACAGTCGCAAGGGCGTTGAACTGCTGAAGGATTTCTTCACCGCGAACCAGATCCTTGACCGCAAACTCAATTTCATGCACGGTTGCCGCCAGTTGCAATTCTCGCCGACTACCCAGCGACTCGTTCAACGCATGGGCCCAGATTCGATCAACAATTACAACCCCATCGATCGCGGCCCCAGAGGTTGTACGCAAACTTCGGTCGCGCACTTCAGTCAGCGCGGTCTGTAAATACGCGACGTGCGGCGTCTCGTCGGCGCGTATGTAGGAGACCAGGTCCGCTGCAGTTCCATCACCCGCAACGAGGTCGCGATCGCGCAGCACCGCTTCGGCCCAGGCGAAGGTGTGAAACGCTGATACCTCGATAAACATCAAACCAATCATGAAACGCAACATGCCTTCAAGACCAGGTTCGATCTCAGGGCACAATCGAACCGGCGCAGGGGTCGCGCCGCCCGCAGCCGGAGCAAAGCCCATGCGTTGAATCATCTGTGCGACCTCATCATCACCGAACGATCGGTCGAATGCGATATCGCGAGTTGCGAACCACATTTCCTTATGCCCGGCTTCTTCGCCATGACCGACCTCGTCTCGGGCATGTGCCTCAAACAATCCACGATCGAGATGTGCCAACGCAGTGTGAGCGATGGAATCGGCAAAGTGTGATTGGAGATCCTCGACGCCGACATCACGGATTAACCCACCGAAACCCTCAACCGTGCCGATGCGAGTCAGCGAAGCGGCAGTCGGTTGGGTGACGCCTTCACGCAGCAGGTACTTAGTTTGCGCAACACTCGGAAACTGCGCAGGCCACTGCGACAAGGGGGCGTCCAAAATCTCGTTGCCGCTTTGGCGTCGATGCTCATCTTGCCAGTTGCGAATTGCTCGCCACCGATGCTCAGTTCGCGGCGATACATAGTTGCCAACCTGATCGAAACCGCCGTGGCACCGCTTGCCGCTCGCGAACAACGGTTGTTCAATGGATGCCGTCGCGAGAAGTTCGGCTTCGCTGAAGTCCAGTTGATCCGTCATGGCTCCATCGTAAACTATTTGCATAACCCGTGCACGTTTGTTGCCAGCGACGCCACACACACCCGATTTGCCGGTACCGTCAACCGATGCGTTTATGGCCGATTTCTCGCTGTGTTACTGCCCGCACGATCGGCGCCGCATGCCTATTCGTTACCCTGGCAGGGTGTGCGGACGGCTCGGGATCGACGCGGCCGACATCGACCAGCGTGCCAACGTCCCGAGGAACTTCAACCACCCCGGGCCCCGCCACCTGTACGTTGAACGCACCGACCGTGCAACGCGACGTGCCGTATGGGCCAGCGAAACTCGACATTTTCCCAACCAAACGATGCGATGCGCCTGTACTGATGTTCGTCCACGGCGGTGGCTATTGCTGCGGCGACAAAAGCGAAATCCGCGACTCGGTCATCACATGGGCAAACCGTCAGGGCTACACATTCATCGCGGTCAATTACCGCCTCCGCGTTGTATACCCGGCATTCGACGAAGACATCGCGAGTGCCATCAATTGGGTGCGAACCAACGCAGCCACCTTCGGCGCTGACGGCGCACGCATTGCGCTCATGGGCCATTCAACCGGCGGCTCAATGGTTGCGGAACTCGCAACCACTCCCAGCCTGTATGCAAACGAGTCTGACATCAGCGCGCTCAGTTGCGTGCTGCTGCTCGACCCTTCGGTACTTGACCTGGCTGCGAGGGTGGCTGTGGACCCAAATCGCGGCGGTGCACAAATGATTCGAGCGGCGTACGGCACAAGCGAGGCAGGATGGCGGGCCGCGTCGGCCCTCAACAATGCCGACGACACGAACAACGTCGCGAAGCTGTTGATTGCCACACGAGGAAATCACATCGCTGAAAACCGCCGATTCGCCGACCTACTGCGCTCGAACGGAACCGCAGTGCAAGAGATCGATGCCTCGGCAATCAATCATGGCCAGGTGCTCAACGACATCGGCCGTACCGGCGACCGGATAATGACAGCTCCAGTGCAGTCGTTTCTCAACGACTGCCTGGGTGCCGTGCAAAAAACTAGGCCGTGAAACTAAGCCTTTTTGGCCTTCGCGTATCGCTTCTGAAAGCGCTCGACGCGGCCACCGGTATCTACAAGCTTTTGCTTACCGGTATAAAACGGGTGGCACTCCGAACACAGTTCGACGCGCAGGCTGGTTTCGGTCGAGCGAGTAGTGAACTCGTTGCCGCAGGAGCAATGCACGCTGCATTCGATGTAGTTGGGGTGAATTTCAGTCTTCATAGGAGGGCTCCAGTGTAGTAACGGGTGCAGCGCGGCACAGAACCGCCCCGCCGCGCCAAAAATTCCGTTGCCAGGATGCTCGCAGCGCCCAATGAAAAGGCGTCGTTAGTTGGCAGTTTTTGAGATTTCGTGGAGAAATTCGGCGTTGGTGGCTGTCGTGCGAAGCTTTTCGATGAGCAATTCGAGACCTTTGCCCGATGGCCCATCGCGATCGCCGCGATCAGAGTCGAGTGCGGCGAGCACTCGCCTGAGCTTCCACACCTGTTGCAACTGATTGCGTTCGAAGAGCAGTTGCTCCTGACGAGTGCCGGAGCTCTCCACGTCGATCGACGGGTAGATGCGCCGATCGGAGAGGCGCCGATCCAGGCGAAGTTCCATGTTGCCAGTGCCCTTGAACTCTTCGAAGATATGTTCGTCCATCTTCGAATTCGTTTCGACCAATGCAGTCGCGATGATTGTGAGGGAACCGCCTTCTTCCACGTTGCGAGCCGCCCCGAAGAACTTCTTGGGCGGGTACAACGCTCCGGCATCGATACCACCGGACATGATGCGCCCGGTGGCAGGAGCTGAGAGGTTGTAGGCACGAGCGAGACGCGTGATGCCATCGAGCACGATGACTACATCTTTGCCCATTTCGACAAGTCGCTTCGCGCGTTCAATCGTGAGTTCGGCCACGTGGCAATGCTCATCCGAAGGGCGGTCGAACGTGCTCGACACCACTTCTGCGCGCATTACGTGACGTTTCATATCGGTGACTTCTTCAGGGCGTTCGTCAACGAGCAACACCATGACGTGGCATTCGGGATTGTTGCGCTCGATCGCGTAGACGATGTGTTTCATGATCGTCGTCTTGCCGGCTTTGGGCGGCGAAACCACCAATGCACGCTGGCCTTTTCCGATTGGCGAAACCAAATCGATGATGCGTCCCGTGAGCTCCAGCGGGTTTTCGGGAAGTTCCAACCGCAATTGCATGTCCGGGAACAGCGGGGTGAGGTCTTCGAACCGTGCCCGGTTGCGGGCATCGTCGGGCGTCATTCCGTTGATGAGATCGACACGCACAAGCGCGGGATATTTTTCAGTGCTCGACGCGGGTCGAGTGCCGCCTTGAATGTGGTCGCCTTTTCGCATCGCGAATTTGCGCACCTGTGTCGCAGACACGTACGAATCGTTGCGTCCAGCTTGGAAGCCGGCCCCGCGAAGGAAGCCGTACCCCTCATCGCGCAAATCAAGGACCCCCGCGATTTCGACGATCTCACCCTGATAATTCGCGAGGTCGACATCGGGCATCGGTTCGCGGCTGTCTTTGTTGCGCCCACGTCGCCGATTCCGGCGCGACTTCGAGCCACCCTCTTGCCAATCATCATCAGGTTGCCGTGAACTTTGCTGACCCTGCCCGCCTTGGCCCTGATTACGGCCCTGGCCTTGGTTCCGGCCCTGGCCTTGGTTACGGCCCTGGGCTCCCTGACCGCCTTGGCCCTGATTACGGCCCTGGCCACCTTGACCACCTTGGCCTTGGTTACGGCCCTGGCCACCTTGAGTGTCGTTGCGGCTCTGGTGTTGCGACCCATCGCTGTTGTGAGTGACAGCGGTTGCTTCCGACGCGCCCGAGCTTTGGCCAGCCATAGTGCCCGAACTTGGCGAATCGCTGCCGTTGTCATCGAAGTTGGGTGTTGCGACCGTAATCGGGGACTGCGTTCGGCGAGGCCGAATAATGGGGAGAACTTCTTCGTCGTGCGAGCCACTGCGGCGGGCCAGCGCGTCTTCCTCTGCGGCGATCTTCGAGATCGGATCAAGTTCAGAGGCGCGCGCGGAACGAATTCGCTTCTTTTCGGGCACAGCCTCGGCACCGTTTGTCCCGGCTTCCCGCGTCGGCTGATCGCTCGCAGCTGGGGCAGATTCGCGTTTTGAGGCAGCCGAAGCGTTTGCTGATCGACCTCCCCCACTCGGTTTCGCCTTGGGCGATGCGTTGACGATCGCGTCAACAAGATCAGCCTTTTTCATACGGCTCACGCCTTTAAGGCCAACAGCACCGGCGATCGCCTGCAGTTGTTCACGGTCTTTTCCACCAAGCGTTGTGCGCTCGAAGGTCTGGTCGCTCATGGTCGACTCCCGGCGACAAGGGTTCGAGGTCGCCGTCTCGCTGTCGGGCTCCACGCGTGTGGGCACGGTATGCGGATGGGAAGGTATCTGGTAACGAGAATTCCACAGAACCGCCGGGAAAATTCACCGACGTTCGTTCCACTCACACTCTGATCGTCAGCACGCGGGCATCCACAAGTGATTTTCAGAGATCGATGAGGCCCAAGAACTTGCTTCTCGGTCCGCACCGGAGGGAACGCTACGCACTGTACACCCTCAACGCGCCCAAGCCGCAACATGGGCGCATGACGGGCCTCCTAGTGTGCCCGGATGAAGAAATTGTTCGCAATGTGCATGCTCACAATCACGGCAGCAGCGTGTAGTTCGTCTGGCCCCAAGTCGACAGCCTCGAGTTCATCGCCCCAGATCAACACCACAACCTCGGTCGCAGGACCAGCGACATCCGTAGAAGGCGCCACCACAACCTCACGGCCGCCACGGCCCAATGACCTGCCAAAAAGCTCACAGGAGATCACCGCCATTGGCGTCGAGTTGCAAACGGTCGCGATGGATCTCGAAAGCCCGGTCGCGGCTGTCTCGCGGTTTGGAGACAAACTGCTCTACGTCGCCGAGCAGCACACCGGCCGAGTCGTCGCACTCGATCCTGCGTCCGAACCTGGTCCCGTACAGGAGGTCTTGGATTTACGCGGCAAGGTGGCACAAGGCAACGAACAAGGGCTCCTCGGTCTCGCGTTTTCAATCGACGGGTCCAAGTTGTTCATCCACTACAACAATCCCGCCGGCGATAGCCGGATCGACGAATACACGATGGCCAAGGAAGTCGCAGACGTATCGACGCGTCGCGAAATTTTCGCCTTGAAACAACCGTTTCCGAATCACAACGGCGGCCAGTTGTATGTCGACGCGAACGATTTTCTGTACATAGGTTTCGGCGACGGGGGTCTCGCAGGCGACCCGCTGAATAGCGGACAAGATCTCAATTCGTTACTCGGCAAGATCCTGCGTATAGACCCGCGCCAAAGCGGCACATCCGCGTATCGAGTACCCGCCGACAACCCATTCGTCGGACGCAGCGGCGTTCGCCCAGAGATCTGGCAATGGGGTCTGCGCAATCCATGGCGGTTCTCGTTCGACATGGCCACCAACGACCTTTGGATTGGCGATGTCGGTCAGAACGTGTACGAAGAAATCAACCACACCGCGGACGGCGTCGCTGGGGCCAACTTTGGTTGGAAACTTCGAGAAGGAAAACATCCGTTCAACGATGCTGCGGCGCCCCCAGACGCCGTCGACCCTGTCTTCGAATATTCACATGACGATGGTGGATGCTCGGTGACGGGTGGATACGTGTATCGAGGTGCATCAATCTCTGCGCTCAACGGCGTTTACGTGTTCGCGGATTATTGCGCCGGTGACCTCATCGGAATCAGCGGCGAACGCGGCGCGACGCAACCCGCGCACGGCCCACTCGGGCTCAAGGTGGCAGAACCAACGAGCTTCGCACAAGATGCCGACGGCGAAATATACGTACTGTCACGTGACGGTTCGATCTCGAAACTCGTCTCGAAATAGTCGAAATCAGTCGGGCTTATGCAGCGCTGGCCAGCAACGCGGCGCCGAGTGCTTCCGCTTCGCCAAGACCTTGTGCATTGAGCTCACTCTTTACGAGGTCGCTCTTAACCACGATGCGTTGGCGGGCTGAATGTTTCGGATGGCACGCGATCAATGTGGCTTCGAAGTTGGTGCGTTGGTCAACCACCCAAATATCACTGGGTACGACGATGATGGTTTCGCGGACCGCGTAGGTGAATACGCCGTTACTCATTTCAAAGATTATTTCGTCGCCGGGGCTCAGTCGATCGAGATCAAGAAACGGGTGCGAATGCGTAACCCGATGCCCTGGGAAGACAGTATTGCCACGTTCGCCCGGCCGGGCGCTGCCGGGCCAATGCCCAGGACCTTTATCAAGCACGGTGAGCCAAACGCCTTCATACAACGGATGTACCAGGCCGACTTTGGGAATGCGAATGGTGCCGACTTGAACTACATCTACGGCTTCCCGAGCGTTTTCCGGCGAGTGCGTCGGTCTCGGCAACACATCGTCGAACGAGGCGAGCTCGACAGGCGGCACAAACGCGGCGACGGGCCGCGCTGCGGTGGGCGAAGCTGGCACCGAGGAGGTAGACGTTGCCGGGTCCGACGCTGTCGATGGAGCCGTTGCGGACGTCGTGCTCGAGCAGCCCTGTAACGCAGATCCCAACAGCGCTAACGCGATCACGTTGACCGCGCGCATCGAACGGTTCATAACCCGAGCGCCTCCAGTACGTCATCGGCTCGGGCATCCACGGTAGCGCCCGCATCGACTTCGGCAATGGCGCGATTCGGGTCTTTCAGACCATGACCGGTCACGGTGCACACAACTCGCTCGCCTCGTTGCACCAAACCGAGTTCCGCGGCTTTGAAGAGTCCCGCAACTGAGGCGGCCGATGCGGGTTCGACGAACACTGCATCGTTCGAGGCCAGAAAGCGGTATGCCTCCAAGATTTCTTGGTCAGTGACGGCACCGATGTGGCCGCCAGACTGGTCGCGAGCATCAATTGCTTGCTGCCACGATGCAGGATTACCAATGCGGATGGCGGTGGCGATCGTCTCGGGGTGCGCGATTGGCTCGCCCGATACCAGCGGCGCGGACCCGGCGGCCTGCCACCCCAGCATGCGCGGGGCCCGCGTCGCGAGACCGTCACGTTGGTATTCGGTGTAGCCCTTCCAATACGCCGTGATGTTTCCCGCGTTGCCAACCGGAATGCAATGCACGTGGGGGGCATCTCCGAAGGCATCAACAATTTCAAAGGCCGCAGTCTTTTGGCCTTCGATGCGGTACGGATTGATTGAGTTGACGATCGTGACACCGTCGCGGGTACCGAGATCGCGCACAAGGTTCAATGCGTCATCGAAATTTCCCCGTATTTGCAGTGTTTTCGCGCCATGAATGAGCGCCTGCGCGAGTTTCCCTAACGCAACGTGGCCCTCGGGTATCAACACTGCGCACAGCAAGCCGGCACGCGCCGCATAGGCCGCAGCGGACGCCGAAGTGTTTCCGGTCGAAGCGCACACGACAACTTTGGCGCCGTCTTCAACAGCTTTCGAAATCGCGACCGTCATACCGCGGTCTTTGAACGACCCCGTTGGGTTCGCGCCTTCTACCTTGAGAAACACATCACAGCCAGTGCGCTGCGACACTTTGGGAGCAGAAATCAACGGCGTATTGCCTTCGAGCAACGTCACCACTGGCGATGCATCGGTCACCGGCAGTCGCGGACGATACGCCTCGATCAATCCCGGCCACGGGTAGCTGCGACCCGCATCAATCATTTCTCGCCGCCAATCACCCGAAGCACCGAACCGATTCGTTTTACTGCGTCCAACTCTCGCACGTCGCGGATCGTGGCAGCCAATGCTGCTTCGGGAGCGAGGTGCGTCACGAAGATGAGGTGCGCTTCATCGCCTTGGCCCTGTTGTTTCATCGATTGGATCGAGACACGATGCGTGCCAAAGGCGTTGGCGATCGCCGCGAGTACTCCTGGACGATCTTCAACATCCACCGTGAGGTAAAACTGCGATGCGACTTCATCGATTGGTCGGATTGTTTTGCGAGTCAGCGTGCCGATCGTGGCCCCGCGGGCGTTGCGGTGCAAATTGGTGGCGGCGTCGATGACATCACCCAATACAGCAATCGCGGTGGGGTCACCTCCGGCGCCTCGGCCGTAGAGCATCAGGTCGCCGACAGCCCGACCCTCAAGAAACACCGCGTTAAAACTCCCCCGCACCGAAGCCAGCGGGTGATCGACCGGAACCATCGCCGGATGCACTCGCACGGTGATTGCGCCGTCAAGTTCTTCGGCCATCGCCAACAATTTGATCACGTAGCCAAGCTCATGCGCAGCCTTGATGTCGTCGGCACTCACCCCACTAATGCCCTCGCGATACACATCGCTGGCAACCACTTGCGCGCCGAACGCGATGCTGGCGATGATCGCCGCTTTCGCCGCCGCGTCGTAGCCCTCTACGTCGGCGGTCGGATCGCTCTCTGCGAATCCGAGGCTTTGCGCCTCGGCGAGCGCATCAGCAAACGAGGTGCCGAATTCAGTCATTTGCGTCAGAATGAAATTGGTCGTGCCGTTAACAATCCCCATAACCCGTTCGATGCGTTCGCCCGCGAGGCTCTCGCGCAGCGGTCGCATCAATGGGATCCCTCCCGCAACCGACGCTTCAAACAGCAGATCAACTCCACTAGCTGCCGCGGCCTCGTAAAGCTCAGCGCCGACATTGGCGAGGAGTTCCTTATTCGCAGTGACAACCGGTTTCCCGAGTGCGAGCGCGTTGAGAATCAACTCCCTAGCTGGCTCAACACCCCCAATCAGCTCGACGACCAGGTCGACAGCGTCGTGATTCACCACTGCGTTGGGATCATCGGTGAGCACACCGTCGCCAAATGACACAGCACGACCACGCTTCAGGTTTCGAACCGCAACCTGCGTGACTTCCAGCACCAGCCCGCTGCGACGCAGAATCGACTCTTGGTTTTCGTTGATGAGCCGCACCAATGCGGAGCCGACGTTGCCACAACCAAGAATCCCAATTCGAACAACATCCGAGCTCATCGCGACAGTCTCGCGGATAACCGACGCTGCCACGAAGCGAAATAGGTCAAAGTCCGGGAAATGTCGGATTCCGCGACGCAACTTCCCGAATCATCGCGATCGGCACATCTGCAACGACAAGACCGCGCCGTCGACGAGTGCCGGGACTTGACCGTCGCAGCGAGATGCACTCCGCTACGCCAGTCCCAGCCCGCCCGGCTACTCGCCGACGGATGTGGTGCTGTGCAGCGTTGCCGCCAACGCTGCGTACCGTGCCCTACTCCGGTCCGGTTGTTCATGAGTGTGCCTGACGGCGCGGTAACTCAACGATCACCGCGGTGGACAGAATGCACTTTCGAGGGTTCTTGTCATGAGGCGAGGTGATTACCCAACATCGAGCCGTTGCAAATCGGCGTCGGTTTCTCGCCGAATCACCACACGCGCCACGCCGTTGGCCACGAAGACCACTGCCGGGCGCGCCAGTTTGTTGTAGTTGCTTGCCATTGAATACCCATAGGCGCCGGTGCATGGCGTACACAGCACATCACCAACTGCAATATCGCCAGGCAACTGTGCGTCACGTACCAAGAGATCACCTTGTTCGCAGTGTTTCCCCGCGACAGTTGCCACAAACTCGCGGTTGTGCGCGGCACGGGTCACCACAAACGCTTCGTATCGAGCGCCATAGAGCGCGGGTCGAGAATTGTCGCTCATTCCTCCGTCGACCGATACATACGTGCGGCCGCCCGGAACTGCTTTGATCGTGCCGACCGAATACAACGTGACACCTGCGGTCGCCACAATGGAACGACCGGGCTCGGTTGCAAGCAATGGCGCCGAACGAGCTCCTACTGCTGCAAGGGCGCTCCCAAGGTCTTCTTGAATCATGGCCGCGTGATTGCCGATGTCGATCCCCGCATCGCCGAGCGTGTATCGCACACCAAGGCCGCCACCCAGATTGAGTTCGTCGATTGTGACGCCAGTCGCGCGTTCGATCTGCGCAATCAAGGCAACCAAGCGATCGATTGCAGCAGTGAATCCGTCGCGCACGAATATCTGCGAACCGATGTGAATATGCAAACCCGCGAGATGGGCCGAGCCCTCACTGACGATTCGTTCAACCGCGCGCAAGGCGACACCGTCGAGCAGCGCGAAACCGAATTTGGAATCGACAGCACCGGTCGCTAGATACTCGTGCGTATGTGCATCGACACCGGGGTTCACGCGTATCAACACCGAGGGAGCATCAAGCCCCTCGCCTGTCACCAGCGCGTGAATGCGATCGAGTTCGTCAAAGCTGTCGACGACAATATGTTTGATACCAATCGTCATCGCGTGGCGTAGCTCGGCCGTGGATTTGTTGTTGCCATGCAGCACGATCCGTTGCGCAGGCATACCAGCCGAGATCGCAACATTCAGTTCGCCGCCACTCGCGACATCGATGTCAAGACCTTCTTCAGCGACAATGTGCACCATTGCCTTGCACAGAAACGCTTTGCTTGCATATGCCACCGACCCGCGAAATGTGTCGACATATTCTCGACAACGTTCGCGGATTTCCGTTTCGTCGTAAACAAACAGTGGCGTTCCGAATTGTTGCGCCAACTCGCCAAGATCGCAACCACCAATCGACATACGGCCATCGGAATCAATCGCAGCGCTGCGAGGTAACAACTCGAGACTGATTGGATCGGTCATTGCGTCGGGGCTCCTTCGAGCGATTCGTCGTCGAGCCGCGCCATCTCCTCGGGCGCACTCACCCCCAGCAACGTCAACGCATTCGACAAACCGATGCGCGAAGCTTCCGCTAACCACAAACGAGCTTGCAAGAGCTCCGGCTCGGCGTCGAGCACCCGACAGTCACGGTAAAAGCCGTGGAAACGTGCCGCAAAGTCGAGCACCCAGTGGGTGAGTTTGTGGGGAGCCCGCGCCGCAGCGGCCTCCGCAAGGGTTTCGGGATATTGCGCAAGCGCACGCAGCAGTTCGTGCTCTCGTGGGTGTTCAAGCAACGCGAGGTTCACGGCTGGCAGTGGTGCACGTACAACACCCGCTTCGGCCGCCTTGCGACCGATCGACGCGATCCGCGCGTGCGCCATCTGCACGTAATACACCGGGTTTTCCATCGATTGCGAAGTCACGATGTCGAGATCAAACGTTTGACGAGTGTCGACGCTTTGCAACAGGAACGTCATGCGCGCGACATCGGCATCAACCTCGTCGAGAATGTCCGCGAGCGTCACGATGTTGCCGGCGCGTTTACTGATCTTGATTTCCTCGCCGCCGCGCAACAGTTTTACCAGTTGTCCGAGAATGATTTCGGGCTCGCCGGGTTGACCGGTAATCGCCTCTATACCGGCTTGCAAACTCTTGACCTGGCCATGATGATCGCTGCCCCAAATGTTGATCAGGTGGGTAAAGCCGCGCGCGAACTTGTTGCAGTGATATGCGTAATCGTTGAGGAGATACGTCGTTGACCCATCACTTTTTTTCACAACTCGATCGCGCTGATCACCAAAATCCGTGGTGCGAATCCACACTGCTCCGTCGAGTTCGAAAACCAGTTCGCGATCCGTGAGGAGCTGCAAGACCGCGTCAACTTCGCCGTTTTCGTGCAGCGACCGTTCCGAAAACCATGTGTCGAACCGCACGCCGATTCGCTCAAGGTCATCTCGAATACCGGCAATAACGATGCGTAAGCCAAGTTCGCAGAGTTGTGCCGCGTCGAGCGAAGCACCGTGTTCGGCGCGCAGCGCGTCCGCGATCTCAACCATGTACTCCCCTACATAGCCGTCTTCGGGGAGTTCTTGTCGCTGGTAGCGGGCAAACAACGAATCGCGAAAGGTGTTGAGTTGGTTGCCCGTGTCGTTGAGGTAGTACTCGCGGTGGACCTCGGCACCCTGGCTGGCCAACAGATTCGCGATCGCATCTCCCGCGGCTATCCAACGACCCCCGCCAGCGTGCAGCGGCCCAGTGGGGTTGGCGGAGACGAACTCGAGATTGATCCTGCGACCGGCCAACTCGGCATTGCGGCCGAAGTTGGGCCCTGCGGCCACGACCGTTTCCAGCACGTCGTAGAGCCACGTCGGCGAGAGGCGAAAATTCATGAACCCCGGCCCGGCGATTTCGACATCTGCAAGGTGCGGGACGGCAGCTTCGAGCAACGCAACGCGAATCGCAACCGCGATATCGCGAGGTTTCGCACCCACCGGTTTGGCCAACTGCATCGCCGCATTGCTGGAAAAGTCGCCGTGTTCTCGCTGCTTGGGCACTTCGAGCACAATCGGACCCGCCAATGCAGGAAACCCCGCGGAAGCGATAGCTGCGCCGACAGCGGCAATAATTTGGTCGCGAATCGGGAGTTTGTCGCTCACGGGGCCTCAACAACGTAGTAATACAGACCGCGGAGGCTATCGGAGACCGGACTTCGGGCACTGTTTGTTAAATCGGGCGAATCACGACTTTTCAACCACTACAAACCGCGTTAGGATCACCAGGATTAGGCCACAATCCGTAGGGGTATGGCCACGCAATGAAGGCACCACCGGCTCCTCGAACATCACGAACATTGCAAGCCAACCACGTACTGCAGGAGATCAGATGACCGGGACGTCGGGTGATATGCGCGGACTCGCGGCATTGATACCCGAATTACCAGCGCTTGGCCTACCGCTCAGATATCAACGTCAGGACATCGGTCAGGTGAATCCGGAGCTCACAAGTCAACTGGCTGCCGATCTCGCTGCCAACGAATCCGGCTTGGCGATCATTTATCGCGCGCTCGACGCGCTGGTGGCCGAACACGGTCTCGATGATGCCGCGATCGTGATCGATGAACCCAATCTTGGTCGGCAGGTTTTTCGAGCCGGTCGCCGGGTGCTCGACGAGGACGACGAAGCGCTGTTGAGTGCTCCCGAGGGCCTCTACACCGAGCCCGCGTTGGCCGACACGGATTTCAACCGCAGCCTCATCACCTCAATGTGCGTGTTGGCATTACGCATGGATGTGCTGCGGTATGACGCGTGGCACGATCCGCTTACCGGGCTGTATGACCGGCGCAGTTTCGATCGTCTGTTAGAGATGGCTGTCGCTCGTTCGGTGCGGTACGGATGGCCATTCACGCTCGTCCTGCTCGATATGGACAAGCTCAAAGTCATCAACGACACCGAAGGCCACGCAGGAGGCGATCTCGCTATTCGCGATCTTGGCGACCGGATGCGACGCACGCTGCGGTATGGCGACAACGCGGCCCGCATCGGTGGCGATGAATTCGCATTAATTCTGCCCGACGCGATGTCTGACACCGTGCCCACCCTCGTTGAACGGCTCCGTAGTACGCCGGGGTTGCGTGACCTACCGCCGGAGTTTTCCTACGGTGTCGCCGTGTGTCCCGAAGAAGCCGAAAGTTTTCAAGCGCTCTTTAATCTCGCCGACAGCAGGCTGTTCGAACACAAACAAGAACGGAAGGCGACTCGGTGACGCTCGACGATCTTGAATTCGAGTTGCGCAAACTTCCCGGTGTGCGCGCGGCGGGCTTCGATGACCGCGGCGATGTGTTGATGGTGCAGCTCCACCTTGCGGCCGACCGTTCCACGACCGACGACCACGACATTCCATTGCCGGTTGCCGCTACGCGCATCGCAACGCGATACAGCGATCGCCCGGTTGCGGTTGAAGTTGTGCGGTGGCGAGACGCTCCCGAGAGCGCCGAGCCGGACAACAACGTCACACCGATCGGCCCCTCGCTGATTCCTCACGAGGGGCCGACCGGTCAAGTCGATCCGCATGCAGACGCGGACGCCGACGATGAACGGCGTCCGCGATTGCTCGCCGTGTTGTCATTTCCCGATACCGACGAGCTCGAAGTGCACCTCGTGCACAACGGTCGGCGCACAATTGGTCGTTCGCCCGCGAGCGCAGGGCTCGTAGGTGCAGCGCACGCAACGATCGACGCGATCCGAAGCCTCGGCGTCGAATTGGATGCATTGGCGCAGTGGGCCAAACAGATCGACGCGGCGGATGCAATCTTGGTGATGGTGGCCGTGTCGGCGCCTAGCGAAAGTGGCACACACACGTTTTACGGAGCATCGGCGGGCACGAGCCCGATCGATGCCACCGCACGCGGCACCCTCGACGCGCTCAATCGACAAATCGCTCGACTCCTGCCGAACGAATAGCTACTTGTTGCGCAGCGCTTGGAGCGTGCCGCAGGCGATCGCGAGCCGACGTGACGACAGAGTCGCAGCCCCGCTGACCGAGTACTTCACGAGTTGCACGAGCGCGGCAACAATTGCCCGTCTGTGCGAAAGCCGATCCGAATTGTTCGCAACGCGCAAGAGCCGAGCACACAACTCGGCCTTGGCTTGGGCCGCCCCGGCGACGCGGTTGGTTTGCGATTCAAGGTGCTCGTAACGAGCTTGCGGATTTACCACCAGACGACCGTGGCCACCAATGCGAAACGACAGATCCACGTCTTCGCCCTCGAATGGAAACCCAACCTCGTCGGGTGCTTCGAGAGCTAACGCGGCGCGGCGATACGACATCATGGCTCCCGATAACCAGTCGACGTCGACGGTGCGCGACGGCTCGGTCGTAACTGCAATATTGCGACCCGACGGCAACACCACGCCTTCGCTATCGCTATCCAAACCCGCCACACGGTCAATCCATTTGACCGACGCGCGCGGACCTTGGCCCGTCATGTAGGCACCTACGCCGAGAATCGGACGCGCTTGTCCGGTGATGTGCGTAGCGTCGGCTTCGAACGTCGCCATGATCGATTCCAGGCAACGAGGGTCGAGACGAACATCATCATCGACGAAATGCACGACGTCGCTCGATGTATGTTCGATGCCGACCACTCGTTGATGCGTCAACGACGGCGTTGCGTGAAGATACTCGAGCTTCGAACCCGCCGGCCACTGGCGCGCGGCGGCGACCACGACGTCGGCAGTCGCGGCATCATCGCTGGAATCAACAACAAGCACCAGCGGCGCGAGCCGAGTCTGTGCACTGATCGTTACAAGACAACCGGCAACGTCATCGGGTCGGTGGCGGGTGCACAGAATCACCACATCTGACAACACTGCGTCGGAGCCCATGCCGACAGTTTGGCTCAGATCTCCGCAGTAGGCGCGCGATAGCCTCGCCGCCCCTGCCCTCGTAGCTCAGGGGATAGAGCATCGGCCTCCGGAGCCGTGTGCGCAGGTTCGAATCCTGCCGAGGGCGCCAGCCAATTTAGGCCACTGACCGTCACGGTTCGGGGCTGTTGGTCGGTGTCGAGAGCTTCTGCGAGACCCATTCCCTGGACTTCCCTGGCCGAGGAAGCTCTGCAGCGCACGAGCCATGTCTGACGCTACCAAGCAACACGATTTCGCACGCTCCGGCTCTGCACCGCCCGCGCACTGTCCTGCAGCCTGATGTCGCGACGCCATTTTCTGAGTAGCCTCAGCGTTATGCCAGCTGACCATCACTACGAGCGAATACAGGCCCAAGATGGTGGGAGTTTCGACGCATATTGCGCGATACCGTCATCCGGTAACGGCCCCGGGGTCGTTGTCTTCCAAGAGATTTTTGGGATCAACGACAACATGCGCGGCCTCGCCAATCGGCTCGCCACCGAGGGTTACGTCGCACTCGTTCCCGACATGTTTTGGCGAATCGAACCGCGCTTCGAACGAAAAGATGAATCTGGTATCGGCGATGCTTTCGCGGTCGTGCAACAGTTCGATGCCACGCTGGGCGCATTAGACATTGCCGCGACGCATGCGCACTTGTTGGATATGGCAGAGTGCAGTGGCAAAGTGGGCGTGATCGGTTTTTGTTTGGGTGGTGCGCTTGCCTTCAATGCCGCGGCAACCAGCCGCGTCGATGGGCGCGGTCCCGATGCCGCGGTCTGCTACTACGGCTCGGCCATCAATGACATGCTCGGGTTGGCCGACGCAATCACCTGCCCGACGATGTATCACTACGGCAACACCGATGTTTTTATACCAGAAGAAAATATTGCCGCCGTCGAACAAGCTGTCGCTTCACGCGCCGGAGTGGAGTTTCATCGCTACGAGGCTGGCCATGCGTTCAGCAACTGGGACGCGCCGTCGATGTACAACGCCGAAGCAGCTGAACTCTCGTGGGACCGCACCCTTGCGTTCTTTGCGAAACACCTGAGTTCGTAGCAGCATTCAGGTCGCGTCAAGCCTGACACGACCGAGCGATTGCCGCGATGTGACGAGCATCGGTTCCGCAGCAGCCGCCCAACACGTTGATGCGAGGTCGCGCTTTGTGAATCGCTGCAAGCTGCATGCCAAATTCTCGCGGATCTCCGTCGTCGAGATCAACACTCTCGTCCAGTTCAGCGTGACTGAGCCGAGATGCGTTAGCCCGAACACCATGCAATCGATCAAGCGCCGGCGCATCACTCTTCAACACCGCATCGAAATGATCGGGATGCGCGCAGTTGATCATGAAATATGCCGCGGAACTGTCCGTTTCTCGATCAACCAACGCGATCGCATCAGCCAGGCTCACACCGGACGGGAGGCGCCCGTTAGTTTCGACCGTAAACGACACAACGGCGGATATGTGACTCCGTTGCGCAGCGCGAAGAAATCCAATGGCTTCAGCAGTATTGGTAAGTGTCAACGCGGTGACAAGGTCAACACCGCTACCCGCCAAAACCTCTACTTGAGGATGGTGATACTCACATGCTTCGTCGGCACTCGCCGGTCCGAGGTCGACATACGCATCACCACGAGGGCCAACACAACCGCTTACAACAACGACCTGGTCGGACGCGGCATCGCGCAATTCACGTATGAACTCAACCGAGCGAGCATTCACCGCCCGGAGTCGAGCCTCGTCGTAACCAAGCACGGCACCCCAATCTTTGCTCGCGCGCCAGGTCGTCGTCTCCAACACCAAGCCAAGATCGTGTTCCGACGCGATTCGAAAGTAGTCCTGGTAGTAGCTGCGCAGCAACGACTCACCGGTGAGATCGTCGTGCAGCACGAACGATGCGAACTCCGGCAGATCGACTCCATGGTGGAACATCAAATCAGTTTCGACGCCACCATCGGTCACGAACGCGCCACCACTCAGTTGTGGCAACAACCCGGCTCCCACTCAGGCCTTCCCTTCAACTCAACGTAGGCAGCACAATCAGCCAGGAATCTATCGAGAAGGCATTCGACGCTTGCGCGAGAACGCGTGCGAGCATACGTGTCATCATCCGCTGCGCGATGTGGCGAACTCGCGATGCTGACTGCACCCTCGGTGGCGCAGTGCTGTTAGGATCCTGGCATGAACGCCAGTATTCGAGCATTGCGAGAAGACATGGGGTGGTCGCAGCAGCACCTGGCCGATCGGGCTGGCCTCAGCCGTCAGCTGGTGAGTGCCGTCGAAGCAGGGCGTCACGCGCCCAACGTGCATGCCGGCTTGGCGTTAGCCCGGGCGTTGGGTGTGACGGCCGAGGATCTTTTCGCAGCGCCGAGACCCAATGTTGTGCCGATGTTTGGAGAGGTGTTCGCGCCAAACGGGTCGCAGGCGTGCGTCACCCAGGTTGGCAACCAACTTGTGGTTGCTGGTATCGAACACGGAGTGGCGAACTCCGAACAGTGGCTGCTGTCGGACGCCGCAATACACAACGGCAACATTGATCTCCTTGACGCTGCGATCATCGATGGTCTCTTAGTTTCCGGCTGCGACCCGGCGGCGGGGATGCTCGCGGCACTCGTTGGTCGCATGTCGTCGCATCGGGTGGTCACCGTTCACGCATCAACAGCTCGTTCGATCGCAGCCTTGGAAGCCGGACGGGTCCACGCCGTATTGGTGCACGCACAATCGGGGCACTTACCAGTGCCGCCAGTTGCTGCACGTCGCTTTCACGTCGCGCGATGGCAGGTAGGTATTGCATCAGGACGAGCCAAAGGCGTGCCGTCAATCGATGAACTAGCCGAACGGCGTCACAGCACCGTGCAACGCGAAGCTGGAGCAGGCTCGCAACAAGCGCTTCACAGAGCCCTCCAACGGGTCGGCGCGCAACCAGCGCTGCCCGGCCCGATCGGCGAGGGCCACATTGATGTCGCCCGGCGGGTCGCCGCAGGTGCCACAGCCGGTGTCACAATGGAAAGCGCCGCACGCGCATTCGCGCTCGGTTTCAGCCCGCTCGAAGAGCACACCGTCGAGTTGTGGCTCGACCAACAATGGTCGTCGCTACCCGCCGCAATCGCGCTGATCGAAGCATTAACGAGCCGCGCGTTGCAATCACGCCTCGAACTCGTTGGCGGCTACGACCTCTCGGGATGCGGCGTCGAGCAACGAGCCAGTTGACCACCGGCCGAGAATTGACACGATGATCACACCTCTCATCACGCGCCGGCGTGCCCAAAGCAAGCGACTGATCTGGTCCCTGATTGCGGCCGCGTTCATCGCCGCCGGATGCGGCGACAACTCCGACGGCACACCCGACCCCGCCACAAACCCTGATGTTGCAACCGAAATCAGTGTGGCCGCCGCCAGCGATCTGCGGCCCGCGTTCAGCGAGCTTGGCAAACTTTTCACGAACGCAACAGGCACCAGCGTGACATTCAGTTTTGGTTCGTCGGGTCAGCTCCGCGAACAGATCATGAACGGCGCACCATTCGACCTCTTCGCTTCAGCAAACTCCGCCTACGTTGATGAAGTCATCGCAGGTGGTCGAGGAAGGTCCGAAACCAAGGCCAACTACGCGCTAGGCCGAATCGTGCTGTGGAGCGCCGACGATACGAAACTCCCATCCAACATCCAAGATTTGGCCGCCGCGCCCTACCGGCGAATCGCGATTGCAAACCCGCAACACGCACCGTATGGCCTCGCCGCCAAACAAGCCCTCATGAAGGCTGGCATCTACGAACAAATCGATTCGCGCATCGTGTACGGAGAAAACATCTCTGGCACGTTTCAAATCGCGAAGTCGGGGAACGCAGATGCAGGCATTATCGCACTCTCACTTGCGATTGCCGATGGCAGCGCGTACACGTTGATCCCCTCGGAGTTACACGAACCGCTCCAGCAGACGTTGGTTGTCACGAGCGGGGATGCACGCGGCAACGCTGCGGCTGCGTTCGCAACATTCATCAACAGCGAGATTGGTCGCAAGGTCATGATTCGTTACGGCTTCATACTCCCCGGAGAGAACCGCGAACGCTGATGGACGATTGGTATCCGTTCTGGCTCTCGCTTCGCGTCGCCACGATCGCAACATTGGTCGCGGGCACACTTGGCATCTCGCTCGCGTATCTGCTGGCAAAGGGACGCTTCCGCGGTCGCGGATTGCTCGAAGCGATCGTCACCTTACCGATCGTCCTACCGCCCACAGTTTTGGGCTATTACCTCCTCACCAACCTCGGCGTGAACAGTCCGGTCGGCCGAGCCTGGGAGTCAGTGTTTGGAGAACCGCTGGTCTTTACAGTTACGGCGGCGATCTTGGCCGCGGCAATCTCGGCACTTCCGTTTTGTGTGCGCACTGGCCGCGCTGCCATCGAAGCCGTAGATCCGCGTCTCGAAGCTGCGGCACGGGTTGCTGGTCTGTCGGAATGGCGCGTTGCGATGCGCGTCACCATCCCAGTGGCTCGTCGTGGCCTCGCCGCCGGGGTCGCGCTCGGTTTCGCCCGCGCTCTGGGAGACTTCGGCGCGACGGTGATGGTCGCCGGCAACATTCCTGGGCGCACGCAAACCCTACCGATTGCCGTCTACGACGCTGTACAAGCAAACGATCAGACAACTGCTCGCACCGGAGCGCTGCTTCTCGGCGGAATCGCAGTTGTTGTGTTGCTCGGCGTCAACCGATTCTCTCGAGTGAAACCATGAGTAGATCATGACTGCACACAGCCCACTCATCGTCGACGCATCCGCCTCGTCGGGAGCATTCACACTCACCACGCAATTTGAAGCGCACCCGGGCATCACCGTGCTCTTCGGGCCCTCGGGCTCAGGCAAGAGCCTCACGCTCGCAACCATCGCAGGACTCTTACGCCCCACCACCGGCACAATTGTTCTGCTCGACAGCGTTGTCGCCGACGCGACCGCCAAGCTCCACGTTTCGACCCAAGACCGGCGCGTCGGAATGGTCGCGCAGCACGGCGCGTTGTTTCCCCATCTCACGCCACTCGACAACGTGAGCATCGCGGTGCGAGCGGGCACCCGATCGCAGCGAAGAACTGACGCGCGCCACCTGTTGCAAGAAGTCGGCGCCGAGGGCCTCGAACGACGCTCAACCACTTCATTGTCGGGTGGTGAACAGCAACGGATCGCATTGGCTCGCGCCCTCGCAGGTGACCCGCAACTGTTGCTCCTCGACGAACCGTTCACTGCCCTCGACCAACCCACGCGCGTGTCGCTACGGAAACTGGTTCGGCGCATCGTCGACGATCGCAATGTGCCCGCAGTCGTCGTGACCCACGACCTCGACGATGTCGCCGCGCTCGCTGACAGAATCGTCCTGTACCAGCCTGGACGCACCACGACCCAGCACGATGCAACTCCGAATCATCCTGCCGAGCTCGCTCGTATTCTCGGACTCATACATCGTGCATGATCCGGCGAAGCAAACACGGTGATCGTCTCTTGGCGCGTCTCGGCTCAGCCGCCGTTACCCGCTGCCCTGTAGGTGCGGCACGGTTGTGCTCGGTTCGAAGGGCACGGAGGTAGGGGCCCGGCGTCAATATTGGAATCGATCACCGGCAACACAAGCTTCGAGGCGACGGACCCTCCCAAACCGACGTTGTTGGTGATCGTGCCGTCTTCCAGGGTCGCGAAACTCCAGATTTGTTTGTCGCCGCCTGGCGCTTGAATCGAAATACGCAAACGTGTGCCCTTGCGAAACGTTTGACCAAACGGATAGATCGGCACTCGTACCAACTCGAATTTTCCAACTGGCATGTCGGCGCGATCCGATTCCTCGTGCGACACGCGCGGCCCGGTGGCCGTGGACCGATCGTCTTGTTTGCGATGCGATGCCCGCAGCCAACCGCTTTGCACCAGCATCTCGGAACCGTCGGGACGCACTTCGGAAATAGTGACCTGCAGATCCGTGTCCTTGGCGGAAGAATCAATATACAAGTCCGCGCTTCCGGTACCGACGACAGTTACATCGTCAGCGAACGGCGAAGTGATGAACGCCAAACCCTTCCCGTCGACGACGGGCGCCCACTCATACTTCGGGAGCGCCCACCAAGCATCTTGACCATCAGCCAAATTGTCTGCAGGGCGAGCAGCCGGATCACCTACATAGGACACCGAACCTTGTTGCGTTGGTGCTGCGTCCAATAGTGCACCATCAGCACCGAAGTACCATGTGGTGGCTTTTGCGGATTTCACCGGCCAAGCATCGAACCCGAGTTCGCGTTGAGGAGACAACGAGCCGGGATCTTTCGAATTGCCTCCGTTATCAAAAAAGACCCGTACTCGTGGATCCTTTTCGTATTCCGCCCGCGCGGCCTCAAGCGTGAGATCGCCATAGCGAATCGCTGCGATCGGCGAACCGCCAGCCTTTGCGACGAGTTGGTACAAGATGGGTGCAAGATCGAGCGCACTGGCAGGCACCGATGGCGGTTCATCGGCGACGTAGAGCGAAAGGAACTCAGCCCATCGACCGATCGTGCCCGGCCCCAATGAATCAACATGCGTACCATTCATGACGGTGGCGAATACTTTCGGGTTGCTTTGCAACGCGGTGATCACCTCGGGCCATGCACCACCGGTTTGTTCGTCTTGAAACGCGCCGACAATGAATGTTGGCACGTCGATTTTCTTCGCCCACTCTTCGGTCGAACGGTGGTCGAACAGCGCAGGGTC
>SXHN01000034.1 GCA_005773635.1 Actinomycetota bacterium
CCTGATCCGCGTACCTTGATCCGCGGTGTCGCCAGAGCCGCAGAAGCGTTGTCACGCGGTAAGAATCCATTCGATGAAGCGGGATTGCTTGGCGTTTTTGCGAGCGACGAGCAACGTTCGGTGCTCGGAGATGTGCAAGCCTTGATGTCATTGCTCGAAGGGCACGGCAACTACGTGATGAATGCACTGGGTCGTCAACATGTGTATGGGGTTGAGCGCATGGAACGTGTCCTGCAAGCTCGCCGTGAAACGAAGGGTATTGCGGGACAGCTGCAAAAAATGATGGGCATTGAAATGAAGCTGCGGCAGTACGCAGTTGGCGAAAAGTTTCTCGATGACGTAGTAGCGCGTGCGGGAATAGGAGCTATCGATGCCGCATGGACCAGTGCGGAAGCCCTACCAACGTTGGATGAATTGAATGACGCGCCGAGATGGCTTGCTCGTATGAGCGGAGCTCGGGTTTAAGCGCTTGACGGCGGTGGAGATCGACGAGCTCCTCGAACGCGCGCCCTTGTTGTCTGCTCACCACGATCGCGTGGTGATCGGATGTTCTGGGGGTCCCGATTCGATCGGGCTTCTCGCTCTCGCAGCGCATGCACAACGCGATGCGGTCGCGGTATATGTGGATCACGGTCTGCGATCCGATAGTGCGAGCGATTTCGATGTCGTTCGCTCTGCCGCCGACCGCTTCGGGATGCCTGCGGTCATGGTGTCGCTCGAACTTGATCCTGGTTCGTCCAACCTCGAAGCTCGGGCGAGAGATGCACGTCTCCAAGTGCTTGAGGAGCAGCGCGCCGTTGCGGCCGCTGCGTCGATTTGGCTCGCCCATAGTGTCGACGATCAAGCCGAAACAGTGTTGCTTGCGATGATGCGCGGTAGCGGGCTCGCGGGCATGGCGGGCATGGCGGCGCACCGTGGGCGCATCGAACGGCCAGTCCTTGCGTTGCGGCGATGGGAACTGGCCGCGACTTGCGTCGCGCAAGGTCTCCAAGTCGTTGATGATCCGATGAATCATGATCTTCGATTCAATCGGGTCTGGGTCCGGCGCCACCTAATGCCGATGTTGAACGAACACGCGCAACGCGATATGCCAATCGTCTTGGCGCGACAAGCACAAATTGTTCGTGGGGATCATGAGTATCTCGAACGAGCTGCCGCAGCTGTGCTCGCCGAAGCGGGGAGCGCACTCAGCGTCGAGTTGATGCGCTCGATCGATGGGGTGATCGCGCGCCGAGTGGTGCGGCAGTTCTTAGGGGAACCTCCGATCGGCGGGAAACACATTGAAGCTGCCCTGAGTGTGGTGTACGGGACGGCCAAGGCCGTTGAATTACCGAATCGCCGAACCCTGCGTCGAAGTGGTGGAATTCTGTTTGTCGAACCGACGCAACGGGTTACGGAGTAGGCAATCAGATGGTGCACAGCGATAGTAGGGCGAAACCGCGATGAACGATCCGCGTATCACGCGTGTACTGGTGAGTGAATCGGAGTTACAGGCACGCGTTGCTGAACTCGGCCGCCAGATCACATCCGACTACGCCGAGCACCCACCACTCTTGGTGGGCGTACTCAAGGGTGCCTTTGTGTTTATGGCCGACCTTGCCCGAGCGATCGATCTGTCGGTTGATGTCGATTTCATGGCAGTGTCTTCCTATGGATCCGCGACTCGGTCGAGTGGCGTAGTGCGCATCGTGAAAGATCTTGACTCCGACCTCACCGGTCGACACGTATTGATCGTCGAAGACATCATTGACTCTGGCCTCACGTTGCAATACTTGCGTAAGAATCTGCAGGCACGAGGTCCTGCGTCAGTCGAAGTCTGTGCACTGCTGCTGAAAGAAGGCTTGCAAAAAGTCGACCCGCAGCTGAAATATGTGGGATTTTCAATTCCGCCCGAATTTGTGATCGGCTACGGCTTGGATGTCGCTGAGGTGTATCGCAACTTGCCGTACATCGCGCAGTACACGCCCTAGAGGCCACGCTGGCCAGGGATTGTGCGTACTTCGCCCGTCCGCCTGGAATGATCGGACCCTCCCGCGTTACGCTCGCCGTTCCCTTTTGTGCAGGTTGTGACCGTGCCGCAGCGTCGTTCTACCAAGATCATCGTGTTGCTATCCCTCAGCGTGTTTGTCGCGCTCGCGATTCGGTCCTCACTCGCACCGGCCGACCCCGAAAAGCTCACCATCGCCGAATTCCGAGCCGACCTCACCGGTCGCCGAGTGTTGTCAGCCGAAATCGCGCGGGCCGATCGGTCAGTGCGCGGTGAGCTTGTTGGAGGCACGCGATTTGCCGTCGACTACCCGGGCAGCTCAGAACGCGCTCTTACTGACGCTATGACCGCCGCTGGGGTTGACTTCACCGTCAACACACAGCGGCCCAATGCTTGGCTGCGGGTCGTCGGTGAGGTGCTCCCATTCGTGCTGTTGTTCGCGATGCTGGGCTTTATTTTCCGGCAACTCAGTGGGCGCATGGGAGGCGGCTTCGGGCGTGCAAAACCAAAGCTGTTCGATAAAGACAATCCAACGGTCAAGTTCGCAGATGTGGCTGGCCTCGACGAAGCCGTTGAAGAACTCAATGAAATCAAG
>SXHN01000035.1 GCA_005773635.1 Actinomycetota bacterium
GTCGGCGATCGTCGCGGGGTTACGCGGGTCGTCTTCGGGGATGCCCGCCTCAACCTTGCCCACCAGGTCGGCGCCAACATCGGCTGCCTTCGTGAAAATACCGCCACCAACTCGCAGAAACAATGCGAGCAGCGAGCCACCGAATCCGAAGCCAATCAGGATCGCAGAACTGGTGTTCTGGAAGATCATGATGATGATCGTGGCACCGATCAGGCCAAGCCCAACGGTAAACATGCCCGCTACACCACCGGTGCGAAACGCAACCTGGAGCGCAGCAGGCATCGAGCCCGTCTTCGCAGCAGCGGCCGTACGAACATTGCCACGTACCGCGAGGCCCATGCCGATAAAGCCAGTAAGCCCGGACATGACGCAACCGGCGATGAATGCCAGCGTGCGGTATAGGCCCGACTCGCCAAATGACAACGCAGTTGAGTTGTCTGGCTTGAGCACCTCCGTCGAGGTCACGAACACAATGATCGTGAGGGGAATAAGGATCAGCGCAATGGTCTTGAACTGACGTTTGAGGTACGCCATCGCGCCCTCTTGAATCGCGGTGGCGATTTCAATCATCTTCGGAGTGCCCTGATCGGCGGCGAGCACGCCCTTCATCAAAAAGAACCCGACTGCGATTGCCAGAAGCGCAGTTACTGCGGAACCAATGAGAACGACCCACTCACCTCCTTGGAGAACAAACTCCTGGTATCCGCCTTCAGCGGCCAGTAGTGCAGACATTGATGATGCTCCTTGTTGATGTTGTTAGAACGGTAGAGATGACAGTAAAACGGTTATGCGATCTTGCGAACGAACACCTGATTGGCGACGGTGCTGCCCAGGGTGCGTTCCTTGCCGTCGACCCGCAACACGAGTGGGCCGTCGAATGGATGCTTCTCTTGGACTTCGACGGTGACGCCAGGGCGTAGGCCGAGCGTGTCGAGAAACTCGATGATCTCAGGATCAGTTGACCCTGGAACTGCGACAACCGCGGAGTCGCCGGGCTCCAGCGCGTACAGCGGCGGCATGGCGGGAATCTCAGCCTGTTCTTTCGCCGGTATGGGAAAACCGTGCGGGCACGTTTCTGGGCGGTGGAGTGCCAAAAAGATGCGATCTTCAACTTCTTGGGGCAAGTCGTGCTCGAACGTTGTGGCGAGACGATCGGCTTCATTCCACGCGTAGCCAAGCATGTCGGCCAAAAACCGCTCAACGATGCGATGGCGACGGATAGCGCTGATCGCGATCTGACGCCCGACGACTGTGAGCGAAACACCCTTATACGGGGTGTGATCGACGAGTTCGCGGTCCGCGAGTTTCTTTACGGTCGCAGTTACAGTGCCGGGAGCGAGTCCCAATTTTTCGGCCAACGCGCCCGTATGCACCTCGGCACTGTCTTGCGACAGGCGATAGATGGCTTTCAGAGCCTCGCGATCAGTGCGCGACACGGGTGCGAGGTCAGATTCGATTTTCGAGAATCTAGGTTTTGGTCACCCAAAAGGTCAAGCTGAGACCACGAAAACCCGGCGCCGTGCTGAACGAGCACGAATAGGGGTGCGCTGGGCTAGGGCTCGGGCCAGCAAGCCGCCTCGAATACCTTGAGACATTCGCTGATCTGGCGGGCCGTGCGCGCGTACACCTCAAAACTGGCTCCGTAGGGGTCAAACACGATCAGCTCCGGATTGTCATTCAACAAGTCGATGCGAGCACGGCCGGTGGCAAGGCGCGCGAGCCAATCCGCGAGTGCTTCGCCCTGATGCCGCGCCCCTACTGCCGCACACCGCTGCACCAGTTCAATCAGCGTGAATGCCCGTGCCCATGATGGATCGTGCATAGCAACCACCTCGCGCACATGCCTGGGTTCCATGCACACAATCACGTCGGCCGACTCAATGATCGATCGCGTGATCACCCGGCTTCGATGGGCATGCAGATCAAGCCCGACGCTGTCAGCCCACTCGATTGCACCGTCGCTCGCGGGCCGATCGTCGAACAACAGCCCAGCAGAGCTCACCGATACGTCGGCGACGAGCGAGGCTTTGAGCATTGCCTCAGCAATCGGCGACCTGCAGATGTTGCCGGTACAGACCAACAGTACCGAGGCCTCGGTCGCGGAACTATTCATCCTCGTCGCTGGATTCCAAGTGGTATGGCACCGAGGTCACGACGGTGCCTTTTCGGAACAAGAGGCGGCCTTTGAGCAACAAGGCACTTTGGTTGTGCAATAGCTTGCCAAACAAGCCCGGTACAACAAACTCAGGAATCACGACTGTAACAATGTCGTTGTCCCACCGTTCATCAAGTTGATCGACAAAATCGAGAATCGGTTTATTGAGTTCTCGATAGGGAGAATGCACAATTTCCAACGGAATATCGATTCCCTTGGCCAGCCAAGCCGCCTCGATCGCTGCCTGTTCATCCTCGTCGCTCACAACGGTGACTGCCACCAGGTGGCTGGGGTGCAGTGATTTCGCGTATGCAAGTCCTTCAAGTGCGCCGCGGTGCAGCGTGCCAACCAACACAATTACTGTGTGGTTCATCTTGCGTGGCTTGTACTCAGGGGTGACCTTCAATCCGGCCGCAACCACCACGTAATGACGGTTGATGACGTAAAACAAGGCGCAAATTGCCCCGACGACGAAAATCGAAACCCATGCCCCGTGGGTGAACTTGGAAATCGCGACGATGCACAACACAACAAAGGTCGCAGTTGTTCCAGCAAGACTGATCGTCGAATTGCGCCGCCAATTCGGGGCCTTATGTGTGCGCAGGTAGCGGAACATTCCGAATTGCGACAACGTGAACGAAGTAAACACACCAACGGCATACAGCGGAATGAGCAACGTTTCTTCGCCGCCGAATACCACCACCAATATTGCGGCCATTACCGCAAGCACAAGCACGCCGTTACTGAACACAAGCCGATCGCCTCGACTGGCAAACTGGCGCGGGAGATATCCGTCACGAGCCACAATCGACGCCAAACGAGGGAAATCGGCGTAGGCCGTATTCGCGGCAAGAATCAAAATCAACGCCGTCGAAATCTGCAATACGTAATACATCGGGCCGGTTCCAAAGACGAAGCGGCCCATCTGCGAAAAGACTGACTCACCTTCATGCAACGGGATCGGTTTCACTCGCGTCGCCAACAGCGAAACTCCAAGGAATAGCGAGCCCAAGATCACCGCCATCGCCGCGAGCGTCTGTGATGCATTTCGGGCCGCGGGTTTCTGGAACGCTGGCACGCCATCTGCGATCGCCTCGACACCAGTCAACGCGACTGCGCCTGAAGCAAATCCCCGCAGCAACGTGGAGAGTCCCAACGTTCCACCCAACAGCGCTACTTCCTCTGCATGCTTTCGGTCTTCGCCCGAAAAAAACGAGTCGCGAGTGTCCATGATCGTCGACATCTCGGCACCAAATGCACCGTAGGATCGAGATATGCCGTAGCCAATCAAGGTGACGAGCGTAACGATGTAGAGATACGTCGGCACCGCAAACATACGGCCCGACTCCTTCATGCCCCGTAAGTTCGCGAGCGTGATAATCGTGATGAACGCCAAGCACAGCAATACACGGTGATCCTGCAAACTCTTCATCGCCGGAATCGAGGTCACGGCACGGACGCCAGCACTCACCGAAACGGCCACGGTCAGCACATAATCGACCAGAATCGAAGCACCAGCAACCATCGCGGCGCGAGATCCCAGATTCTCGCGGCTCACGACGTACGAACCACCTCCGTTGGGATAGGCACGAATCGTCTGGCTATACGACGTGACCACGATCGCGAGCAAGACCGCGACGAAGATT
The DNA here is from genome assembly GCA_005773635.1 of Actinomycetota bacterium. GTDB lineage: Bacteria > Actinomycetota > Acidimicrobiia > IMCC26256 > PALSA-610 > F1-120-MAGs023. The sequence goes on from SXHN01000035.1 coordinate 3,802, forward strand.
GCAATCGGAACCAGCCGGCTCAACCCAATTGCGAGGCTCGATGCTCCCAATGCCGTAACCAACAGGATTTCTTGGGAGGCATAGGCCGTAGACGAGATCGCGTCCGACGAAAACACCGCCAAAGCAATGCGTTTCGGAAGTCGCTGGTGATCGAGGTCGGCTGAGGCCAGCGGCCGTCCAACGAACACACGCTTAAATGTTTTGAGCACTCCGCCTCACAATTTTGTCGGACCCGTCAGTCGTCGAGATGGTATGGCACTGAGATCACGACGGTGCCCTTTCGGAATAGAAGTCGACCTTTGAGCAACAAGGCACTTTGGTTGTGCAAAAGCTTCCCAAACAAGCCCGGCACGACAAACTCAGGAATCACGACCGTAACAACGTCGTTATCCCAGCGCGCATCGAGTTCATCCACGTAGCGCAGAATCGGACGGCTGAGTTCACGATACGGCGAATGCACGATTTCGAGCGGTATGTCGATTCCCTTCGCGAGCCAAGCTTGTTCAATCGCGGCCTGCTCATCTTCGTCGCTGACCACCGTTACGGCAGCAAGGTTATTGGGGTGCAGCGACTTCGCGTACGCGATTCCTTCAAGGGCCCCACGGTGCAACGTGCCCACCAGCACGATGACCGTGTGATTCATCTTTCGCGGCACATAGTCAGGGGTTATCTTCAGCGACTTCGCGACGGTTTTGTAGTGCCCGCTGATGACACGAAACATCATGAAGAACGCACTGACCACCACAATCGATACCCACGCACCGTCAGCAAATTTCGTGATAGCGACGATAAGTAAGACCACGAAGGTCGCGACCGCGCCCACAGCATTGATTGCAACCCCACGTTGCCACTTCGGTTCGCGCAAGCGAAGGTGGTGTCGCACCATTCCGGTCTGAGACAACGTGAAGGAGGTGAACACTCCTACGGCGTAGAGCGGGATCAGCGCCGATTCCTCACCTTGAAATATGACGACCAGCGCGATGGCAGCCGCAGCAAGCAGCAAAATGCCGTTGCTGTAGACCAACCGATCGCCTCGGTTCATGAACTGGCGAGGCAGATATCCGTCTTTCGCGATGATCGAAGTCAAACGCGGGAAATCCGCGTATGCCGTATTCGCTGCCATCACAAGAATTGAAGCCGTGGCGATTTGGAATATGAGGTAGATCGCGCCTCGCCCAAATACTGCCGCGCCCATCTGTGAAAATACCGACTCTCCCGAATGGTTGGGGATCGGCCGTAATTTGCTCGCAAGTACCGACACTAAAAAGAACAGCGAGCCCAAGATAACGGCCATCCACGTCATCGTTGCTGCGGCGTTCTTGGATTCTGGCTTGCGAAACACGGGCACACCGTTTGAGATGGCCTCCACGCCAGTCAGCGCAACGGCGCCCGAAGAGAAGCCATGTAACAGCTTGAACAGCCCAAGCGAAGCGCCCGCGCCAACCAAGGCATCAAGAACGTGCTTTTTGTCGTCGGAATCGAGCGTTCGCACGACGGGGTGGTTGAGGATTTCACCTTCGCTTGCACCGGCCCGCAAGATCGGATCTATGTCGAGGCCAAACAAGTTGTATGCCCGAAAGAGACCATAACCAACCAAGACGGTGAGCATGGTGATGTACAAGTACGTCGGGATCGCGAATACCGATCCTGATTCTTTGAGGCCCCTGAGGTTCGCGACTGTGATCATGAGAATCAGGAGCACGCAGAGTTCGACTCGGTAATCGTTGAGATCGTGATCAATTGAGGTGATGGCTCGCACACCAGCGCAGATAGACACCGCAACGGTCAAGATGTAGTCAACCAAGAGTGAAGCGCCCGCGACCATTGATGGACGCTCGCCCAGGTTGTCGCGCGAAACCACGTACGATCCACCGCCGCTTGGATACGCAAAGATTGTTTGGCGATACGACGCCACAACCACACTCAGCAACAGTGCAACAACAATCGCGATCGGCACGAGCCTTGCGAGCCCAAGCGAGAGGCTCGACCCGGTGAACGCTACGACGAGCAATATTTCCTGAGATGCATATGCTGTGGAAGAGATGGCGTCCGAAGAAAAGACGGCGAGCGCAACCACTTTGCCAATGCGCTGATGTTCGGCGTCAGCGGAGGAAATCGGTTTCCCCACAAAAATGCGTTTCAGTACTGCCACAAGAACCTGCCTTAAGTGCCGGTCGCAACTACAGCGACATGCAGAGGGCCACAGCTTGCCACCACGAATCCCCAAGTGCCCGCATCCGGTGCAGCGATTACCGGTCGGCACGGACCAAAGTCGTACGATTGTTGCAGCATCAAATGTCGGCCTTGGAGGGCGCAGTGCACGTAGTCGTAGTTGGTTGTGGGCGAGTAGGCACCGAGCTCGCCTTCACCCTCGAGGATCAAGGTCATTCAGTGGCAGTGGTCGACCGTAAAGAAAGCTCGTTCCGACGGCTGCACGACAGTTTCGCAGGCACGAAGGTGACCGGCATCGGATTCGACCGCGACACCCTGATCGATGCTGGCATCGAAAACGCGGGCGCGGTCGCCGCTGTGACGTACGGCGACAACTCCAACATCCTCGTCGCCCGTATCGCTCACGAGACGTACAACGTGCCGAACGTCGTCGCGCGCATCAAAGATCCTCGGCGTGCCCTCATCTTCCAGAGGCTCGGCATTTCGACAGTCGCGACAGTTTCTTGGACCACCGACCAAATGATGCGCAGGTTGCTGCCATCAGCGACCCCACATGAATGGATCGATCCGTCCGGATCAGTTTGCCTCGTCGAACGCAAAATCCCAAACACGATGGTAGGCAAAAAGCTCGCAGAACTCAACGTGGCCGGTCAGTATTGGCTCACGTCGGTCGCACGTTTCGGCGCGGCGGCCATCGCAACCAAAGACACTGTCGGCCAAGACAACGATGTTTTGTATTTCGTCGTCGCTCACGACGCGGTCGCAGCACTTGATACACAACTCAATGAAGTACCGGGAGGGCACCACTAATGCGCATTGTCATCGCCGGAGCCGGCAAAGTCGGCCGATTCATTGCGAACGACCTTCTCGATGCAGGCCACGGCGTGTTGTTGATCGACAAAGACAGCGCGCACCAACAGCGCACACTTCGTGACAATGTTGAATGGTGCATCGCCGATGCCTGCGAAATTTCTTCATTGTCCGGAGCGTCACTCGATCGTTGTGACGTTGCAGTTGCGGCGACCGGCGACGACCAGGTGAACCTGGTTTTTTCGCTGCTCGCCAAGCAAGAGTTTGGAGTGCCGCGAGTCATTGCCCGCGTCAATCATCCCAAAAACGAGTGGCTGTTCAACGAGAACTGGGGGGTGGATATGTCAGTTTCGACGCCGCACCTTGTCACGGCCCTTGTAGAAGAAGCAGTGTCAGTCGGGCGTCTTGTGAGGATCTTGAGTTTCGAAGGCGGCAACGTTCGGCTCGTAGAAATCACCCTCGCTGACGATTCGCCAGCGAAAGACATGGCGATCAAGGATCTCGATATTCCTCGAGATGCCACAATCGTTGCGCTGCTGCGCAATGAGCACGTCGTGATGCCACGCGGCGACACAATCTTCGAAGTTGGCGACGAAGTGCTCGCGATGGTCACAAACGAGTCAGAAGACAGCGTACGAAACCTGTTCGCCGCTAGCTAGCGCAACCTTCGTCAGATCAGTTCGTACATCGGGTTATACATCATCAGTCGTTTACCATCAGCGATTGTGAGGCCTTCGACGATGAGTTTGCGCCCAGCGACGATGCCCCCAATCTTGCGCCGCCCGAGAAATACCGCCGTCACGGAGCCTTCACCATCGCTGATGTGCACTTCCATCGCCGGCGCTCCTGCTCTCGGCACGATACGCACCGATTTGATCTCGCCGGCGACTCGAGCCCGTTGCCGCACTGAGAGCGACGCGATCGGCTGCCCGCCAGCTTCGGCAGCAAAGACACCGAGCTTTTCTCGATCAATATCGTCGATCGGACGGTTAAGTTTCGACAATATTTTCCGCAATGCCACGGTATGACCGTACCCGATGTGTCAGCTAGATCCGATTTTGTCGCACCGGCGTGGCATCATCGAGGCATCAGGTACTTCATAGCTCGTATTCGACGGCCGCTCATCACCGGGCTGATCCTCACCACAACAGTTTTCGCCGGGTGTAGCAGCGATGCACCACCCAAAGCGACGCCAACCACTGCCGTTCGCATCTCAACCACAACCGCAGCGCCGCCAACCGCCAAAGTGAAATTCAGTAATGGTCCTTCATCGGTTGTTGGCACAGGGGGTCCAGCCGCGCTCGCCGCCGCAGACGAGAAGCGTGCTCGTCAGGTGGTGCAGAGTTACATCAACGTTGCCTCGTGGGCTCCGCTATCAGGACAGCCCAGCGCAACGAAACTCAGCTCCCTCATCAGCTCAGAGCTTGCCGCCTATCTCGAGGCGCATCCCGACGATGCCCTTGTATTCGGTGACCAAGTGAGTACGACCAAAGCCACCGCCATGAGCGCCAAGGTGACGCTGCACGCAATCATGAATCCCGATGGCACGCCGGGAGCCATCGCGGCGGAGATCGCAACCCGATCCACCAACGGCCGTGGCAGCACGAAACGGTCGGGCGAGTTGCTGCTTCGTCCATTCGACGGAACATGGCACATCATCGGATTCCAACTCGCGGTCACTCGGGATCCGGGCGACGGGTCGCAGGCTGCGACCACCACCACAAAGGTTGCGCCATGAGGCGCGTCATTCGACGAGTAGCCGCAATGACGCTCGGTGCACTCCTCGCAGTATTCGGGCTTGGGGCGGCTTGGCTCAACGGATGGAATCTGCCCGGAGCAAGCGGAGCAACGGCGGTCAAGATCACCAAACTGCAGGCCAACACGTCCGGGCTTGCAGCTGACCAACCGATCTTCGTGATGTTCGTCGGTAGCGACCTGCGCCCTGGCGTCGGCGGAGCGCGCGGCGACGCACTGCACCTGGTTGCAATCAATCAGTCTTTGCACGCTGGCACGATCATCAACATTCCGCGCGACACCTGTAACGGACGCAAGAAGATCAACGAATCCAACTCAAAGGGCGGAGTCGCCAACACCGCGAGCGTCGTCGGGGCAATGATGGGCATCACGATTCCCTACGGAGTCGAAGTCGACTTCGCTGGTTTTAGCGGTCTCATCGACGACGTCGGCGGCGTGTATATCGATGTCCCGATGCAAATGAGTGACAAGTTCTCAGGAGCATTTTTCCCGGCCGGCCCGCAAAAGTTCTCCGGAGCACAAGCGCTGGCATACTCGCGCAACCGTCACGACTTTGCTCGCAGCGATATCCAACGAAGCTGGAATCAGGGGCATCTCATGGTCGAGGCGATCAAGCAACTTCAACAGCAATATTCAACGATCAGCGGCCGTTTCAAACTGGTTGAAGTGCTGTACCGAAACGCGAAAGTGTCAGGCATGGGTGCTGGCGAACTCGTGCAACTCGGGCAAGCCGCCACTGAAGTACCTGCAGCGAATTTCAAGAACGTCACGCTGCCCACCACCGGGGGCGGCTGTCTGGGGCTTGCGGCTGCGGCGCAAACGTTGTTCAACGACATCCGCGACAACGGCGTCCTCGACCAGTATCCATCTGGTGTCGCGACCCTCCCCGATCCACGCCCCTAACGTCCATGGACGCTTGCGACACGTTGGACGAACTCGACAACGTTGTTGCGTATCTCGGACGAATCACGGCTCGTCTGGTCGCCGATTCAATCGAAGCGAAGTACGGTCCGATGCCGTCGGGCCTCCACCCCGAGACGAGCGCTCGCCTATCGGCTCGAAAGATATCGCAGCTGTATTCGCATCAATCGGATGCAATCGCCGCGATGCTCGCTCGTGAATCAATCGTCATCGCTACGAGTACCGCCTCGGGCAAATCGCTGTGTTATCAAGTGCCCATCGTTGATGAAATCATTCAGGGCGAACGTACTACTGCACTGCTGCTCTTTCCCACGAAGGCGCTCGCCAACGATCAGTTGCAATCGCTGCGCAGCTGGCTTGTGCCGGGGTTGAAAGCCGTCACCTACGACGGCGATACCCACCCCGACGATCGCCAGTGGGCTCGTAAGAACGCCAACGTACTCTTGACGAATCCCGAAATGTTGCACATGGGTATGTTGCCATCACACCAACGGTGGGCGACGTTCTTCATGCGGTTGCGATACGTCGTCGTCGACGAATTGCACGCGTTGCGCGGCATCTTCGGGGGGCACGTCGCTCAAGTTCTACGACGACTGCAACGGGTGTGTGAGCATTACGGCAATTCACCAACGTTTTGTTTCGCCTCGGCAACAATCGGTAACCCCAGCGAACTCGCGACCGTGCTCGCAGCCCAGCCGGTGCGAGCAATCACGAACGACGGATCGCCCACCGGTGAGCGCCACCTCGTTGTGTGGCAACGACCGCTGCTCGATCCGCACTCAGGCACGAGAGCATCTGCAAATTTAGAAACTGCCGCGATTCTGGGAGAATTCGTGCGCGATGGTCAACAAACATTGGCGTTTTGCCGCGGACGCCAAAGTGCCGAACTCGTCGCGGGCGCGGCGAAGCGCGCAGTCGAAAATGCTGATCCTCCGGCCAGCTCACAAGACGCCAAACCCCTCTCCGACAAGATCGCGGCATACCGAGCTGGGCTGTTGGGAGACGAACGTCGGGCACTCGAAAAGGCCCTGTCGCAAGGCGATCTGCTGGGCGTCGCGGCAACCAATGCGCTCGAGCTCGGCATTGATGTGGGTGGCCTTGACGCTGTCATCCTCAACGGCTTTCCTGGCACCCTCGCATCAATGCGACAACAAGTAGGCCGCGCCGGACGGTCGAGTCAACGATCAGCCGCGGTATTGGTAGTCGGCGACGACCAACTCGATCAGTGGTATGCGGCGCATCCGAACGAACTCATCAGCCGACCTTCGGAGCCAGCAGTTATCAATCCCGACAATCCGTTCATTGCACTGGCACATGTGCAATGCGCAGCCCACGAATTGCCGATCACTCCCGACGACTCACGCTGGTTCGGCGATGCTCTCGACGATCACGTGCTGACGCTCACACGCGACAACCGACTGGTACCCAAAGGCGGCAAGCTGTACTACGCAGGCGGAGAACCCCCGGCATATCGGGTAGGGCTGCGAACGGGCACCACCGCACAATTTCAGCTGGTCGAGCTCGCCACCGATCGTGAGGTCGGGACCGTCGACGATGCCCGGGTGTACAGCGTGGCCCACCCAGGCGCGGTCTATCTCCATCAGGGCCGCCAGTATCGAGTTCAGTCGCTGCATCACGACGAGCGAATCGCCTACGTCGAGGAGTATGACGAAGATGAGTTCACTCAGCCACGATCCGAAATGAATATCGAAATTTCGCACATCAGCGACACTGCGCAAATGGGCGTTGGAGTCCGAGTGCACGTCGGGAGTGTGGAAGTCACGAGCCAAGTCATCGCCTACCAACGCAAAGTCGCAACAACCCGCCGCCTCATTGAAACCGTCGAGCTCGATCTCCCGCAGCGAGTACTCGTCACACGGGCGTGTTGGTACACGATCGAACTGCCGCAACTCGCACAGGCGCTCGTGACCAACCACGAAGTGTTAGGAGCGGTGCACGCTGCAGAACATGGACTCATCGGCCTGCTGCCGCTGTTCGCGATCTGCGACCGATGGGATGTTGGCGGATTGTCGATGGCGGCCCACCCCCAAACCGACGCCGCCACTATCTTCATCTACGACGGCTACCCAGGAGGCGCCGGGATCGCGGAGATGGCCTTCGCCGCGCGGACTCGCCACGTTCGAGAAACCCGGGCGCTCATATCGGCATGCCAGTGCGACGATGGCTGCCCATCGTGCGTGCAATCGCCGAAATGCGGTAACTGGAACGAATACCTCAATAAACACGCGGCAATTCGCCTACTTGGCGTCATGCAGAGCTGAACTCGACAACGGCACGGGCACGGGCGTAGACCACCGAGACTCCTACAACCCGCACTGCTTCGGAAATGACCACAGTGGCTTCAAGGCCGTCGCACACACATCGCTCCAACTCTGCGCCGTTCAGACGAGCAATGACAGCAGCTGCATCAGTTGCACCGGATCGGCCCAAACCTTGCGACAGTGCGGTAGCTGCAGCGAGTGCGGCGGCGTCGGCCACCGCACTCGCATGGGATCGTTTGGAAACCACAACGACACCTTGTGCTAGAGCAGCACAACACAGGGCACCCAACACCAACACCACCGACATCAGCACCGTGACTGAGCCCCGCGCCCTGCGTCGTGCTGTCACCACTCGATGCGCATTGTGAGAGAACGCTGCATTGGAACGTCGGGCACCAGCAATCCAATGATGGGCAACGAGGTCTTCGCCACATGCCGAACGGTCGCTGTCATCGTTGGTCCATTGCGCTGCAAAGTCAATCCCGCTCCTGGCAGCTCACGGCGTACAGCCTCCATTGCATCCGCACCCGTCGAGTCGACAACCGCGGCTCGTGCCGCTTCGCGAGTTGTATCAACGACGCGGATGTAGTCGCGGCCTATCACGAGCACCTGGAAAATAAGCAGCACCACGATCACTACCGCGGGCAATACCAACGCAAACTCGACCGTTGCTTGACCATCTTGGCTTCGATCGTTGGCATGCGACGCGCTCACAGAATGCTCTTGGTCACAAAGCTCACTACCTTTCCGAAAATCCCCGAAACCACTCCCGATTTGCTGAGAAACGAAATCAACAATCCGGCGAGAGCAGCAGCAGCAACAATCACGAGGGCATATTCGGCGGTGCTTTGACCATCCTGATTGCGCCCGACTGCCTGCAATCGCGCCTGTACAAACCAAATCAACAACATGTGTACACATCCTTTATCTATCGACGGTTACATACCGTGCCATCCGGCAACTAACGCTGGCACCACTGTGAGCAGTACAAACGCTGGAAGCACGCAGAGCACTAAGGGGAAGATCATTCGCACCGGAATGGTGCGAGCGTGCGCCGCGGCGGCACGCGCTTCACGCGTTCTCGCTTCGGCCGAGAGGCGCAGCAACGTCGGTTGCAGTGGAGTTCCGAGCGCCACCGCCATCGCCAAAACGCCGAACGCTTCGCACACCTCAGACGGCGACTGAGACGGATACATCAATGAATGACCCAGCGTGGCACCGAGGTCGGCGCGCCGAAGCACCGGCGTCAGATGGACCTGTAGATTGGGATGAGCCCATTTCGCAGCGAGTTCCATCGACTGCAGCAACGATGCGCCAGATCCAATACCCACAGCGATGAGATCCAAGGCTGCCGGGAGCTCCGAACGCGCCACGCGCTCATCGTGACGCTCAATGCTGCGGCGCTTCATCGACGTGACTACCACCCAGGCATTCCTCACGAGCGGTACACGCGTCACGCGCGCTCCCGAGCGCCGACGTACGTGCTGGGCCGAACGAGTGGCATCTCTACGTTGCTGAGCGGTGATGATCTGCGCCGAGAACGCGAGCAAGGCCAAGCTCCAGCCCATTGACAGCATCGCGGCACTCATGGCTGCAGATCACGCCCGATCAAGCGATGAATCCAACCCATCGCAATCACATCGAGTAGCGCGCCGATCGCGAAGCACGCGCGGCCGACCCCAGTATTGAACAGGACCCCCACACTTGACTGATCAATCACAGCCGCAAAGCCCAGATACCCAACTGGAGCAAGCATCACAACCCACGCCGACATGCGCGCCTGCGCGCTTTGCGCGCGCCGTTCGTGCTGCACGTCTATACGAGTCGCGAGCGATGCGGCAAGGCCATCGAGTGCACCGGCCGACGGCCCTCCCAACTCGTGGGCAAGTGTCATCGCCGCCGCAGCTGATCGAGCCGAGCCGATCGACGATTCGTCGACCCACGCCGCGCAAGCAGACTCCATCGATGCTCCCAACGTGAGTCGGCTTGTCAGCGTCTCCATGTCGTGAGCCAGCTGCGAAGAAGATCGCGCAACCGCGACGCAACCCGTCACCACAGTTCCGCCCGCCCGCAGTTCCGCGGCCACGCAGCGCAACAGTTCCGGTACAGCATTGGCCCGAGCAATTGATCGCCGATTCCGACGAAACCAGAGCAAGCCGGGCCCGCCACCCAACGCGAAACCCCCGCAAACGATCAGATACGGCAGGCTCAGCAGCCAACCCAGGCCGATCAAACCGCTGGCACACAGCAGCCACGCCTGCACGGCCTCGCGCACCGAGATCGGCACCATCGCAGCCGTAATCCAACGATCGACCATTGCAACGAGCGGACCTCGAGCTCGTTGGGATGGCCGCAACTCGAGCGCTCGATCACGCGCGGCGACGACGTCGCCGCGCCGCCACGCGAGTACGGCAGCCGTGCTGAACACGACGGGAAGCCACACCGATCCAGTCGCCGTCACTGCACAACTCCCACGCCATCCGCACACGCCTGATGCCGCTCGCCGTCGCCGTGAACCAAGATCTGAACAACGCGACGAGCTCCGTCGGGACGACGCTCGACATGCACCACAACCTCGATCGCAGCATCGATTTGGCGCCGTACCGCTTCGAGTGGAATCGACACGCCGCTCATCAGCGCAAGCGTTTCGACTCGCGAACGGGCGTCGTACGCAGAATTCGCGTGCACGGTACACATCGAACCTCGGTGCCCGGTGTTCAATGCCTGCAACAGATCGAGAGCTTCTCCACCGCGCACTTCACCAACGACAATACGATCCGGTCGCATCCGCAACGCGGCGCGAACAAGGTCACGCACCGTCACTGCACCTGCGCCTTCACCATTGGCAGGGTGCCCTTCGAGGCGCACGAGATGCGGATGATCGACCCGTAGCTCGGCGGTTTCTTCAATCGTGATTATCCGCTCGGCCTGATTGACATCGCCAATGAGTGCATTCAACAGCGTTGTCTTGCCTGCGTTCGTCGCTCCTGAAATCAACATGTTGCGACGACTCGCTATATGTTGCCGCAACTCTCGCGCGGTGTTCACGTCATCACAGAATGCGTCCACCCCAATTGCCGTCGCCGCAAACCTTCTGATCGTGATGATCGGGCCGTCGGGCGCGAGCGGCGCCAACACGGCGTGCAACCGTGAGCCATCGGCCAGACGAGCGTCGACCATTGGCGAAGACCGATCGAGTCGCAATCCCAAGGGAGCAATGACTCGTTGGGCAATCGCCTCGATTGCTCGCGACGACAACTCAATCGGCACCCGTTCCAACCTCCCGTTACGTTCCACATAACACCGCCCCGGACCATTGAGCATCACCTCGGAGACCTCGGGATCGTTCAGCAACGGCTCAATAGCGCCGAGACCAACTACTGCATCGAACAAATCAGTGATGACTTGCCGAGCTGAACCCGCATCGAGCAAAGGGTCGAATTCATGAACAAGAACGGCGATGCGCTCGCGCAACTCACCCGGTGCGATCGCGGTGAGCAGCCCAGCTTCGGCGAGCAACGCGTCGTGCACCAATCGTCGCAACGCCACGCGGTTCGTCATGCCACGTTCTCATCGCGCATCGACAAACCCAAGCGGCGACACATCCGCGTGATTGGCACGAACACTGCGTGTGGCTCCCGTCGTAACAGCACGCCGGCATCGACCGACCGTGCCACGTCGGGATCGATGTCAACCTCGCACAGCACCGGCCGACCCAATACCGACGAAACGTCGCGAACGCTCAGCGCACGACCAGGCTCCGAGACGCACACGATTCCGGTGCTGCGTTCCACAAGATCAACCAGGGCCGAGGCGCGATGCAACGCGAGAAAGCACGGACGAATCACCATCAAAGCAAGGTCGGAGGCCCGCACTAACGAAGCAACCCCAGGCGCTGCGACGCATCCTGCATCGACCACATACAACGGCAAAGCGTGGCGAAGTGCACGCGCGACCACAGCACCGCGATCGGCACTGGCGTGGTCGAGGCTCGCCCGGCCTGCTGGAACCATCCGGAAACCCTCGTCGATCTCCACCGTCAGCGCGTCGAGCGCACCATCGCGCACCTCGACATCCGACTCGGCATCAAACAAAGCGCGGGCACCCAGACGAGCGCTCAGACGTACTCCACATACTGCCGGCTGATCCCCAGCGAGGTCGACCAAACGAACATCAGGATGGGCTTTGGCCACCACAGCAGCAACGACTGCAGCAACAACCGAGGTTCCCGAGCCGCCCTTCGGCGACCAAATCGAAACCAACACAGAACACTTCCCAGCAACCGGCGCGAAGAACCACACGCGAATGAACTGGGGAAGTTCAGGGGAAGATGAATCAAGCTACGCCAGACGTGACCGACCCGTCAAGCCGACGCAAAAGAATGCGGCGCCGGAAACACCGACGCCGCATCTTCTAACACAAAAATTCGCTTCAGCGAATCAGGCCTCGCGTACCTTTTTGGCAACGAGAGCACCGAGTGCCGCAAGCACTACCAAAATCAAAAGCTTTTTCACCATAAGGCAACCTCCTACTCCACGGGCTGGACAACCGCAATGTAGCCCGTCTCGCTCATGGGCGCTCGCTCACAGCATCAACTAAGTTCAGCGATGGAGGTGCAAGGGGTCTGGTGGCCCCCCTTGTCTTCAACACAAGTGTGACGGGTACACCCCGTCGGGTGGGTTCGATTCCTGCCACCTCCGCTTGTCAATGGCGACTGCTTCGCTAGCCGAGGCCGCGGTTGTCTTGTTTGAGCGCAGTGTCGACACAGAGTGCTGCGGCCACAACGAGGCTGCAAAGAGGGTCGGCGAGCGGCGCGTGAATTTGCAGCACGTAGTTGTCCGCCGTGGTGAACATCGTCTTGGCCAAGCCCTCCCAAGTCTTGGAAATACGCGCGATTTCGGCGCCGTTCGCGTCTTGTACGTTGAAATTCCACGCCCGCCAGTTCTCCGCGTTGATGGCACCGACTTTTTGGCCACCCGCTTCCAACGAGAAGTGAATTTTTCCAAACACGTTGTCTTGGGTCACCATGCCCACGTTGGTACCGTCGGGTCGGTCGATCGAAAATTTCGACTTCATGAGCTTTGCGGGACGGGTCAGCGTGAGCACCGCATTGCCGCCAGCATCACGAATCTCGTATCGGTGCGTGAGGAATTGATCGATGCTCAGCAGCGCCCGAGCCACCTTTTTCACCTTCGATTGGCCAACCTGGCACACCGATCCGATCTGGAGGCCAGCTTGGTCGTAGACCTTGTATTCATTGGTCAATTCAATGATCTTGGCTTTTTGGTTGACCACCAAGATCGGTTCCGTAAATAGCGTGCCCCCGCCACCGGCCACCGGCGCAACCCCGGCCTGGCTTCGTACCTGATCTTGCGCCTTTTCGGCTTCGGTGTTGCCCTGAGGTTTCGAAAATCGGCTCGGCGTTTGGTCATCGGTCATAGCAATGTTCTCCTACGAAATTGGGTGCGTGTATCTTCGCAGATCCGACTGCCCCAGCGCGACGCAGCGCTATCCGAAGTACATGAAATATCCACGGCCGCTCTCGCCGCCCAGTTCCGCGAACGTGCCTTCAGTAAGGGTCGTCCCGGTACCACCCCATACAAACAGCGAACGTCCGATTACGGCGTTCATCGTTTGACGTAACGGGCTGGGCAGCGCCGACAGCGACACGATGCTCCCCGACGAATCAATCTTGACCGTCGCGCGGTCTCCCCACACGTACACAACTCCAGAATCATCGACCAACGCGCCGTCTACCCGCATCGACTTCTTGGTCTTCGATAACGCATTCGCGACCGCAGCGGCAAGCGTCGGTGCTGTCTGTGGCACTGACGCTTGCGGTTTGGCGCCCGATGCAATCGTCGTTGAAGTTGCTGTAGCAGCCGCCTCTCTGAACAACGAAGTGGCGCGATTCGAAAGGGGCTGCCGTACGTATCCTTCCATTTTGGAGCGGAACGACACCGCGGATGAGTCAAGGGAGTCCCTCGCATCGGCCGCCGTATACGCAAACCGTAAGTGGTCTCCATCGAGGACCACAGCGCGACTTGCAATCGTCGAGCCCGCGATTGGAATTCTGGTCCATCTCGGAATCAACGCCGCCGTCGTGGAGAAGCGGTGCTGCTCGTAATCGGATCTGATCTCGGAACACATCGTTTCGGCATTCGCTCCTCGCAAGTTGCACGTGAGCTGCGCGATACGGCCAGTGTCGATCGGTTGGTGGTTGTGAATTACCGAACCCGCAGTAACCGCCTCGGGGCCGGAGTCGGCAGGCTCAGCCGCCGAGTTTCGAACGAAACGGGCCACCCGGTCGCTGACTGCAGTGACTGTGTGGTTCGCGGAAGCCGCACAATCGAATGAATCGACCGTGGCCTTCGTGAGATCCAGGCTCAGACCATACGTGCCGAAATCCCGACACACCATTGACATCCCAGTGCTCGAATTCACGTGCGCGTACTGCACCGTCACCGATTCACCGCGCGCTGACTTATTTTTGAAGACTTGCAGCACCGCGCTGTCGTAAGTATCAGCACGATCGCACATCCAGCCAGCTGGCGCCAGCACGGTGGTGGAACCATCGCTATACAACTCAAAGCCCCTGGGCACCGGTGTAGAACCACCGCGCCCAACGACGTCGGCACGGTCGGTACCAGCACAGCGCGTCACTGCGACCGCCACGGGAATTGTCGGTTGCGCCGACGACGCTTGTTGATCGTTGCGGGACGACAAATTGACATCAATCCGTGAAACCAACACACCAACCGATGCCACACACATCGCCGCAGCAACAACCTTCGCGGCTTTCGGACCTCGCCGTCGACGTCGTTCGACCCGGCGGTGCAACTCGGGAGGAATCGAGTGCTCACGACCGCGCGAGCCCGCGGACCGCACCACCTCAGAAAGTTCACCTGCCAACGAGCTTTCAAGATCGTCAGTCATCTTCGCCATCCGTTTCCAACAGCGTTCGTAGCTGTTCCAAGCCTCGAGCCACCGTCGATTTCACTGTGCCAACTGGGCACCGAAGGGTCCGCGCGGTCTCGCGTTCACTCATGTCGAGGTAATACCTGCACACGATCGCCGATCGTTGCTTGTCGCTGAGTTGTAGCAGCGCATCCCAAATCACGAACCGGCCGGTGGCAATTTCGGCCTCATCGGGCGTCGGGCGCGCCGCGGCAGCCAAGGTTCGCTCATCATGACGGCGCACCACCTGCACATGTCGGCCGTGAGATCGCACTCCGTTCACCACAGACCGCAGCAGGTACGCCCTGAAGGCTTGCGGGTCTCGTAGCTGCCGCAATCGGCCCGCGACCCTCAGAAACGCGTCCTGCGCTAAATCCTCGGCAAGTTCGGCGCTTCCCGTGAGGGCATAAGCAAGCCCACGAGCATCGGCGAAATGTTCGCGGTAGAGGTCGTCGACGGTTGGCGGCATCATCGCAACAACCGACTCCAGATCCTGTACAACGACAACCTGCACCACCCCAACAGGACGCCCCACCAGTCGAAAAAGTTCCGGCTACCCCGCAAACCACGAATCCCCCGGGTGCTTCACCATTCAGCGCCAAGGGGACAGGTGGTTGAGTGGGTCACGACGTTAGACAGCGAGAAGGTCGCGGGCTCCCGTGTCGGCCGAAGGGTGCCGCAGTTTCGACATCGCCCGGGCTTCGATTTGACGAATCCGCTCGCGGGTGAGGTTGAAGTACTCCCCGACCTCCTCCAGAGTGCGGGGCTCGCCGCGATCGAGGCCGAAGCGCAATTTCAAGATGTCTCGTTCGCGGGGATCAAGCGGCGACAACAGCTTGTCGATCTCGCCGGGGAGCAGCGCAGATGCTGCCATCTCAAAGGGCGACTCTGCGGATGGGTCTTGCACGACATCGCCAAGTTCCGCGTCGCCGTCTTCGCGCAAGGGTTCGCTGAGCGACAACGGCTCGGAGGCAAAACGCAGCGCCTCCGAGACCTTGTCTTCAGGCATCTCGCATTCGATCGCCAATTCCGCAATGGTGGCTGGGCGACCCATCTTGAGTTCCAAGCGGCTCCGAGCCTTTTGGAGCCGGGAAAGCGTGTCGCCCGCATGAACTGGAAGACGGATCGTGCGGCCGGTATTGGCGATTCCGCGAGTAATCGCCTGACGAATCCACCAGGTCGCGTACGTCGAGAACTTGAAACCTTTGCGCCAATCGAATTTTTCGACCGCGTGCATCAGCCCAAGATTGCCTTCTTGAATCAAGTCGAGTAGTGGCAATCCGGAAGCCTGATACTTCTTGGCGATCGAAACCACGAGGCGCAGGTTCGACTGCACAAACGTGCGCTCGGCAGTTTCACCCTCTCGGGCCACCCGGCGAAGCTCGCGTTTGCGCGCTGGCGTCGCATTTGGCGTTGCGGCCAATTCGTCACGCGCGGCGACTCCCGTTTCGATTAGCTGAGCAAGGCGTACCTCATCGTCCTTAGTGAGCAACTTGTACTGCCCGATGTCCGTGAGATACAAACGAACGAGGTCTTCTTCTTCACGGTCGACGCCTACTTTGGCCAATGCGAGATCCTTCTTCGTACTCGGTAACGACGTGGACCCTTGGGCTCCCAGCTCTCCGTTTCCGGAGATCCCCTAGGCCATCTGGCTCTTGTACGATACGGATGCTGTCAAGAGGGCACCAAAGTCTTCTCCTGAGGTCACCGTTTCGACGAAAAACTATTGGAATTACAGGTTTGTACTTATGGATGGCCAGAGCTTCGAACCGGCTCCTGAAATCGAGATCTCGATCCTCACCGCCACGTTCGATGCGAACGAGGTATCCATCGAGGCGCTCGCTGCGGCACTCGCTCGCTACATCGTTATGACCCGACACGAGACCCATTGCCGCAACGTCGACCTCGTGGTTTCCACCACTGTGCCCGGCCGCTTTCTGGTTATCCAAAAGTGGGAGAACGACGCAGCAGCGCGGCGCCATCTCGATTCATTCGTCATGGCTGAAATGGCCAGAGAGGCCATTCCATTGCTGGCGAGCCAGCCGACCATCGATCTCTACGACAGCATTAGCGCCCACGACCTTGCGTGAGACGGCCAAGCGACCAATAGACGGAACGTCAGTCTTCGGGAACAGGAACCACCAGCACCGGCACCGGTGAGCGATGCACAAGGTTGTAGGCAACCGAGCCCAAGATCGCACCGCGCACCGGCCCCGCACCTCCGTGTCCGACAACGATCATTCTCGCATCGCGTTGCTCAGCAACAAAGAGAATGCTCTCCGTCGGTCGATCCTCCACAAGCAGTCATGGGTAGGACACGCACGTGTAATCGCGGATTGGCACCGACGGTGCAAGGACCGAGCTATTCGACCACCGACGGTGGCTACACGCCTTGGCGTAAGAGATCGATAGGGGTCTTCGGCATGGGCCGGTCATCGGCGCCGGTCTCTGCACAAATCTCGCGGATACCGTCCCAGGTCATTGATTGGGCAGCCCAAAGCCGTTCGAATGCGGCGTCGGACGCGTCGCTGAAACCATGTTGCATGCGAAAGTCGTAGATGCGTTTCTGTTGGTGCACGTTGTGACCCAAGCGTGCTACCCGACCCCAGGTGTAGGTATCCCACGCTTGGCGTTCCCCGAGCGAAAGATCAGCATCGGCGGCGGCGCTTTCGAATCCACCGGAGATGCGATCCTTAGCGCGCAACAGCATGTGGGCGATCTCAGCGCGCGCATGAACTTCGGAAAAGGTGCGGGATTTATTGCGGGCTTCGAAGTTGCCACCACTCGCGAACAGTTGCGCAACGCCATCGACCACATCGGCATTGGTACCGAGAATCGGGTGTGGCAAGCCCTCGTCGATGCGAAGCGCGATGTCGATTCCCCCTGGGAAATCAACCTGCGCGGCACAGTCTTCGATGATCGACCGAATTTCGTCTGCGTCGTAGGGAACGAGGTGAAACGGATCCGGCGTGACCGTGATTGTCACGACGCCGCAGCGGTTGCTGCCTGCGCCATTTCGATCATCGCGCGTGCTTCTTCCATTGCCTGCTTCGCAGTCTCGGCAAGTTCATCGCACTCTTCGACTGAGAATCCGGCAAGCGAGCGGAACTTGCGAGTGATCTGAATCGGGTTTTCTTCTTGCTCACCACGAAAGCCGCCGAGCGAAAATACTTTGTCGACCGTGCGCTGAAAGTCGAGTGCGCGCTCGCGGCGCTCGGGATCATCGGCGGTGAGCCTGCGCAGCCAGTCAGAGCCCATCTTCACGTGGGTGACTTCGTCGGCGAGCATCCAGTCTTCGCAGAACGTGAGGATCGGATCGCCACTAGATTCACCGAATGTCTTCATTGAAGAAAACACGTCGATCGCCAAACCTTCGAGCGCGCGATTGACACCACACAGCCGCATCACCGGATCGGTGTTGCATGCCGCGGCATACAAAAATGTGCTCTCGCCGTATTCACCGATGTCGGTGCCCATGTGATCCGAAAGCTTCACTGAAATCTCGCAGTGACGACTTTCATCCCAACATTGACGAGCCATGTCGAGCTTCAACGCGAATGGCGCTTCGGTCTCATCAAAGTCGAAGCAGGTCCGGCCCGCGCCCTCGAGAGCTTGAATCTCACCCACGAAGATGCCGTGCATCAAGCTACGGCTTCGCTCGGTAGCAGCGGGTCGGTCGTAGTTCATCGCTGCAGGCCCGAGATTGCGAGTGCCCATCAACGCATTACGCGGGTCGAAAATCTGATCTTCGATCTTGTTACGACGGAATCGAGTGTCGCGAGCGAGTTCGGCTTCGGGAAGGTGCTTTTTCATACCGTTGCTCCATTGTTTGCAGGTTGACTGCCGATGCTATCGGGGCCGGCGATGCCGCCCGCCTCAAGGATCAGCGCTTCAAGTTCGGTCTGACGTTGCATCGCTCGTTCTACCTTTTCGGCAGAATCCAGCAGCGACTGGATCAGCATCTCGCCTTCGGTCCAGTCGGCATATTCATCCTGAAGCGCATGATTCAGACTCCGAATCGTGGGCGAATCAGTGATTTCGCTGGTGCCATTGCGGTGGTAGGTATAGGCCGCAATTGTGCGGGGAATGAGGACCCGATAGACACCAACCAGCTTTTCAATCGTCTGACCTGGGGCTTCTGGCTCTCGAATCGCATCCATGAACTTCTCAAACGCTGAATTCGCCGGTACTGTCATGCGATCAACGTTCATCTCACGAAGTTCCGGAAGCCGTTTGGTCCATAGCTCCGCGTGCCACGCATGGTGATAGCAGTGCCGCCCCAACACCATCTTGACGTCGAGTTCAGGAACCGTCGCAACCCAGCCACCAAGAACCTCAAACAGTCTCATCTCAGCCCACCGGTAATTGCCGACCCGGCGCGCGGTCTCTTCGACGGTAAACAAGCCAGGAAGCGCTCGGCGGTCCCAGGGCGCAAAGGCAGTACGGACAGTTGAATCAGTCATACCCACAGTCTCGCGCAGAGCTTGACCAGAGAGTCAAGTAGAGGGCCATTTTTGCGGCGGCTTCGCCCCGACGAGGCAAGGCTCTTACCTACAAACCGCTTGCACTGCGCTTCTGAGCTGGATCATCCGGGCCAGCGATTGGTGATCGGCAATCGCCGATCCTTGCCAAACGCCTTGCGAGTCACCCGCACACCGGGGGCAGCCTGGCGGCGTTTGTACTCGTTACGATCGACCATCTGCGCCACCCTGGCGACGATGGCTTCATCGTGGCCTAGTGCCACAAGGGCTGCTATCGACAAATCATCTTCGACGTAGCCCTCGATGATCGGATCGAGCACTGCATAATCTGGAAGCGAGTCGCTGTCTTTTTGATCAGGCCGCAATTCTGCACTCGGTGGCTTTTGGATCGCCGCTCGCGGAATGAGGTCGAACCCTGCACGTTGGTTGCGCTCTTCGCAAAGTTCATATACCAGCGTCTTCGGTACGTCTTTGATGACCGCGTACCCACCCGCCATGTCGCCGTACAGCGTTGCGTAGCCCGTGGCCATTTCGCTTTTGTTGCCGGTAGTGAGCACCATCCAGTTGAACTTGTTGGAAATACTCATCATCACGTTGCAGCGAATGCGCGCCTGCATATTTTCCTCAGCGGTGCCGGCGGAGGTGCCCTCAAATGTGTCGGCGAGCATCGATTCGAACGCGGCGTGTGCCGCTTCAATAGGAATGGTGACGGTTTCAATTCCGAGCCGTTCCGCGAGTGCAATCGCATCGGTAATGCTTCCCTCGCTGGAATATCGCGAAGGAAGCAGCACCCCATGCACACGTTCAGCGCCGAGGGCATCCACTGCGACCGCAGCGACGATTGAGGAGTCAATTCCACCCGAAAGTGCAACAGCCACTTCTGTGAATCCGGTCTTGCGCACATAATCACGCGTACCAAGCACCAGCGCCTCGTACACCTCATGCACCGGGTTCAGCACAGTTTCCTTGCGAGTTGCTGCGAGATCATGGAGATCTACGATCAACAGATCTTCAACGTATTGGCGCGCTCGGCCAACGACATTGCCGCTGGCATCGACAACCAACGAAGCACCATCAAACACCAGCTCGTCTTGCCCGCCGACAAGATTGCAATACACGATCGGCACGTTCGCTCGGCGGGCACGTTCGCTCAACATTGCTTCACGATCGGCGAGGCGGCCGCGAAAAAACGGAGAGGCATTGAGGTTCACGCACACCTGCGCCCCCACCGCCGCCTGCGCTGCAATCGGACCTTGCGCGCTCCAGGCGTCCTCGCAAATCGAAACACCCACAGCAACACCAGCGATCTCGAAAATCTGACCGGTCTCAGTTCCTGGTTCGAAATAGCGCTCCTCATCGAAGACCGCATAATTGGGGAGCAACTGTTTGCGATACGTGCCGACGATTGCGCCATCTCGCAGCACTACCGCAGCGTTGTACAACGCACCATCAGCACGCAGGGGAACCCCCACAATGGCAGTCGTCGAACCAATCCGCGTTGCAAGGCGTTGCACCACTTCAAGTGATTGCTCGACAAACGCCTCACGCAACAGGAGATCTTCTGGCGGATAGCCAGTGATGGTCAGCTCCGGAAACACAACGAGATCACAGGTCTGGGTAACCGCTGCTTGATACGCGCTCAGCACACGATCCGAGTTACCCGTGAGATCACCCACGACACAATTAATCTGTGCGCACGCGATACGCAGTTGAGCCATGGGACGATGCTACGAGCGAAGCTCAGCTGCGCACGCTTCGACCCGAACAAGGCTGAGCACCCAGCGCGACCCGAAGCCCGCCGTGATCCATCAAAGAAAGCCCCGCCGAAGCGGGGCTTTCTTTGGTGAAAATGGGTTGATTGTTAGCTACGCAAGCGCACCACAGATGGTTTCAACCATCAAGCCACACACTACATATGGGTCGCAGTTTGCGTTCGGGCGACGATCTTCGAGGTAGCCCTTCTTGTCGATCTCGCACTGCCATGGGATACGAATTGACGCACCACGGTCGGAAACTCCGTAGCTGAACTGGTCGTGACGCTGAGTCTCATGCGCACCCGTAAGGCGGCTTTCGATGTCGTGACCATAGCCAGCGATGTGCTTCGCCGTGACTTTGCCGAGGGCTTCACAGCCAGCGATGATTGAGTCCCAGCCGCCGTCTTCGCGCATGGCTTTCGTGCTGAAGTTGGTATGACAACCAGCACCATTCCAGTCGCCCTTCACCGGCTTGGCGTCGAGGGTCGCCATGACATCGAACTCTTCGGCGATGCGGTACAACAACCAACGAGAAACCCACAACTGGTCGGCCACCTCAAGGGTACCGAGCGGTCCAATCTGGTATTCCCATTGTCCGATCATCACTTCGGCATTCGTGCCGGATATTTCAATGCCCGCATCAATGCACGCATCGGTGTGCGCCTCAACGACATCGCGACCGAAAATCTCGTCGGCGCCGACACCGCAGTAATACCCGCCTTGTGGCGCAGGGAATCCGCTCTCGGGGAAACCATACGGACGGCCATTCTTGTAGAACGTGTATTCCTGCTCGAGCCCGAACCATGGCTCTTGGTCCGCGTACTTCTCTGCCATCGCCTGCGCTTTGGCGCGAGTGTTCGTGGGGTGCGGTGTGAGATCCACAAGCAACACTTCGCACATCACCAACACGTCGTCGCCGCCGCGAATCGGGTCAGGACATGACCACACCGGACGCAACACGCAGTCGCTTTTGTCGCCGGTTGCTTGATTCGTCGAAGACCCATCAAAGCCCCAAATAGGAAGCGACGCGCCGTCTTTTAGAATTTTGGTCTTGCTGCGCAATTTCGCCGTCGGCTCTGTGCCGTCGATCCAAATATATTCAGCCCTGTAGGCCACGTTGATTCTCCTTCAACCGATTCGTACGAGCGTGTTCCAAACTCCCGGCGCCAAACTCTCTTCCAAGCCTGTGACCAGTCGTCAGGTTGTGCGAGCCTATAAAGCCCTTCGCCGCCGTGTCGAGGCGAAGAATGACCCTTGGCACCGCAATCAGCTTCGTCACCTGGCATTTCGCGGTCGTGTCGCCAATGTGAACGCTGTGTGAACGGGGTCCTACCCATACGAATTCAAGTCGGCGATAGACCAGTCGGGTCCGTATCGTGAAGCATATGGAACCTCGCAACGAATACGTCATGCGCACCGTGGAAGAGCGCGGCGTGCGCTTCGTCCGGATGTGGTTCACCGACGTACTCGGCAAACTCAAGTCGTTTTCGATCACGCCCGCGGAGTTGCAAGTTGCGCTCGAGGAGGGCATGACATTCGATGGATCGGCCATCGAGGGCTACACCCGTGTCCAAGAATCCGACATGCTGGCGCGGCCCGACGCATCAACATTCGAACTCTTGCCGTGGCGCGGCGACGACGCGCCAGTGGCCCGCATGTTCTGCGACATCACGCACTTCGATGGCACGCCGTTCGAAGGTGACCCTCGCTATGTGCTCAAGCGCAACCTCACGAAAGCCCACGAACTCGGCTTCACATTCTTCGTATCTCCAGAAATGGAATACTTCTATTTTCCGTCCGAGACCGACCCGACCCCACTTGATAATGGCGGCTTTTTCGATCTGACCACACAAGACATTGCAACTGAACTTCGCAAGCAGACAATCATGACGCTCGAAGCTATGGGTATACCAACGGAATACTCATTCCATGAAAACGGGCCGAGCCAGCACGAGATTGATCTGCGTTATTCGGACGCAATGTCGATGGCCGACAACGTGATGACCTTTCGCCTCGTAGTCAAAGAAGTTGCTCGTGCCAACGGCGTGCACGCGACATTCATGCCGAAGCCCATTGCGGGCGCATTCGGTTCTGGTATGCACACGCACCTTTCGCTCTTCCGAGGACCGGAGAACGCCTTCCACGACGCGAGCAACGAATACGGTCTATCCAACATCGGTCAGTCGTTCATTGCGGGATTGCTACGCCACGGTCGGGAAATCACCGCAGTCACGAATCAATGGACCAACAGCTACAAACGGCTAGTGATGGGTTATGAAGCGCCTGTATTTGTGTGCTGGGCGCGCAACAATCGCTCGGCACTCGTACGTGTGCCGCCCGCGAAAGCCAACCACGAAGGCGAGGCAACTCGCATTGAGTATCGAGCGCCCGACCCCGCCTGCAACCCCTATCTTGCGTTCTCAGTCATGCTCGCGGCGGGGATGCACGGTATCGAACAAAATTATGAACTTCCAACAGAAGCAATGAACAACATCTTTGAGATGTCGCTTGATGAGCGATCTGCCGCCGGAATCGGAGCGTTGCCGACGTCACTCGACGAAGCAATCGACGCGATGGCAGATTCGGAGCTCGTCGCCGAAGCCCTCGGAGATCACGTTTTCGAATACTTCCTTCGCAACAAACGCGCCGAATGGGACGTGTACAAACAACAAGTCACACCATGGGAGCTCACGCGCTTCCTGGGCGACTTGTAGACGGCCGCAACATGACTCAACCGCTGCTCATTTTTCCCGACCCACCACCGCCGCTGCTGGTGCAGACTCTCGATTTCGCGAACATTCCTTACATCGCGGTTGCCAACACTTCCGTCGCCATGTCGGTCGAGCCTGCCGACGGTTGGGCGGGCGCAGTGATTGTGGCTGAGGAAGATCCCGAAAACGCATTCGGCATATGTCGAGCGTTGCGCAAGGGCGACTCACCGGTCGAGGGAGTGCTGCTGCTCATCAACGCTGGGCAACTCAGCGAGCTCGAACAGCGCGAGAATCTTTTCGACGACTTCTGCTTGTCGCCATTTCATCCCAAAGAGCTCGAGGCGCGGATTCGACACCTCCAATATCGAGCCGGTCGCGGCAGTGACCCCGAAACTGGTGGATACGGAGAACTTGTCTTAAATTTTGAAACGTACCAAGCGATGATCAGCGACAAACCGCTCGACCTCACGTACATGGAATATGAGCTTCTCAAGTTCTTCGTGACGCACCCCGCGAAAGTATTCACGCGCGAACAACTGCTCTCGCGGGTCTGGGGCTATGAGTATTACGGCGGCGCACGGACAGTCGATGTTCACGTGCGAAGGCTGCGCGCGAAGCTCGGCGAGGAACACGCGAACCTGATTCAAACGGTCCGCTCCGTGGGGTACCGCTTCGGCCAGACCCGATGGAATAGTCCCACCGAGTAGCGCTGCCGGAAATCTCTCCCTACCAGTTTTCTTAGGGGCCGACGTAGGCCCAGACCTCAATTTCCACGGCGCCACCGGCGGGCAGCGCGGCAACTTGTACCGTGGATCGAGCCGGTTTGTGTTCACCGAAGAACTCAGCATAAATGCTGTTGATCACTGGGAAATCGGCCAAATCAGCAACGAAAACAAGGGCTTTTGCGATGTCGTTCAGCGAACGGCCATGGTCTCCCAAAATGCCAGAGATATTGGTCAGTGCTTGACGGGTTTGGGCTTCCACTCCCTCAGCAAGCGTTCCGGTAGCTGGGTCCAGACCGAGTTGTCCGGCGAGAATGATCCAATCGCCGGCCCGAACTGCGTGCGAATAGGGACCCATTGCCGGAGGCGCGCTGGGCGTAGTGAGCATTTCAACAACCATGACTATGTCTCCTCATTATTTTCGTATAGTTCGAGCGATGCGCGATCCGAGCGCGGGAAACGTAGCCGGACGATCTCCGTCACTGCGAGTGACAGCGTTCCACGCCGCCGCAGCAGTCGCAACGAACACCGCGTCAGAACCGCGCCGAGGCGCGCCGGGATCGGGCAGGAGCTCAACGGTGACCTTCGGCATGTGTTTCGGTCGGATGATCCCGAAACTCCGAATAGTGAGGTCTTGCACCACACCATCGTCGTCGACTGTCAGCCCTTCACTAAGTACCCAACCAAGGGCCATATGCACTGCACCAATGCAGTAGCTCCGAGCCACTGCGACATCGAGAATCTCGCCAGCCAACACGCGAAGTCGCACGTGCTCAATCCGATCACCATGATCCGACAGCTCAATAGCTACGCCAGCGACGCCACCATTGGGATCAGCAACGCACACGTCGAGCAGCACTTCGAGCGAGCGCTCGTCAAGATTCTTTCGGCGATCAAATCCTGCGACTTCAATTGCACCTTCGAGTAGCACGGCGGCTTCCGCCCAAGGCGCTCGCTGTTCGTGAGATACCGGCGGGCCTGCAATGGTTTGCAACGACCAAGACACATGCGTCGGGATCGAGTAGGGGTTCGGGCTCACCACCAGCGGCATCGGCGACGACCCGGAGATGTGGCAGACCCCATTGATCAAAACTGCGGTTGCGCTGATCGGTGGCCGTTTCGGGCCGAGGCGCACAACGTCTTCTCGGGCTAATACGACGCGCACCGTACGGTCCGTAAGCGCCGCAAGTTCTCGGGCCGCACTTTCAACGATGCTGTTGCATTTCGAACCAAAGGCTCCGCCGTTGCCAGCCGCCGATGCCGGTTCGCCACCCGGTTCACACCATGAAGCGTCCGGTTCTAAATACGCCGGTTCAACGAAACACGTTGCAAGCGCCACTCCTCCCGCAGGTAGTGGCAAGTTGGCGAGTGGAGGAACTAATGGCGCAGTGGTGCGCCGGCCCTGAATTTTGGCGGCTTGACTCTTGGCTGAGGACAATGATGCACCGATGACCCATTCAGCTCCAGCAGCATTGACAGACGGGGCGTCCGACTCAAGCGGCTTGAGCACCGCCACCAACGCATCTCTCGGCGCAGTGTCGTCGGCGAAGCCACCTCTCCCGCAAACTGCGTCAGCATCGACGCACTGTGCGACACCGCCTTCACACATGCTGCGCTGCGACGCACGATCGAGATCGCGATGCTCAACGCCGATCTCAGCGCCGCGCAGAGCTTCGATAATGGTGTTCCACCCTGTGCACCGACAAAGGTGCGCCGCAAGCGCACGATCGATCGCAACGGCTGTTGGCTCCGAGTCAATCGCCACGAGAGGTAGACAACGCATCAAGATCCCCGGCGTACAGAATCCGCATTGGGCCGCGCCGGAAGCCAAGAAACGGTCAGCAAGTCGCGTCACTCGAATGGGGTCAACGCCTTCAAGGGTCGTGACTACTCGCCCCACGACGCGCGCCGCTGGCGTAACGCAGGACACGCGCGGTGCGCCGTCCACCCACACTGTGCAACATCCACATTGTCCCTGAGGCGCACATCCGTCTTTGGGTGACATCAACCCAAGTCGCTCGCGCAACACCGACAACAGCGTTTCACCTTGATCTACGGCAACCACGACACTTTCGCCATTGCAAACAAAGCTGAGTTGCGACATGTCATCGACCATCAGGGTGACAGCTACGAATTCGATGTCGCGGCAACTATCGCCGCGGCACGATCCGCGACCTCCAATGGAAACCGCAAGCTCGAAGACAGTGTGAGCACCGTCACACGATCACCAATCACATGTACCAATGTTTCGACGACGAGGTGTTCGATCTCAAGCGCGGCGCCCGTCACACCTGAAACGCGGAATCCCAGTTGCGCGCCTCCTAGTGCTTGAGGTTTCAGCGCTTCGATCACAACATCGCGGGCCATCAGGGGCGCGCCTTCGAATGTCACGCGTAAACAACCCGCGAAGGCTGTCAGCGCATACGCCTTCGCCTGGCTCTCGGCCGCATCAGGCGACGCGAAGCGAGACCGATCGAGCACGATCACCGGTATCGGCCCCGCGGTTCGCTGCAACGTTGTCCGTACCCTTTGCACCGGTGGGTCGTCATCGCCGGGAGGCACCCACTGAGTACATCGACTCCGGCGCGCGGCATCGACTGCTTCGAGATCAACGACGTCGGTCGCGACCCAATCCTCGCCCAATTGTTCAGCTTCCACCGTTTTCAGTGCAACAGGAGGGGCGCTAGTCGTCGTTCCCGGTGACGCCGAATTCGAGGACTGCAGCGTCGGCGAAGGCGACACCTTCGCGTCGCTTGCGCACGCGCTCAACGCAACGCCGCACAACATGACGAGGGCCACACGCGACACGACCCCGCGGGAGCGGGGTCGTGGCGACTGAAGCCGGGTTTCCGGCACGACAGCTAGCTGAACGATTGCCCACAACCGCAGGTGCGCTGCGCGTTGGGGTTATTAATCGTGAAACCGGCGCCTTGCAGACCGTCTTTAAAGTCAAGTGTGGCACCCGTGAGATGCTGCGCACTCGCTGGATCGACCACGACGCTGACTTCGCCATAGGAATGAGTGATGTCATCTTCAGCTTTTTCGCTGTCGAAAA
Organism: Actinomycetota bacterium; assembly: GCA_005773635.1. Lineage (GTDB taxonomy): Bacteria > Actinomycetota > Acidimicrobiia > IMCC26256 > PALSA-610 > F1-120-MAGs023. The sequence continues at coordinate 31,422 of SXHN01000035.1, forward strand.
ACATCTCGTAGCTCATACCTGAACAACCGCCGGGGCGCACGGCAACCCGCAAAAACAGCGGCGCCTCACTGGCCTCTGACTCGATGAGTTGCTTGACCTTCTCTGAGGCCGTTTCAGTCACTGTGATCATGATTCCTCCGAACGTAGAGCAAGTACAGGGATGTTATCGGACACACTGGCCCGTTCCCGCAGGCAGTGCGTGCAACCGCGCGACATGCCGAGTTGTTCCCTCCAGTACGCTCAACGGACGATGAACATGGACAACGACGAGCGAAGCGACTCGCTGCCGACCCCGCCTCCCGACCCGGGCGCAGTCGAGGCCGTCCTCGCTGGCGTATACGACCCCGAACTCGGGGTGTCGCTGGTGGAACTCGGCATGGTGAAGCATATCGAGGTAGCAGCCAACGGCGATGTGACCGTAGGCATATCGCTGACAACCGCCGCGTGCCCGCTTCGCGCGCAGATCGGCAACGACGTCTCCAACAAGATCCGGGGTTTGCCCGGCGTCGGCGAGGTCACCGTCGACTATGCGGAGATGAACCAATCCGAGCGCTCCGACCTCATGCAACGCGCCAGAAAGCACGCTTCGCAAAACGCACCCTCCACGGCCGTGCGTCCCACCACCCGCGTGATTTCGATCGCGTCAGGCAAGGGCGGCGTCGGAAAATCGTCGGTGACCGTCAACCTCGCCGCGGCCTTAGCGCAACAAGGCCTGACCGTTGGCGTGCTTGATGCAGATATCTGGGGCTTCTCTGTTCCAAGGCTCCTGGGTGTCGCCGCTCGCCTTCAGGCCCAAAAGGTTGAGGGCAAGGGCATGATCGTGCCCGAAGAAATTTCCATCGGCACTGGTGTCGTGCGCGTCGTTTCAATGGGCCTCCTAGTCGACACTGAAGACTCCGCATTGATGTGGCGCGGGCTCATTTTGGCAAAGGCCTTCGAACAATTCCTGACCGATGTCGTCTGGGGTGATCTCGACTACCTCCTCATTGACATGCCACCCGGCACTGGCGACATTCAAATGGCGTTGTCGCGGCTCCTGCCCCAAGCCGAATTGTTAGTCGTGACGACACCGGCAAAGAACGCTCAGAAAGTCGCCGCACGCGTCACCGACATGGCGCGCCGCAGCTATCTCAAGGTACTGGGCGTCGTGGAGAACATGAGCGTGTTTGTTGCTCCCGACGGATCTGAACACGAAATCTTCGGCAGCGGCGGCGGTCGCAGGCTCGCGGCACTCACGGGTGCGCAACTCGTGGCCCGAATCCCCATCGAACCTGAAGTGAGTAGCACCGGCGACGAAGGCACCCCAGTTGTGGTCGCCTTGCCCCAAGCGGCAGCATCGATCGCCATGAGTGATCTCGCGGCGCGCATCGTGGCCGAACTGCTGCCACCCGTCGAAATGTCTGGTTGCACCGCGCGAATGCTCGATCTCATCAACGCCGCGGCAGCCACATCCGTGTCGAATGCTCCCGACGTTTAGTCGGTCATCCGTAAGGCGACCGCGGGTTTGATCTTCGACGCGCTCCGTGCCGGGCTCGCGGTCGCAAGCAGAGCGGCGACAACGGTCCCGACGATCAGAATGCCCAAAACTGCGAACGGGACGCGGAATTCGATTCCGCCAAACTGATCGCTCAGCGTCACCGACCAAGCTCCAACCAGCCCTAATGCGACTCCGAGCACAGTTGCTTCAATCGTAATGAATGCGGTTTCGGCAATGAATGCCCGTCGAACCGACGAGTCGGTAAATCCGAGCGCGCGCAACACACCGATTTGGCGCCGTCGTTCCCGAACCGCGCGCACCATCACTACGCCAATGCCCGCGAGCCCAACAATGAGACCCAACGACAAATACACACGCATCAACGAAAAGAAACTCGCCTGCTGCGCAACAGTTTCTTCGACCAGGGTTTGAATCCGTTTTGCGTCAGCACCACGATTGAGAAACTCACGGTTTATCTCGTCTCGCAATCGAATCGCAGCATCTTTGTCGGTGGTGCGCACATTCGACTTCCAAGGAATCGCCCTTGCACCAGCCATCTCGCGCGCCGCCTCGATACTCCAAAGACCGCCGTTGAACAACAGATCGTTTTCGGAACGCGCTGCGACCGTGAACTTCTTGCGGACGTTGGTGATCGGATCGGAGATGTCGACGGTGTCTCCGACTTCGTACGTGGTTGCCGGCGGCCCGGGTCCGCGCCGACCAAAGAAATCGTTGACAATGATGAGGTCGGGATTATTGGCTACGGCAAGATACGCAGCTTTATCCGTCGCATACTTGTCGTCGCGATCTTTCAGTTTTGGGCCGCCGAATTGCGCGTACGCGTCATCGAAACCCGTCGCCAACCACAGCACCGGTTGATCGTCATCCGCTAGGTGAATCTCGATTTGAGAAGGTAATAGCGCAGCGGCGGCCGTCACTCCGCTGAGCTTGCGCAATTCCTCAATGGAAATCGGGTTCGTCGGATTCGAATCGACAACCAGGTCGTAGCCACCCGACGCATTGGCTGCGAACTCATCAGTTTGGCTGGCAAACATGGCTGAAAATGTACTGATGTACACCAGCACGAAGATCACAATCGAAAACATCGCCAGCAGCAAGCCGGTGCGGAATCGACGAGCGAGCGGGTACGCCAAACCAATGCGAACGGTAAGTGAGTTACCGAGAATCTTGCTCGCGCGGCGGCCGATCGATCCCTGCTTCATGGAGACAACGACAACCGCCGACATCACGAGCACAATGCCTTGAAGAAAGAACTGCGGTATCTGCAAATCAGCTCCGCGAACCAATGCAAGCGACAAGCCCGCGATACCCCAAGCCAAAGTAAACAAGGCCAACGAAACAATGGTCTTGTCGCGTTCGAAACGACGAACTAGCCAAGGTCCAACCCCGAGGGCAATCATGACCGGTCCGAGCATGATGCCATAGCCATCCCCGCCGACAACTCCAGCCGCGAACGTTGCCAGCCCTAACACGGCTAGTACGGCGCCCAGATACATACTCCGCTTACGGGGCCTGCGCATCGTGATCGCATTCAAATCGCGAATCGCGTGAATGATATTGAAGCGAGCGTTGCGAATGCTCGTCAAGACCACAGTTACCAACGCGATCATAAAACCCGCGCTTAACCCGGTTTGCACACTCGACAACTTGTAGGTGAACACCAGCGAAAGCCGAAAATCCTCGGCGCCAGTATTCAGAATACGGTTGGCGATCGTCATCAAGCCTTTGCCTAACAGCACGCCAACGAACGCACCCACCGCACTCGACACCAATGCGTAGAGCCAACCTTCGGTCGCAAACGCTCCGACTAGCGCAGATCGTCGCATCCCAACCGCGCGCAACATACCCAATTCAGATTTTCGTTCCTCCGCCAACATCACGAAGATATTGACGAGCAACAAAATGGCCGCGAAAATCGCAAACGAACCCATCAGCGAATAGAACTGGCCGAGTTGTTTTCCGTTATCGTCAGCCGCGGTCAACAGATCCGACTTCACTTTCGTGACCCCAACACCCGTACCGCCAAGCACTTTGGTCATCGCTGCCGAAACCGAATCAGAACGGGCCGCACCGGTCTCGACATTGCCGTTGTTGGAAACGGCCAGAATCACAGATGGAGGTGCGGCAAACACCCCGACCTCGCCCTGAGCGAACAACGCCTCAACCGTTCCGGGAGCAACAAACACATTGTTCGAACGTTGTCCCCGCTGCGTCCAAAAGCCGGCGACGCCTCTGCGCGGCAGTATTCGATCGACCTTGAGCCGACGGTTCTGCCCATAGGCAAAAACCTCGATGGACTCGCCAATTTTGGTTCGGGTTCTGGCCGCGACGTCTTCACCGATCGCGGCAAAACCCGGCTTCGGCGTCCGCCCAACAATGCCGGTCGCCTTGGGGTCTCCGCCGAACTGCTTGGCTATCTCGAAATCAATTTCAACCAGCGCGGCCTTAGGAACGGTCAGACGTTCGGTATCAGTTGATGTGACGGTTGCTCCAGCAACCACGAATTGCATCGCTCCATCAACACCATCTAGCGCCGCAATTGCTGGCAACTTCTCGGCAACGAGTTTGCCAGAATCGAATCCGGAGGCAACCGCGATCTCGTCAATCGGACCGAGCTGCGTGAAGGCGCTCCGACGAATGGATGCCGTCAATGTGTCGCCAATCACTGCTGATCCGGTGATGAGTGCCGTTGCGAGCAGCGATCCAAAAATCACCAGGGTCGTTTCTCGCGGGCGGCGAATCATGTTTCGTAGTGCGAGCCTGCGAAGCACAGGACGAAGCACGCAGATCCCGATGAACGGAATCGAAAACAACAACACCAAGAGCATGAATCAGGCCTTCACCATGGCGTCGTCGCGCACGATTTGACCGTCGCGCATCGTTACTAATCGATCCGCTTGGCGCCCGACCTCTTCATCATGTGTCACGACGATGAGGGTCAACCCATCACGATTAAGTTCCGCAAGCAGCCCCATCACAATGCCTGCAGTTTCAGAATCGAGTGCGCCAGTCGGTTCATCGGCCCACACGACTTTGGGGCTCCCAGCTAAGGCTCGCGCGACAGTGACTCTCTGTTGCTCCCCACCTGAGAGTTCGGTCGGGCGATTCTTTAACCGCCCACCCAAGCCGACGCGTTCCAAGGTTGCACTGGCCTTTTCACGAGCAGTTCTTGCGTCGACACCAGCCAACAACAACGGAAGTTCAACGTTTTCGACTGCGCTGAATACCGGAATCAGGTTGTACGCCTGAAAAATAAACCCCATCGAAGAAGCTCGGTGGCGGGTGCGCACGCTGTCCGGCATTGCATGAAGTTCCTGGCCGTCGAGCAGCACGGTTCCGCCGTCGATGTCATCAAGCCCCGACAAACAGTTCAGCAGTGTGGTCTTGCCGCATCCGGATGGACCCATGACCGACACCCACTGACCGGCATCGACTGAAAAATCGACTGACCTCAAAGCTTCGAGCTCCTCGGCACCGGTTCGGTAGACCTTGCGCACACCACTTGCTACGAGGATCTCAGACACGTTCGCTCCTACTGCATTCGGATACGGCGAAGCTAGTAGCGCGTCCCGTTGTTGGTCCGTTTCAGGAGGTGGTGACCGACGTCACAGTCGGCGCCAAACTCCAGTAAATGAAGCACCCACGACCTTGCCTTCTGACTGCAGTTTCAACAAGTGCGCGTGCACTTGGCGCCGCGCCATCTCGACAAGTTCTTCGATCAAATCTGGATATATCGCTGCGACTAAATCTTTGATTCGCATTTCGTTCACAAGAAGCTTCAAAACGTGGCGCTCACGGGCCAAACGATGTTTGAGGTAATCGTCGAGCTTGTCGTAGGGAGCATCGATCACGTCTCCGTGGGCAGGAAGGATTCGCGTCAATCGCCGTATCGCTTTGAGCCGACGCAGTGATTCGAGATACGCCGTCATATCGCCGCCGCGTTTGGGATTTACGACAGTCGTTGTGCCGTTCAGTACGTGATCACCGGTGAACACCGAGCGTTCCTCTTCAAGATACAGACACAAATGATTCGGAGCGTGCCCAGGAGTGTGCAAGATCTGCAACCCCCACTCGGTGCCGTCGATCAGGTCGCCTTCGCCGAGTTTGCGGTCGACCTTGAGGTCGAACGCATCGGCTCTGGGAGCCTTCGGAAACGCTGAAAGTTCGGCACCGGTTCGCGCGACGAGCCGCTTCGCAGCGGGCCAGTGATCCGGATGAGTATGCGTCAATATCACCCACCGAATTCGCTCACGCATTGCAGCACCGATAATCGATTCAATGTGCGAAGCATCGTCGGGTCCTGGGTCGATAACTGCAACCTCATCAATTCCTACGAGATAGGTATTGGTACCCGGACCAGTCATAACCCCTGGATTCGGTGCGACAATGCGACGCACGAGGGGAGACAGCGCGGACGCAACGCCGGGTGTCAGATCGGCCATTTCAGGCAACGCTCTCGTCGGCGCACGATCGTTGTTGATGTTCATACTCAGATCGTTGAACGTCAATATCTGTTTGCCAGGAGGGTTCAAGCTGTTTCCAGCCGCGCCGGGCATCGCCGCGCGGCTCATGTGCGAGCATGACCCGTTCACCCGAAGCGTCATCAATCAAAAGTGAGGTGTGGTCGTTCGCGTGGCCTTCAGCTTCCGCGGCTGCGAGGGCTCCAACAATGTCGTGGGCACTATCGAATTGTTCCATAACCCTGAGTGTGCGCATCGTTGGGAAAATCAATTCGATTTCATCGTTACCCCATCGCCTCAGCATCTCGCCGGGGCGGACCCATTCAGACTCGACCGTCTCACCATTGTCGTGCGTGCCGACTTGTCCATCCGGAGCGTGAGCGAGCAAGAACCAAGTGTCATAGCGGCGCGGCTGGCCTTCAGGCGTCAGCCAGTGAGAAAACAAGAACATTGCGGCGCCCGCCACAGAAGCGTCCTGATCGAACAGCAACTCTGCAAACGACGACTCTCCCGCATTCAACGATGCCCTTGCCGCTTCCAAGTCACCGCGGTGCTCCGCATCAGTTATGAGAAATCCCGACTCCTCAAATACCTCCCGTGCCGCAGCCGCCCACCACCGCAACGACCCCTCGCGGCTCATCAATCGGTCAGTAGCCGCCACGTCGCGACCCGAGACAGCAACGTCGGCATCAGCGAGATCGACCGCGCCACCTGGAAACACATAAGCGCCAGGTCCGAAGACGGCTTGCGGGTTGCGTCGCAACATAAACACTTCCAGTTGCGGGTTGTCGCGTACCAGCATCACTGTCGCTGCGTCACGAATCGTTACCACTGTGCAAGGTTACCGGGCCACGACGCCGACATTCGCCGCAACCATCTTGGCGCAAGTGCCGCGTTGTACGGTTGTTGTCGATATGAGTGATCCTCGGCGAGCCATACCTAGTGTCGAATCAGTCATTCAACAGCTCCGTATCGTGTTCGACCACGAGCTCCCGCACGAATTTCTTGCCGATAGCGCTCGGCAATCCGTCAGCGCGGCACGGGCACGCGCGAATGCCGGCGAGGATGTGTCCAGCGAAGCGGTCGTCGCCGACGCAATGGCGCAGACCCAAACCCGACGTCACAACCTGCTCAAACCTGTCATCAACGCGACAGGCATTCTGTTGCATACGAATTTGGGCCGTGCACCATTAGGCGCCACCACAATCGCCGCAATGACTGCAAACGCGCACTACACAAACTTGGAGTTCAACATCGTCGAAGGAACGCGCGGCTCGCGACACGACCGTGCCGGCGACCTACTGGCAATGGCGTGCGGTGCCGAAGCGGGTTTGGTAGTCAACAACAACGCAGCCGCAGTGGTTCTAGTGCTAGCGACAATGGCCCGAGGTCGAGAGGTCGTGGTGTCACGCGGCGAACTCGTCGAGATCGGTGGAGGATTTCGCGTCCCGGAAATCCTCGCGGAAACTGGCGCACGATTGGTGGAAGTTGGGACAACGAACCGCACCCGGCTTGGTGACTACCAGAATGCAGTCAATGCAGACACCGCAATGACCCTCAAGATTCACGCCTCCAACTATCGAATGATCGGATTCACCGAAGCAACACCCATTGCCGAACTCGCAACGCTTGAAGTGCCGGTAGTCGTCGACGCCGGATCGGGACTCTTGGATGAACAAACGCCGTGGCTGCACCAGCGCCCAGACTGGTTGGCCGATGAGCCCGGAGTGCGGCAATGCCTGGAGGCTGGAGCACACGTTGTCACCTTCAGTGGCGACAAACTTTTGGGCGGACCACAAGCTGGAATCATCGTTGGTCGTAAAGATCTCATCGAAGTCATTAAACGCCACCCACTCGCGCGCGCGTTGCGCTGCGACAAGGTGACCCTCGCTGGCTTACAGGCGGTCGCGTTGGCCTACCTCAATCGCGACGTTTCATCCCTGCCATTGTGGTCGATGGCAACAGAGCCACTCGACGCACTCAACGAACGGGCAAGTCGCATTTGCAGTCGACTCGCGGGATCCACAGTTGTGATTACCGAGGCGGCTGCGGGGGGCGGGTCATTGCCAGGGTGGACAATTCCATCACGGGGTGTGGCTCTCGTCGTCGACAACACGGCTCAAGCCTTGCGAGTACTTCGCATTGAGCACCGCGTTGTGGCTCTTACACGCGATTCGCATCTGGTATGCGATCTGCGCAGTGTCGACCCTAGCGAGGACTCGCGCCTCGTCTATGCGCTGCAGTCGATTACGAACAGTCAATGAATACAAGGGTTATCGCCACCGCCGGCCACGTCGACCACGGCAAGTCAACGCTGATCCACGCGCTCACGGGAACTGACCCTGATCGATTCCCTGAAGAAAAGGCGCGTGGCCTCACCATCGACTTGGGTTTCGCATTCGCGCAACTCGGCGACTACACGGTCGGCTTCGTTGATGTGCCCGGCCATGTGCGTTTCGTCAAGAACATGCTTGCGGGTGTTGGCGCGGTTGAAGTGGCGTTGCTGGTAGTCGCGGCCAACGAAGGTGTGATGCCGCAAACCGCAGAGCACATCCAGATACTGCAACTGTTCGGTATTGCGCACGGCGTCATCGCGCTCACGAAAGCAGCGTTGGTCGACGACGAAACACTCGAGCTTGCTGAGCTGGAATTGCTCGATGCGCTCGAAGAGACCACGCTTGCCCAATGGCCGATCATTGCCGTCGACACGCCGAGCGGCCTTGGCCTTGATCGCATTCGGTCGGAACTCGAACTAGCCCTGGAACGCGCGCCGGCACCGGTCGATCTTCATCGACCACGCATGTGGATTGACCGAGCTTTCGCAGCCAAGGGTGCCGGGACTGTCGTTACCGGGACGCTCACCCTCGGTTCGCTCCACGTCGATGAAGAAGTGATGATCGAACCCGCAGGGCGCAGCGCACGCATTCGAAGTATCCAGTCCGGCCACACGCGCGTTGCATCGGCAACGCCAGGCACAAGAGTCGCGCTCAACCTCGCAGGGGTCGACCATCACGAGGTGCAACGCGGAGATGCGGTGGTAGGGCTGGATATCTGGCACACCACCAACGTTGTCGACGTCGAATTCCAAACGTCCGGCTCCCATGAACTGCCCGCACGAGGAACCGTTTCGGTGCACGTCGGGAGCGGGGAACGCACTGCTCGATGGCGCCGCCTCGACGCGACTGGGACGTATGGGCGCCTGCGATTCGACAGACCCCTGGCGCTACAGCCCTCCGACCGTCTGGTGTTGCGCTCGACCGCCCGGCGAGCAGTCATGGGCGGCGCGGTCGTGACCGATGTTGCCCCGCCGCACCATTGGAGGTCGCCAGACTCCTCGCTCACCACTGCTGCCGAAGGGGTCATTACGACAACGCCGTGGCTGAATCTCCAACAGATAATCGGCCGCGCCGGCCTCGACCCAACGACCGCACAGCACCAATTGCATCAATCGCAGCTGACGGGAGCGATCCACAACATCGACGATACGTATATCGCAGGTTCCGCGCTGCAACATCTGACAACATCGATTCATGATGCAGTAACGGCCTACCACGAGACGCATCCCGACGAACCCGGCGCCAACTTGGCTGAGCTCAGCAACGCGGTGGGAATCGACGCACGCAAGCTTCGTTCAGTCGCAGCGATGCTCACCGACTTGGTCATCGACCACGAAACAATTCGCTCACAAGACCATCTGGGCAAGGCATCCGAAACACCCGAAGGTCGATCATTTCTCCAACAGGTTGAGGCTGCGCCGTTTTCACCACCATCGCCCACCGACGTTGGAGTAGACCTCAAAATCGTCAAGCTGCTCGTTCGAGAAGGGCTCGTTGAACAGCACAGCGACCTCTATTTCGCAACGTCTGCTCTGGATCGAGCCAAGCATGTCGTTGCGGAAGCGATCATCGCAAAAGAAACGCTGACCATCGCAGACATTCGTGACCTACTGGGAACGAGCCGGAAGTACGCGCTGCCGATTGTTGCGGTACTCGATAGCGCGGGGATCACGCGGAGACGAGGCGACGATCGAATCGCGGGACCGCGGGCTGAGCAGGCCGCGCTCGGCTAGCGATTACTGTTCCTTGCTGAAGTTCTGTTCCCAGTTGGAAAGATTTTCATTGAGCGTCCGCAGAAAATCGAATAACACCGTCGGCGGGACTTTGATGCGCGATACGACCTGACAGGGAACGCGAGTGACGGTCTGCCCATCTTGGGTCTGTGCCAGCGACGGCGGCTGGGTCACCGCGAAATCGAGCGTGAATTCGTGTGCGGTGTGCCATACCCCAAGGAAATTTGCATACACCCCGCTCGCGTTGGCTTCTGGGATCTGCATTTCGAAATGGATCGGTGGTTGAGGTTCAACTGGTTCAGTCACGGCTGAACATTAGTGTGCTAGGCAGCCGGTTCAGGCAGAAAGTAACCGCTCGCGCCGCTCCAACTCGGTAAGCCCTCCCCAGATCCCGTGCTGTTCTTTGGTTTCTACAGCAAACGCCAAACAATCTTCGCGCACGCTGCACGCGGCGCAGATTGCCTTAGCGCGCCGCTCACGCCGATCGCGTTCATCACGGCGCTCCGGTCGGCTCGGCGGGTAGAACGTACGCGCATTTGGGCCCCGACATTCAGCATCCAACTGCCACAACTTCGCGCGCGCTGGTGATTCACTCGCCACTATTCACTCCCCTTACGACATGCCGTTAGAACGATGGCCGGAACGTATCGGGCCGACGCGCCGTTCGTAAAGAGGTGAATGAAGAAATATTTACGACTCGGTCGCGTGCCCACCGCGATCTCGATAGTCCTTCGCCCCGCCAGCTTCCGGTTCAACCTCCAAAACGAGACCCTCGACGGCAACTACCCGCGCAGATTCTCCCATTTTCAGCGGTGTCGCGCGATTGGTTCGGGCTCGCCAGACAGTTTCTCGCAACGTAATCAAACCGTCGGGGTTGATATCGGTATTCGCAATACCCAACTCTCCGAGCATGCCCTCACGGCCAACAGTGGGCGTCGAGAACCTCGAACGCAACATCGCCGTCATTCCGGCGAGCATGAACAAAACGACTCCAATACACACAAGCACGATGATCCACCAAGACGGGTCGAGATCGCTCGAACCGCCATAGAGGGCTAGCGATCCCGCGACGAAGGAACCTGTGCCGATTGCGGTCCAGGGCCCTAGGCCGCCAGCTTGCACATCGACGCCGTAACCAAAAAACGCAATCACCAACAACCCAATCGCCCATCCCCGTACCGGCAGATGTGAAAATCCGAACGCGGCGAACGCCACACAGACTGCTCCAACCACTCCCGCGATTCCGATCGAGATCGTGAAAAACTCAAAGAGCAGCAACGAAGCGCCGAGGGCAAACAGGAAGTAGGCGGCCCACGGAGCACCCAAGGTGTGTTGAAGCTGCCCCGTGAGTGACAACTTCCGAAATCGCACCGGCTGATTGGGCTCCCGACGAGCGTCGCGTCCAGACCCTTTGACTTCCGCGGTTGACAACTTTTGAGGGCCTGCAGCGGTAACAATGGTTTTGCCATCGAGGCCGACGATGAGCTCACCAATGACGGGATCAATCGAGTCTGCCAGCTTGGATTCCTTGGCCTTGCGCGCGCTCACCGACGTTGAGCGCACCGATTCAATCGTCGAAACTCTTGTGGGATCGATCGGCAGATCCCTGAGATACTCCCGAGACATCGACTCGTTGTCATCGAGCCGCAACGGAGCAATAGGACCCAACTTGGCGTTGCTCGCCATCGACAAGAACGGGGCTGCTGCAGCGACAAGCGCGCTCCCGCCGCGAGCCTCGGCGCCGGCCTCGCCGACCCAGACGATGACTGGAACTTTGGCTTTGCGAATCGCGTCAGCAAGACGTTCGGGATCGGTATCAACCACGCCCTCACTGTCGAGCTGCAGAATGAGTGCAGTACTGCCATCGACTTCTGCATCATGAATGGCGTCAAGCAACAACGACGCGTTCGGCGGGTCGATCAACCCGCGGATCTGCACGACGTCGATACCCTTGAAGCCCGTTGAAAGCTCGTCCGCAGCTTGCGATGGCGAGGCAAGCATCACAACTGCACCCAATGTGCACAATGCGATACCCAGAGTTGTTCGTCGGAGTGGGGTGGAGTTCATCATGTCGTGCATTAGCGTCAGCCTCAATGGAGCTGCGCCAATTCTGCTCCCAGTCGCGGGTAGTGATCGTTGCCGGCAAGGGCGGCGTGGGCAAGACGACGGTAACCGCGGCGTTGGCCCTCGCTGCTACTCGGGCGGGGCTGTCCGCGCTGATTTGTGAAGTTGAGGGCAAATCGGGTCTAGCTGCGGCCTTCGGTAGTGACGCTTTGGAGTACGACGAGCTGCACCTCGATGACCGCTTAACTGCTCGCACGTTGGCGCCCGACGACGCCATGGTCGACTACCTCGAATCGCATGGGATGAAACGGTTCTCACACCGACTGGCAAAATCCGGAGCGCTCGATGTGGTCGCTACGGCCGTCCCAGGCATGAAGGACATTCTTGTGCTGGGCAAGATCAAGTCGCTCGAACAGCTGCCTGCCGCCGACCTGATCGTGGTGGACGCACCGGCAGCGGGCCATGCAATTACCTTCCTGCTCGCGGCCCAAGGGCTGCTCGACGCCATCCGAGTGGGGCCGATTCGCAAGCAAGCCACCGAGGTAGTGGAGATGCTCACCGACGCGACGAGATGCCAGGTGATGTTGGTCACGCTGCCCGAAGAGACACCCGTCAACGAACTCATCGAGACTGCGTTTGCGGTCGAAGACCGCGCCGGAGTCGCGCTTGGGCCTGTCGTCGTAAACGGTTGCATGGCACCCTTGCGCGACCAGCCCGACAGCATCACGAGTCTGATGGCAGCTGGATTCTCTCTCACCACATCCACGCAAGCGATCGAGGCAGTCGCGTTTCGATCTAGCCGCCATGCGATGCAGGAGATTCAGATAGCTCGCCTCGCGGAGCAACTTCCGCTACCACAAATCCATTTACCGCAGCTTCTCACGGCGGCAATCGGACGCGCCGAGCTCAACAAGCTTGCAGACGCGATGGCACACCAGATTGAGCTCTTGCAATGACCGCCTTCGCGAACCTAGCGACGACACGAGAGATCATTGTCTGTTGCGGCACAGGTGGAGTCGGCAAGACGACCACCGCAGCAGTACTCGCGATCGAAGCCGCCCGCCGCGGTCGACGAGCGGTGGTCGTCACTATCGACCCCGCCAAACGGCTCGCCGACGCGCTCGGGCTGGACGCGCTGAGCGATGAGCCGAAGCTGATCGATCAACAAACATGGAACATTTTTGACCGCGATCCTGCCCGTTCCGGTCTTGCTCAGGGCACGTTAAGCGCGTTGATGCTCGACACCAAAAGCACCTTCGACAAGCTTGTACACGAACACGCCCCCGACGAGCCCGCCGCCGATCGCATACTCGACAATCGCTTTTATCGGAACATCTCTGGAGCACTCGGCGGTACGCAGGAATACATGGCGATGGAAAAGCTCCATGAACTCCACACAAGTGGCGAATTCGATCTCATCGTGATCGACACTCCGCCGTCGCGACACGCGCTCGACTTCTTGGACGCACCCGAACGGCTGATGAGACTCCTCGACAACCGGATGTTTCGTTTACTCATGATGCCAACCAAGACGTATTTGAAATTGGCAGGAGCCGCATTGCAAGCATTGCTGCGCACGGTGTCTCGCGTCGTGGGTAGAGAAGTCGTTGACGATGCGATCGCATTCTTCCAGGCGTTTGAAGGCATGGAACAAGGATTTCGCGATCGTGCTGCGAAGGTGCAGGAGTTAATCGACGATCCCGCAACGGCCTTCGTGTTGGTCACAACGCCACGCCGTGATGCGGTCGATGAAGCAACGTATTTTGCGCAACGACTCGAAAGTAATGGGTTGCAGGTAGCCGGCTTGATCGTGAACCGAATCCACCCTGAGTTCGGTTCGGAGTCTCCCGAATCGTTGCGAGCGCTGGCTCATGGCAACGCCGCGATCCTCAACCTCGCCGATTTTCGTGAGATTGCAATCCGCGAACGGGAGACTCTCGAAACGCTAACGGCGAGGATCCCTAGCGATGCAGTTGGTTACGTGCCGCTGCTCGACGAAGACGTGCACAACATCGCAACGCTGGCCACCGTAGCCACCCACCTCTTCTAAACCTCGGTTCTGATCCTCTGGGAGCGCCCAAACGGGCGCTCCCACGCGCGCAAAACCTGCCAAAGTTCAGCTCGGAGCCGTAGACGGGCGGCAACTAGCCTCCGCTGTTGATGAAGGTCTTAATTGCTGCCGATGCCGAGTGGGTTCGCAACACGATCAGGGGCGCATTTGTCGCTACTGGCCAAACCGTGATCGAGGTCGTGCGCGGTCAGGATGTCAGAAAGACCGTTGCTGTCGAATCACCCGACTTGGTGATCCTTGATAGCCAAATTGGCAATATGGGTGGTGTTGCCGTTGCGCTCGACTTGCGACTCGAAGAAGGTGCGGGCCGGCTCGACCGTTCCACCATCATCTTGTTGCTCGACCGCGAGGCCGACGAGTTCGTAGCGAAGCGCGCCAATGCGGACGCAACGCTCGTGAAGCCACTCGATGCAGGCACGTTACGCCGCACCGCCAAGCGCCTCTTGACGAACTCTGTCGCGGCGACGCGCTCGTGAACGACATTGAGCTAGCGGGCCGCGTTGCGCGCGAAGCCGGAAAGCTGCTGCTGGAGATCCGCGCCCAAGCCGCGATCGATGGCCTCGATGGAAAAGCACTGAAGGACAAGGGCGACCACGACAGCAACGTTTTGATCCTTGATCGTTTGCGCACAGAACGCCCGAACGACGCGATTCTTTCCGAGGAATCCAAGGACTCCGCCGAACGCCTCGCGTCGGACCGCGTGTGGATCGTCGACCCCGTCGACGGCACGCGCGAATATTCAGAAGGCCGCGAAGACTGGGCTGTGCATATCGCGCTGGTTTCCAATGGCATTCCGATCGTGGGCGCGGTTGCTCTGCCGTCGCTCGACAAGGTGCTCGTCACAAAACCCGCACCTTCAATTGTTCCATCGAACGCGCCCAAGCCGCGGCTTGTGGTGTCACGGTCGCGGCCGCCGAAACTCGCGGAATACCTTGCAGGCATTCTCGGCGCCGACCTGGTACCAATGGGATCCGCGGGAGCGAAGACGATGTCGATCATCTTGGGCCAGTCGGATATTTACGCGCACTCCGGCGGTCAATACGAATGGGATTCGTGCGCTCCAGTTGCTGTCGCTTCGGCTGCGGGATTGCACTGTTCACGCCTTGACGGATCCGATCTCATATACAACAACGCCGATCCGTATCTGCCAGATTTGTTGGTGTGCCACAAGCAATACGCAGTGCGGGTGCTCGCGGCGATCGCGTCTGCACCAGCGGGCTCCTTCGACACCGCCTGATTGGCAGGCGCCGCACGCCTGGCGACACACGGTTGCCGTCGCACGGTCGACGCGTTTGGCGAGTCGGCGACACAGAGCCCAGACGGTTGGCGACACAGAGCCCAGACGGTTGGCGCGTTTGTGTACCCCCGGCGGTCGAATAACGCGCCAACCCGGCATGACCCTTCAGCGACGGCGCGAAAGTCGACCGCCCACGGTACGAAAACGCGCCAACGCTTCGAACCGCCGGGAGGGTCGACGGATAGAGTGCCCCAGCTTCACCAAACGGGGTGTAGCGCAGCTTGGTTAGCGCGCAGCGTTCGGGACGCTGAGGCCCCGGGTTCAAATCCCGGCACCCCGACCACATAAGTCCAGTTCAGAGCCTATGCAATTCAACTAGGCAAAACCGGCAGGCAAATTCCATCCCGCGAGCATCCCGCGGACGATTGAAAAAGCAGTCGCGAA
Source organism: Actinomycetota bacterium (assembly GCA_005773635.1). Lineage (GTDB taxonomy): Bacteria > Actinomycetota > Acidimicrobiia > IMCC26256 > PALSA-610 > F1-120-MAGs023. The sequence continues at coordinate 47,265 of SXHN01000035.1, forward strand.
AACCGACGCGAGCAGTCGAAGCGCTGTAGCGCAGCGACCCACGCGAATTTGCCGAACGGGTACTTGCATAACGCTCACAGACCGGGCAATCGGAGCGGGTTACCCCGCGACTCTCGATGCTTGACTCACACACTGCCATCAGGGCATTATGCGCCGGTGTTGAAGCGGCGCACTTCTCGACGCGGCCTTGCGAAACTGCGAGCACGGTGTGATTGACGACGAGGCCCAAGTCGCTGTCGAAGTCGTTGTGACCCGACATGACATTGCCGCGTTAATGCGCTCGTTTGAGGGCGATGCGCCTGCTCGAATGCGCTTCGTTGGTGGGTCGTGGATGTTTCTTAAAGGTTTGAGTGGTGTCTCCGCCGTGGTTTTCACGATAGTGACACCGTGGGCATGGGTTCTTGTCGCTCTTGAAGGTGCCGTGCTCACTCTCGAATTCGTAGGTCGTCGACAACAACAATCGTTGTACCCCGTCGCCGCATTCAACGGCCAGTATCTCGCATCTCCGGAGGGGATGGTACGGACCAATAGCTTTTCGCAAACAACAGTGGCGTGGCCGAGTATCGTCGCACGAAGTACCGGCGATCGTTACCTCATCTTGTGCGGCGGTTCCGGTTGGGTGATCCCATTTCGCTGTTTCAACTCCGACGAGCATCGCGAACATTTCCACGGTGTTCTCATGCACGTTGCAGCGAAAGATTCACCCAACCCGAACGCGTCATCTCCCAGCACATAGCTCTCTGCCGCCCGGTGCTTGCATAACGAGGCGGATCGGGCATTCGGAGCGGTTGTCGATCTACTCGGGTAATACGAATGACTGAGCGGCAATCACGATGGCGTCTCCGCTTTGCATCTCGATCGTTAGCTCGCCGGGCGCAACACTCAATGAGTTGACCGAGACGCTGGGACCCCACGGTTGTTGACGGGACACACGGACTTCGAGCACTTCCTTTGCAACGAGGGCAAAGGTGCTCACTGCATTGCTCAGGAGAACAACGGCGCTACCGGTGGCCCAGTCGAACTCGACGCTGAGCAGAGTGGCGTCATGGAAGTCCATCGACGTGAAGGTACTGCCCTGCGTCACGACACGTCTGCCGTTTGGTACTTGCATAACGCTCGCAGACCGAAGGTCCTATGTGTTGTCAAGGGGTTGTTTCGGCGGTGCTGGCACACCAGTGATGAGTCAGTCGTGTTGACGACAAGGTCTTATTAAGCCATGCGGTGCCGAGGCTTTGTTGGTGGCGGGCCGGCAGTTCGTTCGAGAGACAACCGTGTTGGTGTCAGGGCATTCGTAAGCCAGGCCCGCCACACTCTTTGTGGTGTTATCGGTTGATGAGGTGGGGGTAGACCTCCCGTGCGACGTAACGCTTCAAGATGCGCATGATCTCGCGGGTTGGGCGTCCATCAGCTGTACGTCGTGCAACATATTTGCGGGTGCGTTCATCGTTACCCATCCGGGTTAACACGATCCGCCACAGTGCATGGTTGGCTTGACGGTTCCCGCCTGGATTGACTTTCATACGTTTCGATTTACCTGTGGATGCTTTCAATGGTGCGACGCCACACATATGCGCGAACGCTGCTTCACTTTTCAAACGTTCGGGATTATCGCCCGCCGCGACGAGTAACACCGCAGCTGTGTAGGTCCCGACGCCGTATACCTCACGCAACGTCGGGGCGGTCCGGCGGACGAGCTGTTCGAGGAGCTCATCGAGTCGGGCCCTATCGGCATCGAGCGCGACGACGCGCCGCCCCAAGGTTTGGATCGCGAGTTTTGTCGCGTACACGACAGTGTCGCTCTTAGGGTTTGGTCGTAACGCGGCGGCGGTCTTCGCGAGACGTTCTCGTGAAACATCCCGGAATTGTTCACGGATCGTCTCGGGTGCCGTGAAGCCGAGGTGTCGGATCTGATTCAGATATTTGATCCGCACATCGCGTGCCGAACGACGAGCGACAAGTAACGCACGGATCGCTTCCACGTCACCATCACCGGTCTTCGCGACCCCTTCAGCACGTCGCGAGAGCGCGGCGCGTGCGGCTTCGATCGCGTCGAGTTCGTCGGATTTGCCGTTACGACGCCGATCCTGACGGTTGGGACGGTCAACTTCGATCACGATCACGTCGTGGCGTTGCAAGAAACGTTTGATCCCCGCACCATACGAACCCGTGCCTTCGACTCCGACCCGGGTCGATCTCGCCATGAGCCGCGAGCCAGTCATGCAGGCTGCGGAACCCGGCCGCTGTCGTCGGGAATGATTCCACACCCAAGACACCACCGTTGTGGTCGAGTACTGCAGCCACACGTTCGTCCGCGTGCGTGTCAATGCCACCCGTTACCGGGCCGCGAATATCTACGATGGTCATCTGCCATCCCTTCTTGGTTTAACGGTATTGAGGGGTGGCACGCACGTCCCGTGAAAGAGACCCTGTCGTGCTGGCTGCGCTAACAGTCAGCACGGTCACTCTCTGGAACGGGGCGTGCCCTATTTCAGTCCCGGCCTTATCGGCGAACACCCCGGAATGTGAACCGACTTGCACAACCCCATTCTCACTGGGCAATCGGGGCGGGTTGGAACCAACGTTGTGAACACGGAGTCTTAAGAGGTGTGAAGCTTTCTTTTGTTGTTCGAACGCTGTCTCTAGTCATGCTGTTCTCGGCCTGCAACAACCCTCAAACCAGAAGTTCCCCTGTCACTACCACTTTGGGAGGGCAAGCGTCGTCGACCTCAACGACGTTGCCTGCGATCGAGATCCGCAAATTCTCGGCGAAGCTCGGGTGCGGTCCGTCGGATGGTGCCTGGATATATATGGAGGTTGAGCTTGGAACTGCGCAAACGGTGTTCGCGGAAGTCTCCCAAGATGGACGGTCGTATGGGAGGTCTAAGAACACCCGCGCAGAGGCGGACTCGTTGATCCGTCTGGGATTTGATCCTGCCGTTGAGAATACGAGTGACCCAAATTTGCGGGTCACGCTCTTCAGCATCGACGGACGTACGACAAGGAATCTCGGTGAACGGACAGTTGAACCACATCCGCCAGACCGGAAGTGTGGATGAGGTGCACAACTGGCGTTCCCCGCTTGCAATAACACGCACAGACCGGGCAATCTGAGCGGATGGTTTTGCGTCGCACGTCGGTGATCCTCGGTCTTGCGTTCGTCGTCGCCGGATGCTTTCAATCATCTGGTAAGAGCAACATCAATTTGGGCCTTGTCGAACCCTGCTCTTGGCTAAGAATCCAAGATGTGCGTCGGATTATTGGCCCGAATGTTGGGGTTGGTGCGCCCAATCCGCACTTTCCGCAGTGCAGTTTTGACTACACAAGTGCGACTGGAATCCGCACAGATCTGGTTGTCGGATACGGGGAAGTAACTGCGCAGTCGATTCGGAGCTTCACGCTCCCAAATCATCGTAACCAGGTCGTCGAAAATCTTGGCGATCACGCAGTCTTCCTTGAGGCAGCTTCTCTAGATGACGGCAACAACATCATTTTGGTTGTCGCCTCGCACAACCGGTCGCTTCTCATTGGGGGAGAATTTTTGAACCTTGATCAAGCAAAGCAACTCGCCGCACTGGTCATCGCGAAATGGACTTAACGCACATCGGTAACCGACTTGCATAACGAGCGCGGACCGGGCAATCTGATTGGGTTGGTCCTAAGACTGGTTTGATGGACGGATGGATTCGTGCCAGAGCCCGAGGATCCTCGCAGTTTTGCCATGATGACGAGATGGATCATCCTTGCGCTGTTCTCGCCAGTCGTGATTTTGGGGTTGATCGGTGCTGTCGCGGCGCCAACAACATTCGAGCGAATTGCCGTATTCGCTTTTGGTGCTGGTTTCTCAGTGTTCGCTGGCGAGTGTGGAGGCAACGCGTCGAGGTTCACGAAACTCAGATAGTCATCGTCGGTTTCGCAAGGCGGCGCGTTTTGGGTCGAACTGATGTCCGATCGTTATCGTACGAAGGGCTATCTCGCTCGCTAGTGCTGAACACCATTGCAGGAAAGCGCGTTACCGTTTCCTTTATAGGTCAAGGCAAGAGTCGCTCCGAGGCCTTTGGTCGGGGCTCAGAAGCGACGATTGCTGAATTGGCCGCGTACCTGGGCGTGCCATTCGACGGCGCAAGATCGAACTGACTGATGCACCTGAGTAGCAGCGCGGCCACGGGCACGGGACTTGCATAACGCTCACCGTGTTGCGCTGGCGATAGCGGCCCGCACCGGGTATCGTGCAGCGGTGGCTGGTGGTCGTGGGGACGCAAAGCGGCAGGCGAGCGAGGACCTCATCGTGGCCTTCGTTACACCGCTCCTCGATAGCGATGAGGGGATCGTGGCCGTCGTGGCTGCAGCCTGTGGCCCTCTGCCGCCGTTCACACCGCTGATTCCTCTGTTCGGTGTGATCGCGATGTTCACGCGATGGCTTGGAGTCTTCGCTTTGGTCGCGACGAACCAGAGGCTTCTGTTGGTGCGGCGCGCCAAGTTCTGGCAGGGATTGCCGCAGAAAATCGACCTCGCGGAACCGTTGGAAAGTGTCGACGTGACTAGTTGGCGGGACGGCTCGCGCTACGGCAAGCTCCGTATCGAGATCGGGGGCGAGGCGAGGCGACTGTGCGTGCCGCACCCTTTAATCGCGACGTTCCGACCATGATCTCGGCGATCACTCGCTCCTCGTCGACGGCATCAACGCCAACACAGGATGACCCACCGAAACCCCGATCACCGGAATAACCCGACAACCACTTGACAGATCACCGGAATAACTGCCGTTATAGAATTGCAATCACGATCGCAGAGCGGGCAATCTTGGCGGGTGGCTAGGAGATCGTCGTTGTTGGTCTGTTTCGCTGCTGCTGTGATTCTCGGTGGCTGTTCGTCATCGAGCGATTCTCCAGCATCTCCTGATGCCTATTTGTGGTTCGTCGCCCGGCACTTCTTTCGCTTCAGCCAGATGGATCTCGGTCTGACCATCGAACTCCGCCAGGGTCCCGACGACAAGCGCCGACGGCGACGCTGCGATCGAGCGGGTTCCCAGGCTTTCAGGAAGCACGCCCGAGGCCGGGTCAAGCACCAGCACCAACCCGTTCGGCGGCGATATGCGTGACATCAGACTCATTGCGGACCATCTACGGTTACGACCTCGCCGGGCGTCGCACACGCGATCAAGTTGATGCCGGTCTCGTATAACAGTCCGGCTTCTTCGAGCTGCTCGGGGTTCAGTGTTCGTCCGCGCCATCGATGGCCTGCAACATCGTTTCGTTTGAGGTGTGCCATGACCGTGTTGCGATCGATTCCAAACTGCTCTGCCAAGGCGTTGATCTCAGCGCCTTGGCAGTCGGCGCGCCGCATCAGCTTCGTTGTGTAGGTCGTACACGGAACCCTCTGAGGCACGCACCGCTATCGCAGAACGCACCAATCGTTGTGCCCGGACCATTGAGAAGACCCGAGACCTGGGCGGGCGTCATCGTGGGCAGGTTGTGAACCGTCACCCCAGGTAGGTTGCCAAACCGAGCGACGTCGTCGGCGTACATGCTCGCGTCGACAATCGTCGACCCGTTCGGTAGTCCGTGAACCCCGCTGATGACGTTGACATTGCCGCTGTACATCCGAAGCCGCCAGCACCCGTCTCGACACCGAAGGCCGCCAACACCTCAAAGCCACCCTCGAAGGCCTCCTCCTCCGCACCGAAGCCCGACGCTGGGCCAGCTGAGAAAGCCAGACGCGGCTATCAGGCAAGCATCGGCATCCGGTCGACATCGGTGAGATCCGGGTCGACATCGACCAGTCGATCCTCGAAAGCCGGCCACCCCCTGCTAGCAACGAAGTCAGCCTCGGAACGCGACACCGGGACCAGCCAGACGATCACGACGTTCTCGAACTGCCCGAACTCATCCGGCAGATAGACGGGGATCGCCGCGTACAGCGCCTCCATCGTCGACATCGAAAAAAGCGGCCCCCGGGGACCCACTACATCGCCGCGCAGCAGAGCCGAGCCAGAGGCCAAAACGTCTAGCCCGACCTGCTGCAACAAACCCGGCACGGGCCCTTCCCGAAGGCGCTCCGGCACGATCATCATGAACTCGTGCCGCACCGGCTTGCCCGATCGCCGTGAAGGAAGCGGCGTTGAACTCAGTCCCAGTGTCGAGAACACCGAGCAGCCCGAGAGCACCCCAGGAGTGAACCTCACCACCTGGAACGGCAAATTGAAGCCGTCGGCGTCCTTCGACCATCCCAGCTCAATCTCGCCGAGAAAGCGCTCCAGATGACCCACCAGCCCCGGCGTCACCATCGTCGGTTGCCCGCGCCACGGTTGCAAGGCCCGCACTCCAACCCAACGCCCGTGTTGTAGTCATCGAGCACCTGTCGCCGCGTCACCTCCGCCGGAAACTCCCGGTTCGACCACGAAGGATTATGTGACCCATCCCGGTCCCGCGGTACCCGGTTGCGGTCGGGCGTGCGTGGCCATCGATATTCGACCGCCGGAAATCGCTCAATGGTCTCCAGCGATTCTTTGAGCATCTCAATCGCTTCGCGGTACGCGGAACGGCGAACATCCTCTTCGTCGCACTTGACTGCAACCGTTCGTGAAAACTTCGTGTCAAACACACGTTCCGCGAGTAGCCACTTGGCATACTCAGTCTTCGCTCCGACGTTGTCGGGCGACAGCGCTATCGATTCCTTTAACCATTCGACCCGTGGTTTGTTGCTTCGCATCGCGGCCCGGAACATCGCATACGACTCGAAATATGCAGTGCCGAACATCCTCGGGGCTTGCCGCAGGTGTTTCCTGATGAAGGGCCACTTCCTCAATCGTTGAAGTCCGAAGGCTGTCCACGAAGCGATCCGCGTCGCGATTCGCAGCGCTGCGTCCCTCTCTGACGAAATCGGTTCCGAAAAGCTCCGCGACGCGACTAGGCATCCATTCGCTTTGCGGAGCCTCACCGTCGCGACCAAGCTCTGCGAAACGCGAAATATCCCACAGTCGATCTTGTACCGACATGGATGCCACATCGTGTCAACGACCGACTTCACAAATTTGAGCTCTTCGCCAACTTCAACGCCAGCAAACGGACTACCTGGCCCTGCGAATCGACCGAGATGATGTCCCGACGTACCAGCAAACGTGAGTTCGTCAACAACAACCGGTCGTATCGATGCCAACAAGTCATCGTTTGCTGCGTGCTCGAATGTGTTGACCTCAAATTGCACGGTGCGCGCCCATGGTCGACGTACCCAAATCCATCGCAATGAGACCAGCAAAAGGACACAGGACACGGTCCAAGCTGCAATCTCGCCTTTAGCTTTGGATAGCCAATCCGGCCAGGATCCAAATACGGACCCAAGCAGCCAAGACGCAATGTGCATGTTCGCCATCGTCAGTCGCTCAATCGTTCAATTGCTACATCGAGGACGGTCTCAATGCAACCGCCAGACTTGATAATGAACCACTCCACCTGCAGATTCACGACTGCGGCCTCGTTATCACCGGACTTGCGAAAATCGCTGCGCAACCCAATCACACGCTTTCGCAGCGCAGATGCGTAACCGATCTCGGCCGCAGTACCGCTGTCCACGTCGGGACCGTCGAGAAACGCCAGAACCGCATCGCAGGTCTCGATCATTTCGGCATTGCGTCGCCCGATGTAAGCATTCACTTCAGCGAGACGCGCGGCGCGACGCGGATTTCCCTCGGGCAACGCCAAGATCGCTCCGATCTCGGACGGGAGAGTCCATGGATCAAGCGGTTCGAAACCAACTTCCCGCAAGGCCGGCAAGACGACCTCGGCCAAGTACATAGCACCCGAGGCAGTGAAGCCCAAAGGACCAGCCACGTACACGCGGACCATCGGCGGATTCTTCACGGAATCATTCTGTCGCAAGAGATTCTGCGTGTCACCTCCAGCGATACACCCCATGCAGTGCGTAAAGATTGCGGGACTGCCAGGTCCGACTGACGAAGATACGAGATCGGCGCCAAGACCTTGTTAAGCACCGACCTGTGGTGCCTATGAGCGAGCAGCGATTCTCAATGACTGAAGATCGTCACCGCCATCGCCTGTACCCTGGGTCGGCGGAATGCGTCGTCGCCGAGTTGTGCGACTCATCGCCGAAAACCGTGATCAGGTCGGGCGCACATCGTTCGACCCGAACGCTGTCTAATTGATCCGTTTCGCGATGAGATCGAGGAGTGGGTTGTCGTCAATTGGCATCGGCAAGCGGAACCCGGCGTCGCGGTGCAGATAGCTGATGCGGGTCATGATTGCAGTACTGCGAACCATGGCCAATGTTTCGTACCACTCAAAATGCTGCAGCGCGCGACCCGATACAGATTCATAGCGAGCGACGATTGCGGCGCGATCGGGAAACCCCGCGAGATCACGACCGAGCAATAAACGCGTGGTGCTCTCGAGAGTTGTAAGCCACGCGATGTCGTGTTCCGGAGCCCCAATTGACGTCATGTCCCAGTCGAGTATCGCAAGGATCGAAAGATCATCGCTGAATATCACATTGCCCAAACGAACATCACCCCACAACAGCACGGGTTCGCCTTCAACTTCCGGACAATGCGATCGGCACCACATGAGTGCTTCGGTGAGCGTCGCTACCGGCGATCCTGCGCTCGACCAATCTAGGTAGTCGGACCAGAAATCGAGCTCGGCGTGGTTGTCGCGCGTCGGTACACCTGCGGCAAGCGCAAGGTCCGAACGATGAATGCTCGCGACCGCACCGACGTAATTCGTGTGGACCGTCGCTCGTTGCGTTTCGGTGAGCGAAAGCAGCCATGGGTCGAACGCCGCTACTTCGCCAACGATACGACCCTGAATACGCGGCATCACCACAAACGGGCAACCGAGCCACTGCTCATCGGTCACCAGCTTTGGCGATGCTACGGGCACGCCAGCATCCGCAGCGGCGTGCTGCGCGATCGTTTGCTGATACAGGTCGTAGTCGCGAAACGTCGCGGCCGCGGGTGGGGCGAGTCGCACAACGAAATCATTGATTCGTTCGTGTGCAGAGTCTGTTTCGCTGCTCCACCCAAGCTCAACGATCACGGTCTCGCTCGTATATCCGACCGACGGGTGTTGTGCGCTCACCACCCGCACATCGCGAACTCCTAGGCGCTGCGCGGTAAACGCCGCAAGCGCGGCGCCGATCACATACGGGTCGCGGTGGTTCACTAATGCCATAGCGCACTCAACATGTCGTCGACGCTCACATTCGGCAATGTAGGCCTTGCAACGTCGCCGCGGCCTCGCAGCAACTGCATCAAAAATCCGTGCACCATTTCAGCACGGCAGCAACAATGGCCGAAGGCTCGTTGGATTCAAGCTCCACCAACTTCGCGTCACCGCCGAACCACGTGATGCGCTCGGCTCGCTCATCCAAGGGTGTGGTCGACGCAGGGGTCTCGATGGCGAGCACCGGCTGATCAATTATCGCCCAAAATCGTTGAACAAACGCACTACTCAGATTCACCCCATACCCATACCGAGTGCGCGGGTCGGTTCCGGTCGCCGGCGGTGGTGTGCTCGCCAACGGATCGTCGACGATGGCACGAAGACTGTCGTAGAACTCATCTATTTGTTCTCGGGCACCCAACCACGGACCGCCCAGCCCGTCGACAATGACAACGCGACCACACCCTGCGCCCGCCGCGTGCACCAGCGCACAGTGCGCGTGTTCACCTACCCCAACCAATGTCGAAGCGGCCTCCGACGGGAGCATCCAGCGCGCGAACGAAATCGGAACCATCGGGTCGTAGTGCCCACTACGCGGCGCCGGCGCGATCCCATGCCCAGGTAAATCGGGAATGATCCAGTCCGTTGGAGCTGCGGCCCGCCATAGCGCTCCCCCGTGCAGATCACCTAGCTCATGCAACAACATCACGGTCATGCCTCAACCGCACTCTCGACTTCGTCAACAAACTCCGAGATTGCAGCGAGTGTCACTGAGGGATTTTCTAGATGCACATAATGACCGGTGCCAGCAACCACGACGTGACGAGCACGCAACCATCCGATCCGTTCTTGCTCCTCTTCAGCAGTGAGATCACGCCAGGTGTCGTGCTCGGTGCCCGTTATGACCAACACCGGGCACTGGACGCGTCGCTGCTCTTCGGCCAATAGTTCCACGTTGAAATCGCTCGGGATACCAATACCGAACATCGGGTCGGCCTTCCATACCCATCCGCCATTCGGGCCACGTCGCGTGCCGTGCCGCGCGAGGTGCAACGCCCAATCATCCGACAAACGCAGATTATTAGCGCCCCGACGCTGCGCCATCTCCTCAACCGAACTCCACTCTCGACGATCGTCGAACACATTTCGATCGGTGCGGCGCGCGGCATCTTGGATCATCGAACGAATGTCGTCAGGCACGACGAACGCGGCCGGTGGTGGCCCGAGGCCGTCGATCACCACAAGCCACCGAACCAGTTCGGGAAATGCGCCAGCCAACCCGATCCCTTGCCCGCCCCCAAACGAATGCGCGACGACTCCCACCGGGCCGACGCCGAACGACCGGACGAGCAATGCGAGATCTTGATGAATCAACGCCCACGCGAAACCCGTGTCGAGCGGCCCACTGTCGCCGTGGCCGCGAAAGTCGATCGCGATGGCGCGGTACCCGAGCGCAGCGATTTGTGGAGCGATTTCATCGAACATACGGCCGTGGTCGTAAGCACCGTGCAACAGCAACACCGGTGGTGAGCTCGAATCACCCCAACACCAGAGCCGCAAATTGGTTCGATTGACTGCGACCATCTCCACCTGATCGGGTTCGCGCAGTTTCATTTCCGCTGTGACATCCTTCTTGCTGTGATCGGTTCGATGATCATTACCGACCAAGGCGACGCAAACGAAATCAATTTCATCAACGCGTCGCTACGACAACGCCGCACGCGCCAGCGCGAACACCGATGTATCCACCGTAAGTTCATTCGCGAGCGAATACCAATAGCCACCAGCAGCCACGAACTGTGGGAGCATACGCAACGTTGTGTCGATTTCCTCCCACGACAGATCCAAGGTAGCGGGAGAGTGCCGGGTACCAGCCGCCTTCACAATCGCACGGGCTCGGTCCGGCGCATTGTCTTGGAGCGCGGACATGATCAACACTCCTACGGCAACGATTTCGCCGTGCAGAATCGTGCGACCTGTCACATGCTCAAAGCAATACGCGAAAAAGTGTTCCGATCCTTCCTCAAAGCGCGCATGCCCCAACTCGTGACAGCGCCAACCGATTTCTCTGTGTTGCTCCATCAGCCGACGTAGGCCCTCGTCGGTAGCCTCGTGAACCAATTCTGCGATTGCTTCCAACTCACAAATCGACGCGAGCGAAGCAGCCGCGGCAACATCATCCCAAGCAGGGCCGTGGCCATTGCGCACTGCGAGTTCCCAGTCGAAACGCGCAGTATGGCAACTCAACACATCACCTATCCCTGCCCGGATCATCGCTAACGGCGCTGCACGCATGAGTTCGTAGTCGACGTAGACCATCTCCGGTACTGCATCGCCCTCATATCGAACGTTCGACCCATCGCGCAACGCGGTCATGCGCGTGAAACAGGCGTCCACTGATGGAAGGCTTGGCACTTGGTGTAGGGATATCTCACGCCGCCAGTGGATCCACTTCGCCGTATCCATCGCGCTGCCACCACCGATCCCCACCACAGCATCGGCCCCCGGAAGGTCGCGGGCAAGACCGTCAAGGAACCCCTTCGACAAATCTCCAGGAGTGACAAGAGCAAGAGGTTCGCTCCCCCAGACATCACGGAGGTGCTCCCATGGTTCGGGATGTGCAACCACAATCGCAGGTCCGATCGCCGCACCAAGCCGTTGGGCAATGTTGCGACCGTACGAAACCTCGAATGGCGAGGCCGATGTCACTGGCGTCCGATCTTTGCATGCATAGGCCGTGCGAATCTACTGTGCAGCCTTCACTCACACTTGCGTTGCCGGCGTCCAGAAAGGCTACGACCCGATGAACACTGACCTTCCGGCTGCACTCGGGGGAACGCCAGTTCGCGGAACTCAGCAATACCCCCGTTGGCCACAATGGGACGAGGCCGAACGCGCGGGACTCAACGCAGTGCTTGATTCTGGGTCGTGGTGGAGTGGCGATGGTGCGTACGCAACAACATTCGCTCGGGATTTCGCGCACTACCACAACGCGCGCTTCGGGCTCGCGCTGACAAACGGAACCCACACGCTCGAGGCCGCGATGGTCGCGTGTGAGATCGGCGAAGGCGACGAAGTAATTGTTCCTGCGTTGACCTTTGTGGCGAGCGCCGGTGCTGTGCTCGCCGTCAACGCAACACCGGTCATCGTTGACATTGAGACCGAGACCCTGTGTATCGACATCGACAAAGCCGAAGCCGCAATTACCGATCGAACCAAGGCGATACTCGGGGTCTATGTCGCTGGCGCGCCACCGGACCTTGATCGGCTGATCGAACTGTGCGCCCGCAAAGGGATACGCCTTATCGAAGACTGCGCACACGCGCACGGCACGGTTTGGCGCGGCCAGGGTGCCGGCAGTTTCGGAAGCTTTGGCAGCTTCTCATTCCAGTCTTCGAAACTCATGACCGCCGGCGAAGGCGGCGCATTGATCTGCAACGACGAAACGCTGCGCGCCAGAGCCGAGAGCTATATCAACTGCGGCCGTAGCGAGGATGGACACTGGTACCACCATCCCAATCTCGGATCAAACTTGCGAATGACAGAATGGCAAGGCGCGGTTCTTTCGTCGCAACTGGCACGTTTCCCTTCGCAAAATTCCATCCGCAACGCCAACGCGATCAGGCTGAGCGCCGCACTCGCCGAGATTCCCGGCCTCAGCGCCCAACCGCGCGATCCGCGCATGGATTCGCAAGGCAACTACTGCTTCGTCTGGCATTACGACCGAGAATCGTTCGCAGGGTTGTCGCTACGCTCCTTCGAATTGGCAATGGAACAAGAAGGAATACCGTTGGGTGTTTCGTATCCGAGCCTCAACACCCTCGAAGTATTTCGTACCGCGAACTTCGGCCCTCGTCTGCGCAACTCGGCACCCACGACCGACTACGCAGCCTTACACCTCCCGATCGCGGAGCATGCAGCTACTTCGACGGTTTGGATGGAGCATCGAGTGTTGCTCGGCACGCACGAGGACGTACTCGACGTCGCAATCGCTGCGGCGCGCATTCAACGCAATGCGGCACAACTCACAAAGCTTGGCGCAACATGACGAACATCGTGGAGTTCGAACCAGGAGCTGGGCGAGGAGTGCTCATCATCACTGCACACGCCGACGATGCTGCATTATTCCTCGGTGGAACAATCGCGCGTTGGGTCGACGCCGATTGGCGCGTCATAGTGGTGCGCGTCACCGACGATCGGTGGGATTCGTATCAAATGAACGAAGCGGAAACGACCATCGCTAACAAACACCAATTCGATGCCGCGCTCGCCGCGCTTGGCGTCGCCGAGGTTGTCGAGCTGGACTACCCCACCGACACACTCGGCGACGCCAGTGAAGTCGATCTACGAGAGAGAATCATCAAGCTGATCCGAACGCACCGTCCGTACGCGCTAGCTACATTCGATCCGTACGCGATGTATCACGAAGACAATCAGGATCACCTCATGATCGCGGCCGCAACCGACGAAGCATTTTGGACCGCGCAGTTCGACAAACATCACCCCGAGCACTTCGCTGAAGGCCTTGGGCCCCATGGGGTATTCGAACGGTGGTATTTCGGGCGTCGCGTCACCGACGTCACTGACGTCGTTGACATCAGCTCCACTATCGACCGCAAGATTTCCGCCGCTCTGTGTCACGACGCCATGCTGCGCAACCTCGTGCAGCAACTCAAACTGCAAGCGCGGACCGGGGGCTGGCGTATCCCGTTGTTGGACGATCTCCGCAATGGAGACCTTTCGGTACTGATCGATCCGATGCTTCGTCAACAGGCATCGTCGGTAGGTCATCGATATGGCGTGGCGATGGCCGAAGAATTTCGAGTGGTGCGTTTCGGCGGGTTGAGCGCGTTGCTAGAAACGCTCGGCGAACGGATCTAACCGCCTGCGACCGAAGCACCATCTCCAAGTATGGATCCGAGGCCCGATAGCCGATCGTGGTCGCGAACTAGTCACGCCGCCGTTACTGAACCGCGACCACGGTGAACCTGACTGCGCGCGGTGGAGTCGTTACAGGCCGTGTGAACCGTGCTCGGCGAGGCACGAGACTTCTTCACCCTCTTTGACTTGCCCGCCACCAACACCGGTCAAAGCCGCAAAGGGTCCGCACGCATTGGGCCGGATCCAGACGTGCGCCATGAGGTTCGGTAAACCATTCGTGCCATCCGCGCACGGTTCGCCAATCACACGGAACCCGGCCAATCGACCCGACGGCGGCGGGAAAAAACACAAATCTTCGTGCACATGAAATTGCATGAGTTTGCCTGCTGCCATGGGGACATTGTCGAGCGTGAAACGTTCGGGCATAAAGAACATCGCTGCTTCGAGCGTACGCACTCCAGTTTGATCGACCTTGTAGACCAACGACTCCGGTTCCGAAGGATCCAGATACACGTCGTCGTTCATTCGGTCCCAGCGAATCAGGTGCTCTTCGCCCGTCGACTCGTCGCCAACCGTGACGAAACCATTCGCGAGAGCCTCTTCGTAACTCGACCCCACGGGCAAGATATTGATCGTGTCCACAAGCAACTTCTCGGCGTACTTTTGCTGTTCGGCTGTCACACCTTCGATCCCTGACAGATCGACGCCGTCGGGATCAAGCGTCCCATCCGGCAGAACCGGCAACGGCTTCGCTGGCTTCGGCGCAGGAACATGGTGGTCTGGTCCGTGTTCCTTTCCGTGTTCGGTATCGTGTTCACCCGTCGTTGTCGTCGACTTCGGTACCGTCGTGGTCGACGTTTCTCTCGCCGCCGGTTGCGAGGAATTGCTGCCGCATCCGGCAACCGCAACAACCAAAGACACCATGACAAGTGCGCGAACAGTCTTCATGTTGCTCAGGCTACTGCCGACTACATCACCATTCACAGCGGCGCCGCGCCCTCGGTACGCTGTCGCCATGGCCCCCGACATCGCATCCGACGAGCGTCGCTGGATACAAGCGACCACAGTTGACGGATCAGATTCGGCACCCCTGAGCTACCAACAAATCGCTGCGTGGCGCGAAAACGGAGCGGTGGTCGTCGATCAACTCGTGCCAACTGCTCTCGTGTCGCAAAGTCGCGCTGCGATTATCGCCGCAACGCGCGACGTCGACGACCAGCAACCAGGAGATTTCGGAAGTGGCGGGAGTTTCGTGTTTCCGGCCGAATGCAATGAGTTCAACCAACTCACGCTTCACCCTCGGCTTCTTGGCGCTGTAGCGCAACTCCTTGGCACCGCGGTGCGCGAGATTCGCCTGACCCAGTCGGATCTGTGGGTAAAGCGGGGACGAAGCACCGCATTCGACGATCCATATGACAACGATGACCAACGAATACACGTCGACTATCCCAATCATTCCCTCACCCACCCACCAGAATGGAATAGCCCCGAAGCCGTCGAGGTGATTATCTACGCCGACGACGTCAGCCATTGCGACGGAGCGACTTCAGTGGTATTACGAACCGGCGATGATGACCCGGCCTACCAATGGCCAATAGTCGACACGCCTGGCGTCGGCGAACATCCATGGATCAATAGCCGTGGGTATGCAGAAAGTGTGCTGAGAGATTCCGCGCCGACGGTTGCGCAGTGGCGCGCGGAACACCTCTACGCGCGCGAGCAACACGTGCACTTTCAACCCGGCACTGTGCTGTTGTATCGCCACGACACCTGGCATCGCGGCACACCCGTCAGGGCAGGCGCGCATCGAGTCGCGCACAATCTCACATTTCGAAAAGCGGCGAGCGAGTGGATCAGTACATTGCACGAAGGCTGGGCGTGGGCGATGTACCGCCGCCGACAAACGATGGAACGACTTATCGCAGGCGCGACTGTCGATCAACGCTGCGTGCTCGGATTCCCAAAACCAGGCCACCCGTATTGGACCGTACGGACAATCGCAGCAGTCCAAGCCCGGTACGGCCCGCTCGGCATCGAAATGAGCGAGTACTCATCCGCGATGGATTGAACGCCCGTCCACCGGACACGGCGAGCGCAACACCGATACTCTGCCGCCGACCCGCCAAACCAGGAGTAACCCAATGGCCGAATCGACCGACACGAACTCAACCGAACGCTTCGAGAACGGATTCTCTGGTCGCGTCGCTGTAGTAACCGGTGGCGGCACCGGTATGGGTCGCGAGCTCGTACGCCAACTCGCCGCCGCGGGCTGCGACGTCGCGACGTGCGACGTGATGCCCGACAACTTGGCTGAGACCGAAAAACTCTGCGCCGCCGATGGGAGCCCTGGCGCTGTGTTGTCGTTCGTCGCAGACGTGTCGAATGAAGACCAAATCATTGCGTTTCGCGACGCAGTCTTAGCCTGGCGACCAGTCGTACACCTACTCTTCAACAACGCTGGAGTGAGCGGCGGCGGAAGCTTCATCAGCGACGGTCGCGACCAGTGGGACAAGACCTTTGCGGTGTGTTGGAACGGCGTGTATTTCACGAGCCGAGCGTTCATGCCGACGTTGGTGAGTGCTCCCGTAGGACACATCATCAACACAAGTTCCGTCAACGGCATGTGGGCCGCACTCGGGCCTGGCAATCCTCATACTGCATACAGCGCGGCGAAATTTGCGGTGAAGGGGTTCACCGAAGCACTGATCACCGACTTTCGCATCAATGCTCCCCACTTGCGAGCCACACTTGTGATGCCAGGGTGGGTCGGCACATCTATTGCGATCAACTCAATGAAATTGCACGGAGCCGACAACAACGGCCTCGCAGGTTTTGGTGAGTTGTTCCGAGACAACGCGCCTGTCACCGCAGCAATGGCAGCGCAGCAGATTCTCGGCGCGGTACAACGCGACGAATGGCGCGTCTTGATCGGCGACGACGCACACCGAATCGACGACGCAATCCGGGCCAACCCCAGCAACACGTTCGAATTCAACCCCTACGCACCCAGTTAACCCAAATCGCAGCTGCTGGCGCGATTGCGCAATACAGATCCGTTATGTTCTCCACATGACTCACAACGTTGTTCACTTTGCCATACACGCGGATGATGTTGAGCGTGCTCGAGGCTTCTACGAAGCTGTCTTCGGTTGGCGCTTCGAAGCGTGGGGGCCGCCGGGCTTCTACAACATCGTCACAGGCACCGAGGCAAGCCCAGGAATTCATGGCGCACTCCACCAGCGAGACGAAACACTCACCGGCACAGGAACGCGCGGCTACACCTGCACAGTTGCAGTCGATGACCTTGACGCGATCAGGCGCATGGTCGTAGCGAATGGCGGGACGATCGTGTACGAAGAAATCGAGATCCCCACAGTGGGAACGCTGACGCATTTCGTCGACACTGAAGGCAACGAACTCGCAGCGATGAAGTACACGCGGCCGATGTTCGGCGCGTAACCGAAGAGCTACGAAACCAATAACCGAATTTCGCCTAGAGGTCCAAACGAAACTGCCGCTGGTTCTGAATGCGTTCCAGACAACCTAGACACTGAGCAGTTATGTTGCGTTCGTCATGTTGCGGACAGCCGTAGCAGGCGTCGGGCATTGGCATCAAATACCACAGCTAGTTCGGAGTCGCCGTGCGACGGATCGCGGCTTTGATCCCAGCCGGCCAGGTTCGTACCCGCAACCAGATGGTCGGGGCCGAACGCGTCCAACAACGCGTTCAGCGCCTTTGGCCCGCCGACGTGTGCATCCCACCAAAACCGCTTGAGTCGCTGACCCACGGCGCCTTCGTCGCGTAACCATTCTGGTGACCACGGCCGCGTTCGCGCCGCGTGTTCGAGCCGTTCGGCCAACCACGCGGTTGCACCGCCGCCGTGCGAAACGCAAATGTCGAGCGCCGGGTGCCGCTCCAACACACCACCCAATACCAGCGTCGATACCGCAAGAGTTTCTTCGTATAAGAAACCGAGCCACAAGTCGCCGTCGAAACGCGCGAGCCGCTCATCACGGCGCGGTGAATCAATGCCATCGGGTGCAGGATGAATGAACAGCGGAACATCAAGCTCGACACAAGTCGCATACACCATGTCAAGGCTTGCATCGTCAAGAGGCACGCCAAGATCCGTCCCGATGTAGGGAGCAAGCAATCCGAGTTCGTTGACAGATCGGCGAAGTTCAATTGCCGCGGCCTCAGGATCCTGCATAGGTAGTTGCGCGAATCCTGCGAGCCGTGTCGGCGCTGTTGCGACAACGGCAGCGAGTTCGTCGTTGTGGCGTTGACAAAAGGCGATCGCCCATTCCGATTCGATGTGCGAGAAATATGTGAGCGGGTTCGGTGACAGCACTTGTAGCTCAATGCCGTGGTCGTCCATCATCGCGATACGAAGCGCGACATCCATGAACGCGGAGTTGCGATAGCGCACGCCGGTAAGCGTGTACCCGCCAACCCGGTAACACGGCAACCGCCCAGTGGTCTCGTCACCTTCGTCGAGATCGGGCCCGTACGGACCGGCCGCGCCGAGGGTGCTTTCCAGCACTACGTGCGCATGCAGATCGATCACTTCCCGAACACGACCGGGTACGTTCCCCAATAACTACGGGTGTTATTTGGGTCTAGCTGTGCGGGATTCATCGGATCGGGTCGACCGTTCGCGGCGATTACCGCGTTTACAGCAACCGGAACAAGGCCGTAAAGATGATCATCCGCATTGACACCGCCGAGCGAGTCCATTCCTGCGGCGAGGTCTTGGCCGATGCATGCATGCATGCCGAGACCAAAGCTCAATCCCCACCTCCAAACGCCTGCGGGCAATTCACGATTGGGGTCGAACGCGTCGGGATCATCACCAAACACGGCTTGTTCGCGGTTTGCAGTGTTGAGATCGATTTCGACTTTGTCGCCCTTGCGCACCAATGTGCCATTAGCAAGTTCGATATCTGCCAACGCCCATCGCAACGCCACGGGGCTCGATGGTTGCAATCGAATCGTTTCGTGAGTGCACCGCTGCAAAAACGCGAGGTCGCTCTGAGCATCGGCGAGCGATTCGGGGTGAGCCTCAGTGTACGTAAATACGTTGTGCAGCGTACGGACGAACGCGGTCGCCGACGTGTGTGCGCCCGCGAGCAGATAAAAACACGTCTCGCGCAAAACCACATCCGAAGGCAACTCAAGCTTGTCCTGATTGCGCAGCAAGATCGTCAGCACATCGCGAGGTAGATCTGCTTCTTCGATCTCACCAGCTTCGAAACGACTGATTTCGCTTCGCCGCCGCGCAATTGATGGCTGCAAGAACTCGGCGTCGAAGGCACGTAACGCTGCAGCAACCTCTTCACGCTTCGCCTCTTTGTTGCCAGCGAAGTGTGCGAGGGTCGCACCTTCGATGAACAGCATGAGATACGAATACAGGTCGAAGGTTTCTTGTGGCGTTCCTAACGGCCTGTCAACGCCGGCGGTGAGCGCGGCGAGGTTCATCATCATCTGGTGACTCAATGTCACGAGTTCCGCATGGCCCTCGGCAACGTACGGCGCCAACGTCGACTGAACAACCGGAGGAAACAGTTCACGCTCGTACCAGGAGTGTGTATCGCGACGGAACAGACGATTCTCCAGACGACGTCGAGCGCGATGCTCATCGCCATGCAAGTTCACGAGCACGTCTGCCATCACGACATCACCATCGTCGTAGAGCGCTTGGCGCAAATCCTTTTGCCGAAATACCTCACGAGCATCTTCGTACGTGGAAATCGTGATTACATTCGATTCACTCATAGAGCTCACCTTCTTCTCCATTCGCGCGCGGCGCGATGTTCGTGACACCAAGTCCGAGACCGCCGTCAACTGTCAACACGGCGCCCGTTGTCCACTGCGCTAGTGCAAGGTATTCAATCGCTTCAGCAACTTCGCTACCCGTTCCTACCCGGCCCAACGCATGGCTACTCGCAAGACGCTGCAGATAGTCGGCAGCAGTTTCGGTGGTGGCGACACCCGCCCGTTCGTTGATTTCGGTGAGTACAGCTCCCGGTCGCACGCACCCCACACGAATACCTCGTGGTCCGAGTTCGGCCGCAAGTACACCGGTAAGCGATTCAACTGCGCCCTTCGTCGCCGCGTACGCCGCCACGCCAGGAAACGCTCGCTGGGTGTGCACGCTGCCAAGAAACACGACACACCCCTTAGATACGCCAAGGGCGGCACTGGCCAACCCGGTGAGGAGCATCGGTGCGATCACATTGGTCGTGAACAGATCCACAAGTTCCGGCTCAACCAGTGTTTCGATCGCTCCGCGATAGATGTTGGCCGCGTTATTGACAAGGAGATCGAGTTTGTCTCCCCCATGTTGAATCGCAGCACTCAAGATTCGTTCGCGGTCATCGTGGTTGGTTACGTCGCCCACCACACCCAGGCACGCCGAGCCAAGATCCGCGACAACGGCATCGATCTTGTGAGCTCGCCGACCACAAATGGTGACGCGTGCACCACCCGCGACGAAATAGCGCGCGGTGGCTTCGCCGATCCCCGACCCGCCGCCAGTAATCAATACCGACATTCCCGCAATAGTCCCAACCATCAGCGGTCTCCCGTTGCCCACGCCGCCGCGCGTCGCAGAATCGCGCGGTGCGTTGCATGCGTCAGTGACTCCACACCATGACCGAGTAAGTCGGTTACCACCCGACCATCGCCAACTGCGCGTGCCCACAACAGTGGATGATCTCGGCCACCATGAGTGCCAGTTAGCAACGCCACGAGACCGTCGGATTCATCAAGAAATCCGTACACCTCATCGTGAACGTCGAATGGCCCCACGCCTGCAGTAATCGGGTGCTCCGCGGATGCCGGCAAACAGGACACACGCACCCAGCCAACTTCCGGATGCAACGATCGATCCCAGTTCCATGTCGCGCCCGTGAGCTCGTGCCATAGGGGGTCAGCGTCGAAACAGATCACCGCGGTGTGCAGTGCTAACAAACCTCCGCCGCCGCGAACATACGTGTCCAACAACGCGATGTCGAGCGGATCAACGACATAGCGCCATTCGGCGCGCTGCGCTTCGTAGCGTTGAGCTTCCATGCGCCATCGCAACGCGTTGACCGTTACGAGATCCCACGGTGCACATTTGCCCGAAGTGCCGTCTCGCAATTGGGCAAAAAACGCACGGGGCTCGTGTTCGATCGTCGTCGTGATCCACGGCGATCCGGTATCACGCTGCGCCAGCAAACCCGCGAGCTCCTGCGACGTTGCGGCGAAATCGTGAGTAGGCCCGCCCGACAACAGCAAGTTGTTGATCAACGATCGCCAGTTCCGACAGTGTCGACCGATAGCGGGCGAGGCAGCGTGGCGATCACGCTCATCGTCACTCCACCATCAACAAGCAACTCGGTACCAGTGATGTACGCGGCTTCATCCGACAACAGAAATAACACCGCTCCTGCTACATCGCCCGCGGTGCCAAGGCGGCCAAGTGGCACACGCTGCGCACGACGCTCGCGGATATCGGGATCGCTGTAGATCGGCTCCGACATCCCAGCGTCGATGAGGCCAGGAGCAACCGCATTGACCCGAATACCGAACTGGCCCCATTCCAAGGCCATCTGCTGCGTGAGCCGGGCAATGGCAGCTTTCGTCGCACCGTAGGCGCCGGCATTGGGCCCAGGTGCGACGCCATTCATTGAAGTGATCGCGACGATCGAACCTGCCTGCTGCTCAGCGACCATTCGGCGAGCAACAGATCGCGCAGCGACGAACGTTCCAGTGAGATTCACATTGGTAACAGTTCGCCAATCGGCAACCGAAATGTCAAGCAACGGACCAAACCGAACGATGCCCGCGTTGCACACCAACGCAACCGGCGCTGTGCAGCCCGCGGCCTCGCCAAACCGATCCAACGCGATGTTCATGGCGGTTTCATCGGTCGTGTCGGCCACCAGCGCTACCGCGGCCGATCCAATCGCCGCGGCGCGACTCTCAGCCGCTTCGGCATCCGCATCCAGTACACCGACGAACCAGCCAGAACGGGCAGCGGCGGTAGCGATTTCGGCACCGAGACCGTTGCCCGCCCCGGTCACGATCACGGTGGGGCGAGATTCGCCCACAGCGCTCATGGATGCACAACATCCCACGTGAGCGGCCTCGTCGACCACATGCCTAGCTTCTCACCCGGCAATGGGTTTCGCGTAGGCCATGGACGATTCAAATCAACTTCAACGCCTCGACAGAACACGTTGCGCAAACGAGCGCGGTCCTGAAGCACCGTGACATCTTGAGATGGGTCACCCTCGATCACAATGATGTCGGCGGCGGCACCGGCGGCGATAACTCCAATGGAGTCATCGGGTTGTTGGAGCGCGAACGCCCCGTTGCGAGTCGCGCAACTGATGGCTTGCAACGGCGTCAGGCCAAGGGCTGCAACAAACACCTCAAGTTCGCGTGCATGCCAGTGCCCGTATGGAGTGAGCGAGAAGCCACTTTCCGAGCCACACAACAAACGCACACCCGCGTCGTACGCCCTGCGAAGCATCGCCGCGGTCGCAGCAATTTCGCCGCGGAAAATATCGACTTGATGAGTGGCTGCTCCCACCTTCGCACCATGATCCGCCAGGTTCGCGAGAAACGTGAATGTGGGAGCAATCGCAGCACCCGATTCGACTACGGCTTCCAACGCAACATCATCAATGAAGCTCGCATGCAAAATGAGATCCACTCCAGCTTGCGCGGCAAGCAGAGTCGACGTCGCGTTGCGGCAATGCGCGATGGTTGGCGTTTCGAGATCGTGCGCGGTATCGACGACGGCACGCAGTTCATCGAGAGTCCAGACGGTGAGTTCACCAGCACGGTTGGGCACCGACCCTGTGGCATGAATCTTTATCCAATCCGCCCCGTATTTCACCTGTTGGCGGGTGGTGCGCACCATCTCATCGCGGTCGCGCATCACATGCGCATATCCGAGTTGTCCGTCATCGGGGATCAACCGGCCCGCAGTACCGCCTGCTGCGGTGAGCAGGGCGTTCATCCCCGAGGTCATGCGAGGCCCTTCGACCATGCCGGCATCGATCGCGTCTCGCAGAGCTGGGCCAAGGTTGAAGATGCAATCGGCGTCGAGAAAACCCGTCACGCCCGCGCGCAACAATTTCTGCACGTTGAAGGCAGCAAGCAACATTGCAGTCGATGCCTCGCGATGAAAAAACAACTCATCGTTACTTGCCGGTTCACCAAATGTGATGTGGCAGTGAGCATCGATGAGCCCCGGCATGACCGTCAAACCCGTCACGTCAATCACCGTGGTTGTGGCGTCTGAACCAAGTTCCAGATCACTTGTCGATGAAGGCGCCACCGACACGATCCGGTCGCCTTCGATCACGACGTCGGCGTTCGGCATCACCGCGGCGCCGGTGCCATCGATCACAGCGCCGTTGCGCAGCAATACGCGAGTGTTCATTCGGTTTCGACAAACCGATCGAGAGCGTCCGACACTGCGGAACCCGCAGGCAATCGATCAACACCTATTGCAAGATCGACTGCGCGTTGGAAGTTATGAATGAGGCGTTCGTGCCAGCCGATCTGAAACGGCTGTGCTCCGGGCGATTCGATCGATGCTTGAATCGGCGCCATGTTTGCAGTGTCTTGCGCCATCACGGTGTCGAAAAGGGCAAGGCGGTCGAGGTGTTCTTGCGGCACCTCATCGCCTTCCCAAGCGGGTGCGAACCACTGCAGTTCCAGTTCCATGTGCGAAGTATCGACTGGCCACATGCACAAAAACGTAAACGCTCCGGTGTCCATAGGCACAACCAAATTCGGAAAGATGCCGAACGAGGTAGAAGTCTGACGCCAAATCAACGGCACTGACGGGTTGTCATGCTCATCCGACACCATCGCGAAGTCGCGAAGCGCTTCATACTTCTCAGTCGTCAATCGACTGTGACCGTTGGGAAGCATGCTCACCGTCACGGAGCGATCGTCGTAGAGCAACGCGGCGTTGTCGGGGTGCACAGTGCGCACGTGGTACACCTCAAGAAACGCATCAACCATGAGCTTCCAGTTCGCTGAAATGCGGTGAGTCTGTGTGCCGACGCGGCGCAACGCGGGGCCATTGATCTCTTTCATCTGGTCGCATATCGGTCCGAGAAACTCAGTGAGCGGTGCAGCGTTCGTAGCTTCGTTAACGAACACCCAGCCTTCCCACACTTCGCACCGCACCGGGACAAGCGCAAGCGCGTCGGTGTCGAGTTCTGCAAAGCTCCGAGCATCCGGAACCGCTTTGAGTTGACCTTCAGTGTCGTAGGACCACGAGTGATACTGACACGTAAGTCGTTTCGCCACACCGCATTCGTCGCGCGTGACGGGGGCACCGCGATGTCGACAAGCGTTGTAAAAGGCCCGCAAAACATCGTCTTTCCCGCGCACGATCACAATCGGCGCACCGGAACGACTGAATAACCGATAGGCACCATGTTGTGGCCATTCGGATTCGTGGCCAACGAATAGCCACGTGCGATGAAACACGCGTTCCATTTCCAACGCGAAGAACTCAGGGTCTGTGTAACGGCTTGTCGGGATGAGCGGCACTGGAATCGAATCTTGCGATGGACCAGTGCGAGCCTTTTCTATTTCGATGCGCTCACGAATAGTGCGTTCCAGGGTTGCGTCCATGAGCTTTCCTACATCCGATCCAGATTGTGCCACGGCGACACGACAAGTTCGATCGCGTCACGAAATACGACAACGTGAGCGGGTACCGGGTCCACGAGTTGGGCCCACGGCGTTTCGTCGGTGAACACGGCGCCGTCGCCAGGCAGCACAAGTTGAGTCGGAAACGCCATGCCCTTGTCGTAGAACGTTCGATCGCAAATGCCGTTACCCCAATAGATGTAATCGTTCGCGGTTACGAATTCCGGCGCAGGGGCGACCGTGCTGCCATCATCTGGGTTCGGCATGGTGACCGTCGCGGCAAAACTGCTGCCCGCCTCGCCAACCATCGTGGTCACCACATCGCCGACACGAGTGTGTTCAACCCGAGACGAACGAGTGATCACATCAACGGGATCCATCGAACCTTTCGATGAACGCGCATCGACCACCATGTAGCGCGGCGCGCCCTGCGCATCCGCCACGTACATCGACCATTCGGCCCGTATGCCTTTCGCTAATCCAGACACCCGGTACACATTCAGGGTAAGCAGATGTGCAGGGTCGTCGTCGACTGTGCAACGCATCGGCGTCGACTCGAAACCCGCGGGCAATCCAAGACGACTTCCAAGACCGGCGACCACCTCGGGCTTCAGCCGAAATACCCAGTAAATCGATGGCGGGTCGGCCTCGACGGTGAAACGAACGTACGGCTTCTCTTTGCCAATCGCGATCAACAAACCCTGCATGAATGCCATCTGACCGTACAAAAAGCGCTTTAGAGCCTTGCGACCAAAGCGACCCAAGGGCGTGAGGGGTTTTGCCAGCGCGGCTGCTTCGGGCGACCCTGCGCCCGCTACTTTACGTCGTTTAGTAAACACTGTTAACATGCTATCCACCTCGCCGTTACGCGTGCACACCTCGAAGGAGAAACATGCCAGTTCCCGGTACGCTCACGACTGCTCCCCAGGTTGACTTCGAGCTAGAAGTTGTCGCAGGCCAATGGCCGTCCGACATCAGCGGCGAGATGGTGTTTTCTAGCCCGAACAACAGCCGCAAGCTCAACGCGGCGATCTTCGATTGGGGCGCGATTGTTCGATTGTCGCTCGAACCGGGCGGCCGCGGCGCGGCACCGCAGCACTTCGCGTGGCAAACAAGGACCATTCAAACGCCGGGCAAACGCCTCTTCGATCTTCACCCAGAACTGTTTCATGGCACCCCGACTGGATACCAGTCACCGTTCGGCCCATCCAACGCGTCGAATACCGCGCCACTGCCGTGGGGTAACCGTCTCTACACAACCTGGGATGCCGGGCGACCAGTGGAGTTGAACCCCGAGACGCTGGAGTTCGTGGGCGAAGTCGGTCACCTCGACAGTTGGGGCGGATCTTCAATGGAAACCGCGGGAGTAATGCCGTTTCTGTTTTCGTCGGCGCACCCGGTCGTGGATCCAGAACGCAACTGTTTATGGACAGTGAAGATGGATTTCGTCATGGAACCGTCGTTCGGATTGCGACCCGCGGTCGTGCGATACGACCCCGACGGCACAACAGTGAAGTACTGGCCGCTTGACGGCATCGTGTTCGGGAGCTCGATCCACACGGTCAGCCAGACCCGAAACTGGGTGATCCTCGCCGACTCCGGCAACTTCAAAGCCGACCCCAACGAAGTATTCGGAGGGGAACGCACCGTAACGATCGACGACGAAGTACCAGTGTGGCTGATTCGCAAAGATCAACTGGACGGACTTGCGTCGGGCACGCCGGTCAAGCCCGTACCGTTCATGATGTCACCTTCGGTCGGCCACTACTACGCGCGTTGGGACGACACCGATGGAGTGTCCGTGGTGTGGGAAGGCATGGACCTCATGGACCTCGGCCAGTACCTCAAGGCCAGCGATCTCGACGTGAACGGCAAACCGATCGACCCCGATCTCGTCGGTCTGTACAACATGGCGATGGCACCCGAAACAATCGTCGAGGTGCAGTTCGACCCCGAGACCGGCAAGGTCACTGAACAAGGCAGCTACAAAGCCGACTGGACGTTCAACCTGCAGCTCTCCGCGATCGACTGGAGCACCGAAGGGATGTCCAATCCCACATTGCACCACGTGTCGTATCAGGGCTGTCGCCCCGGCAACATCACCGACCGTGCTGCGCGCCTCTACGAGGGACGCATCGATCGTGAACTCGTAGCTCGCGAAACACCGGGAGTACTTGCCACCTTCGAACGCGGAAGTATGGAACTCAAATCGAAGTGGGAATACTCCGACCTTGGCGATCACATCACATCGCCGACGTTCGCGCCACGCAATGTCGGTGCTGACGCGTCGCTGAGCAGCTACTCCGGCAACAAGCCCGGCGGTCACGACGGCTATGTAGTGCAACCGGTCCAAAACGACAATGGATTCAGAGTCGAAGTGTTCGACGCGGCCAACGTTGGGGCCGGTCCGGTGGCGGTGTTGCAGGGCACCAACAAAGAATGCGTGCCGATGGTGCTGCACTCGGCATGGATGCCCGCATACCACGAACTCGCGCCCGCCGAACGGTTGAAGTTCTCCTCGGAGCTCTCGGAAGCTCGCCTCGCTTCAGTACCAGAAGAGTTACGAACGTCGGTGCATCACGTCGCTGCAGAATGCGACGAAATTTAGAGCACGCAAGCTCTCACATGAGCCTGCCCACATCGATCACACGTCGTCATGCCATCGCAAGGCTCACATTCGCAGCGTGATACTTGCGACGCGGCGCTCACCGATTCAACGAATAAGAACGGCATCGACCGGTGAACGAGCCGCTTAATGCCGCGCTGCTCGCGGTGTTGCGCGACCGGCTCGGAATCGTCGACCTGCAGTACCAAAGCGGCGCGACGCCGGTCACACTTCACGGCGGGCACTCCTCGGATCTCTACCACTTCGCACTCGAAGGCGCACCGACACCATTCGATGGGTCGCTCGTGCTCCGCGTCATACGAAAGCGTTCCGACGAACGTGCCGCCCGCGAGCGCGATGCACAAGATGCCGCCGCTCAGGCCGGATACCCGACACCAAGCGTGTTCCTCTTTGGAGGCTCCGAAGCCGGTTTGGGGAATCCGTTTTCAATCATGCGAGCTGTAACGGGTCAGACGCCACTTGCCGCAGCTGGCATCGTCGGGCTACCACGGCTCTTTCGAGAAATTCCTGGCACGCTCGCCAATGTGATGGCACAGCTACACAGATTGCCGATCGAGGTCTCTGACGGCGTCGATGAACTTCTCGCTGGCGTCGCAGATCGAGACATCTTTGCTTGGCTCGCTGCCCGCCGCCCGTCTGAGTATCAACGAGTGTTATGCCATGGCGACCTCCACGGAGAGAACATCCTCGTGGTCAATGGCGAAGTAACCGCGGTACTCGATTGGGAGCTCGCGTGCGGAGGGCCCCGCGAGCTCGATGTTGCCCGTACTGCCCTCATCCTGGCGGTATTGCCCGGCATCTCACGCACCGCGGCGCGTTTGCTCGCGCGAGTTGGCCAACGCAGCGCCAACCGTTTCGTCGACTCATACCGACAATTGTGTCCTGTCGATACTGCGATCCTCGCTTGGTTCGACGTCGCCCACACCGCTCGCGCTCTCAACGTAGCCAGTGGGCATGGCACCATCGCCGATGCGTGGCGCCCAACAATTCCGGCTCTCAAAGCACGGCTGGCGCAACGCATGAGAAGCTGATCGAAGTTCTGATACTCGGTCATTCATATGACCCAGTACCGAAGTTCTCGTATCTGCAAGTATGCGCTATGCCTCAGACCGATTTTCACGTCAGTATTCGAACTGAAGAACCCTCGGACTCGGATGCCATTGCAACTGTTGTCACGCGTGCATTCAAGTCGGCGAACGAAGCAGAGTTGGTCGCAGCAATCCGGGCATCAGAAAACTTCGTGCCGAACTGGTCGCTCGTCGCCCACATCGATACCCACATCGTCGGACACGTCATGCTCAGTTACACAACGCTGCGCGACCACACCGTGGAATACCAAATACCGACCTTGTCACCGCTCTCCGTGGACCCTGAAGTCTTCTACCCGCCGGCGTTCAACTCCGTTGCGCACTAACCGGCGCGACGTATGTTCGTCTCAGCAAGAAGGGGGAGAGTCGAACAACGCCAGCTCGTCCGAATCGGGGCTCTGAAAATGCTGAGCCCACCCGTCGAGGTCAGCGCGGGTGATGGGGTGACTATCCCAAGGTGGTCGCGTGTTGCGCGCGTCAATGCGCCGCCAGAGTTCCTCGGTAGGCGCATCGAGAAAGTGCAGTTCGACCTCAACACCCAAGCGACGCGCGACGGCTCTCATCTCGTCGCGTTCGCTTCGCGCCCACAGTCCAAAATCGACGACGCTCAGGCCCAGTCCAAGAATTTCTTGAGCTACGCGCCAGAGCTTGTGTTCGACCTTGTCTCGGGTCGCCGCATCCCAAGGGCTAGAGCCGAGTGCTGTCAGCCATTCATCCTTCGTGAGCCGCACGGCGCCCCGCTCTATAGCCAGTTGCCGCGCGAGTGTGGTCTTTCCTGCCCCCGGCAATCCGCAGGTGAGCATCAATCGCGCTGGTGGCATGTCGTCAGTCTTGCATCAGTCACAGACGGGGTCACGACTCATCCGCAGGGTTCAACGCAGCGATCGCGTCCAGGCGTAGTTGCCGTTTGAAGATTTTGCCGGACGCGATCCGCGGCAGCGCTTGCACCGCAACTGTGATGTATCTGGGCACTTCAAAGCGTGCCAAATGTGCACTCAAGAACGAGCGCAGTTCGTCGACATCGAGCGCACCATCGGCAAACACGGTCGCGCCGACCTCCTCGCCCAGCCGTTCATCGGGCACTGAATACACCGCCGCCTCATGCACAAGGGGATGCATCACAAGTGCGGCCTCCACATGACCACAGCCGATGTTCTCGCCCCCGCGAATAATGAGATCTTTCAGGCGATCAACGATAAACAGGAATCCTTCATCGTCGAGATACGCGACATCACCCGTGCGGAACCAACCGTCGTTGAAAACTTCGGCATCAACTTCGGGGCGATTCCAGTAGCCCGCAAACACCGAGGTACCGCGCACCAAAAGTTCGCCGCGCTCACCAACGGGCAAGTGGGTACCGTCTTCATCAACCACGGCAAGCTCAAGAACTACCGGACAACGGCCCGAACTGGCCGGGCGGCCTAGGTAGTCACGGCCGTTGATTCCGGCGCCTATCGCATTGGTTTCGGTCATCCCCCATCCGGTGTTGGGGGCAACTTTCTTGAACGACGAATCGATTTGGCGCACTTGCTCAGGCGCCCTCGCCGCGCCACCCCCACCGACGACGCGCAACGAACTGAGGTCGCGTTGCGTGGTCGCAGCAATCCGCACAAGATCGCCCGTCATTGCTGGAGGTGCAACAAACGAGTTAACGCGCTCACGCTCGATCAGTTCGGCGGCGTGTTCGACATCCCACTTGTACATACACACGATCTTGCGTTGCGCGCGATACGACGACAGATACACAGCATGCGAACCTGTGACATGAAACAACGGCACCGCGAGAAGTGCAGCATCTTGCACCGGTCGCGTCGAACGATCGCCGGGAGCAGCGGCACCGCCAGCGGCTCGATTCTGTGCGGCTAGTGCCAGCGTCTCAAGTTCCCACGACAACAATGCGCTCATGATGTTGCGCTGCGTAGAAACAACGCCCTTAGGGTGGCCAGTCGAACCAGATGTGTAAAAGATCGTCGCCGGATCAGTCGGCGCAATCTCGGCCGCGGGCATCGCACAACCCGCAAGCGCGGCCATGCGCTCAGCCAGACTCACTGCACCAGGAATCGTCGCCGTTCCTCGCACAGCAACGACGCGCGCATCAAGGGCACTCGAACATTGCTCCAGGCGATCCAATCGTTCCTGGTCGGCGAACAGCACCTTTGCTCCAGAGTCGCGCAGGCCATATTCCATTTCGTCTGGCTGCCACAGCGCGTTCATCGGCACGGCAATCGCACCGATCGACGTGATCGCGGTAAACGCAAGTATCCACTCGGGATAGTTGCGCATCGAAATCGCAACGCGGTCGCCCTTGGAAACCTGAAAGTCTTCCACCAGCATGTACGCGATCTTCGAAGCTTCGAAGTATGCCTCGGCGAACGTCATCCGCTCGTTTTCGTACACGATGAATGGCTTTTCGGAAGCGGTCGACTCGAACAGCTCGCGCAGAGTCGGTGGAGCTTTCAGAAACGCTCGCTGCTTGCCATACCCGGCCTCAACATCAGTCAATTCATACGGCGCGCCGGACGCCGTAAGGGTCGCGATGGCTTCGGATCGAGTCAGTATCGGCACACCTCACATCTTTGCGGTCGCACGCGCCGCTTCGCCAATTTGAATGGCACCGATTCGCTGTCTGTTTGCAAAAGGACAAACGGAAATCTCGCGATATGGTGCGTACATGACACTCAAGCTAGATCTCGTCGGGATCGTTGTAGCTGACATGGCGAAGTCATTAGCCTTTTATCGAATGCTCGGGCTTGAGATCGATCCCGCGGCAGACGTCGAAGCCCACGTCGAGGTTGTGTTGGGTGGTCACATGCGGTTGGGGTGGGACACGGTCGAAACGATTCGGTCGTTTGACCCTTCATGGGTTCCGCCGGTTGGCGGCCACCGCATCGCGCTTGCCTTCGATTGCGAAACA
>SXHN01000036.1 GCA_005773635.1 Actinomycetota bacterium
ATGCCCTAGCCCGTTCCAAAATACCGCCCCTCAACGATCACTTCGCCGTAACGTGACACTCTCTATGAGTGATCCACTCGACTCCGCGTACTTACGTCTCAACGGGTCGTGTCGCGTTTCCATGCAAGAGTTGGTGTGGCGCTTCAGTGGGTCTGGAGGCCCTGGCGGACAGCACGCGAATACCTCGAACACCAAAGTGGATTTGTCGTTCGATATCGAAAGCTCAGCGAGTCTCGGCCCGCGCCAACGCGAGCGGATGCTCGATCGTCTCGGTGCAGTGGCGCGAGTGACGGCGAGCGACACTCGTTCGCAAAACCGCAACCGCGAGCTCGCGCTTGAACGGATGCGCGAAAAGCTTCAAGAGGCGCTGCGGGTCGAGACGCCTCGGCGCGCAACCAAACCATCGAAGACCGCGAAACAAGCGAGAGTCGACTCCAAGAAAATACGGAGCACCACAAAACAGCAGCGCCGGCGCCCCGGCTACGACGACTAAATTTCTTTAAACTTCTTGCGCAATGTATTGCGCGTCGAACGTTTGTTCGAGCATGATGGGTTCAATGTTTACAGTCGCTATTGCTCAGACCGGAACCGCGATTGACGAGCTCGCAGCGGAGACTGTTGCGGGTATTCCTCAAGGCGATGCGATCATCGCGTGAGAGGCTGTACGTGGCCGCCTCGAAGCGGAAGTCGCCCGGCGAGTCGCGGCGCTGCATCACTCGTGCGACTGGACCGAAAGCGCACAGTCAGCGGCCGGGTGGATACGCCACCGGACGCGGACATCAGGAAGCGACACCAACGCAAGGGTACGTCTCGCTCGGACAGTCGAGGATCTTGCTTCGACTTCGGTTGCGTGGTCTGCGGGTGAGATCACCACGAAACATGTCGAGATGATCGTCAGGATCCGACGGTTGGCCGACGCAGACGAGTATTTCTTCGCGTATGAATCGTTCCTGGTTGAACTCGCGAAGACCGATTGTCCCGAAGCGGTGTTTGGTGCCGGTAGGGCATGGCTCGAAGCACTGCATGACCACCTCGATCGCGAAGGCAGCGACCAGATACCCAAACCGGTCGCGAATCAAGCCGTCTACTACTCACGGACCCTCAACGGGATCCCACTGGCGATGGGCCGTACGCGACGGATCTTCTCGCCCCATCAATACCGTGCCATGGTCATCCGCGATGGTCAGTTTCGTGGACCCGGTTGCCATGCACCACCGTCACGTTGCGAAGCCCACCACTTCGATGAATGGTCCGCCGATCACGGCGAAACGAACCTCGACCGTGGGTTCCTACTCTGTATCGCCTGCCACAGACGCGTCCATAAGAGCCACTGGAACGTCACCGGCAACACCAACACAACCCTCACGTACACCGACGGCAACGGCAAACTCATTGGTACCGGCACACCGCGTAAATCCAACCAGCAGTACCTCACCCAGCTAGGCCAAGACCACCACGCAATCCAAAAACGCATCACCGAGTTAATCCAAACCCGTGACACACCCCCGTCGCCATCCACCACCCCGTTCGCCGCATAACGCTTGCCACTGATGCGGCAACACCGCCACCGAGGTCACGGCTGTCATCGGAAAATTTTCCTGGGTTGGTCTTGACTCTCCCGTCGCGTGAGGTTGTACAACTATCTCATGCTCAGTATCGGAACATTCGCGCAAATGGCCGGGTGCTCAATTCGCACGCTCCATCACTATGGTGAGCTCGGGTTACTTGAGCCTCATCACACCGAACCGTCTAGCGGCTACAGGTATTACCACGCCGCGCAACTCGCCGACATCAACCGCATCTTGGCACTACGCGATCTTGGCTTTGGGCTGCCGCAAATCACGCAACTGCTTCGTACTTCCGTAACAGTCGAAGACCTCAAGGCGATGCTGTTGCTGCGGGAAGCTGAGGCCGCGCAACACGTAGCGCAAGAAACACAACGACTCGCTCGAGTGCAAGCACGTATCCGCAATCTTGAAAGGCACCCTATGAATGTCGATGTTGTCATCAAGTCCGTCGAAGCAGCACGTTGCGCGATCTACATCGCATATGCACCGGATTTTTTCGACTCGCTCACACCGGTTCACGCGGCTTCTTGGCCAATCATCAACGGCGAACTGGGTCGCCTCGGAGTGAAACAAGTAGCTCCAGAAATTACGCTCTACCACGACAACCCCGGAGATGGTGAGGATCGCGCGATCAAAGTTACGTTCGCAATCCCGATCGGCGACGCCGAGTTCGACTCTGATGTCCTCACGATTGATCAGATACCCGGAATGCAACGCGCGGCAACGGCGATTCACCGCGGCAGCCCTGCAACCTTCGACCACACGTACGATGCAATGACGCAATGGGCGATTGACGCCGACGAGACGATTCTCGGCTACAGCCGTGAGGTCTACATCGACTGTTGCGGCCCGCTCGACCAGTGGGTTACCGAGTTTCAATTCGAACTTGGGCCCAAGTAACTGAGCCGCACCATTGGCAACTATGCCAAGCTGTCGGCGTGACTCAAGACTCGTTGCTTCATCGGTTTCCAGGCGCTCGTGGCGAGTGGGCTCGCCTCGACGGTCCTGCGGGCACGCAGATGGTCGACACTGCGATCGAAGCGACGCGCGCGTGGTCGGCGAATGGCAACAACGCCAATAGTGGCGGCTTCTTTCCCGCTGCCGAGGCAAGCGATGAGATTGTCAGAGCTGCCCGTGCCGTTATGCAACGTCTGCTGAACGCGCCATCCGACACATTCGTCTTCGGCCCCAACACGACCACACTGGTGTTCTCGTTCACACGAGCGCTCGCACGCGATTTCAAGGAGCGCGACCGAATAGTGGGCACTAAACTCGATCACGATTCAAACGTCGCCCCGTGGGCTATGGCAGCCCATGACAACGGAGCCGAGCACGTGCTCGCTGATTTCGACCCCGAGACTGGCCGCCTCGACCTTGCCGCAGTTGAGCGACTGCTCACCGCGAGCACGAAATGGGTCACCGTTACGGGTAGTTCGAATTTGATCGGCACGATGCCCGATCTGCATGCCATCACCAAGCTGGCCCATGACGCTGGAGCGAAGGTGTACGTGGATGCGGTCGCGTTAGTGCCCCACCGCAGTGTCGACATTGCGGCCATCGGCTGTGATGCCATGGCAACCAGCCCCTACAAGTGGTACGGGCCCCATGCAGGCGTGCTCTGGGTTGAGCCGGAACTCCTTGCCTCGCTGCAGCCCTATAAAGTCCGGCCCGCATCGAACGAAGGCCCAAAGAAACTGGAGACAGGTACACCGAACTACGAAGCAATCGCCGGGGTAGTCGCGGCCGCCGACTTCATGTTGCAACAAGGCGTCGACACGATGGCCGACTACGAAACTTCGGTGTTCGGCCCCCTGTTGGCTGGGCTCCAGAGCATCGACGGCGTGACCGTATACGGCCCGAAAGATCTCATCGACCGCGCGCCGACGGTTTCGTTCAATATCGCAGACCATCATCCCGACGACGTCGCGAAGCAACTCGCCGACCGCCAGATTGCCGTTTGGAGCGGCAACAGCTACGCGGTTGAGGTCGCCCAGCACCTCGGCATTGAGGCCACCGGAGCGGCAGTGCGAGCGGGAGTGGTGCGGTACGTGACTGGAGCGGATGTCGAGCGGCTACTCAACGCCGTCTCGGACATCGCTGAGAGCTAATGACAGGCGCAGTTGCCGCAACCCGTTGCGCCGCTCGGCGCTGAGGGCATCGACGAAGCTGGCGCGCTCGACCCCCCGGCGGTCATCGCGGCAAACGCCGAAAGCAACCGCATCGAGTCTGTGTGCCCATCTGGACAAGTCGCCGGCGCGCTGGAATCGCGCATCGGACGATCAAGTTCGAAGACAGCTTCGCATTTCCGGCAACGGTATTCGTAAGTAGGCACGTCCGCATTGTACAAATGCATCCCGAAACATCACCGAATTGCCGCGAGTTCATCGCGGCGCATCGTTAGCATTCCGATCAGTCAAACTGGTTGCAAGGAGTCACCATTATGAACGGCCCTGTCACGATTGCCGCAGTCCCCACAGCCGGGTGGATCGGGATCGCAGCGATGGCCGCGCTGATATTGACCGCCGTGATTCGAATTGGCGTCTTTGAGCGCTTCGGCGCAGTCCTCGCAGGCGACCAGAAGCAACGCAACGAGGGCCTCGCCCGCACCGGGACCGCCGACGGTGCCGCCAAGGTCGCCCGCTTCGCTTCCATGCTCACCGATGCCGATGAAGTTCGGCTGATCCGTTGGACACCAGCTCGGACTCCTGAAGGAGTCCGAATCGCGCTCGGCGCTTCGCCGAAGGCTTGGTATCTCTGGTTGCCAGTACCGATGGTGCTCATGCGTGTCCCTGATGGATTCATCGACCAGATGAACCACGACGACCGTGGGGCGGGCGTCGTTGCCCTCGAAGTCGTAGCTCGGAGCTGTGAGGAAGTCGTAACTGCCACCGACGGAGAAACCGTCGAGGAAGCGGCGAACTCCTTCGAGCTCGCACAGTCATTGCTGAGCGGGCTTGTGATCGTCGACCCAGTCGCCAAGGCCCAAGCCGAAACGGTTGCTCAACCGCGTTCCCAACAGCCGAGAGCCGTCAGCCTCGCTAGCTAAAGCCGACTCGCACGTCGTGATTGCTCACGACTCCCGGACTTAAGTTGTTGACCCCGCGTCGTCGTCCACTGTGACCTGTTGGGTATTTCTTTACCAAGCGTTGAAGTTCCGCCAAGCGAAATGCCGAAGCATTGTGCGGGTCACGGCTGGGATACCGAACTCACGGAGTCACGCATGTTCTTTGGCCGAGCGATCAAAACTGCAATCGCCACCACGATCGTCAGCACCTCGCTATTTGGGCCGCTTGCGGGAGACGCGTTCGCCAAGAGCCGCGAGAAGCCGAAAAGTGAGCGCATGGCGCGGCTTAAATCTGAATGCAATCGCGACCTCGCGAAGCACCTCAGGGAATACGACGCGGTCACACACTCCATTGCCAACTCACCGTGGCTTACCGATAACCACGCCGCCGTGCTCACAGCAGCCGTCGCAGAAGCCAAGGCCGCTGTACTTACAGACAAGGCTGAACTCAACGCCGCGACCACGTTGGAGACGAGTCGATCGGAATGCCGCGCCGCGCGTTCCCATCGAAGCAGGCTCAAGGTAATCCTCAGGGTCGGTCGCGCCACGCAACATGCAGACCGCTACGACGTAACCCTCGAATCGTTGCAGGGTGACCTCGTAGATCTAGGAGTCATGATCGACGAGCTCGAATCCAACGGTGTCGACGTCACCGAGTTGCGGGCGGTGCTTGACCAAATTCAGGGAGCGCTTGACGATGCAAGCGCCAGTGCAGGGCTCGGCGATGCGATCATGGCGCTGCTCGATAGTGACGAGCCCGAAGCAGCACTGGCCGAGTACAAAGAAATGCTGGAATCGGCACGCGATGCAGCGATGGCTCTCAGTGAGTCAATCGATGAGCTCGATCAGCTGGTGAACCCGCCAGTTGACGAAGGAGACGGCGCCGACAGCATCTAGACCACAGCCACCGTCGCGACCGCGAGCGCGACCAAACGGTTGTCGCTCCCCTCGTCGAACACTTCGACCTCAACTAAGTAGCCGTCGGGTCGAGTGCCAAGCACTCGACCCGATGCGCGCACCGGGCCAATCTTGGCTGGCGCGAGGAAATGCAACACGACGTGATTGGTTCGCAGTCGTTCTCTAACACCGGTGGTGTGGGTCACAGCTTCGACCGCGCCACGATCAACCAGTGCGCTCGTTGCTCCACCGTGCATGATCCCCCATGGATTACGCAACTCGTCGGTGAGCTCAATGGAAACAGCTCCGTCGCGAATGGAGATCCCCAACCAGTCATCGAAGTGGATACCACCGACCTCCGATGGCATGTCGAGACGAGCCGGGCGATCCCATTGGGCGATGCCATCACTGGGCACCAAGATGGCGGATGTCAACGTTCCGGCGGCGACAAACGCTCCAACGGCATCC
Source organism: Actinomycetota bacterium (assembly GCA_005773635.1). Taxonomy (GTDB): domain Bacteria; phylum Actinomycetota; class Acidimicrobiia; order IMCC26256; family PALSA-610; genus F1-120-MAGs023. Next base: position 5,998 of record SXHN01000036.1, read on the forward strand.
ACCACATTGATCGATGTCACGACCGACGTTTTACCTCTACGCAAAACCGCGCTGTTCAGCACCAACGGAGATGCGACAACAGTTGGCGCAGTTCGGATCATCAGATTCGTCGTGACCACCCAACCGTCTGGCAACGCGCCCAACCCTCCGCAGAAACCGCCAACACAATCACACATGGTGAACAACGCACCAGCGTGTACGAAACCGTGTTGATCGAGCACAGCCGATTGCACACGCGATTGCGCCTCTAGCTTCACCGGCCCGTTGGGTTGGGTCACCTCACGCATCGAAAGCCCCAAGAATCTACCAACGCTACGACCGTCCTCAGCTGAATAGGAGGTCACACGTTCAACACTCACCAACGCGCACCAATCGAGGTCGCAACCGTTGTGCATCGCGGCACTCCTGCGTCGCGCAACTCCACTGAGACGGCACCGTTGTTGGGTGTGCATTGCAACACCGTAGGAACCGCCACAATAGGACCAACCTTCGCGAGCGCCACATACACAAGATGAAGATCAACAGTTTCAAAATCATTGCCGAGGGTATTAACCGTTGCGGCGTCGACGAGAGACGCCAACACGCCACCCTGGATTCCACCTAATGAATTCAGTATGTATTCGCTAGGGTTGACCTCGACAACGCCATCGTTGAGGTATCGAAATCCACAGGCTTCGTAGGCGTTGGTTTGAAACTCCGATGATTCACCAACGAAGGCGTGGCGAGGCTCAGCATCGCTGCCACCGGCGACCAGAATCGGATTCGACTCACGCCGCTGGAGCACAGAAAACGATGCGGTGCAGTACGCCAATGGGGTGTCGACGTCGTCATCAGCAAATATCTCGGATTCCAAAATCACAGTCGTACGTCCGGCGCGGCGTACACGCGCCGCTGCGCTGAGTTCGCGATCGGCGATCAACGGATGAGCAACGTGCAAGCTGAGATCAGCAGTCGCAATCCAACCGGGCGCGGCTATTGCTGCGGCAAGCCCGCCGCAGATGGCATCAACCATCGTGGCCACGATTCCGGTGAGCACGCGACCGCGCTCGTTGCAAACGTGTTCCGTCACGGGCAACCACGCGCGATTCACCGTAGAAGTGGATTGCACTTGCATTGCCAGGTCGCGCAACACATGATGCGGCGGCGGATAGGCCGCGTTGGTGTTGACGATCGCCATGTTGGGTTAGTCGTTCGCGAGATGCAACATCCGAGCCGCATTTCCGCGCACGATCTTGTCGACCAATGGCTGGGACAACCCGGCAAACATTTCCTCGGCCAACGCCTTGGTGTCGGGCCACGTCGAATCGGTGTGCGGGTAATCCGTCTCGAACGTCACGTTGTCTTCGCCGACGATGTCGAGGTTCGCCAAACCGTGACGATCTTTAAAAAAGCAGCAGTAAATATTGGAGTAGTAATACGTGCTGGGCGGCTCCGGCACGAGGTCTTTGACGCCGGCCCATGCCCGATGGTCGCGCCACACATCGTCGGCGCGTTCCAGAATGTAGGGAATCCAACCCATCTGGCCTTCGCTATAGGCGAGCGTAAGCCCCGGGAACTGCACCAACTTGCCCGAAAACATCCAGTCGCTCATCGAAGCCATCGCGTTATTGAAACTGAGCGAAGCCGCAACCGCATTTGGGGCATCGGCCGAAGTTGCTGGCATCCGTGATGACGAGCCAATGTGCATATTGATAACAGTCTGCGTCTCCTCACACGCACGAAAGAACGGATCCCAGGAGCCCGAGTGAATGCTCGGCAAGCCGAGATGCGCAGGAATCTCACTGAAACAAACTGCGTGACAACCCCGATCGGCATTGCGGCGCACTTCAGCCGCGGCAAGCTCTGCGTCCCACAAGGGGATGAGCGCCAAGGGGATGAGGCGACCACCTGAGTCGCCGCACCACTCCTCAATTGTGTAGTCGTTGTAAGCCTGCACACAAGCGAGACCAAGGTCTTTATCTCTGCCTTCGCTAAAGGTTTGGCCACAAAAGCGTGGGAATGTGGGGAAGTTCAGTGACTTATCAACCCAGTTCATATCCATGTCGGCGAGGCGCGCCTTGGGTTCGTAGCAGCCAGGACGCATCTCGTCGTAGGTAATCGGCAACATCCCCATTAAGTCACGTTCAAAACCCACAGCCGCGACGTGGCGCTTGTTGATGTAGACCAGGTCTTCGTACACCCAGCAGTCGGCTTGGGGTCCATCGTCGGTGAAGGTCTGTTCGTACGAACCACCGCCGATGTGTTTCATGGAGCCGATACCACGCCGCTCTACGCGCGGCCCTGCGGCCTTGTACCTTTCGGGGAGCCATGTCTGCCAGAGATGCGCGGGCTCTACCAGATGGTCGTCAACGCTGATGATCTTCGGGATTTGAATTGTGGTGTCGGGAAGCGTTGCGGTCATCGGAGCAACTCCAAAGCAAATCTGACGGGTCGTCAGATTGTATTTGTCCCACAGTCGATAGTTACGACTGATACCACGGCGCCATGACAACCTCGAGTAATCCGCTCCCGGACGAAACCGGCGGTCACGTGGTTACGCGAGCTTGACCCAGCTACTTCCGCCCTTGCAGAACCACAAGCTATTCACTTTGTCGACGAAGAAGTCACCAGCTTTGCCGCTCGCAGGACGGTCCAGGGTGCTGGGTTCTAGCCACATTTGCGCGACGTTGCTTTTGAACTTCGCCCCGCGACCGCTCACTCCACCACTGCCGCAGATACCTGCGCCGGTACCCGTCGTAACTCCAAGCACACCGTATTTCGTTGATCTCGCGTACAGAGCGCAGAGCCCCGGCCCAGTCGCATCGACAAAAACGCCGTAGCCACTCCCGACGTACCGGAAATCTGCTCCCGGCGCACTATTCGCGGGGTTGTTCTGTTCGAAATACAGTCCGGCACCCAAGCCAGAAGCGGTGACATGTATCGCCGGGGAGGAAGATGTGGTGTGAGCATTGTCGATCGTCATGCCATTACCGAAGTTGTTATTGTCGATGTAGATGCCGGAATTCGCAGACGCTGCACTCAATAATGTCGTGACGTACAGGCCGATTGAATTTGCTCCACACACCGCGCGAAACGCAGTCGCGCCTTGCGGCGCAGTCACGCGGACGCCAGCATCGAACACAGGGGAAAGTCCGTCGGTAACAACTTGCAACGCGTCGCTGCTGCCAGTATTCGCAATGCTCATTGTGTATGACGGGTGACTCGATGTGAGCGACGTGGCACTGCTTCCCGCATTATTCGCAGCACCGTATTGCATTGTGCCGGTGCTCGCATCAGCCGCGCTGGCATGCACCACGTGTGCCGCACCAGCAGCAGCGATAGCTGCTCCAAGGCCGAGAAACCTACGGCGCGTCGCAGGCGACGTCTCGGTTGTATTTTCTGAATTCTCCAACATGTTCAAGAACCTTTCAGCGCGCATAAAGACCTCGGTCGCGAGCCATCATTGTCCGCCCGAATGACCAACAATGCATGAGCAACGACTACTCAGGCTGCGCGACGCAATGCTCAGCACGAAAAGGACAACCAGCCCGATTTCAATCCAACACGTAACATGGCACCATGGACTCCCAGGCCGCGTCGTCCGATTCCGGCGGCACCGAGGCAGAGTTCCTCGCGCGATACGACCCGAGCCTGTGGCCGAGCATCGGCGTCACCGCAGATGTGGTGTTGCTCACCGTGCGCCACGGACGCCTTTGTGTGCTACTTGTCGAGCGTGCAAATCACCCGCATCAAGGAAAATGGGCGCTACCAGGCGGCTTTGTGGATATCGAAGAAGATCTCGATGCCGCGGCCCAGCGCGAACTTGCCGAGGAAACGGGCGTGGCAATCGAGGCCAACTGGCTTGAACAGCTCAAGACGTACGGCACGCCGGGACGCGACCCAAGAATGCGCATGGTGACCATCGCGTACCTCGCATTTACAAACGTGACCCAAGAACCCGTTGCAGCCGACGACGCTCGGGCCACCCGGTTTTTTGCGATCGAGGATCTGCACCTCCCTGAACTCGGACTCACCGACGGCATGGACCTCGCGTTTGACCATGCAACAGTCATCGCCGACGGCGTAGAACGAGCACGCGCCAAGCTTGAGTACACCACGCTTGCAAGTGCCTTCGTTGATGAGCCATTCACGTTGGGCGATCTTCGTAGGGTGTACGAATCGGTGTGGGACATCACGCTGCACGAAGCCAACTTTCGGCGCAAGGTGCTCGGCACTCCTGGATTTGTCGAACCCACGGGTACCACAGCGCCCACCGACGGCCGGCCCGCCCAGTTGTATCGGCGAGGGCCAGCAGAACGGCTCCACCCACCGATCCTGCGCCCGCCGCCAGACTGACTGCCCGGTCGGGCTACGCGAGTTGTTGCGATCTAGCTTCATCACCGATGGTGCAATATGTCGACGACCCCCGAACCGAACTCGAGCGGAAAGCCGAGCAACTCAAGTGGGTCGCGATGGCCGAAACGATCGGCTACGTGATCGGATTCTTCTGTTGGAAAGTAGTGAACAACGTCGCGCTTACCAAGGTGACATTCTGGTTCCACGGCTGGATCACCGTGTCGCTCATTGTGATGGTGGTGTGGATTTATTGGTCGATCGACTGGCGTTGGTACTGGATTCCGCTCTCGCTGTTACCGGTGCTCGGGGGCGTCTTGCTGTTCGAAAAGATCCGTCGCGACGGAGCGCCTCCCAGGATGACTCCCGCGATTCCCGTGGTCACTTCTTGGCTGGACAAGCTGCGCCAACGCAATTCGTCGTGAGCTTTTTATCCCCGTCGACATCAATTGTGATCGTTCCGTAGAACGCGCCTTTTTCTTTCTTGGCAAGTTCGTCAAAGGTTGAGGTTCCCTCGAGTTTCACCTCGTCGCCTTGTGCGGTCAAAGCCGTGCAGGTATAGGTCGAGACCTTGGCTGCTTCGTCGATCGTTGGGGTCGGACAATTGATTTCGCCCTTTTCCAGATCGGGCGCCACGCTCACCATGGCATTGCGCCCGGTCGTCTTCAGCTTCCCGACAAATACTTTTGGATTCGGGCTGCTGCTCTTTTCGTCGCTACCGCACCCTGCGAGACCCAAGGCCCCCACCAGACCGGCAATGAGGGCAACATGTTTTGTTGATAGGGATTTCACGGAATGCCTCCGATTCAAATTTGCTTGGGTGGTTTCTTTGATTTCGCCACTCTTCCACGTTCCCCCATGTTGAGCAACACTTTGCGGAGACGGACAGCGTTGGGCGTGACCTCGACACATTCGTCGTCGGCGATGAACTCGAGCGCTTGTTCGAGATTCATTGCCCGCGGGGGTGTGAGCCGTTCCAGATCGTCAGAACCCGCCGCGCGGACGTTGGTGAGCTTCTTTTCTTTCGTAGCGTTGACGTCCATATCGTCGCGACGCGCATTCTCGCCAATGATCATGCCTTCGTACACCTCCACGCCCGGCCCCATGAATAGCGAGCCGCGCTCTTGAAGGTTCATGAGGGTGTAGCTCGTGGTTACCCCGGAGCGATCCGAGACCAAACTCCCATTGCCACGTGTTCGAATTTCTCCGAACCACGGCGACCAACGATCGAATACATGGTGCAAAATCCCGGTACCGCGTGTCTCGGTGAGGAATTCCGTTCGAAAGCCAATCAGCCCACGCGCAGGTACGAGGTATTCAAGACGGATCCAGCCGGTGCCGTGGTTCACCATCTGCTCCATGCGACCTTTGCGCAGTGCCAGCAACTGCGTGACAACGCCGAGAAAATCTTCGGGAACATCGATGCTCACGCGCTCGACCGGCTCGTGCAACTTGCCGTCAATTTCGCGCGTCACCACCTGTGGCTTACCGACCGTGAGCTCAAATCCCTCTCGACGCATCATCTCAACAAGGATCGCGAGCTGCACTTCACCGCGGCCCTGCACCTCCCAAGCCGTGGGTAGACCGACATCGATCACACGCAAACTGACGTTTCCAACCAATTCCTGGTCGAGACGCGATTTCACCAACCGAGCCGTGAGTTTTTTGCCGTCTTTTCCAGCGATCGGCGAAGTGTTGATGCCGATCATCATGGCGAGGCTCGGCTCATCGACGGTAATCACCGGCAGTGGTTTTGGGTCTTCGAGATCCGCGAGTGTTTCACCAATCGTGATCTCGCTGATACCAGCGATGGCGATAATCTCGCCGGGACCAGCCTGTGCCGCGTCGACGCGGTCGAGAGCCTCAGTTACGTACAACTCACTGATCCTGGCGCGCTCGATCGTGCCATTGCTGCGACACCACGACACTGTTTCGCCTTTGCGAATCGTGCCATTCCATACTCGACACAAAGCAAGGCGTCCGACGTACGGCGATGCATCCAAGTTGGTCACCAGTGCCTGCAAGGGGTGGTCAACCTCAAAGGTCGGTGCGGGTACGTAGCTCACCAGGAGTTCAAATAGCGGAGTCAGGTTCTCGCTCGGAGTATCGAGGTTGAGGGTTGCGGTTCCGGCGCGCGCGTTGCAGTACACAATCGGAAATTCAATTTGGTGTTCATCTGCGTCAAGGTCGAGAAACAAGTCATAGGTTTCGTCGACTACTTCTTTAATTCGCGCGTCGGGACGATCGATCTTGTTAATCACCAAGATCACCGGCAAACGCAGTTCCAACGCCTTGCGCAGCACGAATCGGGTTTGCGGAAGCGGGCCTTCACTGGCATCTACGAGCAGCACGACCGCGTCAACCATCGTCAGCGCTCGTTCCACTTCACCGCCAAAATCAGCGTGGCCAGGAGTGTCGACGATATTGATCTTGGTATCACCCCAGCGCACTGCGGTGTTCTTAGCGAGAATCGTGATGCCCCGCTCACGTTCCAGATCCATCGAGTCCATGACTCGTTCGGCAACTTCTTGATGCGCACGAAACGCACCGGCCTGCCACAGCATGGCGTCAACCAAGGTGGTCTTGCCATGGTCGACGTGAGCGACGATCGCCACGTTGCGAAGGTCGTCTCTTTGAGCGCGCGCGGACATACAGGGCCTTTCGAAGGTGATTCCTTGAGGGGAAACGTCCAGATTACTGGGGGTATGACGCTGCCTACCGATTGGCGATTGCGGTCCAGACCCGCTCAGGCGTCATTGGCATGTCGATATGGGTGATTCCAAGGGCGGCCAGCGCGTCAATCACCGCATTTTGGACCGCGGGCGTGGCGCCGATTGTGCCGGCTTCGCCAATCCCTTTAGCCCCCAGCGGATTCAACGGTGAAGGAGTTTCTTGTACCACTCGCTCAAAGCTCGGGAATTCGCTCGACGCAGGAAACGAATAATCGAGAAAATTCGATGTCAATGGGTTTCCGTCAACGTCGTACCGAAACTCTTCGAACAACGCCTGGCTAATGCCCGCGGCAACCCCTCCGTGCACCTGACCGTCGAACAAGACCGGATTTACAATCGTGCCAGCATCGTCGCACGCGATGTGACGCAACACCGAGACAGCTCCCGTTTCCGTGTCGACCTCCACCACCGCAACGTGGGTACCAAATGGAAACGATCCCGCCGTCGCTTCGAAATCTACCGCAGCCTGCAGAATTCCCTGATCGAGTGCAGTCGACGCATGCGCGGCAAGGTCGTTCCAGCTCCGCGACACAGCAGGGGTGCCAATCACGTGAAATGCACCGGCGCCAACGTCCAGCACAATGTCATCGGGATTCGCCTCAAGCAGCGAGGCAACTAATTGTTTCGCTGCCTCGACGACGCTTTCCGAAGCTCGCCATACCGCGCTGCCACCGGCTTGTAAAGACCGAGAGCCTCCGGTGCCGCCACCGCGTGGCACAAGATCAGTATCGCCATGACGCACTTCGATCTTGTCGAAAGGAATACCGGTCAGGTCGGCGGCAATCATGGCGAACGCGGTGTAGTGACCTTGCCCGTGCGGGCTTGTACCGGTATAAACAATCGCGCCGCCATCGGCGGTGATTTCGATTGAGCTGTACTCGCCAGAGCCGTCGCCATTTGTGATTTCGACATAACTCGAAATTCCGATGCCTAACAGCAACTTGTCACCGTTGTCGCGGCGCCGCTGTTGTTCGACACGCAACTCTGTGTACCCAGCGGCGGCAAGCGCTTTGTCGAGCGCCCCTTCGTAATCGCCACTGTCGTACGTCGCTTTCGTCTTTGTGAGGTAGGGAAACGCGTCGGGTGCGATGAAGTTACGGCGCCGCAACTCTGCGCAGTCAACCCCAATCTCGAGCGCGTAACGATCCACCATGCGTTCTATTGCGGCTGTTGCTTCAGGGCGCCCCGCACCGCGGTACGCGCCAATCGGCGTGGTGTTCGTCAGCGGAGCAATTACTTCACAATCCACGCGATCGAGTTCGTACACGCCACCGGCCATCAAGCGAGTCAGGTACGGCAGAAATACACCATCATGGGGATACGCACCAACATCTTGCACAATTCGAATGCGGTATGCCTCAAGCCTGCCGTCACGGCCTCCACCTAATTCGCAATATTGCACCTGGGCCCGACCGTGAAACAATGTCTGCATCGATTGGGTGCGCGACTCCGCCCACCGCACCGGGCGATCAAGGACACGAGCGAACCAACCCAAGAGTGCTTCCTCCGGATAATCGCCGCTCTTAGCGCCGAAGCCACCACCAACATCCGGAGTGACGACATGCACTTCGTCGTTACGCAATCCGTAGATCTTCGCAAGGCTGTTCCGGGTGCCATGTGCGCCCTGGGTACAGGCCCACTGCTCGAGCCGACCATCAGCCCACCACGCCGCAGCCGCACGCGGTTCCATCGGCGCAACGGCCACCCGCTGATTGACGATCCGTTCGCGAACGACCACTTCACAACCATCAAAGAAATCGTCGCCGCTGCGAAACCCCGCGTGAACTGCAATATTCGTACCCGCTTCAGGAAAAAGCAAAGGGGCATCCGCGGCAAGTGCAGCTTCCATATCGACCACGACGGGCAAAGATTCATAGTCAACGATGATGCGCTCCGCGGCGTCGATCGCTTGGGTCCGAGTCTCGGCCACCACGGCCGCAACGAGTTCTCCAACAAATCGAACGGTCGTAGTAGCCATGAGCGGCTGAGCGAATGCCTCAGGCACGCGCGGGTTGCTGCTGCGCTTCGGCGGAAGGTCAATGTCGCTCCCAGTGAAAACACCAACGACACCAGGCATTATTCGAGCGTCCGCAACATCGATACCGGTGACGGTGGCATGCGCGACGGTCGCATACACATACACAACTTGGGCCGAATCGGCGAGCGGCAAGTTGTCGATATAGCGATCCGCGCCAGTGAGGAAGCGGGGGTCTTCGGCGGTGCGCAGTACGCGAGTTCCAAGAATGCTCATGACGCGGCATCCTAGAAGCACCCAATCATTCCTCGCCGAGAAGCCAACCGATCATTTCATGCCGCTTCGTATGACGGGCTGCCATGCACCAAGCCAGAGTCTGGACGATTGTCCACGAGCGTGCACGGTCGCGATCGAGTTGCAGGTCGCCGCAGAGGCGATCAAATCGGTACAGCACCAGATCACGTGAAGAACCAAGCTCATTGGATCGCACGATCGATGCGACAGAAAATTCGCGCTCACCGAGCAATGGCTTCGGATCAATCACGAGCCATGGCTCACGTTCGGCTCGCAACACATTGTTGGCATGCATGTCTTGGTGCACCAACACACTTTCACCCTGAGATGGCGCAAGGCCGAGGCACGCCTCCATCGCCATATCAACCCAACGCCGCGGAACCGGTTGCTCTTGTCGTGTCCACTCGTCGAGGAGCCCGTCATGCCATCGTTGAGCTTCATCGGCCAAGGTTGAGATCGGTGCCGACGTTGGCTTCCACAACCGCGGCAACAAGTCGCAATACACATCCATCGCCGAAGCACAGTTCAGTTGACTCAATGGAGTCCCGGGTGTGCACCGTTCAAGCAACAAAGCAGAATGGCCCGGAAATTGATCAAGCAATTGAACCGCCCCTGCGCCGTCCCATACCTGCAAAGCAGCCGCTTCGTAGACGCATTCCGGATGCGGAAACTGAACCTTCAGCACTGCATCAGACCCGTCACGGCGCGTCGCGGGAGCCGTATACGACACATGGCTGTTAGGAAATGCTGGCCCGATGGTCACATCGAAGTATTCGGCAGCCTCACGCACCAAGCGACTCAAATCTCGTACCCACTGCGGGCCGCCGGGATCGGTTCGCAGATCAGCGAGATTAGCTGGACGCTCGAATGGAGTTGCCGCGGGCATCCGACTAGCGATCGTCAATACCGACGTACCGCGTCGGGGTTACCTGCAAGAAACGACGTGACCGCGGCTCGCCGGTAGCACAAATGCATGTCGTCGGATTCCCAAGTGACCGTGCGATCGCCAACAATGACGAATTCCGGAAAACGGGTCGCATAGGCATCAAGCGCCGCGTCGCTCAAGGGTTGTCGTAGCTCGATTTCGAAAGCATACGGCGGCGCATGGTTCGGCATCGCGACCTCATCGAGCCGTTCGATCGCGCGTTGCGCCGATTCTGCGATGAGCCGCTGCGCTCGCCTTGGCGGGATGATCCAACCCGCTTCATGGGACAACGACCGTTTCACGATTGCCGTCTCGATACCGGGCACAAACTTCGCCATACGGTCACACACGATGTCGTCGCCTGCGATCAAAGCCGTGGGTACTGCGAGATGCGATGCATATGTAGCAAAGATTTCGCCCTCAGAAATGGAGGTGCCGTTGCAGCGCACCGCTTTGTAGTCGCCGTAACTGATGGTGTGGGCACCGATACCGAGCCGATCACCTGCTGCGGCATGATGCCCGATGAGAAACATCGCTGCAAATGATTCATCAAGCCCCGCAATCGTCGTGGCTCCCCCGCGCGGCAACCCTCGTACCACATCGACTTCCTGGTCGATTTCGTCGAGCAACAGATTGCACAACATTTCGACGCCATGATTTTCTTCGACAACAAACTCGGTAGCTCCCGCGCGGCGAGCGCCTTCGACTGCGGCGTTCACATCGGCTGTCATCCAAGACCGCGCCCGCTGGTAATCCTGACCCGACGCAACCACATCGGACCAACGAGTAACTCCGCTGATCCCTTCCATATCGACTGAAATATAGATACGCATTCCGACATCATTGCAGAGCATGATTCCTGCAATCAATCGATATGGTTGCGCACGAACTGGGGTGCGTGCATCGCTCCCGCGATGCATTGCGTCAACGCCATTCCTTACGTAGTGCAAGCTCCCGCGGGCATCAAGACGTGCCTCGACCTCCCGCCCATCGCGGGTCGAGCAGCGCTATTTCACGATCGCGACACGCCCGTCCAGACGGAATCGATCAAGAATCATGCGGCGAGCATGGCTCGCATCGTGGTGTGATCGCAAGCTTGATTCAAGTTCCAGCACCTCACATGCCGAAACTCAATCAACTGGATTGGGCTGGAATTCCAATTTGGAGAACGCACATGCGGCACTGGCGGAGGGCGAAATCGCGCCAAAGACTGTTGATCTCGATCGTGGCAGTGGGACTCATCGGTTTCGCCGTCCCGAACCCTTCGGCAAATGCTACGCCCGCCGACACCACCGGACTCATCGTTTCGCGTTGCAGCTTCTCGCATCGATCACCAAGTGATCCAATCGTGCACCCCGGGATGAGCGGCATGAGCCATAGCCACGACTTCTTTGGTAACACGACGACCAACGCCGACTCGACGGCCGATTCGATGGCAGGGCAAACCACCAGCTGTCGAACCGTTGGCGACACTGCGGCCTATTGGGTTCCAACGCTCTATGCAAACAAACGCATCGTCGAACCAGCCGAGTCACTTGCCTACTTCCAAGCACTCGGCTCTGAACCGACGGCCGAAATGCCGATCGACCTCAAGATCGTTGCGGGCGGCAAAGACAACGTTCGCTGGGCGTGCTTCGATCACGGCATGACGAATGCAAAATTCAACCGTCCGCAATTCTGCGCCAGAGGGCAGTTACTCTCTGTTGGGATCAAGTTCCCCGAATGTTGGAACGGCATCGACCTCGATAGCCACGACCATCGTTCACACATGGCGTATGCATCGGTCGACAATGTCTGCCCAGCGACGCACCCAGTCAAGGTGCCCCGCCTCACGTTTTGGGTGCTCTACGAACGCACTCCACGCAAAGCGACATTGACGTTGTCGTCTGGACCAGTGGACACCGCACATGCAGACTTCTTCAATACCGCCGACCCGGCTACCCAAACCAAACTGCACGATTTTTGCCTCACCGGCAAGCGGATTTGCTACAAGAACATGTATCTGGTGCTCAAAAAGCTCGGACTCGCTCGCAACGCTACGACGAAGCTGTCAACTTAGGGCGCGACCTGCACCACAAGTTTGCCGAGGTGATCACCACGGAACAATCTCACTAACGCGTCCGGAGCGTGGTCGAGGCCGAGGACAACGTCGTCTCGCCGCTTAATCAGTCCGGCTTGAAACCAGCCGATCAGCATCGCGTGTGCTTCTACAAGTCGACCCCAATGGTCGAGTGTGTTGAAGCCTTCCATCCGAGCTCGCCGGCCCATCAGGTATTTCAAGTTGTACAGCGGAACGTCGGGTACATCGGTGTCGTAGGTGGAGAGATCCCCACAGAGCACCACTCGCCCGCGGTTCGCGATTCGGCGCAGCACCACATCGAGGAGCGCGCCGCCCACGTTGTCGAAGTACACGTCGATGCCTTGAGGTGCGTGAGCCTTGAGTTGGCTGCTGACATCTTCAGTTTTGTAATTGATGCACGCATCGAAACCAAGTTCATCCACGACCCATGCACACTTCTGATCAGAACCAGCGATACCGATCACCTTCGCGCCTTCGAGTTTGGCGATCTGACCCGCGAGGCAACCCACGCCACTCGCCGCCGCCGACACAACAAACGTTTCGCCGGGTTGCGGTTTCGCCACGTCCAGCACACCAAGAAACGCGGTCATGCCGATCTGGCCAAGCCAGTTCATCGCATCAAGCAAGGAGATCCCTTCGGCAACTGGAGTAACCGGCGGATTTTCATCCGGTTCAAACACTCGGTATTGCTGCCACCCCGTGAGCGCGGTATACGCCTGTCCGAGGGGATACTTCTGTTGATCCGTTGTTGCAACTATCACGCCGACGCCACTCGCGCGCACAACTTCGCCGATCGCGACCGGTGCCATATACGAGCCCCGTTCCTTAATCCAACCGCGGATCGTTGGGTCGATCCCAACATAACGCACCTCCAGCAATGCCTCGCCTTCTCGGAGCGCGGGGATGTCGACGGTCTGGGTTGCGAAGCAGTCGGTGGTGACGTTGCCGTTTGGCCGACGCGCCAACACCACTTGCGTATTCGTTCGGGGCATCACAACGACGAAGCTAGTGGCGGCCGCACGCACGTGTCACGGCGGCGCGTCACTTCGTGGTCGCGATTCCTCCATCGACCGCAATCGTGGACCCAGTGATGTAGCTCGCAGCGCGGGAACTCAAAAAGATTGCTGTTCCCGCCATGTCGTCTGGCCGCCCAATTCGACTCAACGGGCTCGTCGAGGCGATGGAGTCACCGAAATCACGCAGCGTCGCTGCCATCATTTTGCTTTCAAACGGCCCCGGAGCGATTGCGTTCACGGTGATGTGTTTACGACCCAAATTCCGGGCCAAATGTCGAGTCATTTGATGTATCGCAGCCTTGCTCGCTGAATACGAATACGTCTCCAACATGGGCACGTGAATTCCATCGATCGACCCGATATTGATCACGCGAGCAGGATCATCGTGCGTACCTGCGGCTTCTAGCATCGGGAGGCACGCTTGGGTCAGCATAAACGGAGCCTTGACGTTCAGACCGAGCACCTTGTCGAATGCCGAGCCAGGAAACTCAGCGATCGGGGCACCCCACGTAGCGCCCGCGTTGTTCACAAGAATGTGCAACGCGGGTTCGCGATCGGCGACCGCGGCCGCCAGACGTTGACATTCGGTTTCATCCTGTAGGTCTGCAGGAATCGCTATGCATTCACCGATCTCAGCCAACTCGGCTTCAATCGCCGCGCAATCGGCAGCCTTGCGCGAAGAAATGTAGACCCGTGCTCCAGCTTCCACAAAGCCTCGCGCGATCATCAACCCAATTCCTCGGGTTCCACCAGTGACGAGGGCAACTTTGCCTTCGATGGAAAACAAGTTGTCGTACGGAGTGAGGTTTGTCATGTCGAAAGATTATCGGCGCGTACGGCCCAGCGCTTCTTGAGCGAGCGATGCAACGTGCGTACCTGCTCGATCAAATACGCGTCCGAACGCCAGACCTCGAGCGCTGGCCACACCATGACCGTCGATATCAAACAAGAGCCAGTCGTCGGCCCGAAACGGTCGATGAAACCAAATTGCGTGGTCGAGACTCGCCATCATCAGGTTGTCCCATTGCCGCGCCAGCGGGTGTGGCGTCAACGCGACTCCAAGCGCATCCTCATCCGAAAGATATGCGAGCGCGCACGCTTGAATCAACGGATCATCGGGGATTCGCTGCAATGTGCGCAACCATGACCGGCGCAACGCGTGAGGTGACGCGCGATGCTCCACTTCACGATGCTCGAGAAACGCATCGTGTTCGCTATCGGGCAGCGATTCTGGCGATGCGACTACGGGTGCCTGCACAGTCTGTACATCAGCATCATCTTCGACGACTTGAAAGCTCGCGATGAGATTCAAAATCGCGCCGCCCTCTTGATACGCGACAACTTGACGAGTGGTAAACGACCGACCGTCACGCACCCGCTCCACTTCGAACAACACTGGACGGTGCTCGTCGCCGCTACGAACGAAGTAGGCGTGCAACGAGTGGGGTCGGTGAGCGGACGATACCGTCCGTCCGGCGGCGCGTAGGGCCTGTGCGACTACCTGCCCGCCATAAATCCGCCCCCAGCCCAATACCGGACCGGTTCCAACAAAGGCATCAGGTTTGATTCGATCAAGCTCGAGGAGTGCCAACAGATCCGTGACGGGAGGAAGCGAAAGACTCATGGGTCGCCACGATAGAGAACACGGGCCCAACCCCATCAAGCGAACGTGCCAGACTCTCGACGTGAGCAGCGTACATGGCGGATTCTTTTCGCTAACCGAGATCACCGACCCCACCCAGCACCGCGCCTACAACGAGTGGCACCAGTTAGATCACCTGCCGGAACAGTTTCCACTCGACGGGATACAGCACGGGCAGCGATGGGTATTGACGCCGCAGCTGCGCGCATCCGCGGAAACGTTGGACCCGCCGTTCGATCGAATTCACTATCTCACGATGTACCTCATGTCTGAGCCGCTCGAGTCGACGTTCACAGCATTTCACCGACTGGGTGCAAGGCTGCACGGCGAAGGCCGTTGGTTCGAACCACGCCAAAGCCACTTTGCTCACCCGATGGTCATAGAGCGGAGGCAGGCTGCGCACCGCGCGAACATTTCAGCTGCGGCAGTGCCATTCCGTGCTCACAGCGGAATTCATGTGATTATCGAATCACACATCGAGACGACAACCGATCTAGTCACCTCACTAATAGCCACACGTGGGGTAGCCGGCGCTTGGTCATTCACCACAAACAAACGATTCGATTCGTTAGCTTGGGAGGCTGGCGAATACCGCGCCACAGTTGCATGGCTCGATGACGACATCGGCGATTGCGCCCAACGATTCCGAAATTGGACGCGAACACACCACCACGATTTTCGTTCAGTCGTATTCTCGGCCACTCTGGAGACGATCACCCCTTGGCGATGGAATTGGTTCGATTCCGCAGCGCCCGATGTCCAATCGACAGATGAGGTCCTATGAACGACAAAGAGTACGAAGCCACGCTGCGTGAACTTCAAATCGAACTCGGACGGCTACAACAATCCGTTCGCGATTCAGGTCGGAGAGTCGCCATTGTGTTCGAGGGTCGCGACGCCGCGGGAAAGGGTGGCGGGATACGCCGCTTCACCGAAAATCTCAGCCCACGTGAGCATCGAGTGGTCGCGCTCGCGAAGCCAACCGAAACCGAGTTGGGCCAGTGGTACTTCCAGCGATATATCGCACAACTCCCCAATGCGGGTGAGATCGTGTTCTTCGATCGAAGTTGGTACAACCGAGCCGTCGTTGAACCAGTCATGGGCTTTTGCACACCAACGCAGCACAAGCAATTTATGAACACGGTCGGCAGCTTCGAATCGCTGATCACCCAAGACGGCATCGAACTGGTCAAACTGTGGTTTGCCATCACCAAGGAGGAGCAAAAACAACGATTTCACGATCGTCAGACTGATCCCTTGCGGCAGTGGAAGACGAGCCCAATCGACAAGCAGGCACAATCGAAATGGGCAGACTTCACCAGATACGCCACAAAAATGGTTACGTCGACCAGCTTTGAATATGCGCCGTGGACCGTGATCCGCACCGATAAAAAACGAATCGCCCGCCTCGAAAGTATCCGAACGGTCCTCAACGCCGTGCCGTATCGAAAGCGACCGAACAGGCGATCTTCGCTATTGGCCCTCAACAAAGAAGTCGTCACCACGATTGCGTCCGACGCCAAGGTCTCAGCGGTGTAATCGCGCCGCACCATTCAACCCGAAACTCTGTGCGATGAAGCGATAGACACTCACCACTATGGCAATCTTGCTCGCGCTCGCATCCGCCATCGTATTTGGCGGTGCTGACTTCGCAGGCGGTATCGCCACGCGGCGTCACGAATCAACGTTTCCAGTAGTTTTTGTGAGTCAGCTTGTCGGCTTCAGCACCGTGGTGCTCATCGCGCCGCTGTTCGGCTTCGACGGCGCCGGATGGTCAGACCTCGGATGGGGCGCCGCGGCTGGCGTCGTTGGAGTCCTTGGGCTGCTGCTGTTCTACAAGGCGTTGGCGGTTGGCACTATGAGCATTGTGTCGCCAATCACGGCGGTCGTCTCAGCAGCTGTCCCGGTTGCAGTCGGCCTAACCCGCGGCGAACGCCCGAGCATGATTGCGCTCGCCGGAATTGCACTCGGGCTTGTCGCGCTCACGCTCTTTGGCGGCGGCGATCCGAGCCACGCATCCAACAACTGGATCCGAGCAGTCGGACCGGCGATTCTCGCAGGGCTTGGATTCGGCGCGTTCTTCTCGCTCATCTCATTTTCGAGCCAGGACGCCGGTCTTGTGCCGTTGGTCGGTGCCCGATTCACCGCAGCATCTCTGCTCATCGTGTTCGCGCTCGGTCAAACCGCACCGTTGCGAATACCTCGCGAACTTCGGGGACTTGTCGTCTTGGCCGGGGTGGGCGACATCGCCGCGAACACGCTGTATCTCCTTGCATCACGCCGTGGAGACCTGGCGATCGTCGGCGTTATCGCTGCGCTGTATCCCGCAAGCACGCTGGTATTGGCTAGATATGTACTGAATGAACGGTTGACTCGGCTGCACTGGACCGCAATCGGGATCGCGTCGATTGCTGTCGTGCTGATCGCTAGGGCGTAGCCGCAACGGGCACGCTGGCGCGAGGATTGTGGCGACACCATGGTTGCTCACCCGGAGTGCGAGGATGACGGTATGGAAGAAGCTTCGATTTGGTTACGGGAAGTCATAACCCCCTGGGACACGTATCTGCACGGCGCCTCGGAGGTGCTGCACTGGGCCCAAACCGACTACCAGGAAATTTGCATCATCCGCACTGAGGCGTTCGGCAAGAAGCTCTTCCTCGACGGCATCGTCCAATCCAGCGAAGCCGACGAATTCATCTACCACGAAACACTTGTGCAGCCTGCAGCCATGGCCGTTGGGGGCCCAAAAAAGGCTTTGGTGCTCGGCGGCGGCGAAGGTGCGGTGCTGCGAGAAGTGCTGCGGTGGCGCAGCATCACACAAGCCGTAATGGTCGACCTTGATGACCAAGCGGTCGCAGCATGTCGTCAACACCTTCCGGAATGGCACCAAGGGTCGTTCGAAGACGCCAGAACTTCGCTACTCCACGCCGACGCAGTGCAATACCTACGTGACACCACCGAACCCTTCGACATCATCATCTCCGACATGACGGACCCAGTCGAAAACGGCCCATCTACATTCTGTTTCACTCAGCAATATTTTGAAACCGTCAACAACGCCCTGACCAATGAAGGCGTTGTGGCTGTGCAAGCAGGGCCGTGGTCACCCGTTGAGATAGCGCTGCACGCCAAGGTGTTGCGAACGATGAGCGCCGCATTTCCTTACGTTGTCTCTTACCCATGCAATGCTGCCGTCTACGGACGGCCGCTGGGCTTCGCGATGGCAAGCCGCACGCCAATCATCGAGCGCCTCGAACCAGCTCAAACCCAACCCCTGATCGTCAACAACGGGGTGACCGGATTGCGATACATCACGCCCAAGGTGGCATACGGCATCGTACAAACGCCACCGTTCGTTGCGGAAGCGATCACGAAAAGCACAAGCGTCTACACAGAACTGACGCCCCCCCAAACCGCGCATGCGGCAGGATGGGAACGCGACGAGCAACGCTCCTAAGAGCCGGAACGGCCAATTCCGAGGGCGGCGGCAACTTCATCACGACTTGAAACGCCCAGCTTTGAAAACACATTCTGCAAGTGATTGTTGACCGTGCGAACCGAAACGTGAAGCTCCTCAGCGATCTCCCTGCTTGGCTTGCCCATCGCCACCAACATCGATACTTCACGCTCGCGTTCAGTCAGCGGAACAACGCCCATCGACCGCTGTAAATGCGGAGTCATGACCGATGAGTCAAAGCGCTCTGACAGCTCATTCGCGCGCCGTTCCAGTTGTGCGGCGAGTCTCGAATCTCCACTACCTTGAGCAATCGTGGACGCCTGAACCGTGGATTCACACGCCAAGAGATACGCGCCAATGCGTTCGAATGCGGCGCTGGCCATTCCCACTGCGGTCGCATCAGACTCCAGTACTCCTGCTACGTAGCGCTGCTGTGTCGCCAACAAATCTCCTTCGCAGTGTCCCGCCACTTCGATGAATCTCCGCGACGATTCCACCGCGCCTCCTAGGCGAAATACATCAAAGAGCGCAGTCGCTTCCTGATCAACGATGCCGCGCATTTGGCTACGGTCTGCAGCGGCGAGCATGATCGTGCGCGCATCGGTGAGTCGACCATCGGCTGCCGCAGTCCATGCTCGTGCACGCGAAAGATCAGCGTCATACAGCTGAAACCATGGAATTGTGCCTGCGTCGAGTTCGCGACAAAGTTGTTGTGCCTGCACAACCGCGCCGCGTAGTGCATGACAAACCACAAGACCGCTCAAACCAAGTTGTTCACCAATACTCTGCCCTGCCGATCGCGCCGTCGCAACACATTTCTCCAACCATCCGACCGCCTCGACCACGTCTCCGCGGACCAATGCGACGCGACCCGTCATCAGGGCGAACCACATCTCACCGATGGGGACTCGTTGCGATACTGCGACCCCGTACCCATAGGTGCCCAACGATTCAGCTTCGTCGAATTGCCCGAGATTCGTCAACGCAAGCACCTTCGCGGCCATGTGGTTGCCGGGATGCGCAATCGCGAACGGTTGATCAATCAACATATGGGCGGCGAATCCTTCACTCGAAGTGGCAGCCGCCTGCTTGTACAGCCCGCGAGCATTCTGGGCTGGAGCGAGGGTAAGTGCACGTGCTGCTACTGAATACTTCGTGTCGTGATGCGTGTGTTCGCCAAGCAAATCCATCGCCACCGAAATCTCGCCCTTCCAAACCCGCGCGGCGGCGACGTTGGCCCACAAGCCTGCGCCCGCGTCGTCACGTGTTTTACGTGCGGCATCCAACGCGACTTCAATTGCATCTTCAATTTGCAATAGTCCCCAGAACAAATTCACAGATCGAACCGAAGCAATCGCGACAGCGTCGCCACCAGTAACCGCTACTGCAGCGGCCAATACTTGTTCGGCTTCTGCAAATTCGCCCGTTTCGTACAGAGCTTCTCCGAGCAGCACGCTCGCCATCGGATCCTGTCCTTCGCGCAACGCAGCCCGAGTGAGTCGCTGCACCATCGAGTAGTCATGGCCGTGTCGCGCCAGCCGCGCCGCCTGCACAAGCTCAGGAATCGACGCAGTACCGGTACCGTCGAGCAGAAGGCTCGCAATACGCAATGGATCGTTGCGGCGACGAGCTCCGTATGCAGTCAAGCGTTGCGAATGTGCCAAGCAGTGCGCACGCCTTTGCAGTACCGACAGCCCCGAACGCAACACTTCACCGTACAACGGATGAGCAATTCGGACATGGAAGCGACGTTGACCAACTTCGATGCGAATCAAACCGGCTCGCTCTAGCGCTTCCAGGTGGCCGCCACAGACCCGTTCGGCATCGACAACACCCACAACGTCACCAACGGCGAGATACTCGAGCGCGGCCCGCGCGTCCGCTCCGATCGCTTCAACCCTTCGGGTTACTAGGTCGATCAGAGCATCGGTTGCCCGCAAAGAACCCTCTAGACGCCACACGCCGGCGTGGTTGTACAACGCACCCGAGGCGATCGATCCCAGTATTAATTCACGGAGATACAACGGATTGCCTTTGCTCGTAGCTGCGAATTCCGAGGCGGCGATTCGATCTACAGGCCCACCCAACGCGTTTTCCACAATCTCAATGCAAACAAGGTCTTCGAGGTCCGAAAGTTCGATTACCACCGATGGTTGTTGGAGCCACAATCCTTCCACGCTGGCAGATACCGGCGTTCGAGATCGCACTGTCGCCAACAGTCGAACTACTCCGGCTGCCAAAAGCGGAGTTAAGAGCGCGGCGGAGGTGTCGTCAAGGAGGTGAACGTCGTCGAGCAGGATCAGCAATGGGCTATCGCGTTGCTGGATCTCGTCGCGTACTAACTGGAACAGTTCACCGAGGTCCATCGCGGTGAACCTCGGCAGCATGTGCATCAGGGCGCCGAGTGGCATCGCACGTGTGGCTTCGGTGGCCTGCACATACTCGATCGAATCACTCTGACCCATGAATCGACGCGCCGCTTCGGCCGCCAGCCTCGACTTGCCGGTGCCGGCTTCCCCCCGCAGCACGACGACTCGAAAATCTTCGCTCCCAAGCCCACCGAGGCACGCTCGAATTTCCTCGTCGCGCCCCCTCAGCGGCCAGACTCCAGGAATCGACGGAAGCATTTCCGGCATTGTCGTACTCCGAACGTTGATGGGTTGCCGCAATCCGAGACGCTGCAAGCGTCTACGCAATCGACATGGTAATTGTGGTGGATGCCAGACCCAATGCCGGCGCCAGACCCTCGACTCGCGGCCGTTGGCTTCGCGGGCTTCGCACTGCCCTGGGATGCACTTAATGCTCCCGACCCGGTCACGGCCATCACTGCGGCGCGGACTCGATTCGGTGACACCTTCTCGACAGTCTCGGGTTCCACCACCTACGTCTTTGTATTCGCCAAAACCGCCCTAGAAAACTTCTACGACCTACCCGAAAAAGTCGCGAGCAAAGGTCTCGCCGATTATCGGATGCTGCTTCGTAAATTGCCCGCGGAACTTTTCGAAGGTCGGCGTACATTCGCTCACGATCTCTTTGGAGCGAGTGATGTGACGAGTTATCTGCCCAACGTCGATCATGCGATCGAAGCGGCAATCCAAGAAATCGTCGATCCATCCGCCGAAGAGACACAGCCCATCCGTTCGGATGCGTTTGACTTCGCGCGCCGCCTTGGTCATCGCATCGGCATCACGAGCTGGTTTGGGCGAGAAGCACCCCTCGACGACTTGATCGCGCTACTGGACATACTCGACGGCGCCGAAGTGTTCGTGCATCCAAGCAACATGGTTGCCCGACACTCCGATGCCGAAACGGTGGCGCTCGCTGCGACGGTGAGGATCGTGGCCGACCTGCTCACCATGCCGGGTCGGCAACCTAGCTTCCTCGACACGGTTGCAGGCCGATGGAACGACGTTGCGCCCCACGAACGAGCTCAAGGAATTGCGTACGACCTCATACTTCTGCACATCGCCACTATGACCAACCTGTTCGCGGCCATCGGGTGGGCACTCACCCTGGCAGCGCAACATCCCGCGGATCTGACCGATATCGACCACCTCGCATTCGAAGCGATCCGTCTCGGCCAGCGATCACTCATCTCGCGCGAGATACTGCGCCCGTTTACATTCGACGCAGGAGAAACGCACGTCGCACTCGAAGCCGGCATGGTGCTCGCCACGATGGCACCCGTAACAAACCGAGCGATTGCACATGGCAACGAATTCGTCCCTTCACGGTGGTCAGATCGACGTCTGTACAACGCAGTCGACATCGCAACCTTCGGACACGGCGCGCATCGGTGCCCGGCACAACGATTTTCGATGCAAGCCATCACCCGCACCGTGCTCGCAATAACTACGGCGTTCGAACTATCGACGTCGGCGGATCCGATCGTGCCAGTAGCGCTGCAGGTAGGTGGGATAGCCCGCCCCGAAAACCCCGTCATCATCGACTACAAGCAACGGGACTAGAAGTTACGCGGCGAACGGAGAAGCCGTATTCAACACACGAGTGTTATCGCGCAAGATGAGAAGTTGATCAGCCGAGCTGAATTCTTTCAATTCCTTGGCGTAGTCGAGTGGGCGGGGCATGCCTTCGATGTGCGGCCAGTCTGAGCCGAAAATTACCCTGTCGGCGCCCATCAATTCGGCAACAACATTCGGGTCGTCCTCCCAAAAAGGATTCATCCAAACATGGCGTTTGAACGTCTCAACGGGATCTTCGCTGAAGTATCCGGGCATCTTTTTCGCGGTCGAGCGCAATTTGTCAAAGAGTTCCCCAAGGAACGTCGAGCCGTTTTCGACCGACGCAATGCGCACGTTGGGAAAGCGGTCGAACAGTTTTTCGAATGCGAGCGTGATCAAGAAATCGAATGCCGCGCGTTCGATATTGAACGACTTAATCGACGGTTTCCAACTTCCGCCCGAAAACGATGCACCGAAGCCGTCGGCGGCATAGCCGTTTGACGAAACTCCACTATCACCTGCGTGCACCACGACGGTGATGCCACTTTCGTTAACCCTCGCCCAGAATGGATCGAAATACGGATCGCTCGGAGTCTTGGGGCCGAGTGCAGTGAAGACGGCGGCGGGGCGCATCACAACTGTGCGCGCGCCCTGAGCGATAGCCCATTCCAGTTCATCGCAGGCCCATTTGAGATCGACCAGTGAAATGTAAGGCGCCGCGAAGATTCGATTCTGATACGCGAAACCCCAGTCTTCGACGAGCCATTGATTGAACGCTCGAAACGTCGTCGTGATCGCGAAGTCGTCGTGCTTCAGCAGTTCTTCGTATAACACTCCCAACGTCGGGAACAACCAAATCGCTTCAAGACCGAATTCATCCATTCTCGTAAGACGAGCGTCGCGATCACGGTATTCGGCCGGTATTGGTTCGCGGTCGGTGAGAAACTCCATCGGATTGCGCCCGTCGGGGTTGCCACGAAAGTAGTCGTGCATCGCACCAGCTTTCGCAACTGGATTGAAAGTGGGGTTGGTGACCGCGTGACTGACCCGTCCGCCTACGACGTGATACTGACGGCCGTTGATCTCGGCCCATTGCACGCATCGCCCGCCCAGCCGCGGGTCGAGGTGGCGAGTGAACGCATCCAAGGCTTCGTAATAGTGATTGTCACAGTCGAAGGCCAAGAAATCAATCATGTAGCGAGACTATCGACCATGCCCGCCGGTTAGCTAGGTGGAAGTTATGGACGCGACGCGCGACACTGGCACGGTGCAAATACCCGTCATCGACATCAGCGAGTTGCGGCGCGATCGATTCGCGCCGAGCGCTGCCGCAGTCGCTCACCGTATCGACTCTGCGTGTCGGGACTACGGCTTCTTCGCGATCACAGGGCATGGGGTCGACGCAACGCTGCTGCTTCGCCTCGACACCGCGGCTCGGGAATTTTTCGACCAGCCAGAATCCGTCAAAGATGCGATAGCGATGCGTCGCGGCGGCCGAGCGTGGCGAGGTTGGTTTCCCCTACACGGTGAACTCACCAGCGGCAGACCCGACCAAAAAGAGGGGATCTATTTCGGCACAGAATTGCCAATTACCGATCCACGGGTTGTTGCTGGAGTACCGCTTCACGGACCCAACCAATTTCCAGCCTCGCCAGAGAGTCTCCGGCCTCTGGTACTGGAGTGGATCGACGTCATGGCTCAAGTTGCAAATACTGTTCTCGCAGGGATCGCGATCGGCTTGGGATTGGACCCCGACTGGTTTGCACGAAACCTCACGCATGACCCAACAGTGCTGTTTCGCATCTTTCGGTATCCGCCATCACCACCGGGAACGTGGGGAGTGCAAACACACACTGATTACGGGCTCCTGACCCTGCTAGTCCAAGACGACTGCGCGGGACTTCAGGTACGCGCGGGAAGTGAGTGGATCGATGTGCCAGCAGGACGAGAGACAATAATTTGCAATCTCGGAGACATGCTCGATCGGATGACCGAAGGTCGATACCGCTCGACTCCACATCGAGTTCGCAACGCGACGAATCGCGATCGCATTTCGTTGCCATTCTTTTACGATCCTTCGTGGAATGCCGAAGTGGTTGCGATCCCCTTTGTCGATCCCGCGCCCAGTGACGATCGAGACACGCGTTGGGACGACACCAGCCTGCGTCATTTGTCCGGTACTTACGGCCAATACCTCACCAAGAAAGTCGCGAAGGTGTTCCCAGAACTCGGCGGTGACGTGCTTACGTAACGTCATGTTCGATTTTGACCGCGACGCAGAACTACTCGCCGAGCAATGCTTCGATTTCATTCGTAATCGCTTGCGAAAACGCCCGGATCCGGTGACGCCACCGACCGCAGCGGAACTGACGCGAAAAGTCGGCATCACGATTACACCGAACGGCATCGGTTCAACCCGAGCGTTAGAACTCTTCGCCGACGTGTTGGCGCCTGCCGCAATTCCGCTCGACTCTCCGAAACACGCTGCGTTGATTCCCGGAGCCCCGACTGTCGCCGCAATCCTGTTTGACGCCTGTGTGAGCGCGGCTTCACTGGTGCCTGAAGCGTGGATCGAGGCAGCAGGCGCAATTCACGCCGAAAACGAAACGCTCTCGTGGATCGCGTCGCTCGCAGGGCTGCCCAAGACCTCCGGCGGCTGTTTCATCAATGGCGGCACCGCAGGAAACCTTTCGGCATTGGTCACTGCTCGCGATGCGCATGCCAACGGTCGCCGTCGGGTTGCGTGCTCGTCGGAGGCGCATTCCTCGATCGCGAAGTCGCTACACATAATTGGTTGCGATCCGTTAGTGGTGCCGGCTGACGAACACGGTCGAATGACGGGCGCCGCGCTTCGTACAGCATTAGCAGTCGACGGCGATACAGCAACAGTATTCGCAGTTGTTGCGAGCGCCGGGGCTACGAACACTGGCGCGATCGATGACCTCGCCAGCATCGCGGACGTCGCCGACGAATGCGATTTATGGTTTCACGTCGATGCTGCGTACGGCGGAGCGGCGCTCTGCGCGCCTTCCGCTCGCAACCGATTCAACGGTATTGAACGCGTCGACTCGTTTATCGTCGATCCCCACAAATGGCTGTTCGGCCCACTCGATTGTTGTGCCCTGTTGTATCGAGAACCGCAACGGGCTTTCGCGGTGCATCGCCAATCGGCGTCATACCTCGACACAATGCGCGTTGCCGACGGTTTTGATCCGACTGACTATGCAATCCATCTCACCCGTCGAGCGCGTGGACTTCCACTTTGGTTCTCACTGGCGACTCACGGCACCGATGCGTACCGCGACGCCGTCGAAGCGGTATTGGACAACGTACGAGCCGCTGCAGCCATCGTGCGCGCTGATCCGAAGCTCGACCTCATCATGGAGCCCGACCTCTCAGTGCTGCTATTTCGCCGCCGTGGTTGGGAAGAGGCCGAGTACCTCGCGTGGTCGGCGCGGCTTCTCGCCAGCGGAACCGTCTTCGTATTGCCGTCGAAGTGGCGCGGCGAGACCGTCGGACGCTTCGTTTTTCTCCACCCACAAACAAGCGTAGAGATGTTTCAACAAGCCATCGACGCGCTGGTCTGAGATCCCTAGAGTGACATCATGGTCATCTCAGACGATTCCGCTGCCATATTCACTCCGCCGGTGAACGCCGCCGCTGTGGGCCACAAGTACACACGGATTCGGGTAGATCAGTACGCCGGAGCTTGTGGCGCGGTCATTTCGCAGGTTGACCTCAGCACGCGACTCGACGACGAAACCGTCAGCGAAATCCGCCGCGCCATCCTCGATCATCTCGTGGTGTTTTTCCGAGATCAGTGTCTGACTCCTGCGCAGCAAGTCGCATTCAGCCATCGCTTCGGCGACTACAGCAACGTGCCGTTCATCGAGCCCATCCCTGGCAATCCAGAAGTGATCGCCGTTGTGCGTGAACCCCAAGAGCGCCAAGGATTCGCATTCGGTGGTTTGTGGCACTCCGATTTCTCGTTTCTGGAACAGCCGCCGTTCGGCTCGATACTTCACGCCATCGAAGTACCTCCCTACGGCGCCGACACGCTGTGGTCGAACCAGTACCTCGCATACGGCACCTTGTCCAGTGGGCTTCAGACCGCACTTCGGACGCTACGGGGCGTCCACAGCGCTACCAACGCGTACTCAAAGAAGATGCAGGTAATTCACGATTCCTTCGTGGGTATGAAAGTGCACACTGATGACAGCGCGAACCAAACTATCGAACATCCCGTTGTGCGAATCCATGCCGAAACGGGGCAACCCGCGCTCTACGTCAACGCGCAGTACACGGTTGGTCTCGCCGGTTGGGCCCCTCACGAGGCCCGTCTACTCCTCGACTATCTCTTCCAGCACTCAGTACAACCAGCGTTTACCTGCCGCTGGAACTGGCAGGTCGGCGACGTTGCATTCTGGGACAACCGATGTGTACAACACATGGCGATGGCCGATGTGAGCGGACATCGCCGCTATATGCACCGCACGACCGTGGCTGGAGAATCGCCAGTCTCGATGTAACGACACCCTCGTCGCGACACGCTCGAGACTTTCCAACATCCGCGAACATCGGCGCCTCCGAATACTGCGTGTGAACACACAAACAGCAACTCCTCATAGCAGTTCGGCACGAACTCCCCTCCGGACCCCGCGCGTACTTGTAGTCGGGCTCGCGGCGTCAGCGGCACTCTTTGCGGCGTGCGGCAGTGACGCCAAACCCACCAGCCAAGAGCCTGCGGTCACGATCAAGACGTTCCAATACTCACCAAATCCAGCATCCGTCGCGGCAGGCACAATCGTGATTCGCAACGACGACAACACAACCCACACCTTCACAAGTGACGAACAAGGTGTATTCGATGCCTCAATTACCGGCCCTAACAAAACGGCAAGTGTCAAAGTTACCGCCGGTACACACAAGTTCCACTGCGAAATTCACCCCAGCATGACTGGCGAACTCGTCGTGACGTAGTCAGCAGCCAAGCGCACACGCGCTTCCGCGGTTGAACAAATTCCCAATACCAGCAATACCCAATACGGAGGTACTCCCATGCGTACTCGCTACGCTCTGCCCGCACTCGCATTGACGCTATCGATCGGTGTTGCCGCATGCGGCAGCGACAAATCGTCGTCACCAACGACCGATCCCGCGACACCAACGACGGCGCCTGACGGCACTACCACGACCGTCGCGCCAGGCAAACCCACGCTGACCGCGAACGACCTTCGTGCCACCCTTGAATTCCAGCTGCAAGAACACGTGTACCTCGCAGGCATGGCAACCGGCCAAGCGCTTGCAGGCAACACGAAGGGTTTCGAAGCCGCCGCGGCCTCGCTTGATGCGAACAGCGATGACATCGTCGGGTCGATCGAAGTCGCGTACGGCAAAGAGGCGGCGGGCGCTTTTGATCCGTTGTGGAAGAAGCACATTGGCTTCTTTGTGAACTACACCCAAGCCATCGCAAAAGACGACAAGGCCGGTGCCGACGAAGCCAAAGCAGACCTCACTGCCTACGCCAGCGAGTTCGGTGCGTTCATCGAATCAGCAACC
>SXHN01000037.1 GCA_005773635.1 Actinomycetota bacterium
CGAGTCGAGTGTCGCGCGCCCCGTGGTACTGGGTCCCGATGGGTTACCGCTTCGAAAGAAACGACGGCGGGGAAAACGCGGTGGCAAGAACCGCAATCGCAAGCCCGCAAGTGAACTGGGTGCCGGAGGCGACACTGATGTCGACGACGACGCCGACGAGAACTTGCCCGATAGCTGGAATGATGCCGCTGCGGATCGGGGGATGACGACCGACGATGCGCTTGAAGAGGCCCGCCTTGACGCAGGTCTCACACGAGCTGATGATTCCCCTGCACCGTTCTTGCGTCCTGCGGTTCCGCCGCCGAGCGTCAAAACCAAAGATGATGACGACGTCGCGGACGCGCCTGGCGCGGTTGAGGGCAACGGCGCCACCGAGGCCCCAGGTACGCCTGGAGTTGCAGGCGGCGCCAAGAAGCGCCGCCGGCGTGGCGGCAAGAACCGCAACAAGAAACCCGCGAGTGCCTCAGGCGGCGGGCAAGGTGGCAACGCTCAAGGCAATAATGCTCAGACTAAGGCTGGGCAGGGCAATAACTCGCCACTGAAATTTGTCGAGGGTGTTCTCGACGATGACGAATACGACGGTGCAGCGTTTCTGGAAACTCTCGACGAAAAGACGCTCGAACGCCGCCGTGGGTTGCAACGCAAAGGTCGCCCGACTGGGCGCTACGTCATGGCGGTGCACACGCACACAGAGAGCGGGCGCTCACACGTTGCAGTGTTGGAAGGTCGCAATCTGGTTGAGCACTACGTCGCCGAGGTGCAGGACGATGAACGCACGATCGACGGAAATATCTATTGGGGCAAAGTCCAAAACGTCCAGCCAGGCATGGAAGCCGCATTTGTCGACATTGGAACGTCGAAAAACGCGATCTTGTACCGCGGTGATGTTAAGTACGACGACGATCACGATGGTGACAAGCCCAAGATCGAACGCATGCTGCGCAACGGCCAAGCGATTTTGGTGCAAGTTACAAAGAATCCCATCATGCACAAGGGAGCGCGGCTTACCCAAGACGTGAGCCTGGCCGGTCGCTTCGTGGTGATGGTTCCCGACCAACCCGGTACGTATGGCATTAGTAAGCGGCTTCCCGACGACGAGCGGAAGCGACTACGGCGCGTTCTCGACCGGCTCCGTCCGGCGAACGCCGGTTTGATCGTGCGCACCGCTGCCGAAGGTGCGACCGAGGACGAACTAGAGCGCGATATGCGTCGGCTCCAATTCCAGTGGAATCAGATCGATCAATTGCGACAGAAGTCGAAGTCGGCCACGTTGCTGTACAAAGAACCGCCGCTGGCGATTCGGGTGATTCGCGAGGAGTTCACCAAGGAGTACCGAGCGGTCGTCATCGATGACCAGGTGATGTACGACGAAGTCAAGGCCTATATCGATGCGGTTGCGCCCGAGTTGTCGGAGCGGGTTGAGTTCTACGACGCCGAGGCTGAGGGATTGCCGCTGTTCGAACGATTTCACGTGCACGAACAACTACACAAGGCCCTCGACAAGAAGGTCTGGCTGCCTTCGGGTGGGTCGCTGGTCATCGAGCACACCGAGGCATTAACGGTTATCGATGTGAATACGGCGAAGAATGTGGGCAAGAACAACCTCGAAGAAACCGTGTATCGAAACAACCTTGAAGCCGCGGATGCGATCGCCCGCGAGCTGCGGCTGCGTGATATTGGTGGAATTATCGTGATCGACTTCATCGACATGGAAGTTAAAGCCAACCGCGAGAATGTGGAGCGAACCTTCCGAGAAGCCCTCGCCCGGGATAAGACCAGGACCCAGATCTATCCGATTTCTGATCTCGGGCTCCTTGAAATGACTCGTAAGCGGGTATCGGAGGGCCTGATCGAATCGTTCAGCCAAACCTGTGATCACTGCGAAGGGCGGGGCTTTCTCATCGATCGGTCCTCCTACGAGGAATAAGGAATAGGGCCCGGATCGCTGCCCACGACCCCCATCCGCTAATCTCTCGCAGTCTCCCAGGCGCCTCCGATGGCGTCGCGCGGTTGCTACGCCCGAAATATCTGAGGAAATCTTCATGTATGCAGTAATCGAAACCGGTGGCAAGCAGTACCGGGTCATTGAAGGTCAGCGTTTGTCGGTCGAAGTATTGACCGATGAGACGGTGTCGCTGAAGCCGGTTCTCGTTGTCGACGACGACGAAGTGCTCGCCACTCCAGCGCAGCTTGCTGGCGCCACGGTCACAGCCAACGTCGTGGGTGCGACACGCGGTCCGAAAATCGACGGCTTCACCTACAAGAACAAATCCAACCAGCGCAACCGCTACGGCCATCGCCAGCGCTACAGCGAGATCGAAATTGTTTCGATCTCGAGAGGGTGATCTGAATGTCTAAGAAAAAGGGTGCAGGTTCGTCCCGCAACGGTCGCGACTCCAACGCTCAGCGGCTTGGGGTGAAGCGATTCGGCGGCGAATTAGTCACAGCGGGCACAATCATCATTCGTCAGCGCGGCACGGTGTGGCACCCAGGTGACAACGTTGGCAAAGGTGGCGACGACACATTGTTTGCGCTCGCCGACGGACACGTGAAGTTCGGCCACCGTCGTGGCCGCAAACTGATCGATGTCATTCCTTCAGCCAGCGAGTAGCGCTCACTGCTTGAGCGGCTCCGGAAGTTCTCCAGAGTGCACGACTGCGAGGGTTTTGGTTGCTCGCGTAATGGTGACGTAGAGCAAGCGCAACCCCGCCGCATCGTTGTTGACCAGTAGCGAAGGTTCAAGCACGACAACGTGATCGAATTCCAGGCCCTTCGCCGCGACGGCATCAAGCACGGCAACCTTGGCGTCGAGTGCCTCGGCGGAGTCGCCGACTGCGCCGAGATCGTGCATGCACTGCAGCAGCGCCGCGTGTTGTGACGGATGCGCGAGTACGGCAACAGTCCCGCCACGTTGCGTTGCTTCGCGGGTGAGCCGCTCGGCGGTTGTCATCACGTCGTCGTTCTCGACGCGCACGAAGCGCGGGAGTTCGTCGGTGCGGCGCACGCTTCGAGACGGCTCGACGTGGGGGGTTGCGGCCGCGAGCAAACGAGCTGCGATTTCCATGATTTCGGCCGGGGTGCGGTAGTTGACCGTCAGATTGGCAGTGCGGGTGTTGCCACGGTGGGGCAGCTGATCGAGCACAGTTTCCCATTGGTGCGCGGAACCCGGCTGTGACGCTTGGCCAAGATCACCGACAATTGTGAAGCTCCCAGTAGGGCATCGGCGCGCCAACATGCGCCACTGCATCGGGCTGAGGTCCTGTGCCTCATCAACGAGCACATGCGCGAACGTTCGCAGTTCGGTGGTGGTTTCGGTGATTCTGCTGGTCTCTCCGTAGCGAGCCGCGATGTCCGCCGCGTTCGTGAAATGACCGACGTCGAAATTGTCGATTACTCGTTCCGCGGCTTCGAGCGCAGAGGCATCGGCGCTACGTCGTTTGCGTTTGGGGAGTGCAAGCTCCACCGACCCGAGCAACGCGTCGGCTTCATCGACGAGCGCGACGTCGGAAGTGGTCCAGAGGACTTCGCGTATTTCAGGTTTACGGGCACGGTGTAGCAATTCTCGTTCGCGCTCGTTGAGATGTTTTGCAGCAGCCGAATTGACCAGTGCCCGAAAACCCAGCAGGTCGTTGATGAGCTCTGCCCCGGTGAGCACTGGCCACATGTGCTCAAGCATTTCGCGGACCACTGGCTGGCGCCGCAAGCGGCTCGCGAGCTCTTGTTCGAACCCTTCGGGAAGTCGTTCACCCCTGGCAATGTTGCGGCCAACTAGTGAGTCGAAACCCATACTTTCTGGTGCGCCGACCTCAGACGTTGTGTCGAATGACGCCTGGCCTCGATCCCGATCGGCGCGTGTGCGCTGATACGTGCGATTGGCTGCGTGTTTGTAGTTGCTTACCAGGATGTCGTTGACCCGGCGCACAACGTATCGACGCCGCTCGTTGTGGGTCCCTTTTTGTTTTTGCGCGCCTCGAATCACGCGCGCACTGTCTTCGCGTGAGAATCGCACGCGCATTCCATCAACCATGAACGAAACGTCTTCGCGGAGCACTCGCTCGCGGTCATAGACGGCCCGTTCAATGACGTGAGCCATATTGGCCTGTGCCTTGATCGCAGCGACCTCGGGCGCGTCGTGACGGATGGCGGCGAGCTGCGGCTTTAGGGTGGCGATCGTGGCTAGTTGCACGTCTGATTCGCCCAGCGACGGCAAGACTTGTTCGATGTAGCGAATAAATACCGTGCTGGGTCCAACCAGCAGGACGCCGCGGGACGCGAGGTGCCTTCGGTGGGTATACAGCAGGTACGCGGCTCGGTGGAGCGCGACTGCGGTTTTGCCGGTACCTGGTCCGCCGGTCACCAAAATGACACCTTGGAGTTCCGACCTGATTGCTTCGTCTTGTTCGGCCTGGATTGTGGCGACGATGTCGCCCATGCGCCCCGTGCGGTGTCGATCGAGGGCAGCAAGCAGGGCTCCTTCGCCCGCGACTGTGAACCCGGCTTCTTCGGTTGCTGCAGCATTGAAGACTTCGTCGTCGATGCCGGTGATTTCGCGGCCCGATTTAGTGAGGAAGTGGCGACGGCGGATGACGTGCATTGGTTCGACTGCGGTGGCGCGATAGAAGGGTTCGGCGATCGGCGCACGCCAGTCGATGACGAGCGGCGTGTGCTCGGCGTCGTCGACCGCAAGGCGGCCGATGTACCACGTGCTGGTGTCGTCGTCGGGGTGAGAAGAATCAAGATCGAGACGCCCGAAAACCAACGGAGATTGGCCGATATTGAGGTCGGAGAGCCGTCGATTGGTGACTTCGTTGGCAATGTCGCGTTCCAAGCGGGCTTGATGGGGGCCGCCGGCGCGAACGTCCGAGTATGCGCCGCGCACGCTTTCGGCCTGTATGCGCATTACATCGAGTCGCTCGTAGGCGACGTCAACGTGGCGCTGTTCGTAGGCGATTTCTTGTTGCATATGTTCGTTGGGGTTCACGGTGCAATTCGTTGAGGTTGAGTTCGAGGGGCTTCGAGACTATCGGATGCGGTCTTTGACCCGTGGTTAACCTGGTGGGATGCCTGCCAAACCAACCGCGCTGCATTTCACCGCCGACAAAGAAGCCAACAAGCTGCTGGCGAAAGAGCCTTTGGCGGTGTTGATTGGGATGTTGCTCGATCAACAGGTCACGATGGAAAAGGCCTTCAGCGGGCCACTTGAGCTCAAAAAGCGCCTTGGCGGGTCGCTCGACGCGGCCGCGATCGCGGCAATGGATCAAGAAGAATTCGTCTCACTGTGTTGTGCATTCCCGGCGATTCATCGATTCCCGGGTTCGATGGGAAAACGCACCCACGAATTGTGCCGGTATCTCGTCGAACATCATGGTGGTAAGGCAGACAAGGTCTGGAAGGGCGTCAAAACTGGTGATGAGCTGCTGGAGCGGCTCCGAGCGTTGCCGGGCTATGGCGACGACAAGTCTCGCATCTTTGTGGGGATTTTGGGAAAACGCCTCGGGGTGCAACCCGAAGGTTGGGAGTCCGTGGCCGCCGATTGGGCGTCTATTGCCGATGTCGACAGCTTTGAGCGAGTCACTGAGATCCGCGAAGCGAAGCGAGCGATGAAAGCAGCGAAGCGGTCAGTGAAAGAAGTCAAAGCCCGCTAGGTCGAAGAATTACATTCCAAGGCCAGCGAGGGACGAGCGATTTGCGTGGCGAGCTACTCGCTGCGCCGGACGAAGTAGGCGCAAAAAGAAGTGTAGGTGCGGTAGCGGAGTCCAGCGCGGGAGCGAGGGACGAGCGATTTGCGTGGCGAGCTACTCGCTGCGCCGGACGAAGTAGGCGCAAAAAACAAGTGTCTCAGTTTGTTGATGAAGTTCAGCTGAACGTGCGCGGCGGCGATGGCGGCGCGGGGTGTATGTCGTTTCGTCGTGAAGCGCATGTGCCACAAGGTGGCCCCGACGGTGGCGATGGCGGGAAGGGCGGCGATATCTGGATGCAAGCCAATCGCAACATGGCGTCGTTATTGAGTTTTCGGGACCATCCGCATCGCAAGGCTGCGGCGGGCGTGCATGGTCAAGGCCAGAAGCGTCATGGGAAAAACGGCGAAGATCTGATCATTGAAGTTCCCGAGGGAACTGTTGTGCGCGACAATGACGGGGAGATCCTGGCGGATCTTGTTCACCACGGTGACCGCTGGCTTGCGGGTCGTGGCGGTCGCGGCGGACGCGGCAACGCTCGCTTTATGTCGAATAAGCGGCGAGCGCCACATTTTGCTGAACAGGGTGAGTTCGGCGAAGAGCTTTGGCTGCGACTTGAACTGAAATTGATGGCCGACGCTGCGCTCGTGGGATTTCCGAATGCGGGGAAGTCGACATTGATTTCTGTGATCAGTGCCGCGAAACCGAAGATCGCGGATTATCCCTTTACAACGTTGGAGCCAAATCTTGGTGTCGTGAAGTATCAGGAGCATGAGTTTGTTGTTGCAGATATTCCGGGGCTGATTGACGGTGCCGCTGAAGGGCGCGGGCTCGGACACAAGTTTTTGCGTCACGTTGAGCGTGCTCGCGTGCTGGTGATTCTTGTGGATCTTGCGCCGGTCGATGGTCGTTCGCCCGACGAACAAATTGACGTACTGCTGGGAGAGTTGGGCGCGTATCGTCCGGAGCTACTCGAGCGTCCTCGGGTGATTGTTGGTTCTAAGAACGACGTTTCGATGTTTGACGATACTGAATTTGATGGTCTGCGAATTTCTGCTGCGACCCGCAAGGGTTTGGAGCCGTTGCTCGCGCAATTGGCGCAGCTCGTTGAGCACGCGCGTAACGCTCAGGTCGATGTGGAAACGTTCGCGGTTCTTCGGCCACTTGATGAGGGAATAACTGTGGTGCAGGAGGGGCCGCGCGAGTGGCGTGTCGTTGGTCGCTTGGCGGAG
>SXHN01000038.1 GCA_005773635.1 Actinomycetota bacterium
GCAAGTTTGAGATGTTCTCGGATGCGTTCAGAGTCTGCGGCGCGCGCGTCTGCGCCGATCAACACAGTCACTATTTCGCTTTCGTCGTCCACAAGAAAGTCGAGTAACGAGGCGCAGGCTTCGGCTGTGGTGGCGCGGGCCGCGATAATCCCGCCGTCGCGTGCAATCGCCAACCAGTCACCAACGGCGATCTCGCCGCACTCGGCACGCGAATCGCGCACCGCTTGGGTCACTTCACCCGCACGAACGCGCGTCAGCGCCTCCGAAAACGCAGCGATGTTCAGCCCGATCTCCTCTTCCGGGTCATAGGAAATGAGCGCAGCGAGCGCTTCGACGACCGAAGTTGTCGGCACGACCTCAACCGATTTGCTGGTCAACGAATCCACTTGGCGAGCTACCGGGATGATGTTTTTGTTATTAGGCAACACAATCACTGACTGCGCATTCGCCGATTCGACTGCTTCGAGAATCTGTGCCGTGGATGGATTCATTGATTGCCCACCCGCAATGATCGATTGCACGCCGAGCGAAACCAAGAGTCTCCGCAGCCCATCGCCAACCGCGACCGCCACAACCGCAGTCTCAACCGGTTCAGAATCTTCTAATTCGCCGGTCGCTTCGCGAACCCACTGTTGTTCCTCCGCTGCGACCTCCTCAAACAAATCAGTCACACGGATCTTGTTGGGCCGACCTGCTTGAATCCCGGCTTCGATTGCGGCACCGATGTCGTTGGTATGAATATGACAGTTGTACAGGCCATCGCCACCGACGACAACGATCGAATCACCAACGGTCATCCAGGTGGCCCGAAACGCAGGGATTGCGGCGTCGTCGGGAGCATCGAGCAAGAACATCACCTCATACCTGAGGTTCGCAACGTCGTCGCCCGAAAGGTGACGTTCCACTGCCATTGGCGTCGGCGCGTCAAGCGACGGTTGGGGAAGATCAACCCCTTCAGCGACGTGACGCAGCGCGGCGATCAGCAATGTGAAACCACTCCCGCCCGAGTCGACAACGCCAGCGTCACGCAATGCGGGCAACAGGTCGGGCGTTCGTGCCACTGACGCATGCGCCGATGCTTGGGCGCATTGCAGCACTTCGGCCAACGTGGGCGGGGAATCACCGTAAGCCGATTCGAACTCTTCGAGACCCTCTGCGGTTTCTCGGACCACCGTGAGAATCGTGCCCTCGACCGGACGCATCACCGCTTCATAGGCGGCATCGGCAGCCCTACGCATCGCTCGCACTACGTCGCCAGCTTCCACGGCTTCGCCAGCACCAAACACCTCGACCAAGCCCCGCAAGATCTGGCTAGTAATCACCCCAGAATTACCACGGGCGCCCATCAGCGAGCCCCGAGCGATCGCAGTGCACACCTCGCCCATTGATTCCGTAGTGCGCAATTCAGTACACACCGACTCGAGGGTCAATGCCATGTTTGTGCCGGTATCGCCATCAGGTACGGGGTATACGTTGAGCCGGTTCAATTCTTCTTGATGGGAACGCAGCGCGTCGCGGAATGCCTCGATGACACGGCGGACTTCGGCTGGCCCAAGACGCGCAAGGGTCGACATACGCAGCGACAATAGCGTTGCCTTGCCCAATCCTGAGGCAAGGCGCCGCCGCTGGTAGATTGCGCCGGTTCACATTTGGTTCGATGAGGTATTTCGACATGGCTGCTGTTTGCGACGTCTGCGGGAAAAAGCCGAACTTCGGCATGCGCGTTTCCCACTCCCACCGGCGAAACAAGCGGCGCTGGGATCCCAATATCCAAAAAGTACGGGCGATGGTGAACGGCACTCCGCGCCGCGTGCACGCCTGCACTTCGTGCATCAAGGCTGGCAAAGTCATCAAAAAGGGCTGAGGTCTGCCGTGCAGGGTGTCGTCAAGATTTACGATCCGCTCACTGGTGAGGGAATCGTCATGACCGACGTCGACCGCAGCGATGTGGTCCTGGCCGCTGATGCGCTCGAAGGATCTATCTTTCGAATCCTTCGCCAAGGCCAGCGGGTCGTCTTCGACTTGGACCGCAAAGGTCGCGCCACAAAGATCCGCATGGGTTCCGAACCTGACATGGGCATGACCACAGCCGAGGTCTAACCGGACAAATGTCCCCTTGAGCGGTCGTGTCCGCGAGTCGATACCCCCGAGATGGCTTCGGCACGGTTTACACCAAGACGGCGCAACGCACTCATCGCGGTGTGGCTAGTTGCGAGCGCGGTCGGCTTTATCCTTGTCGAGTCGCACCCGCTCATCACGAGTGCCATCCAAAACTTCGGCTCAGTTTTTGCGGCGGCAATCGCAGTCGTTTCAATTCGACGCCGGCCGGCACCCCATCGCCGAGCATGGGGTTTGGTCGTGGCGTCGCTCGTCTGTTGGGCCATCGGAGACATCATCTGGAGCGCGTTCGACCTGTTCAACGGGGAGAGGCCCTCAGTATCGGTTGCTGACATCTTCTACCTAGCCGGTTACCCGTTTCTTGCGCTCGGTCTCATACGAATGGCCAAACTTCGCAGCAAATACAGGCCAGCGCGAGGCCTGGCACTCGATGCGATCGCCATGACCGGCGCCGCAGCGATGGCGACTTGGTATTACCTCGTCGTACCAGCGGTTGAAGGTGTCGCTGGTTTGGAAAAAATCGTCTGGGCCTCATATCCGCTCGCAGACGTTGCGCTCGTGGCAGCGCTCACGATGCTTGCATTCGCACCCGGCAAGCGAGGCATGCCGACAGTGCTCATAGGAAGCGGCCTGCTGCTCATGCTGGTGCTAGATGTCGGGTTCGCCGTGTTGCCCCGATTTGGCGGAGAATCCTGGCTCGATCTGCTCGATGTCTTTTATCCAACGTGCAACATTCTGATCGCGCTGGCGTTGCTCCATCGCAACGCGAGCGAACTCATCGAGCCCGTCCCATTGATTTTCCACCGGATCCACCCTGCCCGAGTTGCGTTTCTGGGCGTCGCAATGTTCACACCACCCGTCATGACTGCAATCCAGTACGCGCAAGGAACGCGCACAGGAGCTCCCCTGCTCTTCGGGTCGACGCTTGGGCTCGGCGGCGTCGTGTATTTGCGGTTGGCCGGGCTTGTGCGGGAACACGAGCGAAGCCAAGATCAGCTCAGCATCTTGGCATCTCACGATGCACTCACTGGCCTCCCAAATCGCAAACTACTCACCGACCGCATCGAACACGCGGTAACTCGCACAACCCGCACTGATGAAGTCGTCGCCGTCCTCTACCTCGACCTCGACCGGTTTAAAGCAGTCAACGACACCCGTGGCCACGAAGCTGGTGACCAACTCCTCATCGAGACGGCTCGACGGCTCACCACGTGCGTTCGAGAAGGAGACACCGTCGCACGTATTGGTGGCGACGAGTTTGCCATCCTCTGTGAAGATCTCGACTCACGCGGCACCATGAACATGATTGCCGATCGTGTAGTGGCCGCCATCGCCGAACCGTTCACGGTCGGAGATGGCGTCGCGGTTGTGTCTGCGAGTGCAGGGCTTATGTTCCCAGCACGTTGGACAAGCGATGCCGAATCGATCCTGCGCATGGCTGATGCAGCGATGTATAGCGCGAAAGATGCTGGCAAAGACCGTTGGAGGGTCTACGACGAGTCGATGCAAGCCGAGGAAAATGATCGCCGCACAAAGGAAGTCGCGCTCCAGCAAGCACTGAGCAACAACGAGCTTGAATTGCATTACCAACCGATCGTGGACGCCACATCCCACGCAATAGTGAGTTTCGAAGCACTCGTTCGGTGGAACCGACCCGGCGTCGGGCTCGTTGGCCCGATTGATTTCATTGAGCTCGCAGAAGAAACCGGGCTTATCTTGCCGATCGGCACATGGGTTTTGCACCGTGCAGCTGAACAACTTGACCAATGGCGCCAGTCATTTCCCGACGTTGAGCTGCATATGAGCATCAACGTGTCGGCGCGTCAGCTCGACCAAGCCTCATTCATCGAAACAGTGGAATCGGCGCTTGCCAAGTTGCAAAGCCCGCCCGCATCGTTGACACTCGAAGTCACCGAATCAGTACTCCTCGTCGACCGCGACTGGGCAAAGCGCCAACTCGAATCGCTCAAATCTCTAGGCGTGATGCTCGCAATCGACGACTTCGGCACTGGATACTCAGCGCTCGCCTACCTCAGCACGTTCCCATTTGACATCGTAAAGATCGATCGAGCGTTCATGAACAACTTCGACCCTGGTGCCGGCGGTGCCACGGTGGTGGAAGCCATGATCTCGCTGTCGCATGCGCTAGGTCTCGTGGTTGTGGCAGAAGGCACTGAAGTTGTCGAACAACTCGACGCGCTCGCTGCGATCGGATGTGATCTCGTGCAGGGCTACTACTTCTCGAAACCGCTACCGGTCGATGAGGCAACCGCGTATCTCGCGAACCACGCCAGTAACCTGGCCGCGCAACGCGCCGCCTGAGGTTGCGGCACGGCGTCGCGGCCGCAGCAAGCGAGCTGTGTGCCCGAGAATGACTGCTAGCGCGGGCGCTTGCACCGGCGCTAGCACCCGCTTTTGGAACCCTCGACGCCACGCCGCTCCGAGTCTGGCTGGACGAAGCGAAACCGCTCCAATTGCCCAGTCCGCGCTCGCTATGCAAGACCTTGCGGCTGCAGCACCATCTGCGTGCATCGAAACAGTGCCATGACGCGACCATTGGTTTCGTTGGTGACCGTTGCGTCCCACACGTGTGTCTGGCGACCGAGGTGCACCGGCACGCATCGACACCTGACACGTTCGCCGGTGCGAGCGGATGACAAAAAGTTCGTCTTCAGCTCAATCGTTGTGAACGATGCACCTTCGGGGACGTTGTTGCCGCACCCGATCGCGCAACACGTATCCGCCAACGCCACCACAGCCGGCGCAAACAGGAATCCGGTGCCGGCGATGAGGTTTTCGGTCACGTCGATATGACCTACGACGAGGTCGACCGCCGCGTGATCGAACACACAACCGAGTTGGCCTGGCACGCGGTCGCTAAAAAATTCAGTCGCCCGGCGCGCGGCTTCATCTGGGTCGACGCCGTCCGCGAAACTCATGCGTGCAATCTCATTGTTGGGCTACGCGTGGTTCAGGCGCTGTTCTAGGGCTTGCAGTTGTTGGCGCAATTCATCTGGCAAAGCATCGCGGAACGTGTCGAAATGTTGCGCGATCAATGGCAATTCAGCTTTCCAAGCCTCGACGTCGACGGCCAGCAAGTCTTCGATGGCAGCATCGCTAATCCCGAGGCCGTCGATTGCCAACGCTCCCGGTTTCGGAAGCAAGCCAATCGGCGTTTCGACCCCTGGTGTCGTGTCGGCACACCGCTCGAAGATCCAAGCCAGAACTCGCGAGTTTTCGCCGTAGCCCGGCCAGAGAAATTTGCCTTCCGGACTCTTGCGGAACCAGTTCACATAGAAGATCTTGGGAAGTTTCGAGGCTTCAGTAGCAGCGCCGACTTTGAGCCAATGGCCGAAGTAGTCGCCCATGTTGTATCCACAAAATGGCAGCATGGCGAATGGGTCGCGGCGCAGGTTTCCCACTGCACCAGCAGCAGCCGCCGTGGTCTCGCTCGCCATAATTGAGCCGAGAAACACTCCGTGGGCCCAATCGAAGGCTTCAGTTACCAAGGGAATTACCGATGCGCGTCGGCCACCGAAGAGAAACGCCGAGATTGGCACACCCGCCGGATCCTGCCACTCATCGGCGACCGAGGGAACCTGCGACAGCGGCGCGGTGAATCGCGCATTGGGATGCGCAGCAGGGGTATCAGACGCTGGAGTCCAGTCGTTACCTTTCCAGTCGGTGCAGTGCGCTGGTGGCTCATCGGTGAGACCTTCCCACCAAACGTCGCCATCACTGGTGAGTGCAACGTTGGTAAACACCGTATTGCGATCGAGTGCTGCAATTGCGTTGGGATTGGTGTCCATGCCAGTGCCGGGAGCGACCCCAAACATTCCGAATTCGGGATTGATCGCGTAGAGGCGGCCGTCGGCTCCGTACTTCATCCAACAGATGTCGTCGCCGATCGTCTCTGCCTTCCAGCCCGGAATCGTTGGCACCAGCATCGCCAAGTTGGTTTTGCCACACGCGCTTGGGAACGCAGCGGCGATGAACTTCACATCGTTGGTTGGGTTCGTAAGTTTCAGAATCAACATGTGTTCGGCGAGCCAACCGTCGTCGCGTGCCATCGTTGATGCGATGCGCAGCGCGAAACATTTCTTGCCGAGCAACGCATTGCCACCGTAACCCGAACCGAAACTTTGAATCTCGCGGGTTTCGGGAAAGTGCACGATGTACTTGTTGTCGGGGTTGCACGGCCAGGAAGTATCGGCTTGACCATCCGCGAGCGGAGCACCAAGCGAATGCACGCACGGCACGAAATCACCATCAGTGCCCAACACTTCGAGTGCGCCGCTGCCCATGCGGGTCATTGTGCGCATCGCAACGGCTACGTACGCAGAGTCGGTGATTTCAACTCCGATGTGCGCGATCGGTGAACCGAGCGGGCCCATCGAAAACGGAACGACATACATCGTGCGGCCGCGCATCGCGCCGCGGTAGAGATCGAGCATCAGCGCGCGCATTTCTGCGGGATCCCGCCAGTTGTTATTAGGGCCAGCATCGGCCTCATTCTGCGAACAAATGAACGTACGGTCTTCGACGCGAGCGACGTCGCCGGCGTCGCTGCGGGCGTAGAAGCTGTTGGGTCGTTTCGCAGGATCAAGCGGCACGAAGGTGCCCGCGGCCACAAGTCTCGCGGCCAACTCAGCTTCTTCTGCGGCAGTTCCGTCGCACCACTCAACTGCGGCGGGCTCCAGAATCGCGGTCCACTCTTCGACCCACGCAAGTAGCTTCGCGTGCTTCGTAGGCGCAGTGCTTGTGGTCATGTGTGGAATCTCCCGAAACCGGCCAATTGGGTTCGGGAAGTGTAGAGGTGAACACGCGGTGGAGGCCGAGTCGGGCCTCGGGAACCGCCATCTAGCGTTGACGGCCCGCCCGAAGCTTCCGGCGCTGACTGCGCACAACCGCCAATTCGATCAACCGGTCGAGTAAATCGGCATAGCTGAGACCGCTGGCCTCCCAGAGTTTCGGATACATCGAAATCGATGTGAATCCAGGGATTGTGTTCAGTTCATTGACCACGAAGCCGCGAGCCAGCCCAGTTGTTTCATAGAAAAAGTCGACTCGGGCCATGGCTTCACAAGCGCACGCTGCGAAAGCCTCGAGCGCCAGCCGCTGAACCTGCGCGGTCTCCACGTCGTCCAACTTCGCGGGAATGAAGAACTGCGCAGCATCAGACTCGTACTTGTCGTGGTAGCTGTAAAACTCAGCACCTGGCACCACCTCGCCCGGCAGCGAAGCAACGGGCGGGTCATCACCAAGCACGGCAACTTCGATTTCTCGACCAACGATCGCTTCTTCGATCAACACCCACTCGTCGTAGCGGGTCGCAAGGTCAATCGCCGTCTTCAACTCGACGACATCGTTGGCTTTGCTCACCCCAACAGAGCTTCCCATGTTTGCGGGTTTGACAAAGCACGGAAACCCAAACTCAGCAGTCACTGCAGCTACCACCGCCTCGACGTCGTGGCCATCGCGGTGCACAACGTCGCGGGCGACCGCGAGCCCAGCTGCTCGCAAAGCTTGCTTCATCATGCGTTTGTCCATGCATAGTGCGCTGGCCAACACACCACAGCCAACGTATGGAAGCCCGGAAAGTTCCAATAGACCTTGCACCGTGCCGTCTTCTCCGTACGGTCCATGGAGTAACGGCAGCACAACATCGACGGCAAATGAAGGCGCGTCACCCAACGGCACAACGTCTGCATGGGTCGGGTCCGTGGGCGGCGCGACCGGCGAACCCGCAACGTCGAAAGCAGTGGGCAATGCTGACGCAGACGTCAGCATCTGTTGCGCGTCGTGAGCCAAAAGCCACTGCCCCTCGATCGTAATTCCAACTGGGATCACGTCGTATTTCGAAGGGTCGAGTGAACGCATGACAGTAACTGCGGTCGCGCGCGAGACATCGTGTTCCGCACTACGTCCGCCAAACAGCACCATGACTCGCACTCGATTGTCCACGCGCGGAACCATACCGGCAACAACACGTTCGATGATTGAAATTGTGTTACAACGCTTCGAGTACGCCGCGAATACCTAGCCCCATGAGAAACAGACCACCCAACCCATACGCCAATTCCAAGCGGTTCTTTGGTTTCCATACGTAGCGGTAGCTATACAGCAACCCGACGGCAGCGAACGCAACAAATCCGTAAACCATATGGAGCGACGGCGCTTTGACGTTGCCCCGGGTGTGCAAGACCACGCCGTGAGTCGCCTGCGCCATCATGAGCGACTCGGCGAATATCACCCCGATCCATACCGCCCGACCGCGCAACGATTTGAATCGCCACGCTGCAAGCGCGAACAGTCCACTCAGCCCATTCGACCCAATCGCAACCCAGCCGAGCACTTCATGAACGTCGCGCAGCGTCTTCATCGAGCGAAACGACTACAGCGTTTGGTCGTCGTTCGCGGCGAATGCGGTATCGCCACCCCGCAATGCGGCTTTCAGGACCTTCCCGGCAGGGTTTCGCGGTAGCGGTTCAGTGCGAAACTCTACATATTCCGGGACCTTGAAGTCGGCGAGCACTGTGCGACAGTGGTCGCGGATTTCCTGCGCAGTTGCTACGACACCGGGTTTCATACAGACAACAGCTTTGACTTCTTCTCCCAACACCGTGTGCGGAAAACCAATGACAGCAGCATCGACAACACCTGGGTATTCGTACAGAACGTTTTCAATTTCAACGCAATAAATATTTTCGCCAGCGCGAATGATCATGTCTTTCGCGCGATCGACGATGTAGACGAACCCTTCGGCGTCCTGCTTGGCGATGTCACCCGTGCGGAACCAGCCGTCCACGAGCACTTCGGCATTGACTTCAGGGCGATTCCAATAGCCTCGCAACATGATCGTTGGCCCCTTCAACCAAATCTCGCCCTGTTCACCGGTTGGCAATGGATTCAATTCGTCATCACGAATCTGCAGTTCGACCGTTGGCACCGGTCGCCCGCACGACGTCGGATGTGCGAAATAA
Organism: Actinomycetota bacterium; assembly: GCA_005773635.1. Classification (GTDB taxonomy): domain Bacteria; phylum Actinomycetota; class Acidimicrobiia; order IMCC26256; family PALSA-610; genus F1-120-MAGs023. Next base: position 9,102 of record SXHN01000038.1, read on the forward strand.
TCGTCGCCGCCAAGAGCAGTCGCGACCGCGGCAGTCTCTGTGAGACCGTATGCGGTCGTCAGCGTTTTGCGAAGGTTGGGAAATGCTTGTTCGATGCGCTCCACAAGTTCCGGAGCTGCAGGTGCACCGCCGTAGCTCGCACGTTTGACTGAGGAAAGATCAAACTTTGCGAAGTTCGGCGACTCAATGATGCGCCACATAATCGTGGGCACGCCACCGATACTGCCGACTCGTTCCGCTTCGATCACACGCATCGCTTCGTCGGGATCAAAACGTCCGACTGGCATCAGCACTAGTTTCGCGCCAAGCGCATAGTTCAACACCATGGTGGCCAGGCATCCGGTCACGTGAAACAGCGGTACAACTAGCAGCGAAGCGTCCTGTACTCCATCGTCGGCGCCTCTCGATGCGATTCCGGCGACGGCTTGAATCATCCCGGTGCAGATGATGTTGGAAAGATTCGCTAGCGCTTGACGATGGGTGATCGTGGCCCCCTTAGGCCGGCCCGTCGTGCCCGAGGTATACAAGATCGCCAACACATCGTCTTCGGCAATTTCAGCCTCGGGCATCCCCGGATCTGAACCGTCGCCGAGCAGCGTGTCGAATGATGCAACATTGCTTTCATCCGAACCTGGCTGCGGTCCAATCACGAATACATTGGTGACTTCCGGCAACGCATCGAGCACTGGCAACACGAGATCAAGACGTTTGCGATCAGCAATAACTACTTTGGCGCCACAGTCATCCAGCGCAAACTGCAGTTCTTCGCTTTTTTGCCATGCATTCAGCGGCACACAAATCGCACCAAGAATTCCGCAGGCCCAAAAGGTCAGCACCCACTCAGGATTATTCGCAGACACGACAGCCACCCGGTCACCGTGCCCGACTCCGATTCGAGCCAACGCCACGGCGATCGACCGGGCGGCGACGTCATGGTCGCCGAATGTGTAACGGCGGTCGCCCTGCACGATAAAGGTGACGTCCGATCGCAGTGCACTTACAGCCATCAGTTCACGAAGCGACGCCATACGGGTTTTGTAGACCTGGGTCGAAACTCCCAGCACCGGCTCGACCACGATCTCCATCGGGCCGCCGGGGCCACAGACTTGCACGGCAGCTTCAGCCAACGACGGCATAGTTCGACTCCTCAGCAGGGCAACGGTCGCACCAGCAGATTCGCCTCGGTGCCGGCCCAAGCTAAAGGCACACCGCCTCGGCGTGCCAGCCCAAGCCGACGTGCATGAAACGCTCCAGAACCGACCACCTTCGACGTGCGCTTGGAAGTCCGGCCTCAAGGCCGCCATCCCAACCGCCGACAACCGAAACACACAGATTCAACGGTTCCCGATATTCGCTCGGACTTCTTGTCAGCAGGTGCCCAATGGCCATCACCGAAGTGGACCGCGACTCCAACGTCGCACGCCAACTACGAGACAGCGTGGCGCACGGACTCCAAGAACCGCTCGCTGAGGTTGTACGGACCCTGCAACATCTTGCAGTAGCGCAGGTCAGCCCAGACGCGCCTCAACTCGACCCACAACTGCTGGTTCGCGCTCGATCACTCGCGCATGGTCTGAGCCAAGTCATCGAAGAGCTCATCAGCAGCGGGACGCAACACGGCGTTCTCGATGGCCGCGAACCTCAAGAAACCGTCATCGTGCGCGATGCAATCGAATCCGCAGCTGCAGCTGCGAAATGGAATCCCGAGCGCTGTGTCGTAGTGCGCGGAACTCCTCACATCGCGATTACTACCAACGCGGCCAAATTCGAAGCGCTGCTCGTGCGTATCCTTGAGGTCTCGATCGGCGACGGCGACCTTCGCATCCTGCTCGAACGATCGCGCGGCGAATTGCTCATGCAATTCGAAGCCTCCGAGATCTCGAGCGCGGACCTCGACGCTGTGCGCGTGTTGGCTCGAGCCATTGGCGGCACCTCAGATCGAGCCGTGACCGGGTCAAGTCAGCGGATCGTCGTGTGGCTTCCCCAACAGCGGGTCAACGACCCAATCGAACGTAAGCCCTAGTACCGCCTCAGACTTCGTTAGGTCTGACCATCGGTGTCGGGCTGATCGCGCAAGAACCGCTCGATTTCGCTAGCCAACTCGTCTCCGCTCGGAATCCGCTCTTCCCATTGCTCGTCGATCTGGTTGACGATCTTCAGCACATCCGGCCGCTCCGAGAGCCCCTCTTCGACTTTGTCTCGATAGGCCGCACATCGCTCGTCGAGTTGACGTAGCTCCACACGAATTCGTGCGAGCTCACACAATCGACCCACCAACGCCCGAACCGCGGGCGGCGACGGCGACCCCGACACGTACTGCGGTACCTGCGCCCACAGCGCGACCGATCGGACGCCTGCTTCACCCAATGCGTACTGCACAATCGTGTTCAAACCCGTCGCTCCGACATAGTCATCGCGCAACGGGCCTACTTCTTGGGCAATCGACCGCTTGGTCGCCGAACTCAGCACGGGCACGCTGCGACGATGCGTGACGATCGCGGGCATTCCTCCGAGCGCGAACGACTCGTGGGCATCAACCCGGTCGGCAATCTCGGTAATGGCTGTCGCAAAATCTGGCCACTGGACCGACGGCTCCGGGCCCTGCACACAGACAACGTCGCGACCCAGGTTGCCCGCCCACAGGCGAACTTTGGGCCACTCAATCGATCGCAATCCGCCATCGACCAGCTTCACCAACGGCCGGGTCTGTTGGAGGTCGAGCAGATTGGTGAGATCGATCGCACCAAATTCGCTCCCACCGGCATCCTCGAGCTGCTCAATCAATAAATCCATCGAGCCTTCGCCAGCCAATCCCGCGTCAATCCAGCCGCGAAACGAATAGATCAAGACGGGATTCCGAAGTTTGGGCCAACGCTCTACCTCAAGCATTCGGCGAGATTATTGGAGAACCACCCCCGAGGTGGGGTCGCGGGCATCTGAACGCAGCCCCATTTCCACACCAGCAGTGCTCTGAGTCACATTCGTGGACCAAAGTGCAAGACCGTGTCGCCAGGTGCGTTGACACAGCAAACAAACCCAACACTCAACAAGGAGCACCGCATGCGAACTCGTTTCATTGCCCTCACTGCGATCGCGTTCAGCCTCGCAATTCCGACATCTAGTGCCTACGCTGCAGATCCGCCGCCCGAAGCACCGGCAAACATCCCGATGCAACGTATGGCTTGCCGCAGTGTCGATGCGGCCGAAATCGCTCGCCTCGGCGGCACCGCGGACCATGGTGTCTTTTGCCGTTGGGCCAAGCCCAATACCCGCCGCGCTGGCGGATACAAGCTGGCCCGTAAACACGGCGACGAAGCTCGTTCCATCGTGTTTCGGACCCGCGACCTGCATCACAACTGGTTCCTCGACACCGACGTCGTAGCTGGCGACACCTATAAATACAAGGTTGGCACCGTCGCTCATGGTGGCGCGGTGATTGCAGCATCGCCTGTAGTCACCGTTCAGGCGTAACTCCGGCACTGGCAACTGTCCAAATTCGGCCGATTGAGTACCCGATGACGGCCACGCTTACAACCGCTTCGAATGGTGCTGGACCTTGGGTCTGGCACCATTCGGCGCGCGGCATGCTGCATCGCCTCTGGCTCGTGATTCTGGCCGTTCAGATCCCCGCGTCGTCAACCCCTGATCATGCCGCGGAACAAGCCCTCGCCAGCCGAGCACTCCATGATCCGAACGCGTTCGACACGATCTACCGCGCGCATGTGCGAGAAGTACGACGCTTCATCTATAAACGATGCGGATCAATCGAGCTCGCCGATGACATCACCGCTGCGACATTTGAAAAGGCGCTGCGGAGCTTGCATCGATTCGAATCCAAGCGCGGCGGGATACGCGCCTGGCTTCTTGTAATCGCTGGCAACGCACTCACCGACCACTATCGGCGCAGCACCGCTGAACGAGCACGACTCGGGCGAGCGCAACGAGATCCCGCCGCACAAGCGTGGGTCGGCATCGAAGCAAGCAACTCGGGTGACGACAGCAGCGAAGCCCAGACGCAGCATCAACTCTCATTGATTCGCGCCGCACTCGAACGAATCCATCCTCGATATCGAGAAGCAATTGCGTTGCGCTATCTCGAAGGAATGAGTAACGACGCAGCCGCCGCGGCCACCGGACGAACTCGCGCGGCCATGTCGGTATTGACCCACCGCGCGATCCGCGCCCTCACGCAGCAACTCGAGGTTGACGGTCAATCATGAAAACCGAGATCGCCACCACATTGCAACACATGCAGCATCTCAGCGTCCCCGATTCCTTCGATGAGGACGCAGCCGACGCCCAAATACTGCTTCGGATCCACCAGATCTATGACCTCAACCTGGGTGCGGCGCCAACCAATTCCGCGCTCGCGTATCGCACCGGGACTCCACGCCGTCGCCTCCAACAAACCATCGCGGGGGTCTTGATCATCGCGAGCGCGTTCGCTGTAATCATCTCCCAGCGTGGCCAATCACAGCGCCCGAATCGCAACCTTGTGCTCGTGGCGGCCCGTGAAACCACGATTCTTGACGCAGACGGTAACGCAATTTCGATCGAACTCGGCGCCGCGTTGCGCGAGGGATCCGTTATTCGAGTCGGCAAAGGTGGCACCGCGACCATCGGTTCACTCGTGCTCCCGCCGGGGACCATCGCGCACGTCGAAGATGGAAGCGTCGTGATTGACACGCCCGACACAACCACCACAACGCAATCGACCGCGAACCTGACCACGACCACCGTTGTTGGTCAACCGTCTCCGACTTCGGCGCCAAACGGCGCGACACCGAGCACGAACCCCGTGCCTCGAAGCACCACAACCAACTTTTCCGAACGGCCCGCGAACTCGTCGACACCTCAAGGAGTATCAACCACTTCTCGGCCCACCGCAGACCGTACCGTCACCGCGCGCCTGCAGATTTCACAAGACACACTCACAGTTCAGTGGCAATGGCCGAGCAGTGACCGTGTCGCCGGCATCATCGTTCTTGGCCACGCTCCCGGTTCCAACCCCACATATCCAATTGTGGTCGGATCTGGTACGGCACGTTTGTTCTCCACGCAGCTGCGATCTACAACCGCCACGCAGATCCGGTGGGTTGGGGGCGCCAGAATATTGGTCGTTGCGGTCGATCGAAATCAAGAAATGCTGGGCCAGAGCGTCGTGTTGATCGCGCCGCTACGCTGACGGTGACTGCGCGAGATCCCGGGGTCTAGCGTGATGCGATGGACGTCAAATTCGGAGTGCACACCGGACTCCAAAACACCACTATCCCCGAACTTCAAGAACTCTGGCGAGGTATTGAACGACTCGATTTTGATTGGATCTCGATCTGGGACCATTTCTACGCGGCCGACGCGACAGGCAATCCGCATTCGCTCGAAGCCGTTGTCGCGCACGCTGCGCTTGCGGCAACGACAACTCGGGTCCGGTGCGGATCGCTGGTGTATTCGGCCGGTTATCGCCACCCCGCGGTACTCGCCAACGCCATGGCCACGCTCGATCAACTCGCTCGCGGCCGCATCACCTTTGGGATCGGTGGAGGCTGGCTCCGCAACGAATACGACGTGTACGGCATTGAATACGGCACGCCAGGCCAGCGACTGCGCCGTCTTGAGGAATCAATTCAGTGCATCCGTGGGCTATTGACCCAAGACACGACCAATTTTGACGGTGAGCATTTTCAGCTGCGCAACGCGCAATGTGAACCGAAGCCGGTGCAAGATCGACTCCCGATATGGGTCGGTGGCGGAGGCGAAAAGGTGACGTTGCGAATTGCTGCGCAGCATGCCGATGGGTGGAACGTGCCCTTTATCAGTCCGAAAGATTGGGCACATAAAGCTTCGGTACTCGATGCGCATTGCGAACGGGTCGGCCGCGATCCGATGGAGCTCACGAAAACGGTCAACGTGGGCATGGCATTCACAGAGGACGAACTCGTCACACAATTCGGTGCGATGACCGAAGTGGTTCGTCCGACAGTCTTTGCTGGGAGCGTGCAGCAAATGGTCGATCACGCGGCCGCGTATTGCGAAGCTGGCGCAAAGTATCTGATTCTTGCGCTTCGGGCACCGTTCGCCGCCGACCGCATTGAACAATTTGCGACCGAAGTCATTCCGGCTATCAAGGCTGCGTAGTCGGCTCGCGCCACATCGCCACCAACGTCGGACCAGACTCGGCGATGTCGAGCGTTGCGGTAACACGAAATCCGTGTCGTTCGTAAAACGCGACGTTGTCGGCTTTTGTGCTTTCCAAGTAGCACGGTGTTGAAGTTGCGTCGGCCCGTTGCAGAACTGGTTGCATCACCGCGGATCCGAGGCCGGTGCGCTGTCGTGACGGGTCGGTACCCAGACCTTGAAGATACCAATGGGATTCGGACGGGTGCGCGGCGTGCATCACTTCGTTGGCCACAGCGAACCGCCGAGTGATGTCGGAATCCAGCTGTCCTTCGAGAGACCGCAACGCCGCGCGGGCTTCCAACGTAGGCGCTTCCCCCCAGCGGCCCGGCGGCACCCAAAATGCCGCCGACGCCAAATCATCGTCCACGTAGGACTCGCCGAGAGGAATCGAAATCACGGCCGTGATGAGTTCAAACATCGCGGTCAACAACGCCAAACGATGATCAGCATTAGGAATTGCCCACGATTGGAGCGGATCATCATTAAACGCGCGTGCCTGAGCCGCCCCGATCACAGAACTCTCATCGAGTCGTGCCCTGCGAATCGTTGTCATAGGCGCACGATACGGCAGGATGGTGCCATGGCTGGCGAGTTTCGTTTTGATCCGCTCACGCACCAATGGGTCGGTATCGTCGGCCACCGCCAGGCGCGGCCCAATTTGCCCACAAGTTCCTCCGAAGGCGGCTGCCCGTTTTGCATCGGTGGGCTCGAAGCGCCCAACCCGTACGACGTCACTTGGTTCACAAATCGATGGCCCGCGTTCGCACCCGGCCTACCGGTCGACCTCGCGACCCCAGCCGATCTTGGCCACGCCACATTGGCAGCCGTCGGCTCCGCCGAAGTGATTCTGTTTTCTTCCGACCATGATGCCTCACTCGCCAGCTTGCCGGTCGAACACCTCCGCCGAGTCGTTGATCTCTGGGCCGAGCGATCGCAGGCGCTCATGCAACGAAGCGAAATTGAATACGTGCTCATATTCGAAAATCGTGGCGCGGAGGTTGGTGCAACGATCCCCCACCCGCATGGGCAAATTTACGCGTTCGGACACGTTCCCCCAGCGCCGCGCAACGAAGCACAGCTATCAGCAACCCATGGCTGCACGGTGTGCGCAGACCTTGCCGCGGAACTCGCCGAACCAGACCGTGTCATCCATGATTCTGAATCATGGACTGCCTACGTGCCGTTCGCGTCAGAATTTCCTTACGGCATGCGGGTGGTCGCGAAAGACCACACGGCCGACTTCGCGTCGCTCACGTCCACCCAGCGCGACGGCCTGGCCGCAGCTCTCGGTGATGTGCTCAGCCGATACGATCGGCTGTGGCCTGAAAGCGACCAACGTAGCCACACGTTTCCCTACCTCATGTGGTTTCACCAAGCTCCAAAGCATCACGACGGTGAGTACCACATCCATGCCCATATCGCGCCGCCCCAGCGAGGCCCAGGCACCACCCGTTTCGTCGCCGCGGGCGAACTTGGTAGCGGCACGTACTCGAACCCGGTCGTACCCGAATCGGCCGCGGCGACATTACGCAACGCCTAATTGCGTTCGAAGTTTCGAGCGCCCGCGCTAGCGACGCCGGCGGGCAACGAATGCGCCGCCAAGGTCGACGTTCGCAAATGCTGCCGGCGGCATGCCGTTCGCCGCGTAGTGGTAGAGCGCAGTTTGAAACACGCCCGATAGCGCCGCAGTAATCGCAAGCACGCCAGCGATATATACACCTGCGAGTGTGACCAGTGGTACGGCGATCAAAGCACTTCCGCTAGCAAAGCCAACAAATCCAACGGCAATCCCAGGCAACACCGCGAGCAACCCGAGCAGGCTCATACCGGCGTTGGCGATCACCTGTTCACCCCACGTGCGTTTGAATAGTTCGGTGGATCGCGTGACGGCGGCGCGAACTCCAACGCCTTCAAGCACCAAAATCGGAAGTACCAGAAACGTCACGAGCGACCAAGCCATGCCGACAAACCCAATCACGATGCGGCCAAGGAATCCTGCGCGTTCTTCGAGGGTTCGCAGCACTACCGAAACTGACGCACTCACGATGGCCCACGGCAAAATCTGACGCCAACGCTGCTGAGCGCCTGCGATCGCCGACTTGAGGTCCGGATCGCCGCCGCGCATCCGCTCGTCGGCCGCGTGGACGAGCGCTGCGTTGAAAAAGATCGTCGTGTACGCGAGCAATACGAACGTGAAGAACAACCCGACGAAGCCGCTGATTTTGAATGCGCCTCCGGAATTCACAGCCAGCGCCGACGGGAGAGCGAAGAGCGCCCCAACGATGATCGTGCAGATAACAGAAATCACTGGAAGCCAAATGAGCTCGCGATCGGCTTTCAGGACGTTCCAAGAAGACTTCGCCAGTTCAATCGAATTTCGATACCTTGACATCTTTCCCCATTTCCGCGTGAGCGCGTTCGACAATTTCGGCGAGTGTAGTAGGCAGGCTGGCTCGACAAAACGCGTCCGACTCGCGAGAATCGCGCAATGCGCAACGAAGAGTTTCAGGGCACCATCGGTGATACTTGGCGAGAGTCCACGCCGTGGTGGCCACCCGAACCGCATCCGCCTGTGGGCGCCCCCAACGTGTTACTCATCGTGCTTGATGACGTCGGCTACGGCCAACTTGGCTGCTTCGGTAGCGACATCGCTACTCCTAATATCGATCGTCTCGCCAACGAAGGGCTCCGGTTCTCAAATTTCCACACGACCGCACTGTGTTCGCCAAGTCGATCCTGCTTGCTGACCGGTCGCAACCACCATCGCAACGGCATGGCGAGAGTCGCCGATCTCGCTTTGGGATACCCGGGCTACTACGGGCGAATCCCAAAGCGCAATGGCTTTCTTTCCGAAATTCTCAACGAACACGGCTACGCGAGCTACGCCGTTGGAAAGTGGCATCTCACGCCCGAAGATGAGACCCACATGGCGGCACCGCGCGATACATGGCCGCTCGCGCGGGGCTTCCAACGCTGGTACGGGTTTCACGGTGGAGAAACGCATCAGTTCGTTCCAGCGCTCTATCACGACAACCACAGTGTACGACCGCCTCGCGACGTCGCAGCGGGCTACCACCTATCCGCAGACCTCGCGGATCGCGCAATCGAGTACCTGGGAGATCTACGAGCAGTCGATGACCTGCAGCGATTCTTCATGTATTTCGGCACTGGAGCGTGTCACTCGCCGCACCATGCACCCCAGGAATGGATTGACAAATACCGTGGCCAATTCGACTGCGGTTGGGACGTTTGGCGCGACAAGACGTTCGCACGCCAACTCGCGATGGGCATCCTTCCCGCGCACGCAAAGCTCACGAGTCGTCCGCCGTGGGTACCCGAATGGTCATCGTTGCACCCGAAGGATCAAGCGGTCGCGGCCCGCTTCATGGAGTGTTTCGCCGCGTTCCTCTCGTACACCGACGACCAGATCGGGCGACTGATCGCGTTTTTAGAAACACTCGGCGAACTCGATGACACCGCGATCATCCTTGTGTCCGACAACGGCGCGAGTTCCGAGGGCGGTATGCGAGGGTCGATCAACGACGCGAGATTGTGGAACGGGATGCCCGCCGGCCGCAAGGAACTACGCGAACGAATCGACGAGCTCGGTGGACCCAACGCGCACAACAACTACCCGTGGGGGTGGACGATGGCGGGTAACACCCCGTTTCAACGTTGGAAACGCGAAGTGCACGAAGGTGGCATCGCCGACCCGTGCATAGTTCGGGCACCCGGACATATCCCAGCTTCGATGGCGGGGAGCATCCGCCAACAATTCACCCATGCCGTCGACGTGCTGCCAACGGTGCTTGATCTCGTCGGTATCCCCGCGCCCGAAATGCTCGGCGAAGTCCACCAGTCAACGATCGACGGAGTGAGTTTCGCTCCGCTGCTCGACGCCGACGGAGCCGAGGTGCATACAACCCAGTACTTCGAGATGCTCGGATGCAGAGCGATCTATCACGAAGGCTGGAAGGCAGTCACGTTCAAACCGCCAGGCGCGATGTACGACGACGGCCTCGATCCCAACGCACCATTCGCAGACGATTCTTGGGAGCTGTACAACAAGCGCGAAGACTTCACAGAATGCAACGACTTGGCCGCGCAAGAACCGGCACGACTCGCGGCCATGATTGACCTCTGGTGGAGTGAAGCGCGTCGCAACGATGTGCTCCCACTCGACAATCGCCCCCTCGCGGCCCTGCTCAATCCGCGCCCACGCAGGGCAGCGCAGCGAAACACGTTTCGCTTCTTTCCATTCCAATCGCCAGTACCAGAAACCGTTGCCCCAAATGTGCGAGGCCGAGACCACACCATCACCGCCACGGTGACAATTTCTGAGCAGAGTGCAGCTGAAGGTGTCGTTATCGCATTGGGTTCTGTGCTCGGGGGTTTCTCCATGTTCTTGGTCGGCGGCAGGCTGTGTTACACCCACAATCTGGTGGGCAAAGACATCACCACAATCCGAGCAGTGGACGGAATCGTTCCAGGACCGCATCAGTTGCGATTCACCTACCGCGGAACACCGGAATTCTCCGGCACCCTGGAGCTGGCAGTCGACGAAACAACGGTCGCGCAGGGCGACATTGCGCTGTTCACACCGGCTCAATTCTCCATCACTGGAGGCGGCCTCACCTGCGGATACGAAGTAGGGCCTGCAGTGTCGCCTGACTATGTCGCTCCCCACCGAGCGACGTTTACGATCCACGAGGTCGTCATCGAACTCTTTGGCGAAGAACACGTGGACCCGATCGCGCAATACCTGGCAATCATGAGCGAGCAATGAAGCGACGTACGATCTCGACATGACCCAGCAGACTTGGCGCACAGCATGGGCACCCGGTCGAGTCAATCTGATCGGCGAACATACCGACTACCAAGACGGTTGGTGTTTGCCAATCGCCATTGGACGCGGCACCACCGTCAAGTTCCGCCCATCCCAAGACGCAATTTCAGTGATCACCTCTGATCGTTTTCACGAAGTCGTGCGGGTCAACACCGACACCGTCTCCCGTGCCCAGATTCGCGGCGCCGACAGTGCCGCTGCCTATGAGACTGGCTGGGGCAGCTCTGTGGTCTCGCTCATCGCGGCCCTTCGAGAGCGCGGCCACGAAATCGCGGCGATCGAGGCTCACGTTCATTCGGACGTTCCGCTCGGTAGTGGTCTCTCATCGAGTGCGTCGTTCATGGTGGCGCTAGCGATGGCGTTTACAGACGCAGCGGATTCACCCACGTCGCAGTTGCACGGTGTCGAACTCGCGCACACAGCGCAGCGCGGCGAACACATCAATGGCGTACCTTGTGGAATCATGGACCAAATGGCATCGGTGTTTGGCCAAGAGCACAACGCGGTCCTCATCGACTGTCGCAGCGCAACGACGCAACTCATACCAGTCCCCGATTCGTTGGGAGTCGTTGTGATTCATAGTGGGCTCCCTCGTACGCTTGCTGACTCTCAATATGCGCAACGCCGAATCGCGTGCGCAGCGGCCTGCGAACGGCTTGGTATTAGCGCGCTGCGCGATGCGAATCTCGACGAGGTTGCTGACGATCCTTTCGCCCGGCACGTAGTCACAGAAAACCGGCGAGTGCTGACATTCGTCGCGGCGCTACGGGCCAACGACCCAAGCGCACTTGGCTCAATATTGAACGAGAGTCACCGATCGCTCGCGGACGACTTCATGGTTTCCACTCCAGAACTCGATACGTTGTGCAGCCTTCTCAACGATGCCGGGGCCTACGGTGCACGCCTCACTGGAGCTGGATTCGGAGGATGTGTCGTCGCACTCGCGGATATCGAAGGAGCGCAAGTGATCGCCGACGAAGCTGCTCGGCGTTACCAACAATTGACCAAGTTGCAACCACTGCATTTCATCACCGCCGCCGCCGCCGGCGCGAGATTTCTCGCCAACAGGGAGTAGCTATGACAACACTGTTCACTCGCATTATTCAAGGTGATATTCCCGGCCGTTTCGTGTGGCGCGACTCCGACGTGGTCGCATTTCTCACCATCGAACCCATGGCAGAGGGCCACACGTTGGTGGTGCCGCGTGAAGAAATTGATCACTGGATCGATATGACGCCAGACTTGAATGCGAAGGTGTTCAACGTTGCCCGACAAATTGGCAATGCCATTCAGCTCGCGTTCGCGCCCAAAAGAGTCGGGGTCATTATCGCGGGTGATGAAGTCCCTCATACGCACGTTCACGTTGTGGGTTTTCGATCAGTAGGACAACTCAGCTTCGCGGGCGTTGACCGATCGGCATCATCAGATTCGCTTGACGCCGCGGCCGAAGCGATCCGGTCAGCGTTGCGATCGATGGGGTGCCACGAAGTCTCACAATAAGGCGCGAATCGCTGCCCGCGGGCACGATGACACCGCAAGGATTACATGCGCCGCAGGAGTTCCTGCTTCTTGGTTTCGAATTCTGCATCAGTGAGCGCGCCCTGGTCTCGCAACGCCGCGAGTTGTGCGATCTGGTCTGGCACTGAGACCGCTTTCGGCTCGGCTTGCGGCGTCGCATGGGACCATGAGGCTCGGGTGCGATCGAAGCCTTCCATCATCCGATAGATCTCTTGTTGGACACCGTCGGGATGCCGCACATTCGAAAACGTCGACTGCCCGTCTTTGCCCGCTGATTCGATCTGCAGATCTCCGGCTCCGATAAATCGTTCCCAGATGCGTTGGCTGAAATTGATGTTGTTGATCCGACCAAGCGGAATTTCGACTCCTCGCTTGGATAACACTCCGGTTCGAAAAATCACGCGCTCACTCGTGAGCACGAAATGGGTAAATCGCCAATCGAGATACTTGATGACAACCCATCCGGCCCACACGACGAGAAACACTGCCCAAACAAGAAGTGAGACGTCCTGGACGCTGCCGTTGAACTTGCCAAATATCACGATGACCACGAACAGCAACGGCACCGCCGAAGCGATCTGTTTGGCAAAAAACCACCAGTGCGGTTGGAGATCGAGTACGAGCTCCTCGTCGGGCTGCAGAAGTCGCTTTGGGTACGCCATGGCTCTAGCGTAGATCGACACTCGACCGCGTTCGGCGATTATCAACTCTCGGGTTGGTCACCGCAGGTCTCATTGGATTTGGCCATCAGATATCCGATAGCCCGTTCGGCCTTTGGATACTTGGCCACGAGCGCGTGAAACCGCGGGCTGTGGTCTCCGTGTACCAGATGCGCGAGTTCGTGAATGAGTACGTAATCAAGCACCCACAGTGGATACTCGCTCAGTCGATTCGAAATGCGAATTGATCCATCGACGGGCGTACATGATCCCCAGCGACCGCGTTGACGATCAGACCACTCGACGCTGCGCGGCTTCGGCAACCCATACTCCCGAGCCAAACGGCGGGTTCTCGCTACAAGATCAATATGTTCGCGAGCAACCCGCCGCTCCATGCGTGTGCGTAGCTCCTCTGCGATCGGCCACACTTCGGCTCTCGTCATACGCGCCGGGAAGCTGACGACAAGGGTGTCGCCATGCAACACGCCTTCGATACGTCGTCGGCGTGCCGTGCCGCGCTTCAGTTCGATGTGCAACGACTGAGACGTCACGCCACTGTGTTGTTCAACCGAGTTGTCGTGCCCTGGAATCGCGGGCTGACGCAGCGGAGCTCGCAATGCCGTCGGGTCGCGATCGCTCACAATGTCCGAAGATGTAAACAAGTCAAGCTGCGACCGGTCAGGCTGCGCATGGGTCGTCATCAATCGTCACGATAGCGGTATCAATCCGTGGTGAGGGTGTGGTTCGGCAACCGATACGCGCCGGGTCGCTGCCTCGATGTCCCAGGCAGAGAGTACGGTGACCGTTGTGATGACCGTTCCAGCTACTTCTCGCGCCGATGATCTCCTGCGAGGTCTCGACGATGAACAACGAGCCGCGGTCATTCACGAGTCGAGCATGCTCGCAATCATGGCGCCGGCTGGATCGGGCAAAACTCGCACATTGACCCACCGCATCGCATGGCAATCGACAACTGAACGCATCGCAGCGCCGCGCGTTTTGGCGGTCACCTTTACTCGCAAAGCAGCGGGAGAACTCCGGCACCGGCTCGCCTCACTCGGTTGCGGACAAGTCACCGCGGGCACGTTCCATGCACTCGCGCTGGCGCAGCTGAAGCGGCGGTCTAGCGACGCTGGTCGCACCTTCCCCACCCTCGTTGATCGCAAAGCTCGCATCTTGTCGCCGATCATCGGAGGTCGAGGCCCGAGCGCCACCGTCGCGATCAACGAGGTAGCCAGCGAAATCGAGTGGGCCAAGGCGCGCGCCATCGCCCCTGAGCAGTACGCGCTCGCTGCAGAAGCGAGTGGTAGGCACCTTCCCAGGCCCGCGTCGGAGCTCGCGGAGCTGTACTCACGCTATGAGCTCGAAAAGCGCAAGCGTCGGTCGATCGATTTCGACGACCTGTTGTGGTGGTGCGCCGATGCGCTAGCAACCGACGCGGATTTTGCAGCGGCCCAGCGGTTTCGCTTTCGCCACCTCTTCGTCGACGAGTTTCAAGATGTCACTCCCGCGCAGCTCAATGTCCTCAAAGGCTGGCTTGGCCCCCGGCGAGATCTCACCGTTGTCGGCGATGATGCGCAGTCGATTTACGCGTTCGCGGGGGCCGAAGCCAGCGCGCTGATGGGATTCGACCGAGCGTTTCCCGGCGCGGCGATGGTTCGTCTCGCCACCAACTATCGCTCGACCCCACAAATCGTGGCCGTCGCAGACTCTGTGCTCACCTCTACGAGCGGCGTCCGCCGCGCTCGGCCCGCCGCACCGCGCCCCGACGGTGTCGCTCCTGCAGTCACTGCGTACAACGACGAAGTCGCTGAGGCGCGAGGTGTTGCAGCCGCAGCCCGGCGGGTCCACGAACAAGGCACGCCGTGGAGCCAGATCGCGATTCTGTATCGAACCAACGCGCAATCAGCCGAATTCGAGACGGCGCTCAAAGCCGTCGGGGCGCCGTTTCGACTGCGCGGTGCGACTCGTTTTCTTGAGCGTCCGGAAGTGCGCGTTGTGCTTGACGATCTCAAAGGCTCTTCCAAACGCCATCCCGGCCGAGCCTTAAACGATCTTGTCAACGACATCACCGAGTTAGCCAACGAAGTCGGCAACGAACAGCGTGAACACGTCGAAGCTGTGGCGCGGCTCGCCAAGGAATACCTGGCGATCGACGGCGGCGCCGGCTCGGTTCCTGCGTTTCTTGCATGGCTCGAATCCGCGACGAAAGGTGGCGACGATCCGACCGCGGCAAGCGTCATCGAGTTGTCGACCTTCCACGCCGCGAAGGGCCTCGAGTGGGAAGTCGTATTCGTTGCCGGAATCGAATTCGGGCTCGTCCCCATTAGCTACGCAAAAACCGATCTGGCACGCGCCGAGGAACAACGGCTCCTGCACGTTGCACTGTCTCGCGCTGGTCAACAACTCCATGTGTCGTGGGCCAAGCATCGCCAACGCCAACGGAAACCGTCGCCGTGGCTTGAGCTCATCGAGAACGCCGCGGCTGGTGGTCGAGCCGCGGACTTACGGCCGCCAGCCGATTCCCGTTCTGCGCTCGCAACCACGAGGGCGATGCTGCGATCAAAAGCACCCGCGGCAAGCGCGAATCCCGAGCTCTTTGCCGCGTTGAAACAATGGCGGTTGAATATCGCGCGTGCCCACGACATCCCAGCATTCACAATCTTCAACGATCGCACGCTCAACGCCATCGCCGCGGAACAGCCTGCCACACGCGCCGCTTTGCTCGCTGTCAACGGCGTTGGTCCCGCGAAACTCGAACATTACGGCGACCAGATCCTCGCGCTGATCTCGCAGCACTGCCGATAACGTCGCCAGCGTGCACTCCTTCACCCCCGACACCGCGACACTGATGAACTCAATCATTGGGTACGTCACCGAGCGACTCCAGCTGAACCCCGTCCCGCTCGACCACGGCGGAGAGCCCGCATCACTCAATGAACTCGCGCCCTCGCTGATCAACGAGCACGGCAACGACCCGAATCACGTCCTAGCGCAGTTCGCTGATGTACTCGCGCCCGCAGTGATTAGCTGCGACAGCCCGCGTTTCCTCTCGTTCATTCCGGCCGCGCCGACAAAAGCATCGTTGCTGTTCGACATGGTTGTGTCGTGTTCATCGCTATCCGGCATCTCATGGCTTGAGGCAGCAGGCGCCATCCACGCCGAAAACACAGTTCTGAAGTTCCTTGCCGATCGCGCTGGTATGCCCCCACAATCGGGTGGATGTTTCGTTTCGGGTGGCTCAGCCGGCAACCTTTCGGCGCTCGTCACGGCACGCGACACAGCGCGACGGCGGGGGCACCAACCGGCAACGCGCCGCATGATTGCGGTGAGCGAGCAATCACATTCGTCAATCGTCAACACCGCGAACATTCTCGACGTCGATCTGTTCAAAGTCGCCACTGGGCCTGATGATCGATTCACGGGGGCCGCGTTTCGAGCAGCTATCGAACGACAACCCGGCGACGCACCCAACCTCTTCGCCGCGGTATGCACAGGCGGGACGACGAACGCAGGAATCGTCGACGATTTCGCGGGCGTCGCCGATGTCTGCCAGGAACTCGGCCTATGGCTTCACGGTGATTGTGCGTACGGCGGAGCCGCTCTGCTCGCGCCCAGCGTTCAACATCGCTTTGTTGGCATCGACCGGGTCGACTCCTTCATTGTCGATCCCCACAAATTCTTGTTCGCGCCCTTCGATTGCGCCGCGCTGCTATATCGAGACCCCGAGTTGGCAAGGTTGACACACACCCAAGACGCGTCGTACCTGGACGTGATTCATACTGAAGATGGAGAGTGGAATCCCACTGACTACGCATATCACCTGACGCGGCGCGCACGCGGGCTGCCTTTGTGGTTTTCGCTTGCTGTGCATGGTTGGGGTGCATACCGCGATGCGATCGAGCAGGTGTTACAGCTCACGCGGGACGCCGCGAACCGCATCCATCTCGCGGCCCATGTAGAGCTCGTTCGAGAGCCCGAACTTTCAGTTGTTGTGTTTCGCCGCCCCGGCTGGTCGGACGCCCAATACCATCAATGGTCTCACCGACTATTGGAACAACAAGTCGCGTTCGTGACACCTTCGAAGTGGCATGGGGAAACCGTTGCGCGGTTCGCGTTCCTACATCCGGATACCTCACTCGAACTCGTCGATGAGATTCTCAGTTCGATGCGCTGATCGGGCAATTGCCCCACAAGCCCACATCATTTGATTTCGCCTCTACTTCGGCGGCGATCATGCGTTTCGCGTGGCGTCGGTTCGGAGCAATGATCATCACCCGCGCCAGCCCCTTACTGATGAGCTCATCTTCGAACAGTTTGCCATCGACGTACACATACGCGAGCAAGCGCTGGTATCTGTCCCGCGAAACCTTGTCCAGTTCGAGGCTCACAACGCGATTCGACAAACGGGCGCGTGTAAACCGTTCGGCATCCGGTCCGTAGCACTGCACCGGCGTACCGGGCTTGTGTGTCTCAGGCGTATCGACACCAAGAATGCGTACTTTGTCAGTCTTGCCGTCTGAGAACCGAACGACGATCGTGTCGCCATCGACGACTCTGGTCACGGTCGCATCAAAGCGTTCCGCACCGTTGGCCCCAGATCCACAGGCGCCGACCATCGTCGCCAACACAAGCGTCGCTACTCCACGACGGTGACGGGCCCCTTTGTCATTTCCATCGCGTCCCAGTGCTCGGCGTCGACTCGGGGTTCGCATACCGCCAGAGTAACGACAGCGTGCGACATTTACATCAGCAGCGCCCTGTTAAGGTCGATGAAATGTTGCGCGCAATTCGTCGGATTCTCCTCCTGCTGTGTGTCGCGGCAATTTCGGGCGGGCTGCTGCTCACGTTCACCACCAAACCCGACCTTGAGTCGGCAGACACCGCAGTTCAACGAGCGTTCGCAACGGTCCGACCGCAAATCGATCAGCGCGCCAAGGCTTTAGAAGCATTGAACGCGGCGATGATCAAAGCTGGGAGAAAAGTCGATCTTGCCGACGAAGCCAGCAGCACCATTCGATCCTGGAGGGCACGCGACTCGTCATTCAACGACCGTATTGTCACTGCGAACCGCCTCTCCACCATTGGAGTAAGGATGCTCGCGATCGCGAGTGATTCGCCGAGATTCGCGAGTAACGACTCGGTTATCGCCGCGGCCAATCGCTACCAGCAGCAACTCATCGATCCCGATGATCGTGAGCGCCTCAACCTCGAAGTCGATCGCGCCAACGCGATTCGAGATGGCTTACTTCGTCGTCTCGTGGCCGATGCCCTGGGCTACGCAGACCTTCCACAGCTCATTGCCTAGCCGTCGAGCATCCACCCAATTCCCACCCTGAGCCGGTATTTTTTCGTCAAATCATGTGTATTCGGCGAGCGGAGACTTCAGTATGGCAGGTTACAATCAGACGCTTTCGCGTCTACGTAGTCGCGTATTCGTCGTTGGATTCGCAGCGGCACTCAGTGTCGCGTTAACCCTGACCTTCGCAGGGGCAGATGCGTCACAGTTCCCCGATGGCGCGGAAGCAATACTCATCGGCGCGAGCGCAAGCCACGATGGATTCCCGATGAAAATCGATGACAACGGGTTCTCGAATCCCGGAGGCAACATCACTGAAGCCCGCATGTATTGCGTACAAGCAACTGTTTTGTATCGATGCGGGATCGGAGACGATGAAACACTCAGGGTCCAAGGCAACCTCGACGACGCCGATCTCAGCGCGGCTGAGGGGAACCAGCTCGCGTGGATGTTGTCGCATCGATCCGGATATAGCGATGCCGAGCTGCAAAATGCGATCTGGTGTATCTCCAACCCTGGAGCGATGCCTGCGTTAGCGAAAGGCACGGAATTGTGCAACGCGGCACGCGCTGCAGCCGTACCTGACGCCCCGACGTTGACGCTCGCAACTCTGGGTTCCGGTACAGCAAGCGCAGGCTCAGCAGTGCATTTCACGTTGGCGACCAACGCGCCGTCGGTTGATCTCACCGTGTCCGACGGCGGGCCCGGCGCGTCGCTCTGCGGATCAGCACCCGACAACGCAGCCGCGACGATCTCGGGAAATCAGTTGGTACAAAACAATCCGGCGACTCAGCGTACATTTGAACTTTGCCTCGTGCGAGACAACATCGCATCGACGTCCACGACAACGCTGCACGCGGCATTAGGCGCAACGAATGCGAACGTCCAAATTTGGAAACATCCATCGGCACCTCGCAATTGTCAAGGCCTCATCGACTCACAGCTGACGGCTTCACGAATCTCAACCTCGTCGACGGCAAGCTGGGACCCACTCGACGGCTGGCTCACCGTGCAAAAAAGCGTCGTAGGTGATGTCGCAGACGGCACCACCTTTACAATCGAGCTGAGCAACTCAAGCGGTGTGGTTGCAACGCATTCGCTGCCCGACACCGACGATGCACCGTGGTCGCACACCTTCACGGGCCTCACGCCGGGCGAGTACGTCGTGACGGAATCAGTCACCGGTGGCGCAACGCGAGTCACTGTCACTCCAGGCGGACCCATCGTCGTAGCGAGTGATGCGGGCACAATCGTCAATATCGTTAACGAGTTCGTCGGCAAACTCCGACTCACCAAACGTACCGATATCCCAGTCGATGAGACATTCAGCTTTACTGTCGAATGCGAATACGGCCAAGCAGCCGTCGGTGATTGGGAGAACCCAATTCTGCTGGCATCTGGCGAATCATTTCTCACACCAGAGCTTCCCGCTGGCACAATCTGTAGCATCGACGAGTCGGACTCCGGCTCCGCGCAATCCACCTTTATCGCCACCGACGCGCTCGGAGTCCAAACCCAAACAGTGGGTACCCAGTCGGGCGATATCGTCGTGCGCTCCGGCATCACGGTCGACGTCGGGTTCACCAACAACTTCGCACAAGCAACGACCAGCACCACCGCACGCCCAACCACAACCTCAACCGGTGGCGGCGGATCCACAACGACACTCGGTGCAACGACATCGACGGATTCTGGAACCGTGGGATCTCTGGGTTCCACGACGTCAACGTCCAACACCAGCACCCTGGTTGAAACTGGTGCCGACAGCGATGAGCTCGCCGTCATCGCCGGCGCTACGAGCCTCATCGGAGGCGCGTTGGTGCTCGTCACGTACCGACGTCGCCGATTGCGCAGTTCGCAATAATCACCACGCTGGGTGAACGAATCTCAATGTCGTAGGTACATGTCACCATACGACCATGATGACAACAGTGTTTTGGGCAACAGCCGTAGTCGCCGCCGCTATCGGCGGCGCGGCGATTGCATGGTGGTGCGTCCGTGGCGACCTCGCTCGATTGCCATCGAGTGTCACTCCGATCGGCAGCACTACTTCCGGCCCCGACCCCCAACCTGACCCCGACTCGGACCCCGGGGCTACCATGCCCGGCCCCGCCGATGAGTTGCGTCTCGCAGTCGATGAACTCCTCGCTCAAAATCAGCAGTTGCTGGCCCATGAGCGCGCAGCCACATCCGCAGAGTTGAAGCGCGCGGTCGATGAAATGATTGGTCAAGCTCGAACGGTGCTTGCTGGTGAGCGCGTCATCGGAGCGACCGAACTCGACGCCCGAAAATCACTCATTGATCAACAGATGGGAGCGATCGCGACCCGCCTCGGCGACTTCGAACGCACGGTCCACGCACTCGATGGTCGCAACGCACAACATCTCGGTCAGCTCGCTTCAAGTGTTGCAACGCTGTCACAAACTACTGAGCACCTTCGCGACGCGCTAGCTAATAGCAAGGTCAGAGGGCAATGGGGCGAACGGATGGCTGAAGATGTTCTTCGGCTCGCGGGCTTTGTGGAAGGCATCAATTACCACAAGCAAATGGCAATCGCTTCCGGCACTATTCCCGATTTCACCTTCATGATGCCGGGCGATGTCTCGCTGCACATGGACGTGAAATTCCCGCTCGACAACTACATCAAATGTCTTGACGCCAGCAACGATCTCGAACGAGAACGATACCGTCGGAGTTTCCTGAGCGACGTCCGAGCCCGAGTAAAAGAACTCACAGTGCGCGGCTATCTCTCCGATCACGAGGGAACCGTCGACTGTCTCTTGATGTTCGTTCCAAATGAACAGGTATTGGGCTTCGTGCAAGAACACGACGATGCCCTGCTCGACGACGCACTCCGGCAACGTATCGTGATCTGTTCGCCGCTCACACTGTTTGCCGTACTCCGTGTGGTGCGCCATTCAGTCGACAACTTCCGCCTCGAACGCACCGCGAATGAGATTCTCGGGCTGTTGGGTCAATTCGAACAACAGTGGAACAAGTTCAGTGAGAAACTCGACAAACTCAACCGTTCGTTTGGGACGGCCAATCGAGATCTCGACGAACTGATGACGACACGGTCACGAGCGCTGCAACGCCCCCTCGACCGTATTGCGTCACTGCGTAGCGAAGCCCTGGCAGAACCCGCGGTGGAGCCAACTGATGGCATGACACTTGTACTCGAAGCCTGACGCCGGCCGGTACAGTTCTGCCGTGGCTCCTCACCCGACCCTCGCTGTATTGGGTGGTGGGCAACTCGGACGGATGCTCGGCCTCGCAGCGATTCCGCTTGGCGTGCGCTGCCGCTTCCTCGATCCCAGCCCAACCGCCGGCGCGAGCGCGGTCGGTGTCCTCACAGTCGGCGCGCTCGACGATGTCGCCGCAGTCTCCGCGACGATCGCAGGCGCCGATGCATTGACCTTCGAATGGGAGGGCGTGCCTGCCACGTCGCTGCTCCCCGCAATCGACGCTGGAATCCCCGTGGCTCCAGGAGTTCAGGCGCTGCGCACGAGCCAAGATCGTGGCGTCGAAAAGCAGCAATTCAAGGCCTTGGGCATCGATACGGCCCCCTACTGGCTCATCGAAACACGCTCAGAGTTTGACGCCGCGCTTCGCGAACTCGCCGGGCCGGGAATTCTCAAGACCTGCCGCGGCGGCTACGACGGTAAGGGCCAAGCCCGAATCGCCAACGCCGCGCAAGCCAACGCAGCATGGCAGCAGCTCGATGGTGTCCCCCTCATTCTTGAAGGCCTCGTCGCCTTCGACCGCGAGCTTTCAGTCTTGGC
This sequence comes from Actinomycetota bacterium, assembly GCA_005773635.1. Lineage (GTDB taxonomy): Bacteria > Actinomycetota > Acidimicrobiia > IMCC26256 > PALSA-610 > F1-120-MAGs023. Next base: position 31,383 of record SXHN01000038.1, read on the forward strand.
GTGTCGAGGCCGCGACGGCACCACAGTTGTTTGGCCCGTCACCGAAAATGAACACCGCGACGGCATTTTGCATACATCAATCGTGACGCCCGCGACGGTATCGGATGCGATGCAAGCGCGTGCGCACCACATTGCAGCGCGGCTCATGGATGCCTTGGAGTACGTCGGCGTCATCGCGATTGAACTGTTTCAGGTCGGCGATACCCTCATCGCCAACGAGTTTGCGCCGCGCGTCCACAACTCTGGGCATTGGACGATCGAAGGTTCCGCAACAAGTCAGTTCGAAAATCATGTTCGAGCTGTGTTGGGCATGCCACTGGGGTCCACCGAACTGCGTAATTCGGTCGTGATGTTCAACGCGATCGGCTCGTTGCCTGACCGCGACGCAGTGCTCGCAGTTCCTGGCGCGCACTTTCACAGCTACGACAAGGTTCCGCTCTCGGGTCGCAAAGTGGGCCACATCACCGTGGTCGACCCGTCGACGGAGACACTCCAAACTCTGCGTGATCTATTGCAGTAATAGCAGTGGCAGCAAGCGCGTTCGGTCGTTTATGAAATCGCTCCGGCTGCACGCAGCCGACTGATTTCCTCGCCCGACATGCCCCAATCTGTCAGCGCGACATCGGTGTGCTGACCCGCCCAGGGCGCCGGCCGTTGGATCTCGCCTGGCGTGCGCGAAAACCGCGGTGCTGGAGAAGGTTGCGCGACCCCGTCGCGAACCGTGAACGTGCCTCGAGCCTGCATATGTTTGTCATCAAGAGCCTCAGACATGGTGAGCACTGGGGCATAGCAAGCATCAGTCCCGAGGAGCAACGCATCCCATTCGTCGCGCGTTTTCGTTTTGAACAGTTCAGTGAATGCGTCGCGCCATTGCTCGAAACCGGCAGAGTCCATTTGCGATGGCAACCCTTTGGCTCCTAGGCCCGTTTTCTCCATGAGTTCTGCATAGAACTGCGGTTCCAATGAGCCCAGCGAAATGAACTTCCCATCCGCGGTCTCGTACGTGTCGTAAAACGGAGTGCCCGTATCCAACAAATTCGTTCCGACCTCGTCTTTCCACATACCCATTGCTTTGAACCCCCACATCATCGACATGAGTGTTGCTGCACCGTCGACCATCGCCACGTCGATCACTTGACCCTTGCCCGATGTCCTGGCTTCAAGCACGCCACTCACAATGCCCAACGCCATGAACATGCCACCGCCGCCAAAATCGCCAACCAAGTTGATTGGCGGCGTTGGTTTGCCGCCGGCTCGCCCAAAATGTGCGAGGGCCCCGCAAAGAGCGATGTAGTTGATGTCGTGGCCAGCGGCTTGTGCCATCGGCCCATCTTGTCCCCAACCGGTCATTCGCCCGTATACAAGCCGAGGGTTACGAGCGAGACACGCGTCCGGCCCAAGCCCCAGGCGTTCCGTCACGCCCGGCCGAAATCCTTCGATCAGGGCGTCAGCCCCTTCGACCAGCTGCAATACCGCCTCAACCCCGTCGGGATGTTTGAGGTCGACGCCAATCGAACGGCGCCCCCGGTTCACCGGCTCGAGGTTCTTACGCTCAAAGTTCGCAGGGTTCACCTGCCCGGCACGGTCAACCCGAATGATGTCGGCTCCCAAATCCGATAGCAGCATCCCCGAAAATGGCGCAGGCCCGATTCCTGCAAGCTCCACAATTTTGATACCTGACAACGGACCAGCCACAGCAGCCTCCAAGGCGACGACAAACTCACAACGTTATTTCGAGTACCGCCCACGTCAGCCGGGCTGACAGGACAAATTGAGCGCACAGTATGCGCGGATGGCCTCGCCGTGCGAGTGAGCATCAGCCAGCTACTCGAATTGTTCTGTTCACATTGCAGGAACCTCCCCGACACCAGCGTCGTCAATGCTGTATGCGACCAAGGAGATACCTGATGACAGCGCATTTCGCGACATCACCACAGAAACCGACCTCCAACACCCCGCTCGCACGGCTCCGCAGCTACCTCGGCCAAGACGTGACCATCATGACTGTGACCGACCGCTATCAGGGCCGACTCACCGCAGTGCACCCCAATGCCGTTTGGCTGGAAGTGCGCGACGATTGCCTCGTGGCGATCACAGCCCCGGTCGTGTCGGTCTCGCAACGTTTCAGTAGTTGAGCGCGAGTCCACCCCTGGGATATTCGAACGACACCAATCGTCCGGTGGCCGACAACGTCGCGTATGCCGTGGTGAGCCCTGGGCCACCGAAACAAACATTGGTGACCATCGGGTCGCCCAAAACCCACTGTTCGAGCAACGTGCCATCAGGAGCGATCACTGACAGCGCTCCGGTCACCAATGTGGCGACAACGACGTTGCCAGCGGAGTCAACCGCAAGTGAATCCAACATCTGCACGCCGTCGAACCCGTGAAGACACTCGCCGCCGATCCCAGGCAGCAGAGACGTCGTGTCGAGTGCGCCTGGGCTTGTCACATTCCACGCTTTGACCCGCCCAGTGTGGGTCTCGGCGACGTAGAGGCGGTTCCCATCGGGTGACAACCCAATTCCATTGGGAGATTCGACCGGAAAGAGCACCTCGCGAATCAAGGATCCGTCGATCGTGGCGTAGTACACGCCTCCGTTGTGGTGTACACGACCTTGGCCGCGCCCATGGTCGGTAAACCACATGCCACCTTGCGCATCAAACACCAAATCGTTCGGACCGATCAAGGGGTTGCCACCACATTGCGTGTACAGCACCGTCACGTCGCCACTGGCGGGATCGATGCGTTCGATACGTCCACCCGAGTGCGATGCCGGAAGGTCGAGCGCGGGAATACGCAGACCCAGCACTTCGTGAAACTCCCAGCCACCTGAATTACATACATAGATCGCGCCATCTGGCCCCACCGCCAAGCCATTCGGAGAGCCGCCGTTTGCGCTGAGTTTCTCGACGTTGCCATCGGGGTCAATTTGGGTGACACACGCACCACCAAGTTCGGTGACGAGCAGCGTTCCATCCGGAAGCCACACCGGGCCCTCCGGAAAGAACAAGTCGGTCGCAACGTCGTTGGTGGCAGGCATCAAGGTTTCCATCACTGCATGCCACCACAAGCTGGCAACGCGGTCAAATGAGCGAGTAGACATGACCCATGGTGAAAATTCGACTCGACCCGGCCGACGAATACATGCATGCCTTGGAAACGGCCAGCAACTTCAACGAAAGCATGTATTTCAACGGCTACGACCCAGAACAACGCGTCGGCGGCTTCTTGCGTCTCGGCAATCGGGCCAACGAAGGCCACGCGGAACTCACAACCTGTCTGTATCTGCCTGACGGTCGAGTGGCATTCGTCTACAAGCGCCCCGAAATCTCAGACAACGACGCCTTCGATGCGGGCGGTACCAAATTTGAGGTCGTCGAACCGTTCAAAGAATTGCGAACCACGTATACGGGCAAGATCTGCATCCTCGACGAGCCCCTCCAAATGGCCAATCCTCGCGAGGCGTTCACCAACAATCCGTGGGAGGAGTGCGAGGTCGACTGGACCCATACCGGCGTTTCGCCGATGTACGGCGGCGAACCTGTCAACGACGACGACACTCCCCTTTCCCAAGATCACTCGGGCGGATTCGCGCGCGGTCACTACGAACAACACATGGCAGTACAAGGCACAATCCGCGTCGGCAACGATGCCTGGGAACTCAACGGATTTGGGCTTCGTGATCATTCGTGGGGGCCACGATTCTGGAGCGCTCCTTGGTATTACCGATGGCTCACCGCGAACTTCGACGATCAACACGGCTTTGTCGTGTCGGTCATCACCGGCCGCGACGGCCGTAAGCACATGGGTGGCATGATTCTCAACAACGGCGAATATGAGCACATTCACGACGCCACCATCAGTACCGATTGGGAAGGCGATGACAGCTATCACACAACGTTGCGCGCCACGGCGACGACACCCAAGGGCACGTACAACATCACTGGCAAAGTCATCAATCTGATTCCGTTGCGCAATCGCCGAACGACGCCGGAAGGCGAACAACTGATGACCCGTATCAGCGAAGGCATGACCGAGTGGACCTGCGATTTCGTCGACCACCCCGGCTACGGGTTGTCGGAGTACCTCGATCAGATCATCGATGGACAACCGGTCGGAATCGAGGGATAACGCTCGCTAGCGACGGCCAGCTTGGCGCGCCACGTCGAGCACGGTCGACGCTGAGATCACAAGTGCGCCCGCCCGTTCCGCATGCTCCTTCACCCACGCATCCGAAGAAACAACCACCACTGGGATGCGCTTGGGGAGCGCTTCCACCTGATCGACCACAAGCTCATCGGCTTCTTGGCTGCGGGCCGAAAACACAATCCGCAGCCCAGCGCGACGAATCGGCCGCACGCCTTCGGTGCCGTCGCCGTCGAAGCAACACACCACATCGCAGCCGTAGCGCACATGAATCTGGTGCAACGCGCGCGCCAACTTTTCGCGTTGATCACTGAGCGGTGATTCTGGCCACGCGCGCTGGCTCACGTTGTAGCCATCGACAATCAACACAAGATCTGCAGTGCGCGTCAAGACTGCGCCGATGCCTTCACCGGTGTCCGCGATCATGCCGCCCGGCAGGTTCGGACGGGTCCGACGGGTGGGCGCCGCGGGCCGCGGCGCCACTGCGGGCTTCGGTACTGCGCCTATAGCTCCTGGTTGCACCGAGGCCTTCGCGATTGCAACAGGGGCCGCCGCGACTTTCTGTGCGATTGCAGCAAGTCGTTGCTCCAAGCTCGCGGCTTGAGCCGCGAGTTGGTTGACCTCGTCAACTGAAACCGCAGGTGCAGCTACGGCCTGCTGTAACAGCGCATATTCGTCTCGGCTAGCTCGCAACGCAACATCGACGGCCGCGAGATCACCGGCGGCTTTGGCTAATCGTCGTTCCAGCCCTGTCACCGTCGCTCGTTGTTCTGCGAGCGTTGTTTCCAGCGCAGCGGCGCTGCGGTGTGCGGCCGCGACCTCGGCGGCATGTGTCTGGTCACGCGACCGCCGCCCGGCGCGTTCGTCGCGCAATGCCTCGACGGCTTGCGCGAGGGCATCTTCGGCCTCGACGGCTCGTAATTGCGCGCGATCATTCGCGACCTCGGCTTGGCGCAGCCGTTGTTCAAGACCCGCAGCGACCACGCCATGCTCATCACGCATCTTGCGGGTCGCTTCGGTGCTGGCGCACAGCCCAAGGGCAAAGTCTGCTCCCGTCGGACTTCCAGCCCACAGCGCCGCCACGAGCAACTCCACATCGCCGCGCTGGGCCGAATCGTGTACCGAAGTCAACGAGTCGGTGGCCATAAAGAGTTCGATCATCGCCGCGACTTCGGGCCTTGCCATCAAGTGTGCTGCAACCAGCGATCGCAGCACTGGCTCGCGACGCAACGCAACCACAAACTGGCGTCGAGCCGCCGAGCTGGCCAGTCCCCGACGGTCGAAACGCAGCAACGGCCGACACGCAACTGAAATTTCAGCGGCGTCGAGGCCTCTCAAGACCGTATGTGCCGCCTCGACCACGACCGTAAGGAGCGAATCGGGCATCGCCACGAGCGCCAAATCTTGCTCCTCAATCATCGTTGCGCCCTTCGCAGCCGCGGTTCCGTAGACTTGCCAACGGCCCGCGCACAGCCGCCCAGCCCAACCCGAGGCCTACCCGAGGCCAAACCCGAGGAGCGCAATTAATGCAGGCACGCCACGAGGAATTCAGCCTTGATACCCAAGGCGACGGCGAAATCCAAGATGTCACGAGCCTTGCGCAAAAAGTCATCGACAACTCAGGTATCCGCGACGGCCTTTGCACGGTGTTCATTGCCCACTCCACATGCGGTGTGACAACGATCGAATACGAACCGGGTTGCAACGCAGATCTCAACCGAGTTCTTGAAGACGTCGCCCCGCAGCACGATCGTTGGGAACACAATGAAATCAACGCCGATACCAACGGCCACTCCCACGCCCGTGCCGGGCTCATTGGGCCGTCGGTCACCGTTCCTTTCGCACAAGGCGAAATGATGCTTGGCGTCTGGCAAAAAATCGTGTGCATCGATTTCGACGACCGTCCTCGGGTGCGGCGTCTCGTCGTGCATCTGCTCGGCGCCTGATCGATCACTCCCAGGCCCGTCACTCGCAGTTCTGTCACTCCCAGGTCTGTCACTCTCGGCCGGGCTCCAACCGGTCACCTGCAGCACCGCACCAACGACACGTCACTGCCTCAATCGTTTCTTCGAGTAGCTCTTCCTCGTCGATCGACAGCTCACCGCCGACCGTAAAGTGATGAAAGGCGCGAGTTCGGCGCGTCGCAACTACGTCGAATCTGGTCAAATTGCCACACCCCGAACATCGATAACGAGTCGGGGACTGCATGCGTTGACAATACCGCGCCTCCCTTTCACGGGCGTACGAACGTTTGTTTGGCTCGGAGGTGTACGATGCGTACGTATGTTCGGCACCCAGCAACGCAGCTTCGACGACCTTGGCACCCCGCTCCACGAAGTCGCGTTCGTCGTCGTCGATCTCGAAACCACGGGTGGCTCGGCCAACGCCGACGCGATCACTGAGATCGGCGCGGTGAAAATGCGCGGCGGCGAGCTCCTCGGGCGGTTCGAAACGCTCGTCAATCCTGGCGTCGCAATACCGCCGATGATCACAGTGCTCACCGGAATTACCGAAGCCATGGTCATGCCAGCGCCCAAAGTGGGCGAAGTGATTCCAGCGTTTTTGGAATTTCTAGGTGATGCCGTCATTGTGGGCCACAACGTGCGCTTCGATATTGGGTTCCTTGATGCTGCGCTACGCAATCTCGGTTACTCCACGCTCACGAACCGGCGCACCGACACACTCGCGCTCGCGCGCCGTCTCGTGCGCGACGAAACCCCCAACTTCAAACTCGCCACACTCGCTCGGCATTTGCGCGTCGCCACCGAGCCCAACCACCGAGCGATGGCTGATGCGCAAGCAACCGCCGAGGTGTTTCACGTGCTGCTGGAGCGCGCGGCATCGTTTGGCGTCTTGGGGCTCGACGATCTTCTCGCCGTGCCCTCAATGCATACGCACCCAAGCGCGCAGAAGCTCGGCCTGACCGCGAAGCTGCCGAGATCGCCCGGTGTGTACATATTCCGTGATCGAGCAGGCCGCCCGCTCTACGTCGGCAAAGCAACAAATCTGCGTAGCCGCGTGCGTTCATATTTCTCGGGCGACGACCGACGCAAAATTCCCCAACTGCTTCGAGAAACTGCCGCGATAGATCACGTGGTGTGCAGCGACCCGTTGGAAGCCGCGGTGCGCGAAATTCGCCTCATTCAACGTTGGCAACCGCGGTTCAATCGCCAAGGCAAAGACACCAAGAAATACAGCTACGTCAAGCTCACCCATGAACGATTTCCGCGTGTCATCGTCACCCGAGCTGTGAAGCCCGGCGATGGTATCTACTTAGGTCCGCTGCCATCATCTTCGATGGCGCACCTCGTGCGTGAAGCGATTGAGACCGCGGTGCCGTTGCGGCGCTGCACTGTGCGTATCGGCAAGCGCACGGAATTACCTGCATGCGACGCGCCTTGCACCAGCGCTCAGCTCGGTGTCGCAGCATGTCCGTGCTCAGGGTTGAGTGACGAGCACGCCTACGCCGATGCGGTCGCGCAAGTACGTGCCGCACTCTGCGAGGCAATGCCCGAATTGCTGATCGATCCGCTCGAGCGACGCATGCATGCTCTAGCGCGTTCCGAGCGTTACGAAGAAGCAGCAGCCACCCGCGATCGCCTCGCCGCGCTCACCCGAGCGCTGCGCCGCCGCAATGCCGTCGATGCGATTCGCGCGGTGCCATATCTCGAAATGCGACGCGACGACGGCAGCCGCGCCGAGTTTCGCTATGGGCGCCTGATCATTGCAGCGGGCCCCGGCAACGACGGCGAGTTCATCAATGCGCCGTCTCTCGATATCCCCGTGCGCCCCGACGAAATTGATGAACTACTGATCGTCGCCAACGCATTCGCCCGAAGCGCGCGCGCCTGGCACGTCACCCAAGTCGATGGTGAATACGCTTCACAATTACCCAACGTTGCGAGCTTCGAGCCGGTCCGTGCCCGCGCTCGTCGTTAACAATGCAGCCCGAATATTCTTCTCTCGGCGCTCTAGCCCGGTGACCGCTGCTTGCACAATCACAGCAATCAGGAACGCTGCAACCGGCAAAATCTTCGCAATCGGAGCGAAACGATCCCATCCCGACGCAGTGAAGGTTTTCAGCAGCTCATCGAAGGTAATCACACCCATTTTGCCGGCGATTCCGAACACCACCAACATCCCGAACGGCACGGCAAACAACCAAATCGCCAGCCGGATCCAGAGCCGAATACGCACCGGACCAGCCGCGGCGCCCGCCGCGGCTCGGCGACCAGGATTGGTAGTTGGCTTCGAAACAGGTGGAGTAACGGTTGGGGTAACGCTTGTATCGCTCGTATCGCTCGAGGCAGGCGTGGGGCCCGCAACCGCGGTCACGCGTACCACCGCTGGAACCTTGAGCGGACGCCCGCATCCCGCGCATTCAAAGGTTGCAACCGCGCCAAGCGCTGACAAATCGTGGCGGTGCGAACAATCTGGGCATTGAAGTAGCTGCGCTTCGGTCACTCAATCTTCCTCGTCGGCGAGTGATCGACTGAGAATACGCCACGCCGCCATGGTTTTCGAGGCAGCCCCTGAATCAATGGCGGCGCCGGCGAGTTCAATACCAGCCTCCCAAGTCGTCACGAGTCCTGCGACTTGCAGAGCGGCCGACGCATTGAGCACGGCGATATCGCGTGCCGCGCCGGTGGTGCCGCTGAGCACTCGGTCGATCACGCCAGCGTTCATGGCGGCATCGCCGCCCCGGATATCCCGAAGCTCGACGAGTGGCAAACCGAGCGTTGTCGCGTCGAGTTCGTATTCGCGTGTCGCGCCCGCGTGATGTTCGATGACAAACGAGGTGGTGGTGGTGGTCAGTTCATCGAGGCCATCGTGTCCGCAAAACACCATCACGTGTTCGGCTCCATTTGCCACCAACACTGCAGCCACCCGCTGCGCCATCAGCGGATCGCTCACACCTACGCATTGTCGCAACACCCGTGCCGGGTTCGCAAGTGGTCCCAAAAAATTAAAGGTGGTCGGCACACCGAGGGCCTTACGCACCGGGCCAATGAATCGAAGTGCTGGGTGATACCTAGGCGCAAAACAAAACGCGATACCCACCTCAGCCACACATTGAGCCGCCGCTTCGGGCCCCAATTCGATTGGAATCCCCAATGATTCCAACACGTCAGCTGAACCGCATTGGCTCGACGCGGCCCGATTGCCATGTTTCACAACCCGTGCGCCCGCGCCCGCGGCGATGATCGCGCCCAGAGTGGAAACATTGATCGTGCCACTGCGATCACCACCCGTGCCGCAGGTGTCAATCGCTCCCGGCGCCACTGTCACTGGAACCGAGAACCCCAACATCGTTCGCACCAACGCGCTGAGTTCCTCGATCGTTTCGCCTTTCGTGCGCAACGCCACAATGAACGCGGCAATCTCGACGTCGCTGGCTTCGCCGCGCAGCACATGGGAGGCAACGGTTTCGATTTCGGCGGCAGTGAGGTCTTGGCGCGCTACGAGCTTCGCGAGTGAGTGCGTGATTATCTCACTCATTAGTCCCACCACAGGTCGTGGCCCAATACACCTTTTGCAATAAGCCCCAGTTGAATTTGGCTCGTACCTTCGACGATCGTAAGTTGACGAGCGTCGCGATACCACAGCTCCGTCGGATGCTCTTTCATATAGCCAGCAGCACCAAGCATCTGCAACGCCTCACCCGCGGTCTTCACAGCTACCTCGGTGGCGTAGTACTTCGCCATGGATAGATACGGAACAAATTCCTTGGTGTATTGACCGGCATCCGCCATAACGGCCGAGCGATAGGTCAACAGGCGTGCAGCTTCAATTTGCGTGGCCAGCTCTGCGATTTTCCACTGAATACCTTGCATGTTCGCAATGGTCGTTCCGAACGCTTCGCGCTGTTTCACATACTCGACCGCGTACATCAGCGCACCCTCAGCCAAGCCAATGCCGCGCGCAGCCACGATCGGCCGCATTGCGTTCAGGCCCAACATTGCGAGTCGAAATCCGCCGATTTCGCCGATCAGATTGCGAGCCGGAACGCGCACCGAATCGAGCAACAATTCGCCGGTATCGACGCCCTTCACGCCCATCTTTTGATCAATGTGCCCAACGCTGAGACCCGGCGAGTCGCGCTCGACAATGAAGCAACTGATGGAGTCGTGTTGACGGCTATCCGCCGGACCGGTCTTTGCAAACACCGTGTACCAGTCCGCTTGCACAACCCCAGACATCCAGCATTTCGTCCCAGAAATCAACCAGTCGTCACCATCGGCGACGGCTTTCGTCCGCATACCCGCCACATCGCTGCCCGCGCCCGGTTCCGACAGCCCGAAACCCGCGCGCATTGCGCCATCGGCGACACCCCGCACGTAGTGGTCCTTTTGAGCTTCGCTGCCAGCAATGAGCACAGGGCCCGTAGGCAAACGAGTCAACAGCAGCATGAGCGCAGCAGAGTTGGAGTATTTCGCGACCTCTTCGATCGCGATGGTGAGCCCCAAAATCCCCGCTCCGCTGCCGCCGTATTCCTCGGGAATACACAGCCCAAGCAAGCCGGCATCTCGGAATACCTCGAACAGGTCCTGCGGATATTGCTGGCTCTCGTCAATTTCGCGGGCGCGAGGCTTGACTTTATCTTGGGCGAGTCTGCGGACGCTGGCTTGGAGTGCCGCCATTTCTGGGGAAAGGTTGAAATCCATCGGTCGGCGAGCCTACTGGCACCTACAGGTCGTCAAAGATGTCACAACAACGCCTGGATAGTGCATCCTGACCCCTTGGGGCGATTGTGAAATCGCCTCCCGACGTGTCACGATGGGTTACCCCCGCAACCAGCAGCGAGGAACACCGATCATGAATAAACCAGAATCCGATTTGAGTCGCCAGGCGCGCCTTGCCGAACAACGCGAGCAGCGCCGAGCCGTACTCACCACGACCATCGTCGGCGTCACCGCATCGCTGCTGATTGGCGGTTTCGCCTTTGCTCGATTGCAGTCCGATGACACAACCAAAATCGTTGTGGGCGGAGCGAGCAGTTCGTCATTTTCGGTTCCGAAATCCACCACCACGCTCTTCGTCGATCCCACCACGACGTCGACCAAGGCGCCCGCCACAAGCACCAGCACAACGCTCGCTCCAGTCACCACAACATTCCCACCGATTCCGGCCAATATCGGTGATTTGTTCACAACGACGACCGCTCCATCCACCACGACAGTGCCCGTCACGGTGCCTCCAACGGTACCGACGATCGCTGTCGCGGCAAACGTCGTATGGAGTTCCAGCCCGAATCCGTTGCGCCTTGAATCTGGCGCCAAAGGCAACTTCTCTGTGTCCGCGACCAACGTGGGCAACGGCGCAGGGTCAGTGAACTGTCCCGCACTGCCCAACGGCGTGGTATGCACCCAACAGCAATTCACATTGCAACCGAACCAGACGAAAAAATGGACCGGTGTCGTTTGGGCAACCACGACCGGCACAGTTTCGGGCAACCCTTTGTCGCTCGGCTCTCATCAAATCGTTGTGGGCCCCGCAGTGTTGAAATTGCAGATCGTTTGATCGGTAACGAACCGTTGTGAACTAAGCAGCACTATGACGGCGGCGGCGGCGCAGGATGCGGCGCCGTTCGGTTGCGGTGAATCCGCCCCAGACTCCGACCTTTTCGCGATCAGCAAGTGCCTGCTCGAGACACGATTCTCGCACCTGGCAACTCGCGCAAAGTCGCTTCGCTTCACGTTCGGAGAAGAAATCATCTTCTTCTGCGAAAAATATCGTGATGTCGGCTCCGCGACAGTTGCCTAGTGCACGCCAATCGGCCATATGCCATGTTGATCGGCTGTGGGTACGAAGACCTAAGCACTCGGACCCGACAACGCAGTCAATTGCTCGAGCGCTACTGAGGCCATCACCAGATCATGAGGCCGCGGATGTGCCGGTGTGCCAGACTCGTAGCGGTGATGAGTTGGCCAGGCGGCCGCGACGTAGCTCGACTACGCCGAGGAACGTCCGGACTCCGCAGGGCAGGATGCTGGGTAACCCCCAGTCGAGGTGACTCGCAGGAAAGTGCAACAGAAAACAGACCGCCGATGGGCGTGCAGCGCGGAGCTTCGGCTCCCGCAGCAAGCCTCAGGGAAGGGTGCAACGGTGCGGTAAGAGCGCACCAGTACCCCGGGTGACCGGGGTAGCTCGGTAAACCCCATCCGGAGCAAGGTCAAGCAGGCAACGGACGGCCCGTCCTATGTTGCCGGGTAGACCGCTTGAGCCGTCAGGTAACTGCCGGCCTAGATGGATGGCCGCCTCCGGTGCGCAAGCATCGCAGACAGAATCCGGCGTATCGGCCAACTCACCACCAC
>SXHN01000039.1 GCA_005773635.1 Actinomycetota bacterium
ACCGACGACGACCACGACGGCCGCAGGCCCGACGACGACCACGACAGCCGGGCCATGAGACTGCTGCGTTTGGTGCCGTTCGCTATTGCCTTGGTGATCACGCAGGTTGCAGTGTTTCCGAATCTGCGTTTGTTCGGCGTCGTGCCGGACTTGGCGCTGCTCGGTGCAGTTGCCATTGCGTGGATGGAAGGCGGCGAGCTCGGCGCTTGGTTCGGCTTCGTGAGCGGGCTCATGATCGACCTGTTTGTCACCACGCCGTATGCGATGACTGCGTTGGCCTACGGCGTTACTGCGTACTTTGCCGCGTCGCTACACGAAGTCGTTGATCGGCGTGTGCCTGTGCTGATTGCGCTCAGCGGTCTCGGGGCAGGATTTGTAGGCGGGGTTGTGTTTGTGACCATGTCGATCTTGGCTGGCGCTGATCAATTGCAGAGCACACACGCCGTCAGCGTCGTGGTGTCGGTTGCGTTGTATGACTTACTGCTCGCGATACCGGTGTTTGCCTGCACGAGATTCGTTGTCGGAGATCGTTACGGTGCTCGACTATGAACGACAATGCGCGAGTCAGAGTGCACATCGTCGGCGTCGTCGTGACCGCGCTGTTTTGTTCGCTGTTGGCTCGGTTGTGGTTTCTGGAGTCGAGTGAAACTGTGGCGTCGGTTGCCGTCGGCAGCAAAACCGTCAAGACAGTGTTCACCCCGACTAGCCGTGGTTTGATTTACGACAGCGAAGGCCGGCTCATGGTCGGTAACCGAGTGTCGTGGGCTATTTCCGCGGATGCGGAACTGCGTGCCGCGCCACACGATTCACCAACGCGCTCGGTGGTGCCCAAACTGGCGGCTTTGCTCCAGATAACCCCCCAACGGCTCACCGAGATGCTTGACGCGAAAATAAAGGGTCCCCTTGAGCCGGTGGTGCTTGCCACAGAGGTTGCCCCGAACGTGCGGACCCAGTTGGTAGAAGGCGGCGACGAATATCCCCATGTGCAACTGACTGCTCTCGACGTTCGCGAATACGCCTACGGAGGGGTTGCCCCACAGGTGCTTGGGTACCTTGCACGGGTCAATGAGGCGGACCTTGCGAAACATCCGGAGTATGGCCGCAACGAAGAGATCGGCCGAGCAGGCATCGAAGCCGTGTACGAGTCGGTGTTGCGCGGCGATCCAGCGTCGGTGAACGTAGAGGTGGATGGACGCGGCGTGATCGTTGGTGAACCACTCAGCGAGAATCCTGGCAGATCCGGTGACAACGTGACCTTGACGATTGATGCAGATCTGCAACGTTTCGCTGAGAAGTCGTTGCAAGAAGGCATCGACATGGCGCGAACTGAGGCGAACGAGGATTTTGAAAAGGATTTCCCAGGCTTCTCTTACCGCGCCCCGGCAGGCGCGGTTGTGGTGTTGGATACGACCGACGGGTCGGTAAAAGCGTTGGTATCAAATCCCGGTTACGACAACACCCAAGACATCGGGAAGAACTTCGAGGATCTATCGTCGAAAGAGAAGTACACGCCGCTGTTAAATCGCGCTACGGCTGGCTTGTATGCGCCGGGCTCGACGTTCAAACTTGTCAGCGCAGTCGCCACTTGGAAATCAGGTATTTATCAGGAGTTCACGCCTGTAGCAAACGGCGATGGGTGCATTCGAGTCGGTGAAAGTTTCAAGAAGTGCAGCCCTGACCGCAGCGCCCGTAAATTCGACTTTCGAAGCGCCCTCACGGCTTCGAACGACATGTATTACTACCAAGCTGGCAATCAGATGTGGGATCTTTTGGAGGCTGGCGATACCGACCGGGGCTATGCAATTCAGCGCACCGCGCGAGACTTCGGATTCGGTAAGAAAACGGGTATCGACGTCGGCGAAGCTGCTGGCACGGTTCCCGACGAAGCGTGGGCTCGCGAATTGGCCGAGGCGATTTACGAAGACGACCCGCTGTGCAATCCAAAGCGCAAAGAAGGTTGCCCAATTGATGCCAACAATGACTGGCGTCGAGGCGACAACATCAGCCTCGCCGTCGGCCAGAGTGCACTGTTGGTATCACCCCTGCAACTTGCCAATGCCTACAGCGCGCTTGCGAACGGAGGCACGGTGTGGCGGCCCCGGCTGGTGCAAGAAGTGACCGATGTTGCGGGCAAGCCTGTCGCCAATACGAACATCGCGCCTCAAGCCATCTCGCGAGTGGAGATAGAGGATCGGTTGCGTGCTGCGTTGATGGACGGGTTGCGCGGAGTGGTCAACGATGCGAAAAATGGGACCGCGTTTCAAGCGTTTAATTCCTTTCCAAAAGAACAGATCGCCGTATGGGGAAAAACCGGCACTGCGCAGGTGGGCAAAGGTGCGCCCGATTGCATCAAGCCAGTAGCTGGCGAAGAACAACTCAAGGACTGCATTGGAGATACGTCGTGGTTCGTCAGCATGTTCGCGCCGCCCGGTTCGGATCAACTGCACCCCCGCTATGTGGTGCTTGCGATGGTGGAACAAGGTGGTCGGGGCGGCCGCATTGCGGCGCCGATTACCCGCCAGATCATCGAGTACATGAATGGCCTTGAGATCACGAAGATTCCGCGGTTGACCACGGCCGCCGTCGTGGGAAACAAGAAGGGCTGATCGTTTGTGAGCGTATTGACGTCGCCGGAACGCCGGCGCCTTTTCGATCCTCACAACAACCCTTCGTTGCGCCTCGATTGGGCGTTGCTGTTTGCGGTTGGCGTGCTGAGCGGTTTCGGGCTCACGATGATCTACAGCGCCACGCGTGATCCCAACCCAGATGTACAGAATCCGGTGTCGCCGACGTACTACCTCGAGCGCCAAGGGATTGCGTTGCTGGTGGGCCTTGTGGTTGCGGCCATGGTCATGCTCGTCGATTATCGCAAGCTCCGCGACTTTTGGCCGTTGCTGTACGGAGCGACGCTGCCGCTGTTGTTGGCAGTGAAATTCGTTGGAGCAGGAACCGGTGGCACGACGGCATGGTTCAACATCGGCCCGTTTCAATTTCAGCCATCTGAGGTCGCGAAGTTGGTACTGGTCGTGTCGCTTGCAGGTTTTCTCAGCCGCCACGAGGGCGACTTCGACGCCTGGCGCTTGGTGCAGGTGCTGATACTCGCGGGCGTTCCGATGGCATTGGTGCTGTACCAAAATGATCTTGGCACCATGTTGGTGATGGCAGTATGCACCATCGCGGTGATGGTGGTCGCTGGGCTCAAACCTATTCATTTGTTGGTATTGATCTTGCTGACGGGATCGCTCTTTGGCGGATTGATCGCGACCGATCAGTTCGAGACGTACCGGCTCGAACGCCTCACTGGATTTTTGGACCAAAACACCGGGAAAGCAGCTTCGAAACAAACCGACGCGGAGTTCACGCTCCAGCGGTCGAAAGCTGCGATTCAAAACGGTGGCATTTGGGGTGAGGGTTTGTATCAGGGAACGCTCACCAGGATCCCCAACGGCGTGCCGGCACAACACACTGATTTCATATTCACTGCAGTCGGGGAACAGTTCGGGTTTGTCGGCGGGGCTGGTCTGCTTGCGCTGTTTGGGTTGTTGATCTGGCGAACCTGGCGGATATCGGCGTTCACCGACGACCGTTTTGCGCAACTTGTTGCGATTGGGTTCGTTGCCATGTTCAGCTTCCAAGTATTTGAGAACATCGGTATGACGATGGGCATGATGCCCATTACCGGCATTCCTTTGCCGTTCATGAGCTACGGCGGCTCCGCGATGATCGCCTATTGGGCGGCACTCGGGCTCATCGTGAACATCCATTTTCGCAGGAATTAACCCTTTTGTACGGTGATAGGCCCTATCCCCGTGTTGGCCGGGTCGCCAGGTAGGCTTCGCAAATCATGTCCGACCTCTGGCCGCGGATCGAACCGCTCCTGGCCAAGGTGGAGAAGCCTGCTCGATATATCGGCATGGAGCGAGGGAGCCAGCGACCCGTTTGGGCACCGCACAAGGTTGCTTGGCTCCTGATCTACCCCGACACCTATGAGATTGGCCTCCCCAACCAGGGGCTCCAGATCCTCTATGAAATCCTGAACGAACGAGGCGACGCAGTCGCCGAGCGGTCGTACGCGCCCTGGACTGACATGTCGACGTCTATGCGCTCAAAGGGCCTGCCATTGTTTTCGGTGGACACACACCGATCGGCAGCAGAATTTGATGTGCTGGCGTTCAACTTGTCCGCGGAACTTGTTTTCACAAATGTGCTCGAAATGGTCGATTTAGCCGGAGTGCCGGTTCGGAATGAAGATCGTCGACCAGAACACCCGATTGTGTTTGCCGGCGGCCACAGCACGTTTAATCCTGAACCACTCGCTGACTA
>SXHN01000040.1 GCA_005773635.1 Actinomycetota bacterium
GTGGTGGAGATCGAATGCAATCCCGTACTTGTGGGCGTCCGCGGTTCGGTTGCCGTTGATGCCTTGATGATCGTGGAGAGGTTGTAGCTCATGACCAACGGATTCAACATAGAAATTGCTGATTATGTTGCGGTTCTGACGATTGATCGGCCGAAGGCCAACGCGCTCGACGCCGCAACGAGTGTTGCTATGGGCGAAGCCTTTGTTGAGTTCGAAACCAACGACTTGGTGCGTGTCTCGATCGTTACCGGAGCAGGCGAGCGTTTTTTCAGTGCCGGTTGGGATTTGGGTGCTGCGAGTGGCGGCGAGTCGTTTGACGCCGATTGGGGAGTCGGTGGCTTTGGGGGATTCTGCGAGCTTGCGAACCGCACAAAACCTGTCATTGCCGCGGTGAATGGCATGGCAGTAGGTGGCGGTTTCGAGATCGCGATGGCTGCCGACATGATTGTTGCCGCCGATCACGCGGAGTTCTTCTTGCCCGAAGCAACAATTGGGGTCTTGCCCGACGCCGCGAGCGTGCGGCTACCAAGATTGTTGCCCCCACACATCGCGCGCGAGATGCTGTTGACGGGGCGACGCATGGGCGCAAGCGAGGCGCGTCAATGGGGATTGGTGAATCGAGTCGTGCCGGTACATGAATTGTTGGGTGCGGCTCGAGAACTCGCGCAGCAGGTCGTGGCAGCCGCCCCGCTGAGTGTCACGGCGATACTCGACATAGGCCGCCGCACCGAGTTCGCAGAACCCGCGGTAGCGCTCGAAGCGATGAAAGACTTCGCGAGTTACCGAGCCGCGATCGACGCATGGCATGCCCAGTAAGGCACCGATTCAGGTTCTGATCCGCCTGGGGCAACCAAACGGGCGCTCCCACGCGCGCAAAAGCTGCGATTGCGCGCTACAAAAGGTTGAGGCCTACTGGCACATCTTCGTAGTCGACTGTCCATAGCCGGGTGGAGTCGCTACCCATCGTCGAACAACGCCAACCGAGCAGTTGTTGAACCCGCTCGGGTTGGTCCTTCACACAATCCCATGGCGCGCTGAGAGGTAGCGCCTCTTCTGGGACGAGCCATCCCAACACGAACGACACGTGTAACCCCCATCGAGAGACGTCGTGGGAAATATTCGCGCCTCCGCCGTGCAGTACGCGCCCCGAGTAGATCATGCCGCTTCCCGCTGGCATCACTGCCTGGGTTACTTCATCTGGAGTTGCGCGCCGTTGGTAATCGTTCCAGCGGTGACTCCCCGGCACGACGCGGGTGGCGCCGTTTTCGATGGTGAAGTCTTCGATCGCAAACATGCAACTCAACGTCACCTCGAAACCGTTCGGTCGATTCATATTGGGCCAGTTGTCGGCGTCGCGATGTAGCACCTGTGTTGGTTGGCCGGGCGCGAGGATCATCATCTGGCCGGTGTTCATCCAGTAGTTCGGGCAGTTGGGTCCGAGGGTTGCGTCGGCTACGGCGAGATAGTCGGGGTGGGCGAGGATGTCGAAGAACGCGGTGCTCCGCAGCGGTAGGCGAGTAAATCGCATGGTCTTGTCGCCCCAGAATCTCTGCACATCGACTAGGTCAGACGCCGTTCCGTAGTGATGCTGTTGTGCCGCGTGGCGGACGTCGTCGCGAAATTGTTGCAGCGTGTCGGGCGCGATGAAGTCGTGGACAATTACGCCGCCGTCGGTGTCGAGTGTCGACAAGATCGGATCGATCCCAGCGGCGAAGTTGGTTTCTTGCAGCTTGGCTGGCACGGGGAGCTCCTGGGGCGGTGCATGTCATCGGTGGCAGCACGGTATGTCGAGTAGCCCGTAATTCGACACCCGTGCCGCCACATAGCACACTACTGACTGACGAGTCAGTAGTGTGCTATTGTTTGAATAATTCGCTCGAACGGAAAGAAATCATGAGCTCCCAAGCCGAAACGCTGAGTTCACATCACTACTGCTCGCAGGAGGTGTTTGACCAGGAGCGCGAGCACCTGTTTCACGGCGGGTGGTTCATGTGTGCTCGCGGTGACACGATTGCGCCGGGGAGTAGGCGAGTGGTTGACGTGGTTGGCGAAAGCATCATCTTGAGCCGGACTGCCGATGGAACCTTGCACGCGCACGCCAACGTTTGTCGGCATCGCGGGGCGCGGCTGTGCCAACCCGAAACCGTGAGTTCTCACCGCACAATTGTTTGCCCGTATCACGCATGGAGTTACGCGCTGGATGGGGCACTTGTTGGCACTCCCCATCTTAGTCACGACGACGTCGACCGCGATGCGCTGTCGTTGTGGAGTATCGCGTTGCGCGAGCACGAAGGATTCGTCTTCGTGAGCCTGGCGAAGACGCCACCGGCGTTTGACTCGTGGATGCAGACTCACGGTGGCGAAGTGGTGCCACTGTTTCGCTTTGGTCTCGGCGACTTACGGGTTGCGTTCACATCACGTACAACTGTCGCAGCGAACTGGAAAATTATCGTCGAGAATTATCAAGAGTGTTTGCACTGCACCCGCGTGCACCCAGAGCTTGTGGAACTCGTTCCGGCGTATCGTGGTGGTGAGGTGTACGAACGAACCAGGGGTGATGGCGGAGTCACCTTGAGCGGTGGCGGGAACAGTTTTAGTCACACCGGACATTCCAAGTTGCCGCTGCTGCCCAAGATGTCTGAGGTGGACGCCCACTCCTATTTCGGTTGCACGCTGTTTCCGAACGTGTTTGTTGACATCACTGGCACAAGCGCGATCGTCTCAACGTTGTTTCCGATTAGCGCGACTCAAACCGTCGTCACGATGGAGTATCTGTTTGCGCCTGAGGCCATTGCGGCATCGGGTTTCGACCCGCAACCGATTATTGATTTCAGTGAGTTGGTTGGCGCTCAAGACAACATGGTGTGCGAAGGAGTGCAGCAGGGGGTTTCGTCACATGCGTTCACTCACGGCGTACTTACCGATAAAGACAGCCTGGTCATTGGCTTCGTCGAGCACTACAACCAGGCGATGAGCGCTGCACCAATGGCACAGTGACGCGTAGCATCAAGAGATGGCGACTCGTCTCAGTTCGATTGCAATTGACTGCAACGACCCACGCTCGCTCGGTACGTGGTGGTCCGAAACGTTGGGATGGGTAGAGGTCGCTCCTCCCGATCCGCGTGACTTTCAGATCGCGGACCCCGACGCAGATGCGTGGACGCCCACGTTGTTGTTTTTGCCCAGCACCGATCCGAAATTGACGAAGAACCGAGTTCATCTCGATCTTGCGAGCCGCGACTTCGACGATCGTGACGCGTTCACGGCGTCGTTAATCGCCCGCGGTGCGACGAGCTGCGATATTGGGCAGTCGGACGTGCCGTGGATCGTGCTGGCGGACCCTGAAGGAAACGAGTTTTGCGTATTGGATCCGCGCGATCGCTACCAGACTGGTGGTCGGCTGGCTTCTATCGTGATCGATTCAGTGGATCTGCAGCGTCAGACTGAATTGTGGGAACAGATATCTGGCTGGA
>SXHN01000041.1 GCA_005773635.1 Actinomycetota bacterium
AAGGGTGTAAATCAGGAATTGGATGCAATCGGTCCAAAGCACGGCCTGCATTCCGCCAAGGTAAGTGTAGACCAAAGTAATCAGCCCCATCATCAAAATGGAAGCTGGCATATTCCAATGGGTGCCAAGCTTGCTGGTGGAGTTGCGGTAATCAAGGTTGGAGCTGCGACTGAGGTTGAGCTCAAAGAAAAGAAGCACCGCATCGAAGATGCAGTACAGACCACCAAAGCTGCGGTTGAAGAAGGTGTCGTCGCCGGCGGCGGCGTTGCCTTGCTTCGTGCCCAGGCCAAGGTAATCGACCTGGCTGCAACGCTTGAAGGCGACGAAGCCACTGGCGCCAAGCTGGTAGCTCGGGCGCTGGAAGAGCCACTCAAGCAGATTGCCATCAACGCTGGCCTTGAAGGTGGCGTGATTGTCGAAAAGGTGAAGAACCTGAAAGGCAACAACGGCCTCAACGCTGCTACGGGTGAATACGAAGACCTGGTCAAGGTCGGCGTGATCGACGCGGCGAAGGTGACGCGTTCCGCGTTGCAGAACGCGGCCTCAATCGCTGCGCTGTTCCTCACCACCGAAGCGGTTGTGGCTGACAAGCCAGAGCCGGTCGCCGCTGCTGGCGGCGGTGGCGGTATGCCCGACATGGGCGGCATGGGCGACTTCTAGTCTCCCAACTTGTCGCTCTGCGGCGCAGCATGAAGAAGTATTACGGGGCGGCCTTCGGGCCGCCCCACTTTTTTGGCGCCGATCGGTGAAAAGCGTTGAGATTGTGAAACCCCTCGTGTAGCGATCGACACCCAATATGGTCGAGTTGGAAGACGGGTTTGGATCAAGATCGGCTAGCCAGATGTCTGCTGGGATAGCACCGCAGGCCGGTCGGTAGGCTTGATGCATGTCTGTACAACCGTCTGTTGGCTGGGGTGTGCTGCACCTGTTCGTGCATATCGATCGAGAACGTGTCGCGCGCGAGCCTCATGCGGCGAAGCGGTCGCTCGACGCGGTCGCCTCGTTGCGGGCCGATGGTCATCAGGTGATGATCGGGTCGGCGCTGGGTCATAAAGCCGATATCGCAGTGATGGCCCTCGGCCCCGACCTTGCTCGGCTCCAGCGTTTTCAATCGGAGTTCATGGCTGGTCCGTTTACCCTCACGTGGTCGTTTCTATCGCTTACCGAGTTGTCGCCCTACACCTCGACGCTTGAGGATGAACGTGAGAGGCTCGTGAGCGAAGAACAGCTGACCGACGAGGACGAAATCAGTGGGAAACTGGCGGTGTGGAGCGACCGGATGGTGCATTACCAACAACAACGGATCCATCCGAAATTGCCTCAGAAAAACGTCATGTGTTTTTACCCAATGTTGAAGCGGCGCGTTGGCGACGACAATTGGTATTCATTGCCATTCGTTGAGCGCAAGCGTCTTATGGGCAGCCATGCCCGCACGGGGCGAGGCTACGCCGGTCGCGTGCTCCAGCTCATTACGGGTGCGACCGGCATGGACGATTGGGAGTGGGGTGTAACCCTGTTCTGCGATGATCCCGTAGTGATCAAAGACATCGTCCACGAGATGCGTTTCGACGAGGTATCTGCCCGTTACGCGGAGTTCGGGCCTTTCATTATTTCTCTGCTCAATGACCCCGAGACTGTGTTTGCCAATACCGGCCTGACAACGGTCGACTAGAACAAGGTACGTATGTCCGACACTCGCTATTTCATTTCATTTCCTGAAGCACTCGTGACTCGGCCGATCGTCTACGAACTAGTGAAGCAGTTCGATGTAGTGCCCAATATTCGACGTGCGAATGTCGAGGGCAACAGCGGCTGGATTATCATGGAGCTTGGCGGTACGTTGGAGGCGCGCACCGCGGCACTGGCGTATCTTCGCGATGAGGGTTGTATCGTCGATGACATGACGGGTGACATCGTTCAAGGCTGAGGCTTTACCCGGATTCGGCCACCTGTTCCCACATGGCGAAGGTGATGTATTCGACTCCGTCGTGTATTTCCGTGCGACCAGCATTTCGAAATTGTGGCAATGCGGCTGTTGTCGCCGGCACGCCGATCATGCGCTTGAAATCCGCGACCGCGACGAGGAGAGGTCCATCGGTATCTCCGTCTCGAAGGACTGCGTCAACGGTGAGCGTGGGGTGGCTGGGGCGATCGGCGTTGACGAGCACGCAGTGGTAGACGATCCGCTCAAACACCGAGTTGGCCAAAATTCGCATTCTGCATTGTTACGTGGGGTGAAAGTTGCGCGCTAGTCCACCCCCGAGGTAGTCAGGTATGACACGATGGTGCTCAGGTCGCACGCAAGGGGAGCCGATGACCCTAGAAGTGGAGACCTCTTTTTCGTCGCCGGGCGGTAACGGAGCAGGTTTCGGCGCGCCCGTCACATCGCAGGCGATGCCTTCGAGAGGGTCACCGAGCGATTCCGAACAGGCTCGACGGGAGCTAGCCAAGCTTCGAGCTGAGCTCCAAGTCGCGAATGCCGCTCGTGACCGCACCGAGTCGTTGTTGCTTTCGGTCGTGCGTGACGCTCCATGCCCGATCTACGGCACGGACCGCCATGGCAAGGTCCTGTTCTGGAACGCCGCCTGCGAGGAGATCTTTGGTTACACCAGCGCGGAGTCGGTGGGAAACCGCCCCCTCCACCTCACAACGGACGAGGCGAATGAATCGTTTGATTCGAACCTCAAAAGAGTGTTTCGTGGCGAAACTGTGTTCGGCACTGCTGGCGCACGCTCCCACCGCGATGGCCATGCGGTTGAGATCGAAGTCAGTGCCTCACCATTGTGGAATAGCGATGGTGAGGTCGTGGCCGCCGTCGCGATAATTGCCGATGTGACCGAACGCAACAAGGCTTTCGAGGCGTTGCAAACTAGCGAGGCTGCACGATCCAAAAGCGAAGAGCGCTACAGGGGCATCGTGGAGGATCAAATCGAGCTTGTGTGTCGATATTTCCCGGATACGACGTTGACATTCGTGAACGATGCTTTCGCGAAGTTCTATGGCTATAGCGCTGAGCATCTCGTAGGCACGCGGTTGATCGATATTTTCCCCGAAGAGGATCGCGCTCGCGAACTTTTTAGGTTGTCCCAGTTCGGTCGAGACCATGAAGTGGAAACGCAAGAGGACTGGGAGCCTCGCCACGATGGCGAGATTAGGTGGTACCACTGGACTGATCGAGCGTATCTCGACGATGCCGGATACGTGGTTGAGTTCCAATCCGTTGGTCATGACATGCACGAACATCGGATGGCCCAGCGTTCAATTGCTGTACATGCCGAAATTCTTGAGATGGTTGCGAAGGGGCGTCCGCTTGAAGAGACTCTCGCCGCCATCGCTATGGCCTTAGAATCGGAATCCTCGGCGTGGCGTTGTTCGGTGATGACCGTAAACGATGATGGAATGCTGGTCACTGAGATCGCGCCGAGCCTTCCCAGAGATTTCGCCGAGGTAGTTGGGCCGGTGCCGATAGAAATCAACGTGGGTACGTGTGGCACGGCAGCCGCACTCGGAACTGCCGTGTACACAAGGGACGTGCGCGACGATCCGGCGTGGACAGAATTTCGCGGGGTGGCCGACCGGTACAACATTCGTAGTTGTTGGTCGACACCAATGGCAAATAGCGCAACTGGGGCTGTGATCGGGACGCTTGCGATCTACTCGACCGAATGCGCACTCCCGAACGACGATCACGTACGGATGTTTGGTTCGTTTGCTCGCCTCGCAGAAATAGCGATCGAACGCAAACGATTTGAAGATCAGCTCGCGTACGAGTCGGTAACCGATCCACTGACTGGGATCCCTAATCGCACATTGCTCATCGATCGACTGCAAACCGCCTTGGCGAGGGCGACAAGGGCACGGTCGAAGGTCGCCGTGCTATTCCTCGATCTCGATGGATTCAAATTCATCAACGATTCGCTTGGGCATGAAGCTGGCGACGAGGTGCTCAAGGTGCTTGCGCGTCGACTTCAACAGGTTGTGCGACCGGGCGACACAGTCGCCCGCTTTGGTGGCGATGAGTTCATTGTGCTGTGCGAAGATTTGCCGCGATCGTTTGCTCGCTCGATGGCGACCGAGATCGCGGAACGGTTGTTCGAGGTTCTCGAGCAACCCTTCCAGCTTCACGGTTCAGAGTCCTTCTTACGCGCAAGCATCGGAATATCACTGGGTGGCAGCAATGCCGACAACGCCTACGACTTAGTTCGCGATGCCGATGCTGCCATGTACAGAGCCAAAGACCTCGGTAAAGGCCGATGGGTTGTGTTCGATGAGGCGATGCGCCAAAACGTCGTCGCGCAACATGAGACCTTTAACGCGCTCCATCGTGCCCTTGAGCGCGATGAGATTGTGGTCTATTACCAGCCGATCGTCACGTTGGACGACGGAGTCGGTTGCGGAGCTGAAGCGCTAGTGCGGTGGCATCATCCCGAGCGCGGGCTCCTCGCACCGGATGCTTTCATCGCGCTTGCTGAACAGTCGGACCTCATAGTGCGTATCGATGAATTCGTACTCGAAACTGCGGCAGGTTTTGTCCGCGACTCGGGTTTCGACGATTTTGTGGTGTCTGTGAATCTCTCGGCCCGTTCTTTGGCGGCCTTTGATGTCGTGGAGCGTATTGCGGCGGTGCTGAATCGGACCTGCGTTGATCCACGCCAAATCTGTTTGGAAATCACCGAGAGTGCGGTTATTGGCGATGCCGATGGCGCGGTTCGAAAAATAGATGGTCTCAAAAATCTTGGTGTTGGGTTGGCGATCGACGACTTTGGCACGGGCTATTCCTCGTTGGCGTATCTCAAGCGATTTCGTGTCGACACAGTGAAAATTGACCGATCGTTCGTCTCCGGCCTGGGCCATGATGCCGGAGATCGGGCGATTGTCTCCGCGGTCGTGTCCATGTCGGCCGCGCTTGGCCTCTCGGTATTAGCCGAAGGGATTGAAACCGCCACGCAGCTCAAGGAGTTACGGGAATTGGGATGCGATCGGGGTCAGGGATACCTATATTCGCGGCCGATTCCGGCGCGAAGCGTTGCTGAGCTCTTCGCGGCGGTCGATACCGTCAGTCCCGCAGATCGGCAAAGCGCCTAAACCGCCCAGTTTGTAGTCTGCGTTTGGTTTCGTTCATACTCCCGAAACAATTCAGAACCCGTTGCGAAACACTGAGTCGCGAACCTTTCTGTAATCCAACTGAAGGAGTTCTGACAAATGTTGTTCGATGTCAACAACCTGAGTTCCGGCGATACCGCATGGGTGATCATGTCGGCCGCGCTGGTGTTATTTATGACCCCGGGGCTCGCATTGTTTTACGGGGGCATGGTGCGGGCCAAACATGTGTTGGCCATGCTCATGCAAAACTTCTTTTCGATGGGTCTCATTAGCATTTTGTGGGTCACCGTCGGATATTCGCTTGCCTTCGGCGGAACTGGCAAATGGATCGGCAACTTCGATTTCTTTGGTATGAAGGACGTCGCGAAGATGTATCCCGCCGACCCTAGTGGTGTTGAGTGGTTCAGCTTGTTCACGATCCCGCCACTGATCTTCATGGCATACCAGATGATGTTTGCGGTTATCACGCCTGCACTCATCACGGGTGCAGTTGCTGACCGCATGAGATTTTCTGCCTGGGTGTGGTTCCTCGGTTTGTGGTCGATACTCGTGTATTCGCCGGTCGCTCACTGGGTGTTCTCGCCTTCTGGATGGCTGTTCGAAAAGGGCGCTCTCGACTTTGCGGGCGGCACGGTTGTGCACATCAACGCTGGAATTGCGGCCCTGGTGCTGACCGTGATGTTGGGCAAGCGCAAAGGCTGGCCGCAGCGCCCGATGCCGCCGCACAATCTCCCGCTCACCATGATCGGTACTGGCATTTTGTGGTTCGGTTGGTTCGGTTTCAATGCGGGCTCTGCCTTGGTCGCCAATGGATTGGCAGCACAGGCGTTCGTCAACACCAACCTGGCGGCGGCTGCCGCGATGCTCAGCTGGCTTGCGGTTGAACGCATCAAGGGGGGCCACGCAACGACGCTGGGCGCTGCATCCGGAGCGGTTGCCGGTCTCGTGGCGATTACTCCGTGCGCCGGTTTCGTAGGCGGAATGGCACCGGTTTACATCGGACTTATCGCTGGAGTGGTTTGCTTCTTCGGGATCAGTTTGAAGAACAAGTTTGGCTTCGACGACTCACTTGATGTGATCGGTGTGCATCTAGTCGGTGGAATCGTTGGGTCGATGCTTCTCGGATTGTTCTCTGATAAGGCCATCAATAGTGTTGGCGCTGACGGAACGTTTTTCGGTGGTGGAGCGACTCTGCTGGGCAAGCAGGCCATTGCAGTTGTTGCCACACTCGTGTTCTCGGGAGTTATGACCTTTATCATCGCCAAGGTTCTGGATATCGTGATTCCAGGCGGGCTCCGCGTGAGCGAAGAAGACGAGGAATCCGGTTTGGATCTCAGTCAGCACGCCGAGGTTGGTTATGCGCTGCAGTCGCAATAAGTCCGTAATGTTTCGTCAAGGGAGATAGCTATGAAACTCGTTGTTGCGATCATCAAGCCTTTCAAGCTTGACGATGTGAAGGCCGCAGTGCAAGACCTCGGTGTACAGGGTCTCACAATCACTGAGGTGCAGGGATACGGACGTCAACGTGGACACACGGAGGTGTACCGAGGCGCTGAATATACGATCGACTTCGTGCCGAAGGTCAAACTCGAAGTGCTCTGCGAAGACGGCGAAGCCACATCGATCGCTGAGAAAATCATCGACGCGGCGCGAACCGGCAAGATCGGTGACGGCAAAGTGTGGGTCGTGCCGGTAGAAGGCGTGTGGCGCATTCGTACCGGCGAAGCAGGCCCTGACGCGCTTTAGCGCTCAATGGGCTCAATTGATGGAGTTCGTCACGACCTGACCGTTCGTCTGCGGTCAGGTCGTGACGCGGCTGTGTCAGACCATGCTTTGATCGGCCGCCGGCTTGGCGCAGCACTCAGTGATCTCATCGACGATGTGCTGGCGCAGGTCTTCGCTGATGAAGAGCAGTCTCGGTGCGCAGTGGTCGCCCTCGGGTCGTACGCTCGACGCGAGCTTGCGCCGGGATCGGATATTGACATCCTGCTTGTCTTGCCACCTACTGCTCGCTTCAAAAAGAGAGATGATTATCGGTACTTAGCTGAGCGACTCTGGTATCCGTTGTGGGACGCAGGATGTGTTACCGGACATGGTGCTCGGACGATAAAAGACTCACTCGCGCTTGCCTCAGATGATCTGGATGCTCGCACAGCCTTGCTGGAGATTCGCCACGTTGCCGGCGATTCGCGACTGACCGATGAGCTCGCCGTTCGGTCATTGGAATTCGCGCGCTCGATGCGCCAACCCACCTTGGAAGCCCTGCGTTCAGGCTCCGATATTCGGCGCCATAAGCCGGGCCTCGTTGCCGAAATGCTTGAGCCGAATGTGAAAGACGGCGGTGGTGCACTTCGCGACATTCACGCGCTGGGATGGGCGAATCGCATAGTGGGAGGGAGCTCAGATTTCGATGCCCTGATGGCTGCGGAGGCGATTACCGCCGAAGACGCTGATGCCTTGCGCAGCAGCAGCGAATATCTACTGCAACTCCGAGCCTCGCTGCATCGGGTTACGAATTCGCGCAGCGACGTGATGGCGTTGCAAGATCAGGACGCAGTTGCGCACCTTGAATGTTCGCAGGATGCCGATGCGCTGATGCGCGAGATTGCGCGTGTCGGTCGAACGGTTGCTTGGGTCGCACGCGAAGCATGGGATGCATTGCTACCGAAGTCCGTGCCTGCTTCATTGAAATTGTCGAACAGCTTGGTCGTTTACGACGGCCGTTTGTGCATTGATTCAGTTGAAACTCAACCAATGACGTTGGAGTTGGTTCTTGAGTGCGCGGTTACGGCAGCGACGCAGGAAATGTCGATCGGGCGTCGGACCCTGCGGCACATGCAATCGTTAGAAATTCCAACAACGTGGTCGAATACTGAACGAGAATTGTTCATCGCGCTGCTACGAGTCGGTGAACGATCGGTGGCGGTGTTCGAAGCGCTTGACTACGTCGGTGTGTTGACCCGCATCCTTCCGGAATGGGAACACGTGCGTTCGCTGCCGCAACGCAACGCGTACCACCATCACACAGTGGATCGTCATCTGCTCGAAGCGGTATCGGAATGTGCGCGGCTGCTCGATGCCGCGACTATTGATGTGGTTGAACCTACCTTGGAAGCAGTCGCGGCGCGTGCCTGTCGACGGCCGGATCTTCTGCTCCTCGGGGCTTTGTTGCACGACATTGGGAAGGGCTTGCCTCAGGACCATGCTGTCATCGGAGCCGAGATCGCGGGGGTGGTCGCGCGCCGTATCGGCCTCGACACCGAAGGCATCGAAATATTGCAATGGTTGGTCCGCGACCATCTTGTGATGGCTGATACGGCGACCCGTCGTGACCTTTCAGATTCGCTCATGATCGAGAAATTTTGTGGCGTGTTCGCTGGCGATGGCGAGCGCTTGCGCCTGCTTTATCTGTTAACGATCGGTGATTCGATCGCCACTGGCCCTGCAGCATGGAGCAAAAGCAAAGGGGCGTTGCTGAGGGATCTTTTCGTAAAGTCCGCAGGGGTAGTGGAGTTTGATTCGAGCGGCGATGTCGCATCGCTTCGCAGAGCGGAGTTGGCCGGCTTGATCGGTGAGCACGAAGCCGCCAGGATGCTTGAGGAGATGCCGGATTCTTACGCGTTCGCGTTCGATGCGAACACGATGGTGCTGCACCGCGAACTCATTGACGAAGGTGTGCTCGCTATTCGGTATGACAAAGTCGATGACAACAAAGTGATTGTGACGATTGCTGCGCCCGATCGCACCGGCTTGTTGGCCACCGTTGCTGGCGCGCTGACGTGTTGTGGTCTCGCGGTTGAATCGGCGATGCTGTTCACGAGCGCGAACGGCATGGCCCTCGACGTATTCACCGCGATGGATACCTTCGGTCGCTATGCCGACGGAGAACAACGAGTGCGATCCACCATCGAACGCGCAATTGCGGGCGAACTCGACATTGATGCGGGCGTTCGCGAGCGGCGCAGGCATTATGAACGACCAGGTATTGGGTATGGAATTGAAATGATTGTTGATGCAGATGCCTCAAGCCATGCAACGGTGATTGAAGTCCACGCCTCGGATCAGATCGGACTGCTCTATCGTTTGGCGCAAACGTTTCGAGCGTTTCATGTTGATGTGAGCGTCGCCAAGGTTGCAACCCTCGGAGATCGAGTGGTGGACACGTTTTACGTAACTTCGGGCGGCCTCAAGATTGAAGACGTGGAGTTACTCGAACGTCTGCGTGCGCAAGTCAGGAGTTTGGGTTCGGATTCCACCAACACCTAGTGACAGTGTGTTGCTCGTAGTATCGTCAGCATGACCGACTCCGTGCCGCATCATCCACAAGCCTCCGACCTCTTGCGTTGGTCCGAGACGCTCGCCGGAATTGCTCGAACTGGATTGGGGTTCACGCAGAGCTTGTATGAGCAGGAACGCTTCGAAGAAGTCTTGAAGGTTGCTAGCGATATTCGTGCCGCGGCGATCGAAGAGGCGATTTCTGATCAAATGTACGAGGAATGGCTCTCAACAGTTGGCATGGGCGTTGGGGGTTATCAGACGCCGAAGACGGCTGTTGCTGCCATAGTCGGAAACGACAAAGGCGAAATCTTGTTGACGCAACGGGCCGATTCCGGCTGGTGGTTGTACCCCGTAGGCTGGGCGGACATCGGGTATTCGCCGTCTGAGGTTGCCGTGAAAGAGGCGCTTGAGGAAACTGGCATCGAAGTTGAACCAGTGGCGCTGATCGCAGTACTCGACGGATTGCGTCTCGGCTTTTCTCGACACCCGTTGTATTCGTTGCTCTTTCATTGTCGGATGGTCGGCGGAACGCTTTCTGGTCATCCGTTAGAAACTTCGACGGTCGGTTTCTATTCGCGTGAGAATTTGCCGTCGCCGCTTGCCGGAGCGCACCGTTGGGTTGATCTTGCGTTTGCGGCGATCAACGGCGAGTCGCGCCCTTGCAGCTTTGACGCACCACGCAGCCCGATTTGGCGAGGCGAATGACCAGCCAATACAGGCTGGGTCGCGGTTATTCGTTTGTGCTGCTCGAAGCGCGCAGTGCCTCAGCCACCAGTTGATACAGACTTGTTTGTCTGGAGTTTCGGAGCCATTCGTCACTGACTGTCTGGTGATGAACTATG
The DNA here is from genome assembly GCA_005773635.1 of Actinomycetota bacterium. Lineage (GTDB taxonomy): Bacteria > Actinomycetota > Acidimicrobiia > IMCC26256 > PALSA-610 > F1-120-MAGs023. Next base: position 10,224 of record SXHN01000041.1, read on the forward strand.
CCGTGCTGCTCAGATCGAATACCGAGCGCTGCTGCACTGCTCTCGGCAAGTTCGGTGCTGGTCATTGGGTCGCCATACGCGGCGAAGCACTCCAAGCCGCTCCACAGTTTGTCCAGCGATCGGTGTTCGTCTCCTAGCGACAGGTTTGTAACCTCAGCGCCTACTGAAATCGCCGCGATGACTGTTTCGAATACTTCGTAGTGCGACATTCCCGAAGGCGTTTCGTATCCACCCACCGGGTGGAGGCGCCACTCCAGCATGAAGTCGTGCGGCCCGTCGGCCGTCAGCCAAGTTTGGGTGCCGTTGACGTAGCAGTCCACGGGTGGGCCGAACTTCTCGTCGAGCGCGACGATGAGTTCAGCGGTCACTGGCCACAGCGCAGTCGGAGACATCTCGGATTCCATATACCCACGGTACTTGGATCCGATTCAGCAACTCGGAGTTCGCGTTTTGGCGCACTGGGTGGACGCGAAACTACTGTCGTTGTATGAGTGAGCTATGGGAACGTGATGCCTATGACCTTGCCGATGCGGTGCGTGCTGGCGATCTAGCGGCAAGCGAAGTTCTTGAGGTGTTTCTTGATCGGATCAATCGCCTCGACGGTCGATTGAATTCGATCTGTGATATCGATGCGGCGAGTGCCCGTATGCAGGCAGAGCGAATCGATGCCATGATTGCGCGCGGCGAGGACCCAGGAGTTTTCGCCGGAGTGCCGATGGGCATCAAGGAACTTGCGGCGGTCGATGGGATGTCGTACACCCATGGGTCATCGTTGTACGCAGGCGAACTCGCGGATCATGATTGCGCGGAAGTGTCGCGGTTGCGCGCTGCTGGTGCGGTCATCGTGGCCAAGACGACGTCGCCGGAATTTGGGTCGATCAACTGGACCCGGACCAACGTGCACGGCACCACCAACAATCCTTGGGATGTGGCCCGCACGCCCGGCGGCTCGTCGGGTGGCAGCGCGGCGGCGGTCGCTGCCGGCCTGTTTCCTATCTGTAGCGGAAGCGACGGTGGAGGATCGATCCGAATCCCCAGTAGTTACAGCGGTTTGTTTGGTTACAAGATGACCTTTGGATTGTCGGGGAGTGCGCCTGAGGGATTTGACACTTCACTCACGGCGGTGCCGGGGCCAATGTGTCGCAGTGTCCGCGATGCGGCTCGGTATGTCGACGCGATCGCCGGACCAACCAACCACGACCCAACGTCGCTGGCGAAACCCGCATCGTTTGAACCTGCGCTCCTCACCGGCGAGCCGATGAAGAATCTGCGCGGAAAGCGAGTTGCTTGGTCCGCGTCACTTGGCCACGCCGTGTGCGATCCTGAAGTGGCAAGCGTAACGAAATTGGCGGCGCTGGCTCTCTGCGCTGACGTTGGGTTCGAGTTGGTAGATGTTGATGTTCAGATTCCGAATCCCGCGCGGGCTTGGGGAATCTTGTCGGGGTTGGACATGGCTGCGTACTACGGCCAACGAGCGGAGGGACGCTTCGATGAGCTCACTCCGGTCGTTCGGGCCGGCATGGCTTATACGCAACGGGCCACTCCGAACGATGTGCTTCGATCGCTACGGCGGCGTGGTGAAATGCTGTTAGCGGTGGGCGAACTTTTCGATCAAATTGACTACCTGTTGACCCCGACCACTGCCACAGTGGCTTTCTCGGCGGGTGGCCCGCCACCAACTGTGATCGGCGGTCAGGATGTTGGCGGGATGGGCAGCGTGCCGTTCACTGCTCCGTTCAACATCAGCGGACAACCCGCAGTGAGCATCCCTGTCGATTGCTCAGCCGATGGACTCCCGATTGGCTTGCAGGTCGTGGGCCGCCGCCATGATGACGTCGGTGTGCTTGCGTGCGCAGCGATTGTCGAAAGCAATAGGCCTTGGGCGAAATTTGCGCCCTACGCTCACTCATGATGACGCGCCCTAAGAAGTCAGAGCAAGAGCCCGCGTCGCAAGAGATTGTTGAAGTCGCTCCCAATATTTTGAGAATGCAGCTTCCAATCTGGTTGCCGGGTCTCGGGCACGTCAATATGTACGGTCTCATCGATGACAAAGGCATCGCGGTTGTCGACCCTGGGCTACCCGGCCCGAAGTCATGGGCGGCACTCAAGAGTCGCTTGAAATCTGCTGGCTATAAGGTCAAAGACGTTCATACCGTCGTCGTGACACATTCGCATCCTGATCATTTTGGCGGCGCTGGTCGGATCGCGAAAATCAGCGGAGCGCGCCTCATCACGCACAACGCCTTTTCGACTTGGTCTGTAACCGGACCTACTTCTGCCCGAGGGGCGTTGAGCGAAGAAGCTGCTCGGCGTTTGGAGCTTGAGGCAGCGATGGTCGCACAGTCGAGCGACGTGCACCCTGACGAAATACCAACCATCGACGATCTGAGCGGTGTGATCCATGATGACACCGTCGAAGTGGAAACAACAGGCCAGAAATGGGGAGGCACGACACCGTGGGGTACGGAGAACCCCGGCCCGCCAATGAAACGGCGCGTCATGATCCAAGCGTTGCGCTACTTGTTCGATTCGCCCGAACCAACCCATCGTGTGCATCACGCTGATCGTCTACATCTCGCTGGTCGGGAGTGGTGGTGCATTCATACGCCCGGACATACCGTTGACCACCTGTGTCTCTTCGACCCGGTTGATGGCACTTTGTTGTCCGGCGATCATGTGCTTCCTACCATCACACCGCACGTTTCGGGTGTGAATCAGGCCGACTCGCTCAAGAGCTATTTGGCTACCCTCGATTTGGTAGCGCGTCTTCCCGATGTCAATCTGGGGCTACCGGCGCACGGCAATCCGTTCCTAGATGTTGCGGCGCGGGTTGCTGCGATCAAAGAACATCATCATGAGCGAATGGAGCAGTTGCGCTCCGCGGGGATCGCGCTAGGACCGGCCTCTGTGCAGTCGCTGTCGCGCGAAGTATTCCCGAAGCGCCATTGGGGCGTGATGGCGGAGTCGGAAACCTTCGCACATCTGCAGCATCTCCTGAATGCCGGCGGCGCGGAGCGCTACGAAGAGGACGGCAAGATCATGTTTCGCATGGGTGATCGCTTGTAGCGAAACACTGAGGTGTTTCATTGCAGATCGAGCTACGCGAAACTGCGAGAAGCGTTAGGGTTTCGAGATGGCAGTTATCACCGAAGGCGCAGAAGTCGCGGATCTCCTTGCTCACCTCATTCGCAATGAGTGCGTGAACGACGGTTCGCCAGAGTCCGGCCACGAATCCAAGAGTGTCGACGTACTCGCACAGTATTTGGGCGACTCGGGGCTTGACATCGAGCGGTATGCCGCAGTTCCAGGGCGAGAGAGCTTGGTTGCGCGCATCGAGGGTTCGGACCCAAGTGCTCCAACCCTGTTGCTGATGGGACACACCGATGTCGTACCCGTGAATCCAGATGGGTGGAGTCACGATCCGTTCGGGGGCGAACTCATCGACGGTGAGATTTGGGGTCGCGGGGCCGTCGACATGCTGAACCTCACGGCGTCGATGGCAGTCGGTTTCAAGAACCTTGCGTCGAGCGGATTCCGACCGCGCGGCACGCTGATTTATTTGGCCGTCGCCGACGAGGAGGCGCTTGGCAGTTGGGGTGCCGGTCATCTGATCGAACATGAACGAGACGCAGTGATGGCCGACTATGTGATTACTGAGGCGGGTGGATTTCAGCTTCCGACCGCGAGTGGGCCGAAACTGCCTGTCATCGTTGGTGAAAAGGGTTCCTATTGGTGCCGGATTTCCGTTGCGGGAACGCCGGGGCACGCGAGCCAACCTTTTCGCACGGACAACGCGCTGATCCATGCCGCCGAAGTCGTGCGCCGCTTGGCTGAGTACCGTCCGAAAACTGAGATCCACGACACTTGGCGGCGTTTCATTGAAGGTGTATTTCCGCCCGAAATCAGTGGTCCGCTCACCGATGAAGAGCAGCTATGGGACTTTTGCGGTCAGCTACCAGTGGGCTTGGCGCGCCAAGCCCATGCATGTACACACACGACGTTCGCTCCGACGATCATTCATGGGGGCACCAAAACCAATGTCATTCCTGACGAAGTCACGATCGAAGTCGATATTCGAACGTTGCCGGGCCAGAACGCGAGCGACATTGAGCGCATGTTGGCGGACGCGTTAGGCGACCTTCACGCGCGAGTCACGATTTCCTCGTTCGACGACAACGAGAGTACGGCCTCACCGATTGATTCGCCGTTGTGGAGTTGTTTGGAACGCGTGACTGGGGACATGGTCCAAGGAAGCTCGTTGGTTCCGTTCCTTACCGTAGGCGCAACCGACGCGCGCTTCTTTCGACGGGCGGGTTCGGTGGCTTATGGCTTTGGATTGTTTTCACAACGGCTGAGCTTTGAAGATTACGCGGCGATGTTTCACGGCAACGACGAACGCGTTGATATCGATTCGCTCGTCATGTCGACTGCGCTGTGGGAATTGATTGCTCGCGATCTTTTGGCCTAGAGCTTGCCGCCATTGTCAAGGCGAACTGTCGTCAGGGCGTTGGTCGCGCAAATAGCGTTCGAAATCCTGGGCGAGAGAATCGCCACTTGGTAGATCGTCTTCGTCGAAGATGTCGTCCTCGTCGTCGTCATCATCTTCTTCTTCGGCATCGTCCTCATCGCTGAAGAATCCGTCAATTTCATCGAAGTATTCGGTGTCGAAAAGGGGGTCCGGGTCGATATCGATATCGATGGGATCGTCACCGAGTTCACCGTCTGAGTCGAAGCGGGCTTCTAGTTGATGCACGTATGCGGTGAGATCCCCATCGGTTTCCACCATGGAGTTCACGGTCACTTCCCAACCTCGCGCCGCGGCTGCGAGACTGCTGAGTTCAATCGGCAGTTGGAATAGCGAAGCGAGTCGTTGCAGCAATATGAGGGTTGCCTTTGGGCTTGGTGCGTTTGCGGTGTAGTGCGGCACCGGGACCCACAGCGAAATTGCTTCGAATCCGCTGCGGCGAGCCGCGTCGGAGAGCACGCCAACAATTCCCGTAGGGCCTTCGTAGCGTGACCGCTGCAGCCCCAGTTTGGCGATGGTGTCGGGATCACTCGCGGTTCCGGTGACCGGGAGGGGCCGGGTGTGTGGCGCGTCGCCGAGGAGTGCGCCGAGAGTGATCACTGTCGTCGCGTTGTGGACGGCGGCGAAGCTGAGGATTTCTTCACAGAATTGGAGCCACTTCAGATTCGGCTCGATGCCAATGATCAAAATGAGGTCATGGTCTGCTCCAGCAACCTTGGCAATCGATATTGTCGTGGTGCGCCATTGAATTCCGGTCACGACGCCATTCGACAACGCGACGTGCGGGCGCGCCGACTGATAGTCGCTGTATTCCTGTGCGTCGAGTTCGAATACTTCCTTCGCGTGCAGGCTGCGTATCAGAAATCTCAGCGCGTCGGTCGCAGCGTCGGCAGCGTCGTTCCAACCTTCGAATGCTGCGACCACAATTGGGTTTCGAAGCGCTTGTACGTCTTCGCTCGGATTGGTCACCCCTGCCTCGTTCGTTATCCGTGCAGAGTTCGAAGCTCTGACTCGTTTGCGAAGGCAATCGCTCCTTCAGCTAGCCCACCGACAAGCGCACCCATGTGGTCGAATCCATCGCCGCGCGTCATGCCCATGAGATAACGGGCATGGATTCCTGCGACAATGATCGCGAGTTTGTATGACGCGAACACTTCGTACCAGTCGAGGTACGTGAGGTCGATACCGCTCGCGCTCGCATACCTATCAACAACTGTTGCACGGTCGAGAAAACCGAGTTCGGTTGAAATAGCTGCACCGGTAGCCACGACCTGCGCATCCGCACGGCCCCAGTAGAGCAAGAACAGGCCAAGGTCGGCGAGCGGGTCTCCGAGAGTGGACATTTCCCAATCAAGGACGGCAACCACTTTGCCAGCGTCGACTGTATCGAGCATCGTGTTGTCGAGGCGATAATCGCCGTGGACAATGGTCGGCTTCGGTGACGGAGGGATCGCGGCGTTGAGTCGTCGATTGATGTCGTCGATCGCGAGATTGTCAGGGCACCCTGCTGCCTTTGATGATTCCCATTGTTTGCTCCAGCGTCGTACTTGCCGTTCAAGGAAACCTTCTGGACG
>SXHN01000042.1 GCA_005773635.1 Actinomycetota bacterium
GGTCGGTACAAGTGTTGATCTAGCCACTGAACGCGCTCGCGCACTCGGGCCGCGGCCTCAGCTGACGGCGGCAACATCGGGAATTCAGCAAATTCGCGTTCCATCCATTCGAGAATCGGGATTGAATCGGCGAGAAACGCGTTGCCGATTCGAAGCATGGGAACCTCGCGTTTCGGGCTATGCGCAAGAAATTCCTCTGGCATCACAAATTGTTTCGGACGCACTGCGGTCGGCGGAACTTCAACGAAGTCGTACTCGATCGATCGTTGAGCCAAAGCAAACTGCACGCGCACGACGTACGGGCAAATCCAATGTCCATACAGAACGACAGGAACGGTTGCGCTCATTCGAACAAAGTTTCGCAGCCGGTCCCCCGCAACAGCACATCGACGTCACCCCGGTCCGGGTTGTTGAGCGCCTGGTACCTATCGCGCAACCACATCAAGCACTTCGATTGATACCCGAACGGACCCTGCCGATACTCGACGCCATCGATCACGCAAATGGTCTCGTCTGCCCCGCTCGCAAAGGCCGCGTGATTCGCGATCATGAACGGCGCATACGTGCGCCCGATCTCGTGCAGAATCGCAAGCGTGGTCACGGGAATCGCGGCCCGGGTGCACCAACCGTCGGCTCCATCAACATCCCACCAAGAAAGATCGTCGGTTCGTTCGACCCAATTCACAACGCGCGGCGCGATATCAATTGCCACGCGCGCCGACTCAGGATCCCAACCAACAAGTTGCTTCAGTTGTCCGAAGAGCCCAAAGTCTCCCGCGCCCGGACGGTCGCCGACAAGAAAGTGATTCGCTCGGAACGCATCGTTGAGCAGCGCGAGCAGTCGTTCGTATGACCCTTCAATTACGGGACGGTTGTTGTCGGTAGATCCGATGAACGCGCGCCGCGATATCTGTCGATCGCTAATGAACCCCCGCGCCTTATTCCACACTTCGTCGGGCATTCGCAGGTTGCGATCGAGTGGTAGCAACTTGCCCGCCTTCGCGATCGCGTCGTCGTAATACCAGCGGTAGTGATACATCATCTTTGTAACCCACTCATCCGCGAAGTCTTCGATGAGGTAGTCGATGAAACGCACGACCGCATCAGTAGGAACCACGCTGCGCTGCGAATAGAGCCCTTCAAGGCGTTCAATCAGCGGGCTGGAATCCACCATCAAGTCGCCGTAATTTCCCTCGGCATCAGGAAAGTCGATCACAGGAATTAACGCGACAGGCGCCTTTCCGAGATCGTCCCATTGGGAATCCCGAAGTATCCACTGAAACGGGATACGGCGATACCGCAGCACCGCTCGCATCTTCAGCGAATACGGCGAACCATACGCACCTGCCAGCCTCAGCGGCATCGGCGCACCCGACGATGTATGTGGCATGAAGCGCTCCTGTACAGAAATTGACATGAATACTGACACTTCAATGTAACGCAGAATCCGTTTTGCGCGCGTGGGAAGTCCCGTTTGGGCGCTGTGAACGGATCAGAACCGGGTTGGGGGTCGCGGCGTACCATCGGTTGCTGAGGAGCCGCACTGAGCGCCGCTGAATGAGAGGGATTGTGAGCGCAACTGATGCGATGCTGATCTTCCTTGCTGGCCTCGCCGCGGGAACGATCAATACCGTCGTTGGTTCCGGTTCGCTGTTCACGTACACAACGTTGATCTCACTGGGATATCCGCCGGTGCTCTCCAACGTCTCCAACAACATCGGCTTGGTTCCCGGCGCCCTGTCTGGTATCTACGGCTACCGACGCGAACTAGCAGGGCAACAGGCCCGGCTCGCACGCATTGTGCCCGCGTCAATACTTGGCGGACTCGTGGGCGCATTGCTGCTGCTCACATTGCCGAGCGGCGTATTCCGGCGAATAGTCATTGCGCTCATCGCGCTTGCCTTGATCCTTGTGATGAGTCAACCCACGCTCGCTCGGAGGCTCACAGCGCGCCGATCAATGCAAACCGAGAAATCGCCGACCGTTGCCAAGCCATCAGTCGGACTCGGCCTGCTTGCACTTGTATTTGTCGCGGGGGTCTATGGCGGCTATTTCGGAGCGGCGCAAGGCATCATCCTCATAGCGTTCTTGGGCATCTTCATCAACGACGACTTACAGCGGCTCAACGCGACCAAGAACGTCCTGGCGATGTCCGTGAATCTCATGGCTTCGGCAGTCTTCATCATTTCGACACCGGTCGATTGGAACATCGTTGCGTGTATCGCTGCCGGGTCAGTGGTCGGCGGGCAGATCGGAGCTACCGTCGGGCGCCGTCTCAATGCACAAGCATTACGAACCCTCATCGTGGGTATCGGGATCGTTGCACTGATTCAGTTGCTGTAAGCAACTCGCCCTCGACAAACCTGAATCCCACTTCGCGTCAGAGGTTAATCGTTGCGGGCCTCTGCGACTAGCTCACGAACCGTACGACCAGAACCGCCGACAATGACTCGGGTCTCACCGATGGACAGCGAGGCAGCGACCTCAGACGCGGAAGTTGTCTGTTCGGTATTGGTGACCGTGATCACGACCAGTTCAATTCGATTCGAATTGCAAAAAGTAGCTAGCTCGTCTGCGGGCACATCCGCGCCGAGATTGTGAACTCGCCAATTTTCCTCGCGCAGCGCGACCGCCGCCATCGACGTTGCGAGACTGTGATGATCACCAGCAAGCGCAGCAACTGCAACCACACCGCGTTTCCGCCCTCGAGGCACAGGTCCGTTGGCAGCCAAGAGACCTGCCGCTATGACCGTTGCCCGATGTTCTGTGGCGATCGTGACCTGTCCTAGAGCCCACTCGCTACCGATCAAACGCATTGCCGGTGCGAGCACATCGTCGATGAAAGTGACCATGGAAACGCCATCTGCCACTAGGTGCTCGACCAAGTGTCGACACTCGCGGTCGTCACCAACAACTAGTAGGTCGTGCAACTTCATGCTGATCGGGGCAAAGCCGTCGCGAGGCTGACGGACCCGACGAGGTGCGGGCCGTTTCCGGCGCTCGGCGAATCGAGCCACGACCTCGGGATCGAGGCGATATGCGCCATTGATCGACTCCGCTTTGAGTTCACCCGAACGGACCCATTTATATGCCGTTTGGTAATGCACGCCAAGCTGGATCGCCGCCTCCGCAAGATCAATCCATTCCCTGTGCATGTTCTCAGCCTACACGCCGAATTAATTATTGCTAAATTCGACTTATTCATACTAAATCAAGTTAAGATGACGGACGTCGGACGACCCGACACCGCAACCCCACCTCAACAGGAGAAACACTCTCATGATGAACAACCGATCCAAACACCTCGTTCGAGCCATTGCAGTCCTTGCCACAGCTGGCATTGTGTTGGGCGCGTGCTCATCCGACAGCAAAGACGCAGAGCCGACGACGATCGCTTCGACCGAGACAACAGCTGCCGCCCCAGTCGAGCAGACGATTGTCGACATCGCTGCTGGAAACGCCGACTTCTCGACACTCGTCGCTGCCGTCAAAGCTGCAGGCCTCGCCGAAACACTGTCAGGAGAAGGCCCGTTCACAGTCTTCGCACCCACCAACGCAGCATTCGAAGCGCTCCCCGCAGGCACCGTCGACACCTTGCTGAAACCAGAAAACAAACAACAACTCGCCGACATCTTGACGTACCACGCAGTAGCAGGCAAAGTCCTCGCCAGTGACGTCAAGCCCGGCGATGTCGCCACCGTCAACGGCGCAACCTTCGCGATCTCCATCGAAGGTAGCGACGTGATCATCACCGACGGCCAAGGCAACAAAGCCAAGGTTGTCAAGACCGACATCATTGGATCAAACGGTGTCATCCACGTCATCGACACCGTTCTCTTGCCGCCGGCCAAATAGCCAAAGGCAATACAACGTTGGCACGAAGCAACTCGCGCCAACAATCAACACGAATCGATGGGAGCTGGTCTAAGGGCCAGCTCCCATCGTCATGTTCAGGTAGCAGGCGAGGGAAGTTCAATCCAGAACGTGCTGCCCGCTCCAACAACGGAATCCACACCGTATCGACCGTTGTGAGCCTCCACGATCGAAGCGACGATGGCAAGCCCGAGACCGTTGCCGCCATCCTTACGGGCCCGGCCCACATCACCACGGTAAAAGCGGTCAAAGAGATGCGGTACGTGAGCAGGATCTATGCCCGCACCTTCATCCGTCACTTCGATGCGCACGACCGCACCCAGTGATTTCGCGCCGATCCAAACCGGAGTATTTGTGGGCGTGTATCGCATTGCATTCGTCGTAAAGGCTGCGACGGCCTGCGTGAGGTAATGAGCGTCGCCCCGCACCTTCAAATCGTGCGGTACTTCAACTGTCACGTCACGATCGGGCTGCACGACTCGCATGTCCGACGCCAAATCGCTCAGCAACTCCGAAATGTTGACATCTTCGATCACCCGCGCACCGGTGCGTTCGTCAAGTTCGGCAAGCAACAGCAAATCATCGACGATCCGAGACATACGGTTCGCCTCTTGATTCATGCGGCGCATTGCATCGTCGAGAGATTCTGCGTCTGCATATCCGCCCGAGTTGTAGAGCGCCGTGTAACCGCGCAACGTCGTGAGGGGAGTTCGAAGCTCGTGTGATGCGTCCGCGACAAATGTGCGCAATCGGTCTTGTGCCGCCTGGCTGGTATCGATCATCACGTTCAACGCGTGCCCGAGTCGGGCGGCCTCAGTGCGACCCTCGGTGCCTTCTACACGCCGATCGACGGATCCGCCAGCAATCGCGTCGGCCGCCTCGGTCATACGACGAATGGGTCGTAGCCCTAGGCGTATCACCCACCACACAACGAGCGCCACGACGCCAATCACTGCGAGGCCTCCAATCAGCAATGTCGTCACCAACTTGCGAAGCGTTTGGTCCACCGATGTCGTCGATACCGCAAATACCAACGACCTGTCATTTCGGATTGGCACCACGACGGCCCGAACGTTCTTCGAATCATCAGACAACGTCGGCCGCGTTACAGGGCGCGGAATCGCAGCATTGCTTTGCAGTTTTGGGGCTAAGGACTCGTCGGCCTGCGATGCCCGAATCGCGGTCAGTGACCCGTCGGCATTCACCAAGGCGACGAAGACGTCGGTCGGGACGCGACCTCCACCACTACCACGAGGACCGCCACCGAAATCGGGCGCAGTTGCCGGCCCAACGATTCCGTTACCCAAGCGATCAGCGTTGCGTGTCACCGCAGCGAGTTGGCGATCAAGTTGGCCGTAGAGATAGTCACGTTGCACGAGCCAAACGCTCACGCCCGCTGTGCCGAGTGCGACAAGCACTAGCGCGAGACCAACCAACAGACGAGCACGCAGCGTCATCAAGGTTCCCGAACCGTGTAGCCAACGCCGCGCACGGTGTGAATGAGCTTTGGCTCCACAACATCGACCTTCTTGCGCAAATTGCTGATGAACGATTCAATAATTGCCGATTCGCCATCGAAGTCGTATTGCCAAACGTGATCAAGAATCTGACCGCGGGTCACGACCCTGCCCACGTTGGTCATCAAACAGCGAAGCAATTTAAATTCCGTAGCCGAGAGGTGTACCTCTTGCTCCGCACGCCAGACGCGATGCGCATCATCATCGAGGACAAGGTCATGCACTTGCATCCGCGCTGACTGAGCCCCAACGCCGCGCCGGCGCAACGCAACGTGCACTCGAGCGACGAGTTCTTCGAGGGCAAAGGGCTTGACGATGTAGTCGTCGCCTCCGGCAGTCAGACCCTTGACGCGGTCCGCCGTCGAATGGCGGGCGGTCAAGAACAAGACGGGCGCATCGCAGCCATTCGAGCGCAATCTCCGCAGAACGTCGAATCCATCACAATCCGGCAACATCACATCGAGCACCACTGCATCGGGGCCGAACTTGTCGGCTTCGAGCACAGCCTCTTGGCCGGTCGCAGCAGTGCGTACCTCGCAACCTTCAAGCTTCAGTGCCGAACTGACGAGAAAGGAGATGTTGTCCTCGTCGTCCACGACGAGAACGCGGGGTGATTTCACAGCTGCCATCGTGGCAGATTGCCATACAAAGCTGGATATTTCCTGGATGAATCCTGGGGATACGCACGGAAACGCTGACATCGAAACCTCCAGTGAACCGCAAGGTTGCCTTGAAGGCAACTCCAGTCAAGGTGCCGATGATGAGTACTGTCCATACAATCCGGGACGAAATCGTCCTTTAGTAAAGGAACTTGCTATGAAGTTCAGCCCCCTCAAGACTCTGCTCCTCGGCGGCGCAATCGGTGGCGCCATGATCATCGGCGCCGTCACGTTGGGCCCGGCGGGTGCAGCCGACGAAGCAACGACGACTACCGCAGCGAAGCCTGACGCTGATCACCCCAGCCGCGAACGTCACATGAATCAACTGACGGACGCACAGAAAAAGTGCCTCACCGACGCAGGTCTCACCCGCCCCGAAGGCAAACCCACCGATGAGCAACGTGCCGCGTTCCAAGCCGCAGCCAAAAAGTGTGGCATTACCAAGCCTGAAGGCATCGGCAAAGGCCACCACCGTGGACGCCCACAACTGACGGATGCACAAAAGAAGTGCCTCACCGATGCAGGCTTCACGAAACCAGCCACCCGTCCCACAACCCCACCCACCGAAGCACAACGCGCGGCATTCAAAGCCGCAGCTGAGAAGTGTGGCATCACCATCCCTGAAGGCATCGGCAAAGGCCACCACCGTGGACGCCCACAACTGACGGATGCACAAAAGAAGTGCCTCACCGACGCAGGGGTCACGAAACCCGAAGGTCGTCCCACCGAAGCACAACGTGCCGCGATGAAAGCCGCGGCCGAGAAGTGCGGCATCACCCTTGGTGCGGGCCGCGGCCCTGGTGGAAACCACGAAATGAACAACGCTTAGTCACACCAACTGCGGCACGAGTGCCGAAACATTCGTTCGATGGCGTCTCTTGCCCCGAGAGGCGCCATCGTCGCGTTCCGGCTCAAATTCACGCAAGCCTGTGCAGCATGCCCAACGCTCAAGGTCGACGCCTACTAACTCGACGGCCTCCAACGCCTTCGACCCCAGGTTTGTCAACACGGCGTCTAGCGGGCAAACTCCAAGAATGTCATCGATCGATGAACTCCTCGGAACCGCTCGCTCCTACGTCGAGCGCGGGGTAGTGCCCGCGTGTCAAATCGCAGTCGCACGTAACAACGAAGTCATCGCATTCGAAACGTTTGGTAACGCAACCAACTCCACTCGTTTCTGTGTATTTTCCGCGACGAAACCGATCGTGGCTTCTGCGATGTGGTTGCTCATTGCCGACGGCCAGGTCAATGTCGAATCGAAGGTCTGCGAATACGTTCCAGAGTTTGCGACAAACGGCAAGCACGAAATCACTGTGGAGCAGATCATGCTTCACACGTCAGGTTTCCCGAACGCGATGATGAGCGAAACGGAGGCAACTACACCATCGCTTCGCCGAACCAAATTCGCGCAATGGGAAATCGAATGGGAACCCGGGAGCCGATTCGAGTACCACGCCGGATCTGCACATTGGGTGCTCGCTGACATCATGCAACGCGTCAGCGGCCTTGATGTGCGCGACCTTGTTGAACAGCGCATTACAACACCTCTGGGGCTTCCAAGGATGCTCGGTATTCCGGTACATCAGCAAGACGACATCGCACCGCTGATTGCAGTCGACGACACTTCACTCGGCGACGACACACTGCGCTATAACCGCAGCGATGTTCGCGCAGCCGGTGTGCCTGGAGGTGGCGCGTTTGGAACTGCCGCCGACATGGCTCGCTTCTATCAATCGCTGCTTCACAACCCGCGCTCATTGTGGGATACCGACACACTCACTGATGCGCGTACGAACATTCGCTGCAAATTCCTAGATCCGTTGATGAACACGCCAGTCAATCGCACACTCGGCCTTGTGGTCGCGGGCGACGACGGAATGCACATGCTGCGCTACGCGATCTTCGGGCAACACAATTCTCCCGGCTCTTTCGGGCATGCTGGCGCGCATGCGCAAGTGGCTTGGGCTGATCCTGAGACCGGTATCTCATTTTCATTCCTCAACAACGCGGTCGGCTCTGACCAAATGCAAGGCGGAATCCGCAGCAATCGTCTAGCGACGATCGCGTCGGCACTCCATCGCTGATGCAACGACAGACCACCAGCCAGTTGCCGATCAACTAAACAGTGTTAACCTCCTGAACCGAGACTCCGGAGGCTGCACCATGACTGTCACGAACCACCTCAACCAACCGATGCTGCGCGGGCTCTTTAGCCCAGTTGCCGACGAACTCGACATCGCCAACCTCGACGTCACCGGCACGATCCCGCCAGGCATCGATGGCGCCTTCATTCGCAACGGTCCGAACCCTCGTTTTGAGCCGATCGGCGGATATCACATGTTCGATGGCGATGGAATGTTGCACTCCGTCACCCTGCGCAACGGTTCCGCGGCATATCGCAATCGCTGGATCCGCACCGAGGCGCTCGCCGCCGAAGAGCGCGCGGGACGCGCCCTCTACGGTGGACTCGGTGGGATGCACACTCCCACTCGAGCGGAGCGCGGCGACGCCGGGCCGACGAAGAACCCTGCGAATACCAACATCATCCGTCACGCCGGTCGATACCTGGCACTTTTCGAAGGCGGCCCACCGACCGAAGTCACGGGCGGCCTCGACACGATCGGCGTACGTGACTACAACGGACAGATCCCCGTTTCCTTCACGGCGCACCCGCGCATCGACCCTCGTACGGGAGAGATGATCGCGTTCGCATACTCGCCGTTGCCACCGTATCTCCAAGTGTTTCATTTCGATGCCAACGGCGAACTCACTCGTATCGTCAACGTCGACACTCCTGCGTGTTCCGTAATGCACGACTTCGCGATAACCGAAAGCTCCGTCATATTCGTCGACTCGCCATTGCTGTTCGACTTGGCTGGAGCGATGGCGGGCGGGCCACCATTTCGGTGGGATCCGCAACACGGAACTCGGATTGGAGTAATGCCTCGTGGCGGCGACACCATGCGGTGGTTCGATATAGAAGACGGCTACGTGAATCACTTTTGGAATGCCTGGGATGACGGCGACACGATCGAATTCTCAGGATCTCGCTCACCTGGCACCGGCTACGTGGAAAGTGGTTCAAGCGGAGAAGCGGGCGGCGCCGACGCCGCTCCCGGATTGCCCACTCGTTTCATCGTCGACCTCGCGAAGGGATCTGCGAAGACAGAGCAGATCGACGATCTCGGCGGCGACTTTCCTCACATCAACGACGAGTACATGGGCATCCGCAGCCGATTTCACGCAATGAGCGCCTTCCACGGAACCCCTGACGTCATTGGTCATTTCGATACAGTGGTGGTGTACGACGACATCGCGGGTACCCGTTCCCTGTGGCACGCGGGCAACGGCACAGTAGTGGGCGACGTTGTATTCGCTGCCGCGACCGACGCAACCGCCGAAAACGACGGATGGCTGTTGTGCACCGTGCACGATCGCGGAACCGGAGCAACCGACCTTGCGATTATTGACGCAACCGAAGTCTCCAAGGGACCCGTTGCTCGTGTGCATATGCCGCAACGGCTGCCATTCGGTTTCCACGCGCAATGGTTCGATAACTCGAACTAGCGAACCGAATCGCCGTTCGCCCCGAAGTGCCGCCGGTAGGCAGCCAGCGAACGAGGTGCATTGTCAAACGTCATGCGAATGCCGCCCGTCGGTGACAAGAAATAGCTGTGGTACCGAACTCGATTGGTCCGCACGACCTCCGCGATCCCATCGACATACCTTGCATTGTCTCCTGCACCGTACATCGGTGCGCCGACTGCCGCTAACCCCCATTCGGGAATACTCAACGGCTTCCCGTGTTGCTTCGCGAACGCCAACACTTCGAGCAACCCGCCCGGCTGTTGCGCAATGCGATCCCACCGTTGCTGCGGCGACGCATAGGAGTCGCGGCGCACGCTCGAATCGTATGCATCAACGCCGATGATGTCGACCACATCATCACCTGGGTAGTAGCTATCGAGCGCGAGCGCTTGATATCCAGCATTGACTGTCCAATCGAATTCGAAGTTCGCGCCGGGTATCTCGCGCACAACCTTCACAAACCTTCGCCAATACATGCGCCACGACTCGCGCTCCGCAGAGGTTTTGCCAAGCGAGTCGATCATCCATGGGCCATTCGCTTCAAACGCAAGGCGAATCACGGCATTCCCGAGACCCGCATCAACCAATGAGCCACTCAACGCCCTGATGTGAACATCAAATTCACCGGCTGCACCTCGCTGACGCCAGTCGCGCGGCGCGCCCGTAGGTATCAGGCTTTGACTAATAATCAACGTTCGACCGGGCTCAGCAACCGTCCACTGAGCCCAGTTGAAATTGGGATCGCCATGCACGACAAACCAGGGTTTCGCCCAATCCTTCCATCCGGGAGCAGCGTTGTTGTACACCAACGCACAGCTGAACGGACGCCCGACTTGTTTGGCAAAACGTGCCATGGCGCGCATGTCGTGGCGCGTATATATACAGGTAGTTTTCGTGTCCCGAGGTTCGCCTGTAGCCGTGGGAGGCCTCGTCGTGGCCACCGATTTGGCAAGCGCGACGGTCGGTGTCGTCGAGGTCACGGCACCTTTGGATCCAAGGTTCTCGGATACGACGGTTGTCGGCGTCGTCGGTGTTGACGCGTCGTCGATAGTGGTTGCCTCGCCAACGCTTGCGGTCGTGGGTGAAGATTCTGTACCAGCCGAACTCATGTCCGGGACATCAGAGCGGGCACTTCGCGTCGCGCTGGCGGTCGTTAAGGTCGCCGCAGACACGCTAAGTGCGACGACAAAGGTGACAACACACGACCCACCGAAGGCCAACACGTTGTGACGGACCTGCGACACCATCCAAGAGATGTCGGCGCGTTGTCACCTTCGCTGAACCCACTTCGTGGCTGGCCAATTGGCGATCTCTACCGCACGTAACACACCGGAACGTAATCAACGTGAAGCGGCCCGGGGCTTGGAGTTCTGTAAGGCGCGTACCGATTCGGAAATCGGCTGCGGTCTTCGTGCACATAGAGCTGGTGCTTCGCAGCAAAATCCGAAGAAGCAAACGCTTCCACTCGGAACCATTCGGCGTACCTGTCAAAGTAGTCAGGCCCAGGAGCCCGAACATGCCACGCTTCGCTCGCCACAGCTTCGGGATACTCGACAGTTTGTAAACATGCGATCGGCACAGGTAAAACCGCGAATCCTCCAGGACGGAGCACTCTGGCGATCTCTGACAATGCAAGCTTGTCGTCACGAATGTGCTCGAGCACATGTGATGCGTAGACAATGTCGAATGAGTTATCAGGAAGATTGAGACCCGTAAGATCGAGTTGCAGATCGACATCGCGACGCTCGATGTCGGCGGTTACGTACTGTCCACAGCATGTCGAAAAGCGCTCTGTGAAAATCGATTCGGGTGCAACATGCAGCATCGCCAACTTCGAGAAATCGACTGACTCCGCGATTCGGTCAAGAACAAGTGACTGCAAACGATGTCGCTCCGCGGCTCGACAAACAGGACAATGAGCAAGTGGACGTTTACCTGTCAACGCCCATGCCGTCGCGAAACGGCCCGTATATCCACAGACTGAGCACTCAAAGGCACGCGTGCGTGCCGGCGCTCGCTTGGAATAGCGGCAATCGATTTCGCTGATCAGCCGCAACGATTCAGTTTCGGCTATTGAAGCGACGCGGCGAAAGCTCGCTCGCATGGACTCGACGGAATTACTCATCGTACGGCCTCCAATCGATTGA
>SXHN01000043.1 GCA_005773635.1 Actinomycetota bacterium
AATCCGGTGCTCATTGGCGAACCAGGAGTGGGCAAGACTGCGATTGTTGAAGGGCTCGCCCGCCGTATCGTCGAAGGTGACGTGCCTGAGGGCTTGCGCAACAAGCGCCTGATTTCATTGGACATTTCGTCTATGGTGGCCGGAGCGAAGTTCCGCGGCGAGTTTGAAGAGCGTCTCAAAGCAGTGTTAAAGGAAATCACCGATAGCAACGGCGAAGTTATTACGTTCATCGATGAAATGCACACGATTGTGGGCGCCGGTGCGGGCGAAGGCGCCATGGATGCCGGCAACATGATCAAGCCAATGTTGGCTCGTGGTGAGCTGCGCTTGGTCGGAGCGACGACCCTTGATGAATTTCGCAAGTACATCGAGAAAGACCCGGCGTTGGAACGTCGTTTCCAACAGGTGTACGTTGGGGAGCCCTCGGTTGAAGATGCGGTCGCGATTCTGCGCGGTTTGAAAGAGCGCTACGAGGTGCATCATGGCGTACGCATTCAAGATGCTGCGCTTGTCGCCGCAGCTGTGCTGAGCGATCGCTATATCACCGGCCGACGCCTGCCCGATAAGGCTATCGACCTGATCGACGAAGCGGCATCGAAGCTCCGCATTGAGATCGACTCGATGCCTACCGAGATTGACGTTGTTGAACGCCGTATTCGTCAGCTCGAAATCGAACAGGCGGCACTCGCGAAAGAGACTGATGAGGCGTCGAAAGTGCGCCTTGAATCGCTCCAGACTGAACTCGCCGATCTCAGTGAACAACGCGACGGCATGGTGGCACACTGGCAGGGCGAGAAGTCGGCGATCGCCGCGATTCGTGCCGATAAGGAACGCCTCGAATCAATGCGCCTCGAAGCCGAACTCGCGGAACGCGATGGCAATCTGCAACGGGCTGCGGAGATCCGTTATGGGCATATCCCCGTGTTAGAGCGCGAGGTAGCAGCGGGCACTGAACGATTAGCAGGTTTGCAGCACACTTCTGCGATGTTGAAAGAGGAAGTCGACGCTGAAGACGTTGCCGAGATCGTTGGGAAATGGACTGGCGTACCAGTGACGAGATTGCTGGAGGGCGAACTCGCGAAGCTAGTGAAACTTGAGTCGCTGTTGCATGAACGCGTTATCGGTCAAGACGATGCGGTCGTGGCGGTGGCGAACGCAATCAGGCGATCACGGGCGGGCTTGGCGGATCCGCATCGGCCAATCGGGTCGTTTCTGTTTCTTGGTCCGACGGGTGTAGGCAAGACTGAGCTGGCGCGAGCCCTCGCCGAATTTCTCTTCGATGATGACCGCGCAATGGTCCGCATCGACCTGAGTGAATACATGGAGAAACACAGCGTTTCTCGCCTTGTTGGGGCGCCCCCTGGCTATGTGGGTTACGACGAGGGAGGACAGCTCAGCGAGGCAGTTCGTCGCCGTCCGTATTCAGTTGTGTTGCTCGATGAAGCCGAAAAGGCTCACCCGGACGTCTTCAATGTGTTGCTCCAGGTGATGGACGACGGGCGGCTGACTGATGGCCAGGGCCGCACGGTTGATTTCACCAACACGATTCTTGTGATGACGAGCAATCTCGGCGCCGGAGGCGGTCATGACGTTGTCATGAATGCGGTTCGGGGTCATTTCAAACCCGAGTTTCTCAACCGTGTTGATGAAATCGTGGTGTTCGACCGGCTCGATCGGGCCAACATTGCGGTGATCGTTGAGCTTCAAGTTGAGTTGCTTCGTGAGCGCCTCAGCGAGCGAGAGCTCGGACTCGAACTCACCCCTGCCGCAGTGGCATGGATTGCTGCAGCGGGATACGACCCCGACTATGGCGCACGTCCACTCAAACGGGTCCTGCAGAAACAAATCTCGGACCAGATTGCGGTTGGCATACTTGAAGGAAAGTACCGGCCGGGTGATGCGATCTTGGTCGACGCTCCTGGCGACAACGGCCTCACCTTTGAGACCGTCGTCGCTGCGGAGGCCGTCGAGGCTTAGTCAGAAACTTGAGTGTTTGGTGCGTCATTGTCGGTAGTACTCGCTACGCGGTCGCTGCGGATACTCGACGCAATGCCAGCGGTGCCCATTGCGAGTAACACCGATGCCGGTACCCACCGTCCGTCGACGTTGGTTACTCCCTGTTCGTCCAGCATGAACAACACGCCGAGCACCAGGAACAGCGTGCCGGTAATGAGCGAAAATAGATCAAGGGGATGACGATTCATCGCGTGTCTCCTACGGTGATGGTGGAATCAGAGGTATCGAGTTGGTCTGGTGACGACTCGCGCACGACGCGCACTTCGCCGAGTGTGTTGTGCAAGGTCAGCATGATCGTGCGGCCGGTACCTTTCGAAGTAAACGTGAAGTGTTGGTGCAACCCGCCGTCGTCAGTTCGGCCGAACCGACGGATTTGGCCCGCGCCGACTCTCGCGTCGACGGTGACGTTGGCGTCATCGGGCACGATGACTTGTAACTCGCCCATGCCGAGCCGGGCGCGCACGGTGAGCGGCTCTGTGCCATCGACTTGAGTGAGATCTACATTGAGTTGGCCGAAGCCGAGCTCATATTTGGCCTGGACATCAGCGGTGCTGATGGGCCGATAGGTGCGTTCACCGGCGCCCTTATCCCAAGGAATTGACAGCGACGACGCGAGCGCCAACCCAGCGGTGAGAGGAATTGCAAGCCATACCAAGCGACGTGCATATCCAAACCACGAGCCGACAATGAGACCCAAACCGAGCAGGGTCAGTGCCATCGCGCCTACGAACCCCGGATTCACATTTGTTGCGTTGGTCGCGTCGACCAGCCACGCGCCGCCGACCAGCAGTGCGATCGCACTGAGGATCAGGCGGCCCAGGTAGGAATCGCGACGAACGTTGCGGCGATCCATGCGGCGTTGGTGTGCTGCCTCGTGATGGACGCGACGTTGCCGACGGACGTAATCGTGTTGCGACCCTGGCCACGAACCTTCAGGATGAGCCGAAACAGTTGGCGGACGGGGAGCTGAAGCTGGGGGAGAGCCGGAAGGGGTATTCGGGGATCCCGATGGCAGTTGGTCGTCGGCTCGACCCGGTGATTGGCGGCCGGAAAACAGCAGTGCGCAGCCAATAGTGATCAGAACGATTGGCCCTACGAAGTCGCTCGGCCACCAATCGTTATTGTCGAACAGTGCAATGAGACCTGCGCAGAAGAGGGCTATCCCAATCCACATGCTTCCGCGGCCATGTCGGGCGACGTTGCGATACATGTTGTCTTGGAGGTTGTCGGCGATGAGTTGGCCGTCGTCGCGTGGCATGACGATCCATGCCACGCCGTATCCGACGAACACCGCACCGAACGTGACGATCCCGATAGCAGCGATGGCGAGGCGAACGATGGTCGGGTCGTAGCCGTAGTGTCGAGCGATTCCTCCCGCCACTCCAGCGATCATTCGGTCGTCGCTCGACCGAGTGAGGCGCCGTCCACGAGGCTCGTGCGGCTGCTCATTCGGAGGCGGGGGTGGGGTTGGCGGGGTCATGGTTGATGTCATGTTGCCATCGTCGGCGATGACA
This sequence comes from Actinomycetota bacterium, assembly GCA_005773635.1. Taxonomy (GTDB): domain Bacteria; phylum Actinomycetota; class Acidimicrobiia; order IMCC26256; family PALSA-610; genus F1-120-MAGs023. The sequence goes on from SXHN01000043.1 coordinate 3,531, forward strand.
AGGTCGGACGGTATCGGTGGTGACCCTGGTTTATCCCTGATGCACACCAGGATGCTCTCGGGGAGCACTCGGGGTCGATGCGTGCGTGGGATGCGCGTTCACGTGGGAGAATTGTGGCATGGCTGACAAGGTGCGTCCCGCATTACTGCGACACACCGAAGACCGGATGGTCGCGGGCGTTGCGTTGGGCCTAGCTGCGCACCTGGGTGTGGATGTGCGCCGAGTGCGTATCGGGTTCGTGGTTGCGGGGCTGTTTGGGGTTGGCGTCGTGGTGTACGGGCTCGCGATCGCTTTGATGCCTACCGCTAGTGGAAACCGAGCCCCTGCTTCGGGGCTGCGGGTTCGCAATAGCCGTGATGTGGTGGGTGTGCTGCTGATTCTCATCGGCGGCGCGCAGCTGCTCACTGCGCTCGCGTCGAACTGGATTGTGTTCGCGTCTCTGTTGGTGTTCGGCGCAGCCGTCGTTGTGGCGATTATCGCAACACTCCCGTCGGAGGCCATGCGCGATGGGAATGTGCCCCAGTGGCTACCTCCTGCGTTCGGTGAAGCAGTGCGCATGGTGCGCGGTCAAAGATCGTTGCTGCTGCGCACCATCATGGGTGGGCTCATTGCGCTGATCGGTATGGGGTTGCTGCTATTGCGGTCGCAGTCGTGGTCGCAGTTAGTAGAGGGTTTCGCAGCAACCGGGTTCGTGATCGCGGGCGGAATGTTGGCTTTGGGACCTTGGCTGAGTCGTTTGGGAGACGATCTGTTGCGCGAGCGCCGGGAACGAATCCGTACTGAGGAGCGTGCTGAAATGGCCGCGCATCTCCATGATTCAGTTTTGCAGACTCTGGCGCTGGTGCAGCGCAACTCAACGAATGCCAAGGAAGTAGCCCGGCTCGCGCGCGTGCAAGAACGAGAATTGCGAAACTGGTTGTTGCGCGGCGATCACTACACCGAAGGCGCGGCTACGTTCATTGAGACACTCGACACGATGACCGCAGAGTTGGAGTTGTTGCATACAACTGCCATTGACGTTGTGCACGTGCGTGATTGCGAAATGGACGAAACCATTCGACCCATCGTCGCCGCGGCACGCGAGGCGATCGCCAACGCTCAGCGGCACTCAAATGCGGATCGGATTTCTGTGTATACCGAAGTCGACGAAGACGAGGTTCGAGTTTTCGTGCGCGATCGTGGGATTGGCTTCGACCGTGACTGCGTCGGTGCCGATCGAGGCGGGCTCGTCGAATCGATCGAAGGCCGAATGCGACGGCACGGAGGTTCAGCTGCGATTCGCAGCGAAGTTGGAGTCGGTACCGAAGTAGAACTTGTTATGCCGCGACAGGAGACTCGCTGATGGACAAAGAGAAAATCGAAGTGTTTCTTGTCGACGATCATGAATTGTTCCTTGCGGGCGTGCGCAGCGAGTTGAGTACGGCAGTCAAGATTGTGGGGACAGCCTCTGACGTCGATGCGGCAATTGAAATGGTGTCTGAGCGCCGACCCGATGTCGTGCTCATCGATGTCCACATGCCAAAAGGCGGTGGCGAACGCGTCATTCGGGCGGCCGCGACCGCGTGCCCCGAGGTGCGTTTTCTCGCGTTGTCGGTGTCGGACTCGCCCGATGACGTGATCGCGATTATTCGTGCTGGCGCGCGGGGTTACGTGACGAAGACGATTGGCACTGCGGAGCTGCTCGAAGCGATCGCCCAAGTGCATGCCGGCGACGCGGTCTTTTCGCCGCGACTTGCCGGATTCGTATTGGATGCATTTGCCGCGGCGGCGCCGATTGAACACGATCCCGAATTAGATCTGCTGACTCCTCGGGAACAGCAAGCGATGCGGTTTATCGCTCGGGGGTATACGTATAAGGAAGCCGCGCGCGAGCTCGGCATTTCGGTCAAGACGGTGGAAACGCACGTCTCGGCGGTGTTGCGCAAGCTGCAACTTTCGAATCGCCATGAGCTCGCCCGGTGGGCAAGTGACCGTCGGATCGTCTGAAGTTTGGAATTGATCGGTGGTAACGGTGTCGAACCGATTACCATCCTCGCAACGTGACTCCTTTTAGTTTCGTTGAGCTTACGGAAGCACGGTAAAACCATGCCGGGTTCTGTAATTGTTGGTACGCAGTGGGGCGATGAAGGCAAGGGTCGGTTCACCGATTACCTCGCAAAAGAAGCTTCGCTATGCGTGCGGTATCAAGGCGGCCACAATGCTGGCCACACCATCATCGTGGGCGAGGAAGTGTTCAAGCTTCAGCTTGTTCCGTCAGGCGCGTTGTATCCCTGGGTGATTCCTGTGATCGGAAACGGTGTGGTCGTCGACCCCGCTGTCCTGATTAAAGAGCTGGACATGCTCGAAGGGCGTGGCGTAGATACGCGCCGGTTGCGTCTGTCGGGCAACGCGCACATGATCATGCCGTATCACCAGGAGATGGATGCTCTGACGGAGCGTTATCTTGGCAAGAACAAACTTGGCACCACCAAACGCGGAATCGGGCCGACCTATGCCGATAAGGCACTGCGGGTTGGGTTGCGAATACAGGACCTCCTCGATCCGAAGATCTTTCGCGAGAAGCTCGACCTTGTATTGCGTGAGAAGAATCAAGTGCTCACACGCGTCTACAACCGCTTGCCAATTGACCCGAAGGACCTAGCAGATCGCTATTTGTCGATGGTGCCTCGGCTGGCCCCGATGATCGACGACACCGTTCACATCGTGCACGAAGCGCTCGACGCGCAACAGTGGGTGCTGTTCGAGGGTGCGCAGGCGACCTATCTCGATCTCGACCATGGCACGTATCCGTTCGTGACATCGTCGAACCCGATTGCCGGGGGAGTGTGCGCTGGTGCTGGCGTGGGCCCACGAGACATCGCGCGCATCGTGGGCGTCGTGAAGGCGTATACCACTCGCGTTGGAAGCGGGCCCTTTCCGACCGAGCTGTTCGAAGGTGATGTCGTCGGAGATCTCCTCGTTGATCGCGGGCGCGAGTTCGGAACCAACACCGGTCGCAAACGTCGGCCAGGTTGGCTCGATCTCGTGATGTTGCGCCATGCGAATCGGTTGAATTCCTCGACGGAGTTGGCTATTACCAAACTTGATGTGTTGTCGCCGCTCGACGAACTCAAAGTGTGCGTGGCCTACGAAGACGACACTGGGAAGCGCTACGACCACGTCCCGTATCACCAGTCGATTCTGCACAAAGTGAAACCGATATACGAAACGCTGCCCGGTTGGGGAAGTGAAATCGAAACTGCCGAGCGGCGCGAAGACCTTCCGTCGCAGGCGCGTGACTACGTGCAGTTCATCGAAGATTTCACAGGAGTGCATGTGAGCTTTGTTTCCGTTGGGCCAGAGCGCGATCAAACGGTCGTGTTGCCGAAAAAGAGCTGACGGAAGGGGTTGATGTGAGTCGCGTTTTGCTGATCGGTTCAGGAGGGCGCGAGCACGCGCTGGCGTGGAAGCTCGCGGAATCATCGTGCGTCGATGAGGTGTTGTGTGCTCCCGGCAACCCTGGGATGGAAACGATCGGTGAATGCATTGCGGTCGACGTACATGATCCTGCCGCGGTCGCTGATCTGGCCGACAAAGTCAACGCGTCGTTGGTCGTTGTTGGGCCCGAGGATCCATTGGCCGCCGGGGTCGCTGATCCAATTCGGGCGCGCGGGCGTGCAGTGTTCGGCCCGAGTAAGAGCGCGGCGCGCCTTGAAGGCAGCAAATCATGGATGAAGGATGTGCTCGTGGCGGCGGGCGTACCCACCGCGAAGTACGCCACGTTCCGTGCCGGACAGGAATCGGCTGCACTCGCGTATCTTGAAACGCTGGAGGATCTGTGGGTTGTCAAAACTGACGGACTTGCCGCGGGGAAAGGCGTTGTCGTGACGGAGTCGCTGGGCGAGGCGCGCTCGGCGGTGAAGCGGTACTTGTCGGGTGATGCCTTTGGCGAAGCGGGCCGCACCTGTGTCATTGAAGAAGGTATGACGGGCCCTGAGCTTTCATTCTTTGTGATGTGCGATGGCACGAATGCGCTTCCGATGGCGTGGGCTCAGGACCATAAGCGTGTTGGCGATGGAGACATCGGGCCGAACACCGGCGGCATGGGTGCCTACTCGCCGGTACCGTTTGCAGCCGAAGCGCTCATGGATGAATTAATGGAACGGGCGATCCATCCGACGCTTGTCGAGATGCGGGCGCGAGACGCCGAGTTTCGGGGTGTGTTGTTTTGCGGGGTGATGCTGACCGCAGCGGGTCCGAAAATTCTCGAATACAACGTGCGCTTTGGCGACCCGGAGTGCGAAATATTGATGCGGCGCATGTCGAGTGATCTATTCGTGCACCTGCTCGAATCCGCGCAAGGGTCGTTGCAGACTCCGATTGAGTTTCGCGACGACGCTGCAGTTGCTGTGTGTCTTGCCGCCGATGGCTACCCCGCAACGCCGATTCGTGGCCACGCGATCAACGGAATTGATGCCGCAAACGCGATCCCAGACGTCGTGGTGTTTCAAGCTGGAACCGAGCGCGTTGAGGCCGAACTCTTGACCAACGGTGGACGGGTCTTGGTGGTGACTGCGACAGGCCCCACGATCGGCGCGGCCCAAGCCAAGGCCTACGAGGGCGTTGACGCGATTTCGTGGTCTGGGATGCATTACCGAAGCGACATCGGAGCCCAGGCGAGAATGCAGTCATGAATGCATCCGCAATGATCACGCGTGAATTGTTCCTAGATTGCGAGGCGTTCGCGGTATTCGACGTACGTTTGCGAAACGCGGCCCGAGCGGAAGGGTTCGTGTTGATTCCACGAGAGGAACAGCTCGCATGATCCCCCGGTACTCACTCCCAGAAATGGCGACGTTGTTCAGCGACGAAGCCAAGTTCGGTGCGTGGCTAGAGGTTGAAATTTTGGCGTGTGAAGCGTGGGCGAAACTCGGTGTGATCCCAGAAAGTGATGCCGCGCAAATTCGGGCGAAAGCGAGTTTCTCCTCCGAAGCCGTGCTGGAACGCGAGCGGGTTACCGATCATGACGTCGCTGCCTTTGTGGATGTTGTGCAAGACAGCGTCGGCAGCGCGGCGGGAGTGTGGGTGCACTACGGGCTCACGTCCACTGATGTGGTCGACACGGCCCAGGCGTATCTTTTGGTGCAAGCAATCGATCTATTGGCTACGGCCGCCGCCGAACTCGAAACCGCTTTGATTAAGCGGGCACGAGAACACAAAGCCACACCGTGCGTCGGTCGCACGCACGGGATTCACGCGGAGCCAACCACGTTCGGAACGAAGCCGGCATTGTGGGCGCTGCAAGTGCGGCGAGATCGCGAACGCATCGCGCGTGTTCGTACCGTGATGGCGGTCGGCAAACTCAGCGGCGCGGTGGGCACCTATAGCAACATCGACCCGAGTATCGAACAATTTGTATGCGAACAGCTCGGCCTGTCGCCCGTGCCCGCCACCCAGGTGCTCGCTCGCGATCGCCACGCCGAACTTCTCTATGTATGCGCCGCAATCGGCACCACCTGCGAAGCCATCGGTCTAGAAATGCGTCACCTACAACGCACTGAAGTGCGCGAAGCCGAGGAACCATTTCGCGAAGGCAAACAAAAGGGTTCGAGCGCGATGCCGCACAAACGGAACCCGATCAAAAGTGAACAACTGTGTGGGCTCGCTCGTGTCTTGCGAGGAAACCTTGTAGTGGGCATGGAAGACGTTGCCCTATGGCACGAACGCGATATTTCACATAGCAGCGCGGAACGGGTAGTACTCGCGGATTCGTTGCTATTGGCGTTCTATGTGTTGAAGCAAGCCACGCGCATTATCGAAGGTATGCGGGTCTACCCGGAGCGCATGATCGAAAATCTGAACTCCAGTTACGGCTTGGTGTTTAGCCAACCCGTTTTGTTATCGCTTGTGGAATCTGGCGTGCCGCGCGACGACGCATACCGGATGGTGCAGCGTAATGCCATGCGGGCATGGGAGACCCGGAGCATGTTTCGTGAGTTGCTCGAAGCCGATGCTGAGGTCATGGCCTCCATGGGCTCCGAACAGCTTGATGCCTGTTTCGATCTCACGCATGCATTGCGTAATGTGCAACGCACATTCGATGCCGTCGACGCACTGGAGCACAACCCACTGTCATGACCGAGAACGCGCTGCGGCACTTGTACTCTGGCAAAGTTCGCGACCTGTATGAGGTCAGTTCCGACCGGTTGTTGATGGTGTCCACCGATCGGGTGTCGGTGTTTGACGTCGTGTTACCCGACCTCGTCCCCGATAAGGGGCGCGTTCTCACCGGTCTATCGGCCTTTTGGTTTGATCGCACTCGTCACATCATCGCCAACCACGTGGTGTCGTCGGACCCTACGGATTTTCCCGAAATTGCTGGAGATGTCGCCGGACGAGCGATGCTGGTGCGTCGCACGGAACCGATCCGTATGGAGTGTGTGGTGCGCGGGTATCTCTTTGGTGGCGCATGGAAGGAATATCGCGAACACGGCACCATCGGCGGCATGAAAGCATCTGCTGGGCTTATCGAGGCCGAGGCGTTAGAAGCGCCCATGTTCACGCCCAGCACCAAGGCCGATGCAGGCCATGATGTCGCGTTGTCGCCGAGTGAAGCAGTCGATCTTGTCGGCAGAGCCACCCATGACCGGGTCCGCGATCTGTCGCTCGCGCTCTATGAGCTGGGTGCCGCTCACGCGAGCACTCGAGGCCTCATTCTTGCCGATACGAAGTTTGAATTCGGGATGCTTGACGGCGACATTGTGTTGATCGACGAATGCATGACGCCCGATTCGTCGCGTTATTGGCCCGCCGACTCTTACGTGGTGGGCTCGTCGCCCCCAAGCTTCGACAAGCAGTACGTACGCGATCACATGGCCGCGACGGGATGGAATAAAGAACCGCCTGCGCCGCCAATGACTGCCGAAGTGATTGCCAATACGCGTGCGAAATACATCGAGGCGTACGACATGATTACCGGCTTGAGTTTTGCTGACTGGTACCAATCCGGCGACTGACCCACTTGAAGGATGTTTGATGGCCCGATACGCAGCACGCATTGAGATTTCTCACCTTCCGGGCGTGGCCGACCCGCAGGGCGCCACAGTCGAACGCGCGCTCCCAGCCCTGGGCTACACGAATGTGACCGAACTCAAGATCGCTCGCAGCATTCGATTGGTTGTGGAAGCGGCGGACGTGACATCGGCACACATCCAAGTGTCCGAGATGTGCGAACGCATCCTGGCAAACCCCGTGATTGAGGCCTACGAGGTCGCGATCTCGCAGTTGGCGGCTCCGTGAGCGCGCGAATCGGTGTGATCCAGTTTCCCGGAACGAATTGTGAGCTTGACGCGGTCCATGCTTGCGAAGTGCTGGGCGCGTCCGCGGAGTTGTTATGGCACCGCGAGAGTTCTCCCATCAGTGTCGACGCAGTGATTGTGCCCGGAGGTTTTGCCCACGGCGACTATTTGCGCACCGGCGCAATTGCTCGGTTTTCGCCCGTGATGAACGCATTGCAGGAGTTCGCCGAGGCCGGCGGACCCGTCGTCGGTATTTGCAACGGCTTCCAGATTCTGTGCGAAGCGGCGATGCTGCCCGGCGCGCTGCAGAAAAATGCCGGTATGAAGTTTCGCTGTGAGATGTCGACGTTGGTTGTTGCTTCGCAACGCAGCGTGCTGACTGCGGATATCGAGTTGGGTGCAGAATTGCGGATTCCCATCAATCATTTCGAAGGTAACTACACGTGCGACGCCGCCACGCTCGAGCAACTCCGCGGCGATGATCGCATTGTGTTGCGATACCTCGAAAACCCAAACGGCAGTCTCGACGACATTGCCGGAATTTGTAACGACACAGGCAACGTGGTCGGTTTGATGCCTCATCCCGAGCGTGCCTGCGAGTCCGTGTTGGGTTCGATCGACGGGGCGGCGTTACTTGGGTCGTTGTTGCGGCACGCGCTGATTACAGCGACTCGCTGACGATTGTTGTTGATGTTGTAATTGAGGTAGTTGCCGTACTACGAGGTGCAAGCAGGGTTCTTTCCCAAATGTGGGAAATACCCCCGTTGTGTTGTGGTTGTGAATTCCGTATCGTCAAGGCGCGGAGTCGAGGGGGCACCATCAGATGACCGGAATTGGTCTATACATTGCAAGTTCAGCGGCGGGGCTAGGTGCGTACGTAGTTGGCCGCGGGGTGCTGAAGTTTCGCGACGGTCACCGTTCGGCGATTCGAAGCGAGCGTACGCACAATGTGGTGCGTTTGTTGATGCCGTATGAACGAGAACTCAATCTCATCGAGGCTGAAGGACTTGGCGTTGACTGCGACCGGCGCGTCGGGCATCTTCGAGCAGTTGAGGCGCAATTCGACCAGGCAGGTTGACTCGACAGGTTGACCGAGCGGTGCACGCGTGTGCACTTACCGTTTGATCCCGGCGCGATCGAGCACATCTGCCGTGACGCCGACTTCACGAAATGCCGCGTAGCTGATTTCTTTGCGTGTCGCGTACGCTGCGGCGTGCTTGACGAATGCAGCTTCGAGGGTATCGAGATTTACCTGCGCCTGCATTCCTGCGAGTTCAACTTCAAGATTGCGTTTCAGTTGCGCGAGTTCTACTCGCGTGGTTCCAGTGGCGCTGCGCGCAGCGGCTTCGGTTTCTTGCATTTGGCGCTCGACAGTTTCTTGCGTGCGTTGACGACCACGCTTTGGTTTGTGTGCGGCGACAGCATCGAGATATTCGCCAATTGCTCGGCCCTGCGCTCGCCCCGCGGCGAGCGCCGCTTTGTGATCATCGGTCATGTTTTTTGGACCTTTTTTCGCCACCAACAACCTCGCTTTTTGAGTGAAATGCTGGCGTGACGATAGCGCCTTTTGTTTCGGCGCTTGGCTTGCGTTGGCTCGTCAAATCGCCGATAGGCTCCGAAATCGATGACCGAAACAACTGCCGTACCGCTGCACCGTCAGCTAGGGATGACCGACGACGAACTCGAGGCGGTGATTGGTGAACTCGGCCGAGAGCCAACGCATCTCGAACTCGCGATGTATTCGGTGATGTGGAGTGAGCATTGTTCGTATAAGTCGTCAAAACCACACCTCAGAAGGTTCCCAACGACCGCGCCGTGGGTCATGGTGGGCCCAGGCGAAGGCGCGGGTGTAATCGATGTCGGCGATGGGCTCGCGGTTGCGGTGCGTATTGAAAGCCATAATCACCCAAGTGCAGTTGAGCCCTACCAAGGCGCCGCCACCGGGGTTGGTGGGATTATCCGCGACATTTTTTCTATGGGAGCGCGTCCGATTGCTTTGATGGACCCGTTGCGGTTTGGGGCGCTTGATGACGCGCGCACTCGGTACCTTTTTGAAGGCGTAGTTTCGGGAATTAGTGGATATGGCAACTCAGTGGGGGTGCCTACCGTTGGTGGCGAGGCGGTCTTTGACGATTGCTATCGCGATAATCCGTTGGTCAACGTTTTTTGCCTCGGTTTGCTCGCCCATGACGATCTTGTGCTTGCGATTGCAACGGGTGACGGCAACCTTGCCGTTCTACTGGGCAGTGCAACGGGTCGTGACGGTATCGGTGGAGCTTCGGTGCTCGCGAGCGCTGGGTTTGAAGACGGTGCGGAACACAAGCGTCCGAGTGTGCAGGTGGGTGACCCGTTCGAAGAAAAGCGGCTCATTGAGGCTTGTTTAGAGTTGTACGAACGGAAGTTGGTAGTGGGGGTGCAAGACCTTGGCGCGGCGGGAATTTCTTGCGCTGCGAGCGAAACTGCCGCGAAGGGTGGCATGGGGATGGACCTTGATGTGGCGCGGGTTGCGCGCCGCGAACCAGGGATGAACCCGGTTGAGCTCCTCACTTCTGAAAGCCAAGAGCGCATGCTCGCGATTGTCACGCCGGAGCAACTCGACGCCGTGCTGGACGTCGCCGAACGTTGGGAGATTCGCGCAACAGTCGTCGGCCGAGTCAATGATTCCGGGCGCTTTCGCGTATTCGATGGATACTTCGACGCAATCGGCGTGCCGGGAGCGAACCCAACCCCGCCTCCGGGCGATGTGCCAATAATTGCATCGAGTGATGCTGAGCCAGTCGCCGACGTTCCGGCCGGAAGTTTGGGCGACGGCCCCGTGTATCAGCGCCCCCTGGCTCGGCCCGCGGACTTTGATGAGATCCAGCTCGATGATCCCGCCCGCGAACTACGGGTGCGGTTTCCCGACGGCACCGATCTCGGCGCGGAGCTGCTGGCCCTGCTTTCGACACCAACGATCGCGGACAAGTCGTGGATTTTTCGTCAGTACGACCATCAGTTGTTCTTGAACACAGTCGTAGGGCCGGGTAGCGACGCTTCGGTGTTGCGGCTCAAAGGCAGCGGCAAAGCGTTGGCGTTGAGCACTGATGGCAAAGCGCGCTTCTGCAAGCTTGATCCGCGTGAAGGCGCGAAGTTGATCGTGATGGAAGCTGCCCGAAATGTTGCGTGCGCGGGCGCTACCTCTAAAGCGTTGGTGAACTGTTTGAATTTCGGTAACCCGGAGCATCCCGAAGTGATGTGGCAGTTTTCCGAAGTGGTCGACGGGATGAGTGAGGCGTGCGTCGCGCTTGGCTTCCCGGTGATTGGCGGCAACGTCAGCTTCTACAACGAGAGCCGGGGCGACAACATTCATCCCACGCCCACGGTTGGTGTCGTCGGCCTGATTGATTCGTTAGTCGATGTGCCACCTTCGATCGCGTTGCGAGATGGTGACGCGATAGTGGTGTTGGGAACAACTACCGCCGAATTGGGCGGAAGCGAGTGGGCCGCTGTAGTGCATGGGCTTGTAGGGGGTCGGCCGCCGCGCGCTGATCTAGAGGCCGCGTCGAAGTTGCATGATCTCGTACGTGCTCTGGTGCGCGATCGAGCGGTCAACACTGTGCATGATTGCTCCGATGGTGGGCTCGCGGTGACCTTGTGCGAGATGGCCTTTGCAGGTTCGGTGGGGTTTTCGGTAGAGATGCCGTTTGGTGCCGAACTATCAGCGGCCGAAGCCTGCTTCAGCGAATCGGCGAACCGGGTGGTGCTCGGTGTCGTTCAATCGCAGGTCGAGGTGATTGCGGCTCGAGCCGCCAGCGCGGGAGTACCTGTGGCCGTGCTTGGCGTTGCGCATGGCGATCGATTGATAATCAACGGTGCGTTCGACGTCTCGCTCAGCGAGGCCAAGACCATCTGGACACAAGCAATCCCCAAACTGTTCGCTTAGACCCGGCTGGTTCTAGAACAGATTGGTGTCGAGCCAGGCCAGCACTTCGGCTGCCGATTCTTCGGGGGTGCGCCCCGCAGTCTCGATGCGTATCTCCGGGTTCAGTGGAGCTTCGTAGGGGTCGTCGAGGCCAGTGAAATTAGGAATCTCTCCGGCCCGGGCTTTGGCGTACAAACCTTTCACATCGCGGTCTTCGCACACCGCAAATGGCGTTGCCACGTGAATTTCTACGAAGTTGGTGATGTCGGCGCGGAGTTCGTCGCGTAGCGACCGGTAGGGCGAGATTGCGGCGGTAATGCTGATGACGCCATTGCGAGCGAGCACCTTCGCCACCCAGCCAATGCGCCGCACATTGATATCGCGATCTTCTTTGGAAAACGTGAGGCCTTTGCTGAGATGTTCGCGAATTTCGTCGCCGTCAAGGAGTTCAACCTTGCAGCCTCGGGCGATGAGTTGTTCGACAACCACGTTGGCGACGGTACTTTTGCCTGCTCCGGACAGCCCAGTGAACCACAAACAACACCCTGGGTGATTTTCTTGCGGATGATTTTGCACGGCCTGGATGGTACTGACTGAGTGTGTGGTCTGCGATACTGGTGCGGTGATCGTTCCCATTCGCCGTTGCGAGACGCAGCAAAGGGTCGGTAATGGCTGAAGATATTCGAGAAGCCTGTGGTGTGATCGGGGTCTATCAACCGGGGCACCAGGTTGCGAATCTGGCATATCTAGGTCTGTATGCATTACAACACCGTGGCCAGGAATCGGCGGGCATCGCGTGCAGCGATGGCGAGACGTTCACGGTTGTCAAAGACATGGGGCTCGTTACCCAGGTGTTCAACGAGCAAACGTTGGCGCCGCTTGAAGGTCACCTCGCGATCGGCCACGTTCGATATTCGACCACTGGTTCAAGCCATTGGCGCAATGCCCAACCGATTTACCGAGCGGTCGGCGAAGCTGGTTTCGCGATCGCGCACAACGGCAACCTGACGAATACTGGAGAGCTTTCGGTGGAGCTCGGCCAGCTTCCCGGTTTGCTCGACACTGATCCGGTACACCTCGACTCCACCAGCGATTCCGAACTCATCGGCGAGATGATCGCCAAGCACTACAAGCGCGAACTTCGCAGCGATGGCCGTGATCTTGAAACCGCCTTGATACAAGTTCTGCCGAAACTTGAGGGTGCGTTTTCCCTTGTGCTTGCCGATGAAGCGCACGTATTCGGGGTGCGTGATCCGCACGGCATTCGGCCGTTGGTGTTGGGGCGGGTTGATGGCGGTTGGGTACTTGCGAGTGAAACGTCGGCGCTCGACATCGTGGGCGCGCACTTCATCCGTGAGGTCGAGCCTGGAGAGCTAGTTGCGATCGACGCGAGTGGGCTGCGTTCGATTCGTTACGCCGAACCGAACCCGAAGCTGTGCGTGTTCGAGTTTGTCTACATTGCCCGCCCTGATACGAATCTCTACGGCAAAAGTGTGCACGGAGCCCGTCAACGCATGGGTCAAGAACTCGCTCGTCAAGCCCCAGTTGATGCCGACATGGTGATGCCGGTGCCAGAATCGGGCGGGCCAGCTGCGCAGGGTTTCGCGCACGAAAGCGGAATCCCCTACGGCGATGGTTTTGTGAAGAACCGTTATGTTGGACGCACCTTTATCAATCCCGATCAAAAGCAGCGGGGTGCGGGTGTGCGAATCAAACTGAACACAATCGACGCGAACATCCGAGGCAAACGACTGGTTGTTGTCGACGACTCGATTGTGCGCGGCACCACAACTCGTCAAATCATTTCGCTGCTTCGTGAAGCTGGCGCGACCGAAGTGCACTTCCGGGTTTCGTCTCCACCGTATCGTTGGCCATGCTTTTACGGCCTCGACACGGGTAAACGCAGCGACTTGCTTGCCGCGGATATGGAAGTTGGCGAGATCGCCGACTATCTCGGCGTCGATTCGCTCGCCTATCTCGAGCTGGATCGCTTGCTTGCGGCCACCGGTGCATCGCCAGAATCCTTTTGTTCGGCCTGTTTCAGCGGGGTGTATCCAGTTGCAGTGCCGGAATTCGATACGAAGTTTGTGTTGGAAGATGGCGGCGATACGTTGCTGCTTGATGACAATTCCTCCACGAGCGCATGAGTTCTGAAGCCAACGTAACCCCACTGACCTACGCCGATGCAGGGGTCGATATTGCCGCGGGCGATAAGGCCGTTCAGTTCATCAAGGGTCATGTGCAGTCGACGTACCGCAAAGAAGTTGTTGGTGATATTGGCGGATTTGGTGGGTTGTTTGCCGTCGATTGGGGCCGGTATCAGCAGCCGTTGCTTGTGTCGTCGACCGACGGGGTTGGCACAAAATCTTTCATCGCGCAACAGCTCGGATGCCTCGACACGATAGGCATCGACTTGGTTGCGATGTCGGCTGATGATGTGGCGGTGCAGGGCGCGGAACCATTGTTTTTTTTGGACTACATCTCAACCGGGCGGGTGGTTCCCGAAGAGATGGAACAGCTCGTTGCAGGGGTCGCGCAGGGTTGTCGTGATGCCGGTTGTGCACTCCTTGGTGGAGAAATGTCGGAGCATCCTGGCCTGATGCATGTCGGTGATTTTGACATGGTTGGATTCTGCGTTGGTGTGGTTGAGCGCAGCGAAGTGTTGCCGCGAGACGTTGCCGTCGGCGATGTCGTGATCGGATTCGCGAGCCCCGGTCTACGCAGCAATGGCTATTCATTGGCGCGCCGTGCACTCCTCGAACATGCGGGTCGATCTCTCGACGATCCTGCATGGCCTGGTGCTGAGCGTTCGCTCGGGTATGAACTCTTGTTACCGAGTGTGATTTACGCCAAGGCGATGAACGCGTTGCAACGTGAAGTTCCAGTGCACGCGTTCTCGCATATCACTGGCGGTGGGCTCCCAGGAAATATTGATCGTGTCTTGCCGCACGATTGCGATGCGGTGCTAAAGCGAGGCAGTTGGCCGGAGCCGCGGATTTTTTCGGAGATTCAACACGCGGGGTCGATCAGCACTGACGAAATGCAGCATGTGTTCAACCTTGGAATCGGGATGGTTGCGATTGTTCCCGCGGCGTCATCGGTCGAAACGATTGATGCGATCCATAGTTATGGACACGCGGCGTACGAGATCGGCACTGTGCACGGCGGGTCGGGCGCAGTGCACATTTCCGCAAACTGATACGCCGTCGGGCGTGACGCGTTAGCGACGATCGGCGTGCAGTACCGCAGCGATTTGTTGATACGCAAGGGCGCCCGGCGACTTGGGCGCGTGATCGAGGATCGTGATCCCTTGCGACGGCGCTTCAGCGAACCGCACACTTTTCGGGATCGGGGGATCGAGCACCTCAATGCCAAAGCGTTCGCGCACATCTTCAATGACCTCTCGAGCGTGGCGTGTGCGACTGTCGAACATGGTCGCGATTGCCCCCCGAACAGTGAGCTTGTCATTGGTGTATTCGCGTACGTCGTTGATGGTGTCGAGTAGTTGCGCGACGCCGCGATGAGACAGGGCTTCGCACTGGAGTGGGATGAGCACTTCTTGTGCTGCTGTGAGCCCATTGACCGTGAGCACGCCGAGTGTTGGAGCGCAGTCAATGAGAATGGTGTCGAATTCCTCGGCGAATGGCGTCAGTGCTTTGGCGAGCGTGTGTTCGCGCCCAGTTCGGGTGAGCAGCGCCATTTCCGCGCCCGCGAGGTCGATGTTGGTGGGCAACACGCTCACGTCGTCCAGCTTGATCAGAATGTCGTGGGCTGCGTGCTTTCCCGTGAGCACGTTGTGCAGTGATAGCTCGAGTGCGTCGGGGTCGAGGCCGAGCGAAAAACTCAGACAGCCCTGAGGATCAAGATCGACGAGCAATACCCGTTCGCCAAGGCGGGACAAGGCGATACCCAGGGTGTGTGTGGTGGTGGTTTTGGCGACGCCACCCTTTTGATTTGCTACCGCGATAATTCGAGACATTGGTGACACAGTAGATGCCCGCAAAATTCTTTGTGTCCACCTCGCACCCTTTACCCGATTACCGGTTACTATGAGCCAAGCGACCTAGTTCGCTCCGGGCGTGTGACGCAAGCCACCATCGGACCGCCAGAAAAAGGACAGCCCAGTGACCAGAACCGAAAACCAGTCATACGACGACGATGCACTCTTGACCCCTTCGGAGGTTGCCGCGATGTTTCGCGTCAACCCCAAGACCGTGACCCGTTGGGCACGAGCAGGAAAAATCTCAGCAATTCGCACGCTCGGCGGTCATCGCCGTTTCCGGGCCAGCGAAATCCGAGCCTTTTTGGCCGAGGTCGAAGAACGCCAAGTTCTCTAGCCGTACATGCGCAGTTCGGACTGGGCGGTCCCTGAACTGTGCGGTGAGTGGTGTGCTCCGCTGGTGCAAGTTTCCAGCGGAGCGCGCACCCGATCAGCTTTCGTCGTGGCCCTCGTCGCCATGCGCGGCATCGTCACTGTGGCTTCCGTGGTCGTCGTGCGATTCGCCATCAAGTTGAGCACGGTCGCTCATGCCCTGCGGCTTACCGAAGCGGTCATCACCGGCAGGTTCGATCACCATCTTTGAACCTTGGCATGGTGCTGCAAGCAGAGCTTTGGTGTTCTTGGCGTTGGTCGGGTCGTCATTGTATTTGGCGACTTCCCAGTCCAAACGGGGGTTATCGGCGGAGAACACGCCATCAGGGCTCGGGCAATTCTTCGGCCAGTAGTGACCCATCCAACCGGTTTGACCGCCGACCTTGCCACCGCGTGCTTCACATACATCCTTGGGGGTGTGGTCGCCACCAATCACGAGACCGGTCTTGGGGTCGGTGCAAAGACCTTCGTGGTAATGCCACGGCATGTACTTTGCCCAGAGCGCAGAGTCGGATGCGGTGTTTGGTGATTCTTTCGTGAACATCATGTAGCTGAGCCCAACGATGGGCGCGGTCGGTTCGCTACCGCCGTAGAGCAGCATCAATGGTTTCTCGGTATCCGGCGTGCCGGAAATGTGCTTGATGCACACGTAGTGCGCGGCGATGCCAGCGACGTAGACCGTCGCTCTGTAGCAACCGAAGTCAAGCGCATCTTGTGCGGTTGGGAATTTCGCCATGACATCGTCCATGGTCGCAAGTTCGCTGCGCAAGGTGTCGCATTTGCTGGTGTCGGTGAGCGGAGCCCACGGTTGCGCGCCGTGCTCGTTGCCCATGTGTTGTACTTCATCATCGGGCTTTACGGGTGGGTTTTTGGCCCAATACGAAGCGGTATTGAATTCCCAATCGCAGCGGCCCGGCAGGGTGGTCGTGGTGGGTTCTGGTGCTTTGGTCGTTGTCGCTTTTGCGGGCGTTGTGTCGCTGGATCCGCAGGCGGAAAGTAGGAGCACTCCGGCTACGAGCAGCGCCGGCAAATGAGAGGTACGAATACGAGGCATACGCACAGAATTGCACACGACGTGTAAGAAGGTCAACCACACTGCTGGGGCGGACAGAAGAGCGATATGAGTGACACGACACTCGTTGGGGCGGACGAATTAGCCGGTACGCGAGGGTTCGCGGTGGCGATGGCAGCTCAGGAGCGACGGAGGAGCGATATGAGTGACACGACACTCGTTGGGGCGGACGGAGTAGCCCCCATATACAAGTGGCCGGGACCGGCGTCGATCCGGTGACCTCACGCTTTTCAGGCGTGCGCTCTGCCAACTGAGCTACCCGGCCGGGTGTGGCGGGCAAATGCCCGCCACGGAGCGGTCCAGACGGGACTTGAACCCGCGGCCTCCGCCTTGACAGGGCGGTGTCCTAGGCCACTAGACGATGGGGGCTAGATGTCTCCCAAGAAGACTGGCGGAGCGTAGCAAACGACTGAGTAGTTCACTCGGGTCGAATACCGAGATATTCGCTCCACGTGTGACGGTCAAGTGGCATGTGTTGGTGTTCCGTCAACGCCACGGGTAGCGACTACGGTCGAAACCGATGTCGAAACGAATGATTGATGGCGATGTCGGCGCGATTCGGGGCGCGGTATTGGCGCTTGTGCTGACGTTGGTTATCGGGGCATGTTCAGAGGGTTCGAAGGGATCTCCCGGGCAACGACTTGGCCCCAACAAGACGCCGGTTGCATGTGATCTGTTTGGTCCACTCGATTCGGCTGCGGCCAAGATCAAAGCCGCTGACCCCAGCGATCCGGTCAGTTTCGCGAAGGCGCTCGCTGACGCAAAGGCTCAGTATCTCGATGGTCTCGAAAAGCTCAACAAGGAATTGCCGAGCGCGATACAGCCCGCCGTGGCCGAGGTAAAGGTGTTGGTCGAAACCGATGATTTCGTGGCCGCGGCAAAAGCTCGCAGTCCGATCACGAAGTGGGTCGCCGACAACTGTTGAGACGGGTTGGTGTCTGTAGGTATTCGAAGTTTGGTATTCGTGCGGGTATCGACGTTGATGCCACGTAAGATCACAGCACTAGGGCTGCTAGCGCAATTGGTTAGCGCGTCGGACTTTTAATCCGCAGGTTCCGGGTTCGAGTCCCGGGCGGCCCACCACTTGACCAGGGCTTTTATGCCCTGGTCGTTTGTTTCCGGTTCCGAAACTGATCATTTGCTAACGAAC
The DNA here is from genome assembly GCA_005773635.1 of Actinomycetota bacterium. Taxonomy (GTDB): domain Bacteria; phylum Actinomycetota; class Acidimicrobiia; order IMCC26256; family PALSA-610; genus F1-120-MAGs023. The sequence goes on from SXHN01000043.1 coordinate 21,303, forward strand.
CCAGCCGGACACGATCAGTTTGAACGGGTAAAGGCGTTCCCGATAGCACTCGCTGCACTGTCGCTCATGCCGTCGGTGATGTGTTGATAGGTCCGCATCGTGAAGGCAGGATCGGCGTGGCCGAGCACTGTACCGGCTATCGCCATGTGGACATCTTCTTGGAGCATCATCGTTGCGACGCCGTGACGGACATCGTGCAATCTCATCTTCGGGTCGAGTCCTGCACCGATAGCAATTCGTTTGAACCCTTGTGTGAACCCATCGGGTGATAGCGGAGATCCGTCGCCATGATCAGCGATGAGGTCGTTGTCTTGCCAGACTCGACCGAGCGCCAACCGTCTCTGAGTTTGATCGACCTTGTGTTTCTTCAACCGTGTTTGAGGCTCGGCTAGACCGAAAAAATGTGGTTTTGAGTCGTGTTGATGAATGGCGGGCGGCAATTTGGTTGATGCCAACTACGTTCGCTCTACGTTGTAGCTGTGCCTCATATCATCCTGCTGAACGGGCCCCCAGCCAGCGGCAAGTCAACGATGGCAAGGAGTCTTGCGGCCAATCGCCCGCTTGCGTTGAACTTGGACGTGGATGCTGTACGAAGCGCTCTCGGCGCTTGGATCGATCAACCTCACGAATCCGGGCTCGCGGCCCGCGTGCTCGCAGTTGCGATGGCAACCACCCATCTCGGACATGGTCACGATGTCATCGTCCCGCAGTTACTTGTGCGCGACACCTTTATTCTGGAATTGGAAGCGGTGGCCGACCAGACCAGATCGCGGTTCATAGAGATTGCCCTCATCGTGGATCGCGACGACGCGATCCGGGCGTTCGAGTCGCGTAGCGCTTCGCCTGAGAACCAGCAGCACCGAGATGCGCAACATCTCATCGAGCGATCGGGCGGAATTCAAGAGCTCGTAGAGCTGCACGACAGGTTCATGGATTTCCTTGACACGCGCACAAACGCTCACAGGATTCGCGTCGTTCTCGGCGACGTCGAAGGAACCTTGCGTCTCGTCGAATCCGCGATCAGCGCTCACCGAATGTAGCTGCGCGTAGCTTTTGCAGCGCGATCATTGGTGATGGCTGGTACCGCGTCGGTTGAGTATTCCGTATCAACCTGGTTTCAAGCCGTGCCTCCGGTGCCGGGACCCGTGCGCGGTGCCGTGTTGGACCAGATTGTTGCGATGATCGACGTGCTAGGTGGCCATCGACTTCGTGTCGCGATCGATGGATTTACAGCCTCGGGTAAGACGAGTCTCGGGCATGAACTCGCGCGCGGACTTGCCCTGCGCGGCCGCCCGGTGTTTAGAGCGTCACTCGATGACTTCAAACGTCCTTGGAGCGACCGGCATCTCTACGACCGAGAGTCCGGCGAGGGCTATTACCGGAATGCGTTCGATAGCGAGGCGACGTACCGGTTGTTGCTGGAGCCATCCGGCGCGTCCGCTGATGGAAATGTCGCGCTGTGCAGCATTGATCCGCTGACCCAGATTGATCATTCTGCGATCAGATCGTCGATGCCGGAGAACGGGATTCTTGTGGTGGATGGTGTATTTGCTCTCCGCCCGGAATTTAACGACTATTGGGATTTCAGAATATGGATCGACATCGACCCGGAGCTGTCGGTGACGCGAGGGGTCGGACGCGACGCGGGAGTGGTTGGCGACGTAGAAGGCGCCGAAAAGCTTCATCGCGACCGCTATCTCGTGGGCGAGCTGCTTTACATCGCGGAGGTCAGTCCACGTGCATTCGTCGATGTCATCGTTGACAACACCGACATCGCGCAACCGCGACTCCTTGCGTAGAAACTGCAGCTGGTGGGATCAAGCCTCGAAGCTGAAGAAGATTCCTTCTCTGTCAATCGGCTTGTTGCGCGTCTTCGCACGGCGATGTGCTGATCGTTTCGACATCAGCGCATCGCCCGCGTGCGTTCAGCGTCGACGGCGTTTTTGGGTTCTGTCGAATTCCAACACTTGTTGAAACGTTGGGCGGTTGGTTGTGCGCATCGTGTTGGTGATTAACCCTGGCGTGAAACCAGTGCGCGACGCGGTGCTGCGCCAGCGACCAGGATCAGTCGTGCCCTGCGCAACGGCAAGTTCGGCCGCAACCCGGTCGATTGCAGCCCACAACGACGCTCGACATGCATCGAGTGAACCGTTGCCGCAGTACTGCAGCTTGAATTTGCCCTTCACTGGCTTGCCCAACAACGTGCGGAGGTCTTTGTCGACGAACGATTCACCGCTCAGTCCGCCCAGCCCGCGGATCCCGTTGAGGTCGCTCGTGAGGTTGCCATACTGAGGTCGCATCACCGCATCAGCGATCGGCCCCCACAATGAGTCCATTACTGTCGGGCCAGCTTCGTCGTACTGGCCGCTTTCGTCGGCGTCGAGGCGCGGGGCATCGCGCTTCACCCACCGATCGAGTAGCCGCACTACTTTCGCATCAAGTTCGTTTGGTGCGGCACTGCCGCGAAGCACTTCGCTCACGATGGGCCATACCAACGATCGGTTGTCTTCAGTTGCCGCACGGTTCATGACTCCCACGTTTTGAGCGAGCGTCACCTTGCTTCGATACTTGTCGAAGAGTTCAACGCGGTGCACTGATCCAAATGGTGCGTCGTCACCGTGCATGAATCCGGGTGCTGATCGGTTGTTCCAGTTCAGCAACAAACCATCGGGTCCACCCACGTCGTGCGGGTGTTCGTTGCGGCTCAAGTAACCGTTCCATTCGTACTCGCCAGTTCCGAGCGTAGGAAGTCGGCGGTCGAGCCCGGCTGCTCGGCGAGGCAAAAGCCCTGAGGAGAAATACGCAGTCGTTTCGCGCGATGCGTAGCCCCAGTTGAACGTAAAGCCGAATTGGTTGGCGGCCTTGAAGAAGTTTTCCGGAGTGTCGGCTTTGCCTTCGGTCATGTCTTTCAGCGCCGCGAGGTTCAAGCCGTCGCGACCAAATGTGGAACGCTTGCGGGTCAAAGCGATGGGTTGGCCGTTGACCGTTGCTGTACCAATCATTGGGCCGTGTACAGACACTGGGTAGACCAGGGCAGTGCCATTCAGGAGCCCTGCATTGAATATTTCGAACGGTGTGCACGTGCCCTTGAACATGTAGTGCTGTGACTGCCGCGTCGGCGCGCTGCCATCAGGGTTGCACAGTTGCTCAACGAATACGTCACGCACGTCGTGGTTTGCGGAGGTGAGACTCCATGCATAGTCAGGCGTGCGACCAATCAGGAGGTACATGGCCATACCTGGCACTGCAATACCTTGGGCTTCAATACCGGGACCGCTCAAGTGAATCTGTTGCACGATCTCTGGGTAGTAGTAGCCGAGTTGCGGCCCCATCACCGCGAGACTGTTCTTGGTGTCGGAGCGTGAAGGATTGACGACCAAGAAGTTGGATGCTTGCTTGTGAGGGACAGGCCCGGCGGCGGGATAGGTCGACGATTCACCTTGCGGTGTGTCTATAACCGTTGCTTCGCTACTCGATGCGCCGACACCCGGATGGCGTGGATTGAGCGAAACGATCGAACCTTCGTCGATGACAACCGAACCGGTCACCGCGCCCCCGGTGCGCCACCCGTAGTTGAATCGTTTGTTGGTAGTGGTGGGCGCTTCAGGGTCATCGAGCATCATGGCGTCCTCCCACGCCTTGCGTCCATCAACGGCGCCCATCTGGTTTTGCAGTTTGGCAAGGAAGTCAGCATTGGAGGCTTCGGAGCCACCGCCCGCTCCGAAAATGGAACCGATGAACGCCGCTACTGAGATGACATCGTTCACCGTGACCGGCGTATCGGTGATGTTGTGCGCGCCCATGTACGCGTTGATGCCGTCGGCTTCGGCTTGCGCATCGGCGATGATTTGTCGACCCTTTTCGCCGTACGTCGACAGGATGAGTGCTACCTGATCGGTCAGGAGTTGTTCCGTTGCTGCACTCGGGACGAAGGACTGGGCGCTGGTAACTAAGCCGAACGCGTTAATCCCGGGAACGTCTGCGACGGCGACACGGGCTGGACCTCTCCCGAGTTGCAATAACAGCATCCGGTCGCGCGCAGTGACCCAACCGGCACCGAACGAAACGTCGTCTCGAGTCTTGCCTTTCACATGGGCTACGCCATATTCGTCGTAGAGGATCGTGACCCCGGCGCGCCCAGTGACTTCTTCGCGAGTGGCACCCACTGGCTTGAAGTCTTCGCGTATGAAGTGGTTTTCGATGTCTGTGTCGGTGACGTTGCCGCGCAGCGGGGTCAAGCCGTCGTAGAGCGCCAGTTGGTCGGTTGACTCGTCGGTGGTGGGAAATCCGCCGTAGTTGCCAGGAGGGAGTATGTAAAAAGCGCGGTCGGCTCTGCTCGTGACCTGGGAACTTCGTCGCTGGGCTGCCGAGGGGTCGGTGCCCGCCGCTGCGACGATGAGGCCGGTGGCGACGGCGAGTGCTGCGCCGCGGCGAATGTTGATCTTCATGATGCCTCCGAGTGCCGACAATCGCGGAGCGGACCCATCGCCCACCACCACAGAGAGCGAAAGTATCAGCGCGGACTGCGGCCAGGCAATATGGGCAGTCATTCAAGAACTTTGTTGGTGGGCGAACTTTTCACCACATCAGGGCGTCGTATCGGGCAGGGTGTTGGTTCTGGCGACGGTGAGGAAACTGCGATGGGTTCGAAACAGTTCGTGAAGTGGGTTTCGGCCGGCCTCGCGGTGGGGATTGTGGTGAGTGCGTGTAGCGGTGGAGGGCACTCATCGAAGCAGAAGGCGAAATCCACACCAGTGGCACCGGTTGATCGCAGCGGCCGAAACTCCGGCCCGTTCGAGATTGCCCTCAGCACAGGCAAGCCCGCTTCGTTTTCGGCGCAGTCGGCAGCATTCGTTCAGGGTACGGGGCTCGAGGACACTGCTATTGCGGCCGTAATCGATCGCCTGCCACCGTTCAAAGGTGGCAAGGACTCGGTGCCGTTCAAACGTCCGACGGAGTCGATTCCTCGGCCGCGGGTTGGATCGACGATCGATAAGCCATTTGGTGGTGTCGTGAAACCGCCAGTGCAACCCACTCCCGACGGTCCGCTGCAGGTGCTGCGCTATCAACCAACGGGCGATGTCGATCTCGCCGCCGATTTGACTGTCACGTTTAACCATCCCATGGTGCCGCTCGGCACGCTTGCGCAACTCGATCAAGCCGCCGTGCCGGTAAAGGTCAAGCCCGCGATGAATGGGCGTTGGCGATGGATCGGCACTCGGACCCTGCGTTTCGAATTCGAAGGCAATGTGGATCGTTTGCCGATGGCCACGAAGTACGCCGTCGAGGTACCCGCAGGAACCAAGTCGCAAACTGGTAGCGCATTGAAGGAAACGGTGCGGTGGACATTCCAAACGCCGCCACCGCGCGTTGAGCGATTCGCGCCGGCGGACCAAACCGTTGGGCTCACTCAGGTGTTCATCGCAACCTTCGATCAGCGCATCGAACCCAAGGAAGTTATCAAGACGATCACATTGAAAGCAGATGGCAAGACGGTGGCGGTTCGCTTAGCTACTCAAGCGGAGATCGACGCTGATGCCCATGTAGGCAATAATCGAACTATCGCGGAACGCATAGGTGAAGATGCGCCGTCGGGCAGCGTGCAGCAGATCGCGAAGGATGCGCAGCCCGGGCGCTGGATCGCGTTTCGGCCGGTTGCAGCGTTGAAAAAGGGTGCAGCACTTTCGATTTCGATCGATAAAGGCACGCCCTCGGCCGAAGGTCCGCGCACGACGGCTAAATCAGTGACTCACCGCGCGCGTGCTTATTCGGCGCTGAAGATCACCAAAGCCGATTGCGGCTATTTCGATGTCTGTCGTGCGAACCAACCGATCATGTTCACATTTAACAACGCGCTGGACGCGAAGGACTTTGACGCCAAGACCATCAAGATCGACCCGAAGCTTGACGCTTCGATCGGAGTGTCTGGGGATTCGTTGACCATCAACGGCGCAACAAAGGCGAATACTACGTATCGCGTCGTGATCCCTGCCTCGTTGCGCGATCAATTCGGCCAGACACTCGGCAAGGATGAAACGAAATCGTTCAAAGTCGGCGAGCCAACACCAGCACTCCTGCAATTTGCTCGTCCTTTGATTACCACCGACCCGTATGCCGAGCGCCCGTCGGTCGCAGTGACATCGGTTGGGCACGAAACCCTCAAGGTTGACGTATACCGGGTGGACCCGTCGCAGTGGATTGAATACGAACGCTTCCGTAACCGATGGGACGGCGAGTCGGTACCGCGCTTTGATTGGCCCCGCGCATCTTCGACCACCGTGACTGTCGATGGCGGCGGGCGTTCGATCACGGAAACGGTGGTGGACCTCGCGGCGGATCTTCGCGGGGCAACTGGCCATGTGGTAGTCGTTGCATCGCCGACCCGCACGTTTTCGAAGAAGGATGATCTGAGGCATCAGAATCGACCGACGTTCGTCTGGGTGCAAGCCACCGCGATCGCGGTGGATGCGATGGCGACCCGCAATGAACTGATTGCTTGGGCTACGAATCTCCAAGATGGTGCACCGTTGCCAGGAGTTCGAATTCGCCTCGCGACTACGAACAATGCCGCAGACACTGACAACGATGGTTTGGCCAGAGTGAAGCTCACCAAGACCCGTTACATCACTGCGACCAAGGGCACCGATGTTGCTTTGCTCCCCGCCGATTGGCTCGGTGAGTGGCAGGCATGGAAGCTCACCGATTCAGTGAATGGGTTCGCGTTCAATGATCGAGGGATGTATCGACCGGGAGAAAAGGTCCACATCAAAGGATGGTTTCGGCGCACCTACGGAACCGACATTGCGGTCAAGCCACTTGCCGCCGCTAAGACCGCTACCTGGTCTGCACACGACTCCTTTGGTACTGAATTGGCGCACGGCGAGGTGACCCTCAGCGATTCCAGTGCGTTCGACGTGAGTTTCGACATTCTCAATGGAGCGGCGTTGGGCGCAGCGTATTTTCAAGCCAGTGTGAATGATGGCGGGCTCGGTGCGAGTGCTCCGGCCGAGTTTCAAATCCAAGAATTTCGACGACCTGAATTTGAGGTTGTAACCCGTGCCGAATCGGCGGGCCCGCACCTCATGACGAGCCCGTTGACTGTCGCGGCAACCGGATCGTATTTTTCCGGCGGTGTATTACCGAACGCGCCGGTGACGTGGCAGGTGACCACGAGCGCGGGTTCGTACACACCTCCGAACCGGTCGCAGTTCACTTTTGGTGAAGCGCGGCCGTATTGGATGCAGGACTACGGGCGGGGTCGTTTAGCTGGGCGACGTTGGTCAGCCGATTCGTTCGAATTCAGCGACCGCAGCCAAGGGTGTTGCTTTCCCGAAAGAAAGCTGAATAACGCCACCTATGCAGGCAAGACTGACTCGAATGGAACGCACTTTCTCGAATTGAATTTCGACGGCGAAAAACCGGATCTTCCCGTCACGGTGTCTGCGAATGCGGCCCTGGAAGATGTGAACCGGCAGATGTTTGGTTCGAATCTCGAGCTGTTGGTGCATCCCTCGAAGCTGTATGTGGGGTTGCGCAGCACTCGCCAGTTTGTGCGCGAAGGTAAGCCACTCGACATTGAAGCCATCGTCACGGATATTGATGGCGAGGTGGTTGTTGGTCGCGCTTTTACCGTTACCGCGTCGCGCATTGTTTCGCGATTCGAAAATGGTGAATGGAAAGAGGTTGAGGTCGATCAGAAACGCTGCGAAATCAAATCGTCGGCGAAACCAGTTTCATGCTCCGTCGATGCGGGAATTGGCGGCCAATACAAAATTTCGGCGGTGGTGACGGACGACGACGGCGGCAAGAACCGCAGCGAGTTCACCCGCTGGGTGAGCGGAGCTGAAGCGATTCCAAGCCGTGAAGTGACACAAGAATCCGCAACCGTGGTGCCGAACCAAGAACAGTACCGACCCGGCGAAACCGCTGAACTGCTGATTATTGCTCCGTTTGCAGCTGCAGAGGGGCTCGCGACCATCTCTGCGAACAACGCAACCACGACGCAGCGGTTCAAACTAGAGAACGGTTCGGCGCTCTTGAAAGTGGCGATCACCAACGAACAGGTTCGTGGCGTGAACGTGCAGATCGATTTGGCTGGTAGCACGCCCCGCGTTGGCAACGATGGCAAAGCCGATTCTCGCCTGCCCAAACGCCCCGCGTTCGCGGCCGCACAGATTGACCTCAGAGTGCAGCCGGTGGACCAGACGTTGAAGGTCACTGCCGTTGCGCGTGATCGCGTGACTACCCCTGGAGCGAGTGGCACGGTGGACGTGCAGGTGACACAAGCCAACGGAACCGCAGTGGGTAATGCGGATGTCGCGGTGGTGGTTGTGGACGAGGCGATTCTCTCGTTGACGGGTTACAAGTTGGCTGACCCGATTGCTGCGTTCTATGCGCAGCGATCCGAAGATCGTTTTGTTGACTACTTGCGCAACACGCTGGTACTCGCCAACCCAGACGTATTCGGCGTCAAGAATCGCGCATCGACGCCGTCGACAGTTGGCGCTACCGGGGGTGGGACCGGTCTGGCCGAAGAGCAGTCTCGTTTCCTGTCCGCAGACGCCGCGTGGTTGAAGCGCGATTCGTATAAACCCGCGTCGCGAGAGACGGCTCAAGGTATTCAGGAGCGCACTAATTTTGATGCGTTGGCACTGTTTTCTCCGACGGTGCGCACCGACGCGCAAGGTGTGGCGAACGTGAAGTTCGACTTGCCCGACAACCTCACCCGCTATCGGGTCATGGCAGTTGCTTCTGATGGCGCTGCACGATTTGGCGGCGGCGAATCAACCTTGACCGCTCGTATTCCGCTGCAGATACGGCCTTCGGCGCCGCGGTTCGCAAACTTTGGCGACCGTTTCGAATTCCCCGTAGTAGTGCAGAACCAAACCGATGCCGCGGTGGAAGCCGACGTGGTGATCGAGACTTCTAACCTCACCCTGACTGGCTCCCACGGACAACGCGTCAAGGTGCCGGCGAATGATCGCGTTGAAGTTCGCTTCGGTGTAGCAACTGCGTCGGCAGGCACGGCTCGATACCGAGTCACGACGGCTAGCGGCGCGAATGCCGACAGCGCGGGCGGCGACTTCCCGGTGTACACACCCGTCACGACCGAAGCGTTTGCAACGTACGGAGTGGTCGACGGCGGCGCGATAGCGCAGCCGTTGCAAACCCCAACGGGAGTTGTGCCGCAGTACGGCGGGTTGGAGATCGATACATCTTCCACTGCGATGCAAGCGCTCACTGACGCCGTTGTATATATGGAGGAATACGAATATGACAGCGCTGATGCGTATGCATCGCGCATCATTGCGCTCACTTCGTTGCGTGATGTGTTCAGCGCCTTTGGCGGTGAGGGTGTGCCAACTGCCGCGAGGGTCGACGCCCGAATTCGCAACGACATCAAAGCCCTGATCAATTTGCAACGCAACGATGGGGGCTTTGGCAGGTGGACTCGAGAAGGTGATGAGCAGCCGTATAGCAGTGTGCAGGCCACAGAAGCCCTAGTGCTTGCAAAGCTTGCTGGCTTCGCGGTATCCGATGGCGCCCGCAATGGGGCATTGGCGTACACCCGCGATATTGAGTCCCACTTTCCCAAAGAGTGGGGTGCGCAACAACGACATGCGGTCAGTGCGTATGCGTTGCATGTGCGCGCCCGAGCAGGTGACCGTGATGTTGCGAAGGCCGAATCGTTGTACCGCTCCGATAGCGCGCTGGCCCTCGATGCATTGGCATGGCTTTGGCCGATTGTCGACGACAAGACGATCGACGCCGAAATCGCGCGCCGTATCGCCAACGCCGCGCATGATTCTCCGGGCGCGGCAACCTTTAGCCACGGGTACGACGATGGTGCCCATCTCATATACGCATCAAACCGACGCACCGACGGCATTGTGCTCGACGCGTTGATCACCAAACAACCGCAGAGTGATCTCATCCCTAAAGTTGTGGCTGGCCTCATTGGCAACCAGACCAAGGGACGATGGGGAAATATCCAAGAAAATGGCTTTATTTTGGTGGCATTGCAGCGATACTTCGCGACCTTCGAAGCACAGACTCCATCCTTCGTGGCTCGCGTCTGGCTTGGCGACGAGTTTGCTGCTGAGCATGCGTATCAAGGCCGTTCGATCGAACGTCAGCACACGATGGTGCCGATGAGTGAGCTGAACAATGATCCGAATCTCGTGATCGACAAAGCTGGCGTGGGAAGGCTGTACTACAGGCTTGGCCTGAAGTACGCGCCATCTGACTTCTCACTGGATGCCCGTGACGAAGGCTTTGTAGTCGACCGCGTGTATGAGGCGGTGAACGACAAAGGTGATGTGCGTCGCGACGCCGATGGCACCTGGCACATCAAAGCCGGTGCGATGGTGCGGGTCCGCGTCACGATGATTTCGGATGCGAATCACACCAACATGGCGTTGGTTGACCCGCTTCCGGCGGGGCTTGAAGCGGTCAACCCAGTATTGGCCACCTCGCCAAGGCCGCCGGCCCAAGAACAAGGGGATGCCAATCTTGCTCTGGCTAGTGGTACGCGGCCGGATTGGTGTTGCTGGACGTGGTTCGACCACGCGAATCTCCGCGACGATCGTGCCGAGGCCTACTCCAGCTACCTCTTTGGTGGTTCGTTCACCTACGGCTACGTTGCGCGAGCCACAACGATTGGCGATTTTGTGGTGCCGCCGGCGAAGGCAGAGGAGATCTACGCCCCGGAAGTGTTCGGTCGATCGGCGAGTGATCGAGTGGTGGTGGAATGAATTTCTTTGTTTCGTTGGCATTGAGGGAGCGTCAGACCAATCGAGGTGGTTGACGTGAGATTCGCCGATCTGTAAGAATCCCGCAAACTGCGTCTGGAATGCTCCAGTCGCAACGGGAGGAATTGATGAGCACTTCACGACTTCGTCGGACGTTGGTCGGTGGCACAGCGGTGTTAGCGATGGCATCCGGGCTGGTTGGCTACCAAGCGACACCGGCGTCGGCAGCACCATTTTCGATGTCGCTGGTCGGGGGATCGTTCAGCCTCGGAGGTCAAGCAACTGCCTCGTTGGGGGGTTCCTCGACCGCCTGTCAAAACGGCACTGACGATGAGTTCGTGGCTCCATTCGGAACGCCGGATGGTCTCGTTGATTACCCAGCGGATCCAGACTGCTCGAGCCCATTCGATAGTGATGAGGCAGTTGCCGGTTTACAACCTCCAGCGCCAATCCTATTTTCCGGAACCATCGATGGATCTTCGAACTTCGCGGTCTCGTCGGCGTTTACTCCCACGACGTTCGTGATATCGCAGGCCGCACCCATCGCAGGGCAATGTGACGACGACGTGTTGATTGCGAAGGCCACGACCGGCTTCAGTGACCTGGCAAATCACACCGGCAATCTCAATGCTGGGACGCTGACGCTGAATCTTCGAATGGACTTAACGCTCGACATTCAGTGCGACACCGATCTCGGCGCGGGTGTCAGCTATTCAGCGTACGACTTCGATGGCCCCGGCGGAATGAATCCATGGGGTGGTGCAACCCCGGTTGCGTGTGCGCACGATGTTTCGTCGTTGAACACCTCGCTGAGCGGCGATTCGGCTTCGGCGAGCCTCACGAAAACGCAAGCTCCCGGTGTGACGGTGCCGATGTCGGGTAAGGATCTCAAGCCAGCCAAAATGTTCGGTGATGTGTTCGATGCTGTGCCCATCGTAACTGCGGATACTCGATGCGGTTTCTTCGAAACATTTGTATTCGGTACGGGTGGCGTAGAAAACAGCGCAGTGCAGTTTGCCTTCATGGTTGGTGGCGAAACGTATACCGACCTCGCTGGCATTGACGTCAACGTGGGCGACGTCACCGTGAATGAAGGTGACGGCGGCTACGGCGCACTTGGCTGTGGCGGTGGAATCAGGAACTGCACGACGCGCGCGGACGTGGTGGTCACACTCAGCAGCCCTGCTCTTGTCGACTCGACGATCACCGTCATTGCCGACAACACAACTGGCGGCACCGCGAATGGCTCATTGAAAGGTACCGAGATTGTTACGCCGGCACCCGACTACAAACACACCACGGCACTCAAGCCCAAGGTGTTGAAAATCAAGGCGGGCAAGAGCACAGCGAAATTCGCGATCACGATTACCTCAGACCAGATCGATGAGGGAACCGAGACGGTGCACGTTGAAGTGATTGCGGTCTCGGCCGGGCTAGTCGAAAACGACGGTGTCGGTATGGTCACGATTCTCGATGACGATGGTGGCGCTGAACCTGATGCCGGAATCAGCATCGGAGACGCGACGGTGTACGAGACCGGTGAGGCAGTTGCATGCGGCGGGGCACTGAAATGCAAAGGCACCGCGGTGCTTCCCATTGTGGCCTCAAGTGCGGTTGCCCTGGACACGCCGCTGTCGTACACAATCGTCAATGGCAATGATGTCATCGGGGTGTTTGATGCTGCCGAAGCTGTCAACGGTAAGACGTTGGGCGACGACTTCTTGCCCGTGACGATTGCCAAAGTCAAGACGATCAAGACAGGTAAGAACACCCTTGGGCTCGTCGTCACGATCTTCGGCGACAACACGCTCGAACCCGGCGCCTTTCACGCCGAGACACTCACGGTGTTTGTTACAGGGGCGGGTGTAACCGACGGTATCGGTACGATTCGAATAAACAACGACGACGTCTAGCTCGCGACTGGTGCGCTAGGCGACGCGACCGCTTTGAAGGCACTATTAAGCCCTCAACCTTGTTCGAATTTTGCCGATGCACATGAGAGCGGCTGGTATCGCCAGCTGTTGTTTGGCGTTCGTCGAATTACCGAAGTGCTGAGGGTACGGAATGCGAGCGATTGTCGTCGATGACTCGAAGGCTATGCGGACGATCTTAAGGCGGTTACTCGAAGGCTGCGGATACGACCAGATTGACGAAGCCGCAAATGGCGAAGAAGGTCTGAAGGTATTGCGTCAAGGTGGGCGCCCTGGTTTGATGCTCGTTGACTGGAACATGCCCGTTATGAATGGCCTTGAATTCATTACCGCTGTTCGTGAGGTTCCGATCTTCAACAGCACGGTGATCATGATGATCACTACGGAAACTGCGGTCGAACGGATCGAACAGGCGATTGCTGCTGGCGCCGACGAATATCTCATGAAGCCATTCAGTCGCGAAGTACTCCTAGAGAAGCTCGAGATGCTGAAGTCATCGCACTCGTAATTGGTGCTTAAGGTTCGTTGATTACAGTCGATGCTGTTGCATGCGTTATTGCCTCAACGGGAAAAGCTGATGCTGCTAGCTGCGATAGACCTTCACGAAGTCAATGAAAGCGTTTGGACTTCGATGCTGGGACTCGAACTTGTGGCATGCGAACCTGCCCCGGATTTGCCCGGCGAGACGTACCTATTTGGTTCGGTAACCATTTCCGGCGCTTGCGACGCGGCGGTCATGGTGCAGCTTCCCCTCGGCATGGCGCGGCATCTGGCCGCGACGATGTTCGGCCAAGATGAGGAATCGATTGGCGAGGAAGAAATTTTTGATGCGCTTGGTGAAATGGCCAACATGGTTGGTGGAAACGTCAAAGGCGCACTACCAGGTGACTCGAAGCTTTCGCTCCCCACCGTGGTCGAAGGCAGAAACTTTCGATGGGCGATTCCTGGCGCCGACCCGGTGACCGATCTCAGCTATCAGTGTCAAGCGTGGACCGTGCGAACAGTGATGTTCGAACGTGTTGTTTAGGTCAAGGAAAGTTGAAGGAACGGGCTCATGAAAATTCTTGTAGTTGACGACAGCAAAGCGATGCGCATGATTGTGCGGCGCCATCTCGATCAAAGCGGCATCGGTGGTCTGGAGATCACTGAGGCGGCCAGCGGTCTGGAAGCACTGGCCGCAATTCGCGAGAGCGAACCTGATCTTGTGCTATCCGATTGGAACATGCCGGAAATGAACGGTATTGAACTCCTCACTGCATTGCGCGCCGAAGGTTGTCAGGTCCGGTTCGGATTCGTTACTTCTGAAAGCCAAGCGCACATCAAAGATATGGCACTTGACGCAGGCGCAATGTTTGTGATCGTCAAGCCGTTTACTGCCGAGGACTTTGGCGCGATGCTGCTTCGGGTCACGTGAGCTGAGCTACTTATGCCGTGCAACTACGCGTTTCCAAAACCAGATGCAGTGAAGCAGATACTCAGTGACCTTCTAGGTCGCGAAATATCGATTTCCAAAACCACCGCGCCAGTACTCGAACGCGATACGCCTGCTGTCGTCAGCGACTATCTAGATGACGAGGGAGCGGCGGCGGCCGTGTGCATTACTGATTTGCGATTGTCGAACGCATTGGGAGCAGCCCTCACGATGGTTCCCGCGAGCGCTGTTGAAGCTGCGGTGCAGAAATGGCAGATCGAAGAAGCAAACCTTGAAAATCTCTCGGAGATTGTGAACGTGATGGCGCGCCTGTTTAATCACGATGATTGCACGCACGTGCGCTGGCGCAAAGCCTTGCCGATCCCGGGTGAGGTAACCGAGGAGATCACGCAACTCATGGCGAAGCCGTCAGCTCGTCGCGACTATCTCGTGGAAGTGGAAGAGTACGGGGTAGGAACGTTGTCAATTCTCGTCGCGTGACCGCGCGGCGATCGTTCTAGACAACCTCACTCGTTGATACGGTCTCCATGGCGCCGACGACTTCTTGGTTCATGGCCGTGTTCAGGACCCGCTGAGGCTCTCTTGGATCGGGCGCCGGCTCTGGGGCCTCGATTCCTGCCGCGTACCCGCCAATCAACGACGTAATGAAATAAGCACCAATCCACACGATCGAGATGGAAAGCAGTAGTCGAATGCCGGCTGCGATGATGTCGGTCTCTCCTCGCATTGCCGAGGCCAAAGAGGGCCACGACAGCGCGAGCCCACCGAGCAGGCTCAGGCCGTAGAGCAGCTGAGGATCGACTCGTTTCGGTTTGGGCGTGTCGCTCACGACACGACCATTCGGTCAAGCAAGATCTCGGCCCACCGATTCGGACTAGCTGGCTCGCCGTCTAGGCGCACAATCGGAACACCGACTTCCAGTAGTGACGCTGGGCTGACGGTTTCGTCGAGCCGTTCCACGGCCAGGACGTCGAAACCTCCAAGTCGCTGTGCCCAAGCACTGACATCCTCGGCCTTCCAGCCTGCGTTTGCGACGGCCCAGATTTGAGTCGGCTCAAGGTGATCGAGCATCGTGTTCGTCCACTCGCTTGCTGCTGTGAGGGAAGCCACCGATACGGCAACGAATGAAACATGGTCACGGCGGCGCCAGCTACGTCGTCGTTCCTGGGCGCTCAGTTCATCGGTGATTTGAAGCCAAGTGGGTACACCGTTGCCCAGTTCGCGCTCAGTCGCGATTACAACCGTGTCGGGATCGATGCCTTGTTCCGCCGCGAGAATGCGAGCAAGTGCGACTGGGCGCGCGCCGAGACCGACGATCGCGACCGTGACCCCGCGGGCAGGCGGCAGTGATTCGGCGCTTGGCAGGCGGGTGAACGAATCGATAAGCGCGCCGCGCAATGAACTGGTATGCATGCCGCGCGGGACGTAGCGTGCGGGAACGCCGAGACGTGCGAGGGCAGTCTCGGGCCGTTCAATAAGTTCATCGTGGTCGGCAAGGTTTGCAGGAGCGATGGATCGAGCCGGTTCGACGAGCTGAGGCTGCGCGGTGACGTCGGTGCGTGTGTGTGCATTGCCGGCCGCGTTCGCCCTGCGGTACAACATGGGTTCGACAGCACCAGCAGTTGACGCAGTGATCGGATGCACAATCTGGGTCTGGTCGGGTGATGCTTCTAGGCCGACATCTCGTGCAACCTCTGAGTTGGTGTTCGCGAGCCGCTCAAGGATTTCTGCGAATCGCTCGGTTTGCGTTGAGACCTCAGGAAGGTCGCCGTGAGTACGCTCCTCACGCCGGAGATCGATCGTGTGCTCGAGCTTCGAGTCGATAGTTGGTATTGCGTCGATCGCTTCGACTTCGTCGGCGAGATCGAGCACAGACGTAGCGGCACCTACCCCACCAATGGTCGCCATGTTGCGGCGAGCGCGACCGAGGCGCGCTGCGGGTCGAAGTTCCGCTTCATGGGATTCGTGCAGCGATGGCTCTACGATGACTTCGAAGAGTTCACGAGCGAAGAAGCCACCGACTCCACCTTTGCGTAGCTTGTTGGCGGCGATGATTCGCGCGTCAGCGCCTGCCTCAGCGCGTACGCGTTCGAGCAAGCTTTCAAGATCGTTACCTTCAAACCGCAGCTGGTTGGACAACGTTCACCACCCCAATCGGGTCGAGTTCGAGTTGGGTTCCCAACTCGGAATAGGACAGAACTGCGAGGCGAGGAGCAGCCGCTCGCAACAGCTTGCGCATCGCGGCTCGCAATTGCGCAGCGCATACAAAAACTGGTTCGATGCCGCGAGCTTCGGCGGCTTCAGCATCGCGTGCGACGGCCAGCGCGAGCTGTTCGGCGAACGCAGGGTCCATCGCAAGAAAGGTTCCGTGATCACCCGGCCGCAAGGTTTCCGCCAGCGCGTGCTCGATCCTCGGTTCCAGCGTAAGGATGGGCAAATGCCCGTCAACGGCGTACATCGACGAGATTGCGGGTCCGAGGCTCAAACGCACTGCTTCGCTAATTGTCTCGGTGTCTTTGGTGATCCGCGAACGCTCGGAAATCACCTCGAAAATCGGAACCAGGTCACGCACTGCAACGCCTTCTTCGAGGAGGGCTTGCAATACGCGCTGGATTTCTCCGTGAGTGACGCCCGCGGCATTGATCTCATCGACGACTACCGGATCCGACTGTTTCACGATGTCGACGAGGGTTTTGACGTCTTGGCGCGACAGCAGCCTTGCTGCATTGCGGCGCACGACCTCGGCGAGGTGTGTCGTCACTACGGACGGTCGATCAACGACGGTGGCAGCCATGATTTCTGCTTGGTGGCGGAATTCTTCGGGTACCCAAATTGCAGGAAGCCCAAAGACGGGCTCTGTCGTCACCATGCCGGGCAAGCTGCCGTTGGTGTTTTCTTCACCTAATACCAGCAGGTGGCCAGCTGGTGCTTCGCCTCGAGCCACTTCAACGCCGTGCACCCGAATCGCGTAGGTATGCGCAGGGAGATCGAGGTTGTCTCGGGTACGCACGAGCGGGATCACAATGCCGAGCTCCATCGCGAGTTTCCGGCGCAGGCTGCGTACTCGGTCGAGGAGGTCACCTCCGCGGCTGGCATCGACAAGGTCGATGAGGTCGTAGGAGATTTCCAGTTCGAGTGGTTCGACGCGCATGTCGTTGACGATTTGCTCAGGGGTGTCCGTCGTCGGTGCTGCAGAGGCCTTGGATTGTGCGGCTTCGACAGCTTTCCGCTGCGTGATCTGGTCGTCGGTCGGCAACCGGCTCGCAAAAAACAAAAGCAACGAGCCAACGAGAAGGAATGGGGGCTTCGGAAGGCCAGGAACAATCGCGAGAATTGCGACTGAGCCGCCAGCGATCTGCATGGTGCGCCGGTGCGAGGTGAGTTGCTTGATGAGATCAGTTCCAAGGTCCGCTTCGGTTGCTGCCCGGGTGACGATCAGACCACTCGAGAGTGAGATCAGCAGGGCAGGAATTTGTGCAACAAGACCGTCACCAACGGTCAGAAGGGAATAATGCTCGATTGCTTCGCCGAACGGCATGCCCTTTTGCACGACGCCAACGATGAATCCACCGACGAGGTTGATGATCACGATCACGATCGCGGCGATCGCGTCACCCTTGACGAATTTGGACGCTCCGTCCATAGCCCCGTAAAAGTCGGCTTCGTCTGCGATTTCTTTGCGGCGAGACTTCGCTTCGTACTCGTCGATCGTTCCCGCATTGAGGTCGGCGTCGATTGCCATTTGTTTTCCGGGCATTGCATCCAGTGTGAATCGAGCCGCAACTTCGGCGACGCGGCCAGCACCGTTTGTGATCACGATGAATTGGATCACGACCAAAATAAGGAAAATGACGAGCCCCACGACGACTGAGCCACCGACGACAAAATGGCCGAAGCTTTCGATCACTTTTCCGGCGTAGCCGTCGAGCAGCACGAGGCGTGTCACAGAGACGTTGAGCGCGAGCCGAAATAGCGTTGCGATCAGTAGGAACGACGGAAAGATTGAAAATTCGAGAACGCGTGTCGTGAACATGCTCGACAGCAGAGCAAGCACAGCCAGTGCGATATTCACGACGAGAAGTAGATCGACCAAAACGGTCGGTAGCGGAACGACCATCATCGCGACAATGCCGACGATTGCCGCCGGAACTACGATTTGACCGATTCGACTGGAGCTCACGGAACCTCATAGGTACCGGGCCTTCCGTGGCTACCGGACGCGCCCCATCCATCGGCGCATGGTCTGATCGGCCTAGAGACGGCAAATCTGAGGAGTCGGAGATCGTTCGAACTGCCTTGGGAATCCTGGGAGCGGGCGCTCAGGCTTCCACGAGTTCGCGCCCGAACTCGTGATAGCCCTCGGCCCGGCCGAGTGCTCGCAATCCGAAGATGAACGCAAGGATGTGGGCAACCGCCTCGTACATCTCGATTGGTATGACGCCGCCCACTTCGCACACCTTGTACAGCGCGCGTGCGGTCGTTGGCTCATGCACGATCGGCACTCCCGCCTTTGTGGCTTCGAGCCGTATACGCAGCGCGAGATGATCGGCACCTTTCGCCAACACCTCAGGAGCACCCTTCACCGGGTCGTAGCGCAGTGCGACGGCATAGTGCGTTGGGTTGACAACTACCACGTCGGCGCTCGCCACCATGCGCATCATCTTGTTGCGCCCCATGGATTGTTGACGCGATCGGATTGCCTGGCGCACCTTCGGGTCGCCTTCTTGTTGTTTGTACTCATCGATGACCTCCTGTTTGGTCATCATGATCTGCTTGTTGATGCGGCGCCGAGCAACGGCGTAGTCGACTGCAGCTATGACGAGACCTACGCCGGCGACGTCACGCATCAGACTCAGTGCCGTCGACGCAGTGAGCATGACGATGTGGTCGAGGGATGCGCCAGTTCTCGACAACGATGTCATGAGATGCATGACAGTCGGGAATGCGATCGCAGCCAAGATGCCGACTTTGAACGTGGCTTTGGCGAGTTCCCACCATGCCTCCGGACTCACGAGCCGCTTCATGCCTTTGATCAAACTGAGGTGCTTGAAGTCGGGTTTGAGCTTTTTCCACGTGGGCTTGAGCCCAACTTGGCCGAGGCTGACCACGATAGATGTGAGTAGGAGGCCAAGCACTAGCGGCGCTGCGATCATCGCCCCGGCCATCGTTGCATTACCAGCGAAGCTCATTGCCTTTTCTTGTGATGGTTCTGAAATCACCGTCGCCATTTTGGTGAACATGTCCGGAAGCCGTTTGATGCCAGCGTTGATCGTGGCTTGCAACAACACGGTGGTGACAAATACCCCAATCCAAGTGATCAGATCGGGCGTCTTGGCTACTTGTCCCTGTTCCCGTGCTTCTCTTTGCTTCTTTGCAGTGGGCTTCTCTGTGCGCTGCGACTTGTCACCAGCCATGATTGCTCTTACCCGCCCGAGTAACTGCGAACGCCGAGGTCCACGAGATTCTCAACTGATGGCGCGAGCAATGGAACCGCAAGGCCTACCACTAACAACGCAACGCCAACACGAATGGGAAACGCGAGCGCGAACACGTTGAGTGATGGCGCGGCCCGCGAGATAAGTCCGATTGCGAGTTCCGAGATAAAGAGGCAGCCAATGACCGGCCCCGCGATTTCGAGCGCCGCTACGAATAGCTGCGACAGATTCAACGTGAGCACGCGAGCGAGAATTGCCGGGTCGTAGGCATCTGCGGGGATGATTCGAAACGAATCGTGAAATCCTTTGACAATGAGCAAGTGGCCATTGCTCGCAAACAGCAAAGTCGTCGCGACGAGTTGATAGAAGCGTCCGAACAGCGAAGTCGTCCCGTCGGCGAACGGGTCGTACATCGAAGCCATTGAGAATCCGGCGAAGATATCTATGAGCGAACCAGCTGTTTGCACCGCCGATAGCAACACCAGCATCGTCAAGCCCATCGCCAGTCCAACTACTGCTTGCGTCAGCATTGCTCCAGCGAAGGGTCCGATGTCGAGCGTCGGATTCGCGTTCTTAACAGTTGGTCCGATCGACAACGCGAGCGCAGCCGCGAGTCCGGCTTTGACCGTCATTGGTATTGACTTGTTATTGAATGGTGGAGCGATGAACAAGAACACTGAGGCGCGAATCAGCGCCAGCGCGAAGCCTGTGAACGTGGCAAGATCGATGGGGACATTCATGGCTTCATAGGTCCGGAATTCACTTGAGGAGTTGCGGCACCATGTCAAAGAGGTTCGTGGTGTAGTCAATGATCTGCGCCAACATCCAGTTGCCTGAGAGCACGATTACGAGTGCAATACCAGCCAGTTTCGGTACGAACGCGAGGGTCTGCTCTTGAATTTGGGTGGCCGACTGGACCATGCCGACGGCAAGCCCGATGAGCAACGACACGACCAGAGTTGGGCCGGCGAGTTTGGTTGCCAGCCAGATTGACTGGATTGCGATTTCTGTTACGGAGCTGTCGTTCATCTGTACCTCAGCTAATGGAAAGATGTTATGAGCGATTTGATGATCAGTGCCCAGCCGTCAACCATCACGAAGAGGAGCAGCTTGAATGGCAGCGAAACCAGGACGGGCGGGAGCATGAACATCCCCATCGACATCAGCACCGAACTAACAACCATGTCGATGATGAGGAATGGGATGAAGATCACGAATCCAATAATGAATGCTGTTTTGATTTCCGAAAGCACGAAAGCAGGAATCAGCGTGGTCAAACTCACGTCCATACGGTCTTTGGGTGCTGGCTTGTTGGACGCTTTCAAGAACAAGTTGAGTTCGCCGCTGCGGGTTTCTTTCAGCATGAATGTCTTTAGCGGCTTTTGGGTGGCTTCCCACGATTGATCGAAGGTCTTGTCGCCCTTGAGTAGTGGCTGTAGGCCGACCTTGTTTACTTCGGTGAGAGTTGGGCTCATCACAAAGAGCGAAAGAAACAGTGACAGCCCAACAACTACCTGATTCGGAGGGATCGACTGCAGACCGAGCGCGTTGCGCGTGAGCGACAGCACAATCACGATTCGAGTGAAGCTCGTCATCATCATGAGTAGTGCCGGCGCGATCGCCAGCACAGTCATGAGCAAGATGATCAGTACGCTCTGACCTGGCTTCTTTTTCGGATCCTTCTCATTGCCGATATTGGGTACTTCGATCGAAATGGATGCCTTGTTATCAGTCGTTGTCGAGGTTGTCTCACTGCCAGGTCTGTTGATGACTGGGAGTGTCGGCTTTGGCGTGCCCGGTGCTGCGGAGGCAGCAGTGTGGGGGCTCAGCGAGAAGTAAGCGATGAAAGTGATCGCGACGAGAAGAAACCGTACCGCAGCGGCGCGGGGTTGATTTTGTGAAATCGACATAGAGACCTACGCGGTCAGAGCCGATCGACTAGTGGCGAACCGTCTTGTCGCGAACGCCGTCGATCAACGTCTTCCATGTCGGAAAAGAACCTGAACTGGTTCCGGGAAGCGCCGTCCGTTGGGCTTCCATCGAGAGTGGTAGTGAAAGATCAAGTGGAATCGATGTGGTATCAGTGAGTTCGAGCACCACTTCGGTTTCGGCCAGCATTGTGATTTGATGTTCGGTGATTCCGAGCACAAGCGTCTTGCCAGCGGTGCAGACAACTGCGAGTTGCGCGTTTCGCCCCAGTGGTTTTCGGCTCATGATCTCAAGATCGAATGGCGAATGGTTCCGCGATCCTTTGCCGATTCCACCCCCAATAACCAGGCCGCGCTTCTTGAGGATGCCCGCGACAATGAGTAGCAGGCCAAGAACGATGGCAAGCGAAACTACGAGGCGGACTACGAGGGTAAACACGGTGAATTTTCCAGTGGCCGATCAGATGTTGGCGTCTGCGCCGACGACGATTTCAGCGATGCGAATGCCGAACTCTTCATCGATCACGACAACCTCGCCACGCGCAATCAGTGTGCCGTTCACCAACACGTCGACAGGGCTGCCGGCCGCTCGATCGAGTTCGATGACAGCTCCCGGTGTGAGGCTCAACAGATCACGAACCGTCATTCGACGGCGACCGAGTTCCGCGGTCACCCCCATTTCGACGTCGTGCAGTAGTGCGAGCGATCGTGGCTCGGCGAGGTCGATGAGACCCTCCGAGAGGTGCTGAAATTCGTGACGATTCACCGTGTCGGGTCCTGCCGTTGGTCGGGCGCCAGCTGCGGCTCGGGCCGGGGTTCCCGCTCGTACTGTTACTGAGCCTGTGGGTTCCGGGGTTGCATCATCGCTTTGCGATATTGGCGCGCCGACTGCGAGCACGAATGTCGCGATTCGATTGTTTCCGTCGATAAACGAATACAGCGCATACTCAGCGTCTGCAATGAGCTGCCCGACGAGTTCCTCACTTGTAATTTCTTCAGGATTTTCGAATTCCATGTCGGAGGCTTCGGAGTTTTGCAGAGCGCCGGTGGCTGCCATGAGAACTGGTGAAAGCGCAGTGATCATTTCTTCGTCTGGGGCCAGCCGTTCGAGTTGAAGGCCGACTTCTTCTGTCACGACGAAGAAGATTGCACCTTCGAAGCCCGCGGTTGACTCCATCCGCGCAATGCGCAGCGAGCCGGCGGGGAGATGCTCGAGCGTGGGTGCCTCGATTTTTGGTCGACCCACGCCAAGGATGACGTCGGCACCGATGACTTGTTCAAATGCAGCCGCGACACTCATCGCGACTGCGTTGGTTACGGTGATTTCTGTGATGATGCTCATCGCATCCTCTCGGAATAGTTGTCAACGATTAAACAGGCCAAGCGTTTGCCCTTGCGTCCAGTGACAGCGTGGTAACAGGGCACTCCGTCGACCTTGACAGTGACGGGGTTCTCGACGGGATGCTCAAGAGGAACGATGTCTCCGACGCGCAGGTCGAGAACGTCTTGCGAGAGCAACGACACCGTGTCGAATACAACAGACAGTTCCACGTCGACGTCATTGATGACTTCATGGAGGCTCTTGGACCATTCGATCGGGTCTTTCGTCGAATGGTCAGCGAAGAGTTGTTGGCTCGCCAGTGTCTCCAATACGGGTTGCATCGTGTTAAACGGAATGCATAGCGATGATGTGCCACGCTTGTCGCCAATGCGCGTTTCGAACGAGACCGCGAGCACCATGTCGCTCGGCGCCGCGATTTGTGCGAACTGCGGGTTGAACTCTTGCGAGAGAATCTCGGCCTCTATGCGCACCAACGTCTCGTATGCGTATTCGAGCTCTCGAAGCGTGCGCTCCACCAGAGAGCGCATCAGGTTTGATTCGATTTCTGTCAGTGGTCGCTTGGGGCTCAACGCTTCACCACTACCGCCAAGAAGTCGATCCACAGCTGTGAAAGCGATTGGCAGCGGGAACTGCATGACGGCTGCGCCGGGCAGCGGATTGAGCGACAAGATCACGAGGTACGACGGGTTCGGTAGAGACCGAACGTATTCGTCGTACGTGAGTTGTTCGACCGAACTTAGTGTTACTTGGCCGATTGCTCGCAGGGTCGTAGCGAACACCGTCGAAAGCTGTCGTGCGAAAGTTTCGTGCACGATCTGGAACGCCCGGACGTGGTCGCGGCTGAACTTGCTAGGTCGCCGGAAATCGAAAGGGAGTGGGATGCCTTTGCCGAGTTTCGTTTTGGTCGCCACAGTCACCCAATCGGCGACTTACCTCAACAGTTGAGGAATAGGCCATAAGAACTACCCGTCGCCGTGGGCGACGGGTAGTTGGCTAACTCGGTGCTTGGGTCACAAACTCCGTGAAGTAGATCTTCAGGATTTTCGCTTCCGAGTGGCGGCACAAATCGAAGGACAGCTCGCCTTTGATGCTGTCGCGCACTTTTACCTGCAACAGTTCTTTTCGAGAGTGCTTTGCAAGCTCACCGATAGTCTGGTCGGTTGCCTTGGCGAGAAGACCTTCGTCTTTGACGAGTTTTGCGTCTGAACCAGGAGCCATTTGGATCGCTAGACCCAGTTTGAGGTAGCTCCCGTCGTAAAGATTCACCGTTACCGAGCTTTCATTGGCAACGATGGGGCCTTCGGCGCTGGCCCCGGCAGAAGCGTTGAGCGATGTAGCAGCTGCAAGCACGACCGTGTTGCGGCCCCGTGGGGATGCCTTCTCTTCGCCTTCACCGTGTGAATCTGTCTTGTCGCTGTGTGAATCTGTTCCGCCGTCGTCGGTGTGGCTGTCGCTGGATTCGTTCGGTGTTTTGCCACCGGTCACGAGGTCACCCAACGTTTCACGCCCGTTTTCCTCGGCGCATTTGTTGTAGAGCTCTTGTTCGGCGGCCATTTCCTTCGCCTTGATTTCAGCCTTCGTCGGTTCGGGCTCTTTCAACACGAACATTTTCACGCCGACGAGAGCAAGCACCACGACGATGATTGGTTTGATCGGCTTCTTCTTTTTGGCACCTTCTTCTGCTTCGGCACCCTTGTCAGCTTTTTTGGCCATGGCTACTTATCTCCGTTGTCTGTAACGACGCGCAAAACCGGCGATGGTTGGGATGGGTGATCTGGCTGTGGCGACGGCGAACGAGGATCCAGCTCGTGTGAAAGGGAGATCACAGAGGCTTTGCATTCGCGGATCCGGTACGTGACTTCTTCGACACGTTCGCGCACCACATAACGCGTGCTATCGACCAGAGTGATCACGGTGTCGGGCGTTGCCTCGACGCGCTCGATGAGATCGGGGTTGAGTGCAAATACACCGCCGTTGAGGCGTGTGAGAGTGATCATCTGTATCCGTCCTTGGATGTGATGGCGACCCCTGTGAGTCGTCATCGAATTCTGGGTTCCTATCGGCGAGGAGAGCGAGCGGTGAAGGCAACTGAGGGAGTGTTCTGTGCGAACACTCCCTCAGCGCTTGCGTTTGCCTAACCCGCGTGGGCCGCTCGGACTATCGCTTCATGTTGACGAGGTCTTGGAGAATCTCGTCGCTTGCCGTGATGATGCGCGAGTTCGCTTGGAACCCGCGTTGTGCCACGATGAGGTTGGTGAACTCTGCTGCGAGATCCACATTGCTCATCTCCACGGTGCCACCTGACATCGTGCCCCGGCCACCTGTGCCCGCGGTGCCGATCTGGGCGTTGCCGGAGTTGACTGTGGCGCGGTACAACGAACCGCCGGTCTTTTCCAGGCCGCCAGGGTTCGAGAAGTTCGCCATGGCGATTTGGCCGAGTTGCTGGTTCTTGCCGTTGTTGAATACGCCGCTGATCAGCCCCTCTTGCGAGACGCCGAAGCTCACCAGCGTTCCGATTGGAGCACCATCTTGGCTCAAAGCGGTGACGCTGCTCGTTCCTGATGCACCGGTGAGACGGTCGGCGCCCGTTGCGGTACCCAGGTTGAGATCGATGCCGCTGGCGTCGAATCCACCCGCAGGCGTCGTGCCGCCCACCTGAATCGTTGCGAGTTGGGCCGTACTGATGTTCAAGATGCGAGTAGCGGGCGTTCCGATTTCCCCATCGGCCTGATTGAACCTCAAGGTGAGCGGACCGGCGATCTGGTTGCCATCTGGATCGAATGCGCTGACCTGCCAGTCCACGTTGCCAGCGGTGTTGGGCACCTTGGTGTAGTCGACTCGCAACGGGATTGCGGTGCCGAGTGAGTTGTAGACGTTGATGCTCGATGAGATCACCGCAGCCGGCAACGTGCCGGAACCATCTTCGGCGTTCGACGGGAGGTTCCCACCAATATTCACAGTGTTGGTGGTGTCGGCCGGGATGGTCTGACCGACCGGGATGCGCAACGACGTGATGCTGGAATTGGTGTTGACCAAACCGCCGACGGCACCCCAACCTTGCACAAGACCACCTTCAGGAGTGGTCAGCTGGCCAAGTGAGTCGAGCGAGAACGAACCCGCACGAGCAAACGCCTGGGTACCGGCAACGTCGACAACGAAGAGGCCGTCACCTTGAATGGCAAAGTCGGTGGAGCGGCCCGTGAGCTGAGTTGCGCCTTGCGAGAAACTCATTTGGATCGCTTGGAGCCGCACACCCAGACCGATTTGGGACGGGTTGGACCCACCGGCGGTGCCGAGCGAACCGAGCCCTGCGCCACGAACTGTCTGGGATAACACATCGGAGAAGATCGCACCACTGGACTTGTATCCAACGGTGTTGACATTGGCGATGTTGTTACCAACAACGTCCATCATTACTTGGTGGCTACGAAGGCCGGAAACGCCTGCAAACATTGAGCGAAGCATTGTGTGTTCCTTTCAGGGTTCTTGCTTGAGAAACAATGGGTTTGAGATTTGAACGGTGAGATTGTGGATGGATATTCGGTTAGGTCGCCACGCGAACCTCGGTGACATTGCCGAGTGCGTATTCCTTGCCGCCGATGAGGAGCAGGGGACCATCAATGGTGAATTTGGTCCCTGACACGATGCCGGTGATGGTCCGGCCGTCGGTTCCGTTTTGGCTCGACGTCGTGACGTTGGATACAGAGTTGCTGGTTCGGAGGCGCTGGCTGTCTGATGCCGTGCCGAAGTCGAGGCGTACGCCACTGGGATCCCATTGACCCTTTGCCCCAGGTATGCCGTCGAGATCGCCGACTGTGAGTTTGGGATCGGGTGAGGTTCGATTGCCACTGGCATCGAAGTCGACATTGAACGCCGCGCCGATTCGCGTAGTCCCGATGAACGCACGAGCCGTCCAATGGTGTGAGCCATCGGCGCCATCGGCGAGCTTTGTGAACTCGACCTGTACGGGGATGTTGGTGCCTTTGGAGGTGTAGATCGTCGAGTCAGTTGTTACCTTCGCGCCCAGCGGAGTGTCGTTCGACAAATTGCCGCCGATGCGAGCGACAGTAGTGACTGTTGGTGCACCATTTTCGGTTGCGATCGTAACGTTTTTGCCGATCATCGACCCGGCTTCGAGTACCTCGTTTGCCGCTGCCGTTGTCTTGACGAGTTGGCTGATTTCATTGAGCTTTTCAACCATGGTGAACTGAGCGGTTTGGGCGAGAAACTGCGTACCGTCGCTTGGCGACATGGGGTTTTGGTACTTCAACTGTGCGACGAGCAGTTTGAGGAAGGTGTCTTTGCCCAGCGCATCATCGTTGGACGCGCTGGTGGTGGGAGGTGTTCCTGCGGTGGTGAAAGCATTGCCGCTGACTGCATCAATTGAAGGCATAAGAAGTCCTAAGCGTGTACGTCGAGCAAATGGGTCGAAGGCGATTGCCGTTGCGTGCCGGGCAATTCCACTGTCGTTGGGGCGATTCCTGTTGCGGAGGTTGCCGCAGCTGCGTTTCGCTGGTTGCGGCGAGCCGATTCGTTGGTGTCTTGCGATTGTGGTTGAGCGTTGAACGTGTTGCGAGAGCTGTGATCACCAACGTCGCACGATCCCATCGAAACGCCTCGTTCGCCGAGCATTTCTCGCAACTTGCTGATTTGTTCGGAGAGGATTCGTTGGGTCTCGGGGCGATCGGCATTCATGTGCACTGCGAGCACCCCGTCTCGCAATTCGATTGAGAGTTCCACGCGGCCAAGTTCATGAGGATTCAGCGAGAGCTTGAGGTGATACGTCCCGTCGGCGCGCCGCGCCATTGGTTCGATTGCTTCAAGAACTTGTTGGGTTGGAGGAGCGAGGGGTGTGCTTGTCGTAGCTGGTTCGGCAGGGCTCGTCACCGTTGGTTGGAGGGCGATGAGCGGTGTTGATTGAGGATTCGCGACTGGGACTGCGATTGTTGTGTCGTCGACTGAAGCCGAATCGTTGCCGGCAGTGGTCGCTCGTAGGCTGGCCGCCGCCGGTGTTTGTGCTGCGGGTTGGTGTGTAGTCGCGGCGATCATCGGCGCAGCATCAACGCCGAGATTCGGCGCGCTGGTTTCGGATTGGTTTGGGATGTCGGTGATTTCGCTGCGAGACTTGGTTGTTGGCTTGGTCAACATTGTGATCGCGACTGGTGTGTCGCTGGTTGTTGGCTTGGTCAACGTTGTGATCGCGACTGGTGGCTCGCTGGTCGTTGGCTTGGTCAACGTTGTGATCGCGACTGGTGGCTCACTGGTCGAGAGCTCGTAGGCCGTTTCGCTGTTGGCGATCCGAGCGGTCATTGCACCAGCCATTTCCGGTGCGGTTGCGTTGTCGTGCTCGGAAATGCCAACGATCTCGGGAGCGTGTGGTTCCGGCGTCGTTGCAGCTTGCGCAATGTTCGTGGCTACGGGAGCGCTGGGGGCTGGTGGAAGCTCTGGGTGCACCGACGGTTGGGCAATCTCCGCGCTCACGGTTGTCGCGGTTGTGATGGTCGTCGCGGTTGTGATGGTTGTCAGCGCGTCGTCCGAGCGTGATGCTGCAACGTCGAGTTGGGCGACTGGCGGCAACTTGATGACGTTGACCGGAATCGTTATTGCGAATTGACTGATCGCGAATGCCGCCAAATTGGTGTCGGATCCGATCTCGATCGACAAATCTTCGACTGGAGAGTCGGTGCCGACGGGTGGCTGC
>SXHN01000044.1 GCA_005773635.1 Actinomycetota bacterium
ACATCGTCTGCAGGCCATAGCGGCCACCCGTGCGCTCAAGTTCACAGAGCAGCGATGCCATCAACCGTGCACCAGAACAGCCCAAGGGATGCCCGAGTGCTATGGCTCCACCATTTGGGTTCACTTTCGTCATATCAGGTCGGTGTTCTTTTTCCCAGGCCAACACCACCGGCGCAAATGCTTCGTTGATTTCAATGATGTCCATCGCGTCGATCGACATCCCCGATTTCTCAAGGGCCTTTGCAGTAGCAGGAATCGGAGCCGTCAACATGAGTACAGGGTCGGCTCCTGCAAGTGCAAATGTGTGGAACCGAGCCCGCGGCTTCAAGCCAAGCTTGTTGGCCATCGGCTCACTCATCACGAGCATTGCGGCCGCGCCGTCAGTGATCTGTGACGAGTTGCCAGCAGTAATCACGCCATCTTCTTTGAAAGCTGGCTTCAATTTGGCCAAACTCTCCATCGAACTGTCGGCACGAATGCCCTCGTCACGGCTCACCAAAACATCGCCGTCGGGCCCAACCGCGGTCAGCGCAACGATTTCGCGATCGAAGCGACCTTCCTCACGAGCTTGCGCGGCGCGATGGTGGGATCGCATCGCGAACGCGTCGTTGTCTTCGCGACTGATATTCCATTTCTCCGAAATCAGCTCGGCCGAGATCCCTTGCGGCACCAAATTTGGATACAAACGCGTCAGTTCCGTGCTGAACGGCATGCCGTGCGCGCCTCCCGCTAGCGAAGCACCCATTGGCACTCGTGACATGTTTTCAATTCCCGCAGCGATCACAACGTCGTAGGCGCCCGCCATCACGCCCTGGGCCGCGAAGTGCGCAGCTTGTTGCGAGCTTCCGCATTGGCGATCCACCGTGGTGCCTGGAGTGGTTTCTGGGAGACCTGCTGCGAGCGCTGCGTATCGCGCGATATTGAGGCCTTGCTCGCCCACCTGGGAGACACATCCCATAATCACATCTTCGACCAATTCAGGATCGAAGTCATTGCGGTCCATCAATGCCTTCAACACGTGCGCGGCCATATCAACCGGATGCGACTCTTTGAATTGCCCATTACGCCGCCCTAAGGGCGTGCGGACGATATCGACGATCACAGCAGACTGCATATTGGGTCCTCTCAACAATGTGTGCACCGAGACTAGACCGATCGGTCAAGGGCCGCAACACGGCGTCGCGCCCGCGAGAACCTGCAACTACGAGCCCAGGTCATGCCAACGAGCCCCGGCCTGGCACACTTGCTGCCATGCGACGGGTGCTCATGGTCAGACACGGCGAAACCGACTGGAACGTTGCCAACCGTTGGCAAGGTTGGATCGACATCCCGCTCAACCAACGTGGAGTGCAACAGGCACAGGCCAAGGCCGCTGAACTTTCGAACACCAACTGCCAATTCGCCGCCGTTGCTTCGTCGGATCTCAGTCGCGCGCACGAAACGGCAACGGTCCTGAAGTCAATACTCGGAATCGATACCCACTTCGTGCATGAAGGATTTCGCGAACGGTTTGGCGGCGACTGGCAAGGCCTCACTCGAACGGAAATCCATGCGACATGGCCCGAACAAGTCGAACTCTGGCGCAGTGGGCAACTCGCGGGGCCTCCAAATGCCGAAACCACTGAAGCCATGTTGGCTCGCTTTGACGTCGCCCTGGCGTGTCTGGCTGACGCGGTACCGCAAGGTGATCTCGCGCTTGTCACTCACGGCGGCATTCAACGGGCAGTCGCTACACGCGCGGGTGGCTCGCTCGAAGGCGTCCTCGAAAATCTCGGGTCGATGTGGTTTCAACTCAACGCAACCTGTCTTGTGGCATGCGCCGACACTGCAAGCGCAGTGATCTCAAACCAATCATTGGTCCCTGAGTGACGTCAACGGGCATTAGCGTCTGCGCTACACCACTTCGACCGCCGCGGCGATCCTCAACTGATCACAACAGAAACTCAGGATCATGACCAGTCACCTCAGGCGTCTCGGCACGGTCGCGCTCATAGCTGCAACTTCGATCGTCAACGCTCCGACGACCGGCAACGCCACCGCGGCCCCAATGATCGTGAACGGCGATCTCGCCAGCATCGCTAGCCGTCCGTATCAAATCGCTCTACTTGACATCAGGTTCGGTTCCGATTCCTACCATCGGTTTCGATGCGGCGGTTCGGTGGTCGCACCCAAGATAATCATCACCGCCGGCCACTGCACATTCGATTCGCTTGACTCAGCAATACCGACGAGCCCTGCAAATTTGCGCGTATTGGCCAACACCGCCAGCTTGCTCGGAGGGGGTCAAATCGTCAAAGTCAGTGGGATTGACCGCCACCCCGACTATCACCCCGAGATCGACCCCACGGTCAACGACATTGCGGTCTTGCACCTTACGAGCGCAGTCTCCGCGCCACCAGTCGCAGTCATCTCGACGCACAGCGACTTTCGCGCGCAGCCTGCAAATACAACCGCGACCACATCGGGCTGGGGTTGCTATCAAGCAACCAGCGACTGTCGCAATCTCAACAATTATCCCACCGACCTCCACAAGGCTGATGTAACGCTGCGCGCCAGCAGTCAATGTGCTCAAATTTTCAATGCATTCGGCGTCGACTTCAATCCGACAGCGTCGTTGTGCGCGGGCGAATTCGACCTCACCGTCAACGCACCCGGACCGTGCTTCGGCGACAGCGGCGGCCCACTCACAATCGATGGTCTCAAAGGAGCTGACCTCCTTGTCGGCGTTGTGTCATGGGGAATCAAATGCGGCGCTACACCCGTCGCGTACGCCCGGATTACGACGTACCGTAAGTGGCTCATCAGCGTCGGTGTCCCCGTTACACCCGCACCGTTTCGAAGCATCACGGGCCCCACGATCCATGAGTCGAGCGTTCCGGTTGCCGGCGATTTCGACGGAGACAGCAACGGTGATCTCATGGCCTACATCGGAGATTCGACCCCTGATCAGATCTACCGTGGAGGCGCCGGGCCACAATTGTCCCCCGGTAGTGCGGCAGCAATCGGAACCGCGTATCGCACCATCGCTTGCGATACCAATGAAGACAACGCAACTGATCTCATTCTCTACAGGCCAGGCCCGAATTCCGACAAAGCACTATTCGGTGCCGCCGAACCCGGTTCATTCACCCTCGCTCCTGGCATCAACCTCAACGGTTCATACCTCCCCGTCGCCGGTGACTTCAACGGAGATGCGTTCTGCGACATCATGTTGTACGGCCCCGGATCGGCTCCAGATCGGTTGCTCGAAGGCGATGGAACTGGGTCATTCACGCTCATACCTGTGCAAGCAATCAACAACATCTACGTACCAGTTGTGGGTGACTGGAACGCAGACGAAATCGATGACATTCTTTGGTATTCCAAAACCGGTACAAGTCGTCGCTGGGACGGGTCGGTTGGGGGCTTTATTTCGCACCCGACCGCGTCGCGGCCAGGTCCGTACAAACCCATTGCAGGAGATTTCGATGCCAACGGATACTGGGATCTCCTCCTGTACAACCCCGGCACGGGCGCGGACGTGCTGTGGACGTCGGACAGTTCTGGATTCCATCAAACACGCGACATCACAATCAATGGGATCTACGAACCAGCGACGACCGACATTGACGGCGACGGCGCCACCGAGGTCATCTGGGTGGGGGCCGAGGGAGCCACGAACATTTGGTCATGGGCGCTGTGAGGTTGAAACCAAGTTGTAGTGCAACTGGCCGGCTCGCGAACTGTTGAGCGTCACCAATAAGTGAGGATCCCCATGCTGTTCGGCAATAAGAAACCACAAACCATCGACGCGAAGTCGGCCCTGCCCGGCCGCCCCGAACGCTGCTTTTCAGTGCCGTCAACACACACTGTGCTCGGCACACCCCTCGAAGGGCCGTTTCCGGAGGGCCTGACAACCGCGATATTCGCAATGGGCTGTTTTTGGGGGGCTGAACGAAAATTCTGGCAAGTGCCCGGCGTGTTCACCACTGCCGTCGGATACACCGCAGGAATCACACCGAACCCCACGTACCAAGAAGTGTGCTCAGGCAACACCGGCCACAACGAAGCGGTGCTTGTGGTGTTCGACCCGAAGGCGGTTCGTTACGAAACGTTGCTCCAGACATTTTGGGAGAGTCACAACCCGACCCAAGGAATGCGTCAAGGTAACGATGTCGGCACGCAGTACCGCTCGGGCATCTACACGACCTCGGATGCCCAACTCGCAGCGGCTCAAGCATCTCAAAAGCTGTTCTCAGACCAGCTTGGCGCCGCGGGTTACGGCGAAATCACCACTGAAATCCTGGACGCGTCGGAGTTCTATTACGCCGAGGACTACCACCAGCAGTATCTCGACAAGAACCCTGACGGTTACTGCGGGTTGGGTGGAACTGGTGTGAGCTGCCCCATTGGCGTCGCGTTCAACCCATAAACCCCTCCACACGCGACCACAAACCCATGCCCATTCAGGCCGGTTTGTGGGCCGCTACGCCTCCGGGACTGCTTCGACCGAGTCGACAACTTCAGTGGGTTCCGCATCGTCGCTGGGTAGTGCATCGCTGGATTCAGGGGCCGTGGAACCCTTGCCTCGTCGCGTCAGGCGATGCCAATTCGCCCGAGCCGCCACGGCGACGCTCGCACCCGCCGCGGCCACTGCTCCGGCGATCATGCTCCCCGTGCCAGCGTCCAAATACGCGAGTATGCCCGTCATCGGTGTTCCTCCATTACAGCGCGCATGCCGCGCAACCAGTACCAAGTGTTGCCCCACGCTAGACCCAAGATTGGCCATTGGCAATGCGAGAACCCGTGCGGCCGCTATCAGGTGCCGCTAGTCACTGCGAATCAGCAATTTCGTCCAGGCAAACTACGGTTGCACCGTGAGCAACGTTACGGGCCCGGACCAGGTAGTCCTGCTCGGCGCGGCACCCGCGGTTCGGGGCAACATTCCGGCTGCACTTATGGGTACCGGAGCTTCGGGCCGGGTGCTGGATTGGCTCATCAAGGCATTCGAACCCCTCGACGACGCGCCGATCGCGCTCGTGGTGGGATTCAAAGCCGAAGCGTTTCTCACTGAGTATCCCCAATTGCATGTGGTTGTAAACCACGAATGGGCGACAACTGGTGCCGTTGACTCGCTCGCCGCGGTGCCACTCCAGGCACCGGGCTCAACCTATGTCTCGTACGCCGACGTTGTGTTTCGTGCCGATACTGTCGCTCGGCTCCGAGACACCCCCGGTGACGTTGTCGTCGCGGTTGATAGTCAGTGGCGCCATCGCTACGAAGGCCGGAGTCGCCAGGCGGTGCGCAAGGCCGAAAAGGTCGAGCATTCGCCAGATCGTGTCACCAACATCGGTGCAGGAATCAGTCTGGCACGCGCCTCCGCAGAATTCGCAGGGGTATTTCGCTTCTCGCAGTCGGCCGCCGACACGGTGAAGACCTTTCTTCGTTCCAGTGATCGTTCCCCGCGCGCAACCATCCCCGACCTACTGCAGTATTGCATCGCTGCCGGGCTGCATGTCGCACCCGTCGATGTTGGCGGCAACTGGGCCGAACTCGACGCGCGCCAAGACTTGGCCCGTTTCGTGCTCGGAACGAAAGCCGAGTCGTTGGAGCGGTTACGCACAATGCCCCATGGAGGGCATATCGGGAAGCAGGTGACTTTCACCCAACTCGAATGGCGGACTGAAACCGACGCCATCGCCGAGCGCATCATCAACGAGTTCGATAACCAAGAAGTGATCGTGCGCAGTAGCGCATTGAGCGAAGACACGTGGGATGAATCAGGAGCCGGTCGTCACGAATCCGTACTGAACGTTGCTCCCGATGGCGACCAAATACGAGTTGCCGTTGAACGTGTGCTGAGCTCATACGACACCTCAAACGATGCCAACCAGGTACTCGTGCAATCGATGCTGCGCGACGTTGCCATGAGTGGGGTATGCATGACCCGAACCCACGCACTCGGCGCTCCTTACTACGTCTTGAACTACGACGACGCCACGTCGCGCACCGACACCGTGACCGCAGGACAAGACGCTCGCACGGTGATGCTGCTTCGTGGTGACCATCAAATCACTGCGGATCCGGCACTGGCACCCGTCGTCGAAGTCATGAAAAAGCTCGAGGCTCTTGTCGGTCACGACGCGCTTGATATCGAGTTCGCAACCACTCGCGAGGGGCTTGTGCATGTGTTGCA
Source organism: Actinomycetota bacterium (assembly GCA_005773635.1). Lineage (GTDB taxonomy): Bacteria > Actinomycetota > Acidimicrobiia > IMCC26256 > PALSA-610 > F1-120-MAGs023. Next base: position 6,176 of record SXHN01000044.1, read on the forward strand.
GGTTCGGCCAATCGCAATCGACCATCTGCAATCGACAGTCAACGATGACGAAGTAGCTACGGCAATTACATCAGCGCAACGCTGGCTCGACAGTCCTGCTTCCACCACCACACTCTTGGGTTCCGACCGCTATTACAGCGTCATGACCGATTGGAATCCCGCCGAAATCGTGGGGACCAAACCGCGACGGCTCGCGTTTTCACTGTACCGATACCTCATCACTGACGACATTTGGGCTCAGCAACGCGCCGAGTACGGGTACCGCGATGTTCGGCCGTGCCCACTGCTTGTTGATATTGCAGGTCACCCGTACGTCGACGTGCGCGCGTCGTTTAACTCGTTCATTCCTATGGACCTTTCGGCTTCGTTAGCTCTACGCCTCGTCGATCACTACAGCGCCGCATTGTTGCGGGATCCCACACTGCATGACAAGGTCGAATTCGACATTGTCTTTACATGCCTTACTCCTGATTTCGATTCGAGATCGGAGCGCTTGCGGGCGAGCGGGTTCACTGGTGACGATATCAACGCGTTACGCGATGCCCTTGCCGCAATTACCAACCGTGGCGTCAAGCGCGTGGAGCACGCAACGCAACTCATGCACAGGCTAAAGGACCTGCAGGCTGCTGACCACTCCGTTGTCGGTGCCCCACTCGATAGGGCGCTATTGCACCTCGAACGTGCGCGCACCCACGGCACACTCACGTTTTCTCATCTCGCTCGTTCAGCTTTCGTAGCAACGGACATTCTGCGTGGCCTTGTCGCCGAAGGCGTGCTCAGCCACGAACGCCACGCCGAATTCCTGAGCACTATCGAAACCGTGTTCGGGCGATTTCAAAGCGACGCCACGAAAGTGCGAATGCAGACACTGAACATTGACGAATTCATCAATGTCTACGGGCACCTGCGGCCGGGAACCTACGACATCACATCCCCCACGTATCGCTCGCGGCCCGACCTATATCTGATCCCCGCAATCGAGGCTGCTGACTCTGGCCGCACACCAATCCACTTCGAGTGGACGGGCCCAGAACGACACGGCGTCAACAGCAAGTTTGCGGCGTGCGGGTTGGATTTCGATCTCGACACCTTCGACACATTCGCTCGGCTCAGCATCGCGGGCCGCGAGGAAGCGAAATTCGTCTTTACGGCCTCACTCAGCGCCGCCCTTGAAGCCATCGCAGAATGGGGCGAGTTGCTCGGTCGTGACCGCGAGTCGCTTTCACACCTTTGCGTCTCCGACATCTTGCAATGTCGCGACGCCTTGGGCCACCCGTCGAAGTTCATCGATGAACGTATAGCTGAGGGGCGTCACGCGTCAGCGTTGATGCAGGCGATGTGCGTGCCGGGACAACTTCACAGTGCGCAACAGCTGATCAGCTTTGAACAACCCGCGGCTGAGGCGAATTTCATTACACAAAAGACCGCCGAGGCGAAGGTAATAAATGTCGCCACGGATCCACTGGCGAGTGTGGAGGGCGCCATCGTGCTGATACCAAGTGCAGACCCCGGCTACGACGGTCTGTTGGCCCGTGGCATCGCCGGACTCATCACGATGTTCGGCGGCGCGAATTCACACATGGCGGTCCGATCCGCGGAAACCGGGATTCCCGCCGCGATCGGCGTCGGAGAACAGCGATTCGCCCAGCTAGCGAAGGCTTCGGTCATACGCTTGGAATGCGCAACTCGAAGAATTGCAGTTGTGGCTTGAGTCGGTCCAAGCGTGTCGCGTTGTCCCAACGCGTCGTGCACATCGGGAACCGGGACGAAACTCGCGATGAGCTTGACCAACGGTGGCCCGCGCTCTTGGAAGCACTCGGCTATATCCCGATCGCGGTGCCAAACCTCTTGCACAACGTTGATCAGTGGCTCAAAGAGCTTGAGATATCGATGATCATTCTGACCGGAGGCAACGATCTTCATCATCTTGAAGGGGCCACAGACGCGTCACAGCACCGTGATGAAACCGAAGCTCGCATGATCGGCTATGCAGTCACTCACGAGTTGCCTTTGCTTGGAGTATGCCGTGGTATGCAGATGATGGTCTGCCACTTCGGTGGGGCCCTCGTGCAGCGAGTGGGTCACGTCGCGACCACGCACCCCATTACCCCATTGTCGTCGACAATGAACCTTCCACTCAGAAGTGGCCCCGTCAATTCGTTTCATAACTGGGTTGTGGAGTCATCGGGCGTTCCACCTCATTTCGAGATCCTGGCTACCAGTGACGATGGTGCCGTTGAAGCAATTCGCCATACAACGCTGCCACACGCAGGCGTCATGTGGCATCCGGAACGGCCACCGTACGATGATGTCGACATGCGCCTCGTCGAAGTGCTCCACGAACAAGGAACCAAATGAACGCAGCCCGCGCAATCATCCTCGCGGCGGGAACGGGTTCGCGCCTTGGGGCGCGAACCGCAGCAATGCCCAAGTGTCTCGTGCCATTGGCGGGTACACCACTACTCGACTGGCAGGTTAGGGCTTTGCGCGCGTCCGGCATTGCAACCATCGCGTGCGTCACTGGCGCGCATTTCGAACAACTCCAAGATCGCGGACTCATAACGTTTCACAATCCGCTCTATGCATCTACCAACATGGTCAGCAGTCTGATGTGTGGCCGAGAATGGTTCGATGGTTCCACCGACATACTCGTCGTATATGGCGATATTGTGTACCAACCCAATGTTGTAGCGACAGCACTCACGAATGAGGACCCACTATCAGTCGTCGTCGATCGCAATTGGCGAACCTTGTGGGAAATCCGAATGGACGACCCCCTGGCAGATGCAGAGACGCTCAGAATCGATGACTCAGGGCGGCTACGCGAAGTGGGCAAGAAGCCAGCGAGCTACGACGAGGTTGAAGCCCAATACATCGGCATGATCAAGATACGTGCCTCGTTCGTATCTGATTTTGTTGCGGCCTATGACGATCTCGACCCCGCAGGTGTTTACGATGGTCGGGATCGCGACAACATGTACATGACAAGCCTCATTCAACACTTCATCGACAACGGCACCGCCGTCGGGGCATCGTTCATCTGCGGAGGTTGGGTTGAAGTCGACACCAACGACGACATCGCGGCATACGAGACACGTATACATGACGGAACCTTCAACGCAATTCTCGATCTAGGGACCATCTAAGCAATGGCGCTCTTTCGAAAATCCTCACCTGCTGATCAGGAATCCAAACGACCTGGTTCCAAAGAATACGGAAAGCTCAGCGCGTCACAACGCGCGATTACTTTCTACGCCGAGGACAGCGCCTCGTGGCCGCATTTGCAGCCCATTGTTTCTGAGCTCATCAGCAATAGCGAACGCAGTATCTGTTATCTCACATCCGACAAGGACGACACAGTTTTCTCGCTGCACGATGACCGCCTTTTGCCGTTCTGCATTGGCGACGGAGTCGGGCGATCGTTTCTGTTTCAGATGATGGAAGCCGGCGTCGTCGTGGCGACGGTTCCGCAACTCGGCCTCAAGGTACTCCCGCGCTCGAAAAACGCAGCCCGCCTCGGCACGCAATACCTCTACGTTTTTCATTCCATGGCTAGTACGCACATGATCTACGAACCCGATGGGTTCGATCACTACGACACGGTGTTCGCGGTCGGGCCGTATATGGAACAAGAAATCCGAGCCCGCGAGGCGCAAGCCAAACTTCCAGCCAAAGAGATCATCGCTCACGGCTATGGCCGCCTCGATGCAATTCTCGCCGCGTCTCGCGCTGCTACCACCCGGCCCTCCAATACACCGCCGGTCGTACTCATTGCCCCTTCGTGGGGCCCGCATTGCATTTTCGAATCCTGCGGCATGGAACTCATCGAAGTGCTCCTCCGCGCGGGATTCGAGGTGATCGCACGTCCTCATCCAATGACTCACAAACGCACTCCCGAAGTACTGCATCGCCTCGAGGCGGCGTTCCGTGCCAACCCTCGCTTTGTACTGGAACGAAATATTGCATCGCAAGATTCGCTCCACCGCTGCGATGTAATGGTGAGCGACTGGTCAGGTGCTGCGCTCGAGTATGCATTTGGCCTCGAACGCCCCGTACTGTTCATCGACGTCGCGCGCAAGGTCAACAACCCCAGCTATACAGATCTAAATATCGAACCCTTTGAAGCAAGTATTCGCAGTGAAATCGGAGCAATTGCTTCGCCCAGCAACCTTGGGGCAGTCCCAGACGTGATCGAAGACCTGATTGCAACGCCACAAGACTTTTCCGAACGAATTCGCGACGTTCGCGACACCCAAATTTACAACGTCGGCCATAGCGCCAAAATCGCAGCAAACATCATCGCAACCAAGGCTGACGCGTACCTAGCAAGGATCAAGGCATGACGATCGATCACAATCAACTTTTTGCACAGATCCTCGCGGCAATACCAACTACTGCAGAGCATTCGACGGCGATCGACACCTCCAAACTCGCGCGAGAATGGATGTCGCAAACGATCGACGACGTTCGCTCACGCGCCACCTTGGACTCATTGTGTCGTCAGATCGATGTTCGTAAGCGAATCTCCGCTACATACGACGAGGGCTTCAAGCGACACGAACCCGAAACCAGTGCGCATCCAGCAGTGCTCGCCGGCGTTGCCGCAGCAATGTTGGCAACCGCCCAACAACTGTCCGGCACCGACACCGACGACGGCTTCGCCTTGAAATGCGTGAATAGTGCCCTCAAAGCCATCGCTCTAGTAGACGGTGTTCCCAATGCAGCGCAACTGCGCGCGTGGTCACTCGAACTTTTAGATGCCCACACGGAACGAACAACCCGATGACCAACTCCATACCTATCACCGTCTTAGTGTGGGAAGGCCCACAAGCCCGCGCCTATCTGGTGCGTATGCGACGCAGCGGAATTCGGCCCCGTCGTATCATCGTGATGGCCTCCGATGCCGCGGCCAAAATCAGTGCCAACTTTGCGCCTGGGTTGGCACTCGCTCGACGCCAACAAGACAAGAAACACAATCATCATGCCTACGCGATCCGCAAACGACATCCCGAACTCGTAACAGCAATCGCGAACGCTATGAATGCGCTCGTCGATGACGCGGCGGGCTTCATCAATGAAATGTTTGATGATTTCAAGTATGAGAACTATTGCGACCGCGTCGATGTCGTTGCCGCTGATTCCTATTCGGAACTCCGACTGCACGACGCATTGGCAGACAACGGTAATGCTGGCACCGTCTTATTCACAGGGGGTGGGCTGGTTCCAAAAGCCGTGTTTGCCATCCCTGGCATTTCAATAGTGCACGTACATACGGGCCTACTTCCATACGTGCGCGGCGCAGACGTGTTGTTGTGGTCACTACTTACCCGCGGCAAGCCCGGTGTTTCTGCGTTCACAATGACCGCTGGACTCGATGACGGCGATGTGCTTGCCACCCGTGAATGCGACGCGCTCGAAATTGCGCTCGAACGCGCCACGCGGCCCGACGATGACACCTTGTATCGCGCACTGTTCTGCTTCGTTGACCCATTGCTGCGAGCGGAACTCCTGGTTCACGACGTGCTGCAAGATGCGCCCGACGCCTCCAATCTCCATGGTGAACCACAGGACCTGACTACCGGCGTGACCTTCCACTTCATGCATCCGACAGTGCGGGCCCGTGCACTGCACAGTTTGTTCCCCACTGCCCGACTAGAAGCGGCGACTGCCGCTACCAACAACTCAGTTCCAACAACGGATCAGTACAACAAGTACTACGAAAAGCCTTCATTCATTGCTCCGTTGCGCTTTTACGCAGACTCACTGCGCACCAAGAACAGCCTCCGCGCGCTGGGCCTGCGGAATCGTCAGCATGACTACAGCCCGTTGTTGCAGCATCAGGAATTGTTACCGGTACACCGCAAGATCAACGCGCTGCTTGCTCGACAGCACAAAGAATGGCCCACGTACGATTACGGCGAGGGTTATCACTACCAGTCGAGTTCCGAACTCGGAATCACCGGCCTTCGTGACACTTCAGCAAGAGTCACGGCGTTCGATCTCGCTCGCCGCCTCAGCGGCAAAACGGTATTGGAAATCGGCTGCAACACCGGTTTCGTCGCGCTGGCGGTAGCTCCCTACGTGCAGAGGCTTGTCGGCTTCGAAGTCAACCCTCTGTTGATCGAAATCGCAAACGTGGGCAAAGAGTTCCTCAAAACTCCGACCGTTGATTTCTTTGTATCTTCGTTTGAAGAGTTCAATTCCGATTCGTCGTTCGACGTCGTTTTGAGTTTCGCTAACCACCACACCTACGACGGCAACACGCATCAGTCCCTCGACGACTACTTCAAGCGATGTTGGGAGTTCACAAATCCCAATGGCGACCTGCTCTTTGAATCACACCCGCCCGCACTCGAGGGTGCTGATTTTGCGAAAACCCTCGCAATCATCAATCGCTACTACGACATCACCGAGTCAGCCATTCACAGCTACGGAACATTTCTGGACCAAGATCGCCGGTTCGTCGTCGGTAAAAAGCGGTCGGCTCCACTACCGGAATAGCTAGTGAAGCCGCCAATTAGCTCGGCAAATACCAGGTCAGTAAATCAGCCGACTGTGGCGGAAACAGCACTTCCATCACATCGCGTTGTTCACCGAGATAACAATCCGGAAACCGATCTTCGAGACCTACCGCACCACAGCCAAACACAAGCTGCGAAAGTGCGTCGGGCGGTAAACCCGAACCACCTTGGCTGACAATCACCTGCCGCGGGCCCCCGACCTCAATCGGGCCAACGTGTGCATTAGCAATGGGAAACGCTAACTGCGACTCCCAAAATGAAATCTCAACCAAACGGTCTGTCTGGGCGAACTGCGAATCGGCAAGTCTTCGTTCTAGTTCTGGTCGCAATGCATCCAACAGCGAAACGTGATCTTCGATGCGCACGTAGTACCAATCTGCACGTGCAGCTTCGCCAAGCATCGCACCAAGCCCCGGCACATGCGGACGTCGATGCACTTGCACATCAAATTCGTGCTGGCTTGCAAGACCGTGCAACAAGGCTGCAGTCGCCCGCTCATCGATTGAGGCGACTTCACTGACCAAAATTGAATCGTCTTCTGGGGGCGTCCAACGAGCCGTCGCCACAATCTCACCATGACGTTCAGCCACGAAATTGGTACTGCCGTCGCGCTGCACCAACCAGCGCCAGCATGAAGGTTGATGAGGCATCGCAACGTCAAAGCCCGACTGCATGCGTTCTTGCAGTGCGGCCATCTCGGCAATATCAGCTTCGGTGCTAGGGCGAACAACGACGTCAGGCTGCTCCTCGCCTGCACGATGGAGCAGCGGTGCATACGGATGCATCGGGATTGCGTAGCTGTAGCCAAAGCGTCGATAGAAATACGGAATTCCAATCATCACCTGAGCGACGTGATCCTCGGTGTAGCTCAGCGCATGACACCACTTCATCAATAACCGGACATACCCGCGGTGTTCGTGGCTCTCGGCACAGGCAACTAGCTCCACTTGGCCGATCGGAAATTCCGCGACACCAACCCGCATCGATTCATTCACCAAGGTTGCTGTCGCCACGATCTGGCCGTCTGCTTCCACAACGGCCACGCCTGCCCAGCCTGCGTCCTCATCGTGCACCAGTAGTTCCAAGTCGACAGCATCCGCGCTTTCCCCACGATCAGTGAGCAGTGCACAGACCGCTTCGAGATCACTCGGGCGTCCGTTGCGAAGAACTACTCCGTCTGCTATCTGAACGTGGGTTGCTGTCATACACCAATTTGCCACACATCAACCGTGATCCACGACAGATCTCACGCCTCAATCGAAGTGCGCGTACGATTCGCCTTCAGACCTCGACGAAAGGGACCAAGACATGGTTGGCGGAGCGCTCAAGATGGCAAGCATGGACGATCTCGATCTGAGAATGTCTGAAGGTGTCCGCCCGCTCTACGAAGCCGTGACCGCCTTCATTCGCGACGAAGTCGAGCCAATCACCGAGGAGTTCCACCACCTCGGTGCATCACGCGCTGACCGTTGGAGTTGGGCGCCAGGGCAACTCGAGCTCCTTGATTCCGCCAAAAACAAAGCCCGCGAACTCGGCCTCTGGAATTTCTTTCTTCCCAACGCAGAGACTGGCCAAGGCCTTAGCAACCTCGATTACGCCTATATCGCCAACGAACTCGGCAAGAACCGCCTCGCGTCGGAATGTCTCAACTGTTCCGCGCCTGACACCGGCAACATGGAAGTGCTTGAGCGAGTGGGGACTGCAGATCAAAAGTCGCAATGGCTTGAACCACTGTTGCGAGGCGAAATTCGCTCGGCATTCGCGATGACGGAGCCGGGCGTGATGAGTTCCGATGCCAAGCAAATTCAAACCCGTGCAGTCCTTGATGGGGACGAATGGGTGATCACTGGAGAAAAGTTCTACATCTCGGGCGCCGGTGATCCGCGGTGCAAAATCATGATCACGATGGTTCGCACGAACCCTGATGCGGATGTGTATCGACAGCAGTCGCAGATCCTCGTGCCGATGGACAATCCGGGCGTCGAAATCGTGGGGCCAATGCACGTATTCGGAGCCGACGACGCGCCGCATGGCCATATGCATATTCGGTTCAACGACGTTCGTGTACCCAAAGACAATCTGTTGCTCGGCGAGGGTCGTGGTTTCGAAATATCGCAGCTTCGACTCGGGCCGGGACGCATTCACCATTGCATGCGATCCATTGGCGCGGCTGAACGTGCTATCGAGATGATGGTTGACCGTGGTCTGAGTCGAGAGGGTTTCGGCAAGAAACTCATCAACCTCGGAAAAAACATGGAGGTCGTGTCGAGAGCCCGTATCGAAGTCGAGGCCATGCGACTTATGGTGCTCCGGGCTGCCAAGGCAATGGACACACTCGGCAACGCCGAGGCCCGAGTATGGGTGAGCGCGGTAAAAGCAATGGTCCCCGAAAAGTGCTGCAACATCATTGATGAAGCGATGCAAATGCACGGTGCTGCGGGTATTTCACAATGGTTTCCGCTTGCCGATATGTGGCACGGCCAACGAACCCTGCGACTTGCGGACGGACCCGACGAGGTGCACCACCAAGTTGTCGGGCGCGCCGAAGTGACAAACCGCAAGGCCGATCTGGCCGCCGGGCATTCGGCACAAGGGACCCACAACGGCCC
>SXHN01000003.1 GCA_005773635.1 Actinomycetota bacterium
GACATGTCGAACACGACAACACCAACCTTGTCGGCAAGATTGCACATCGCCCACAACAGTGCAAAATCAGTTTGCCCAGTCCGTCCGCGCCAGGGCCGAGAGACCATCGCTTGTCGCAGTTCTTCAGTGAGGTTTCTTTGCCGAACTCGTTGTTCCGATCCATGCTTGACGAGGTAGTCGATAGCCCGCGTCCAACAGAGCTGGAACCAGTCGTAGCCGTGGTTCTTGGAGCGCTTCTTTTCTTCAACGAGTTCAGCTAACGGTCCCTCCACGAACAGATCCCAAGCCTCCTCCATGGTCCAGTTCGCAGCGACCGCAGCAGTGATGAACGCCTGGGCAGCTTCCGAACGACTCGGATACTTGGAGATCCCGGCACCATCAGTTACAAGTGCTCGTATTCGTGGCGAAAGCGGTTTCGGTTCATCGACCAACGCTTTATGGACATCGATGTTCGACATAGCCAACGGGAGAGATCGCCCACTGACGCGGTGACGCGTGAAAGGGGGCCGAATGCCATTACTGCCGCTGCGCAAAGCAGCCGGAGGAAGAACCTTCGCAGCGCGCCATACCCTTTCTCGTACGTCATGATCCCGCACGACAACAAAGACATGCTGACGATCAGAACCACCACCAGAACTCATTTCGACCGGCCGAAGCCCGAGTTTGCGCATTATCCGCAGTATGGGTGCTCCTTTGGCTACAAGGTCGGCTCCGTCGAGATCTAGCGCAACGACCTCATCACGTACCCGAACGAAAAATGGCAGATCTTGGCGTACAGCCGGAGCGACCGACTCCCAGCCGAGAAGCTCGTTCTGCATTCCGATGATTCCTGCCTGACCATCCGCTGCGATCGCTCGAGCAATCGGCAGTCGAACATCAACAGCGATCTGTGGCTCCGCTGACAGCGTGGCTGAACGGACACCGCCACCAGATGCCGACGAGTTGCGAGCCTTCGACTTCATACTGCACTGCCCGAAGGAGGTTCGACCGTTCCGACGATCCTTGCTTGCAAAGAAGGCGAGATTTTGAGGCTCGCTCCAACTTCGGCGATCACCGCAAGCATTCTTTCTCGGCGTAAGTGACCTGCTCGCAATTGCGTGGCGAGTTCGTCGACGAGTCGATCGAAGACCACGATTGCAACATCATTGCAAACGAGCGCAGCTGAGCACGCTCGGCCGATTGCGGCCTCCGACGTGCAGTCAAACGCAAGCGCTGCTGCGAAGTCGCAATGACACGCCTGGCGAACATATTCCGAGGTCGACTGGGTACAATTACAGAGTTGCGTTAACACGATGCCTCCATGCATTTGGTTGGTGTCCTGCCAAGAACAAACTCAACGAATCAGAAGCCCTCGCTAGTGACGGGGGCTTCTGCGTGTGTGAGAGAGAGGCGGCGGTCGGTTCCGCTTGAGTGACGGTCGCCGTCCGATGTAGATCGGGCTACGCGGAGCAACTGTCATGACACAGTGCGCTGGCGACATCATTCGCTGCCGTCGTCGCCGAGGAGGCGAGCGACTTCTTTGGCAGAGATCCGCCGCGCGGTGCCGAGACGAGTTGACTGAATCTCGCCGCGCCGAATCAAGTTGAAGATATGTTGGCGTGAAACGCCCAGTGCCTGGGAAAGCTCAGTGGGGGAGTAGGCGAGGCGTCCGACTGTCGCATCGGCTCGCATTGTTTCTGGTTTGTTCATCAGTATCACTCCATGATCTATAGGAATATCGTCCCTACGAGGCGACTCCCATCGCCTCGCTCGGCCGTCCGTAGCCTGCAGTAATCATTGCACGAGTTGCACGACGAAGGTGGGATTTCAAATGCCGAAAGCGCGGTCCATTGCCGATGCCGCCTCCGCTCGGGCGTCCTCCATCAGGTGCGCATAGATGTCCGCAGTGATTCGGATTGATGTGTGTCCCAACGTTTCCGAGACAGTTTTCATTGGTACGTCCAAAGCGAAGAGCAACGACGCTGCTGAATGTCGCAGCTCATGTGGTGACCACTTGCCGATTCCAGCGCCTTCGGTGGCTCTGTAGGTGAGATTGCGGAAGTTGTCAGGGTCCTGCGCTGTGCCGGTCGGCGTTCGAAACACAAGGTCGTGACCCAGCGGCAACGCAACCCATTCGGGACCAGCGTGAATCTGTTCGAGTCGCTGGGCCGCGCGGTGACGGCGGAGCGCTGAGACTGTGATCCCTGGAAGGTGCACGGCCCGTGTCGAGGACTTATTTTTTGGCTCCGATAGGTACAGCCCGACTTGGGGGAGCCGCTTCAACGCTCGACGAACCGTGAGCGTCGGCCGGTCCGAGTCGAGCTTCAGATCAGACCAAGCGAGGCCGAGTAGTTCGCCGCGCCGTAGCCCGAGCGTCAGCATTGTGAGCCATGCCGCAAGCATCCGATGGCCTTGAATGCTCTTCATGAACTGTTTTGCCTGATCGATGGTCATGGATCGACCTTCGGGTTTGGGAACCTTCACGCCGAATGAGATGGCTGCAGCGTTACGCGCCACTAGCCCTTCGTGTTCAGCGAACCTGAGCGCTCTGCGAAGGATTGATCTGGCGAGGCGTTGCGTGTTTGGAGCCTTGCCTTCAGCAGCAAGGTCCTGGACCATGCGGGAAACTTCACGGGCATTCAGGGTCACAAGTTTCTTGCGGCCGAGTTTGGGTTTGATGTAGAGCCGGACAACGTCTTTGTATTGCTGCAACGTCGTCGGTGCTACGGAGCCGGGGAGTACGTCGGCAACCCAGTTATCAAGAAATCGCCCGACCGTGAGATCAGCGCGCGCACGCGTTTCGCCCGATGCTGCTGCAGCTTGAGCGTCTCGCATGCGTTTCAATACATCGGAGCGCGTCTTGGCCGTGACGCGTTTTCGGATTGGTCGACCGTCGGCTGTCGTATCGACGACGAACTGGGCCTCCCACCGTCCCCGCTCTTTGTTGTGCCAGACAGTCCCTTCACCGTTGCCGCGTTTCTTGCTCATTGGCTCCTCCTTGTGCCGTGAAATCGTTGGTCGGATTCTACCCGGCGGAGGGGGGCAACCAGGGGGGCAACTGGGTGTCGTCGGCTGTTGACTACAGTTGACGGCTATTGAAGAAACCCCCATAAAACAGGGAGTTTTTGGACGACAGTAATCTGTGATTATCGTGTGTTCTTAGACTGGGGGTCAAGAGGTCCCGGGTTCGAATCCCGGCAGCCCGACCATAAAAAGACATGCAGTGCGGTTGCTGACTATCTTTCGCTAGCCCGTGAGCGGATATCCGCCCGATATTCCTGGCTCCAGGGCACTATTTGCAACGGCTGCGTTCCCGTCCTGAATGTTGGTCTGGTGCAGCCCTGGACTCATGGGGGTGGTCTGGGGCTGCACCAGCACGCAGCGACGAAACGAGTTCCAGCCGGACGGAGACATGTCCCCGATTCGTTGCGTCTGCCTTCCAGACTTTGACACAGGCGCATGACCGTTACGGGTGATCTTGCCCAATGTCACAACCATGAGGAACTGCACACTTCTGTGTCTCTGCGACCACCTGGTGTGTCGCAGTGCACGATCATGCACTTGAGTGGAGCAAATCCAGACCTAAGACGACTCGAAGTTGAGTACGCCATCGATATTTGATTGACCGAGTGACACGTCGAGCTTGGTACGGCGCTAGTGAGTGGAGGAAGCATCGACCGCGCCGCACTTCGAACGCTCGTCGAAAGCCGTGGTTCATGAGCCAAGATGCGTCACTCGAATGTGCTCAAGTCTTCATCCAAAGATTCGCATCGATAAGACTGCACCATGGTGGAACCACTCCAGCTCCACTGAAAGGTGACCTGGCTGATAGGGCTCTGGTCTTATACGCCCGTTCAGATCCGTGGCCGATAGTTGTGAAAGTCGATTGGACCGACAACGAGCTTTGTCGACCTACCCGATCCTGATGTTGACTCGCTGCCTGTGGTCCGTCAGCCAACTAGTCGTCGTCGACGATGATCGCGATCGCGCAGTGGCAGCCAATGTCGAACACGCCGCGCTTCGGAACCCCGAAGCTGATACCGAACCACTCGAAATCTTCGGCGATGGCGTCGTTTTGTAACGTGATCCGCAGCGTCCGTTGGGTGACTCCTGGTTGGAACACCACGTTGCCTGCCCTCGCGTCGTAATCGCTTGCGCTAGTCGCACTCCCGTCAAAGGTCGAATAGGGGAGTACCACCCGACGACCACTTGCCGCGTCGAGTGTCAAACGGATCGCCATGACCCCTGGGTCAGCAGTTCCTTCATCTTCGATGCCATACTCAACGCTGATGCGGGGCAGCGGATCGTCGTCGGCGATAACCGCAAGCCCCAGACCGTAGAAGCCCCCGAGCGTCGCGCGGTGAGCATTGCGAAACGATACGAGGAAATATTCGAACTTGTTTTCATCGACGATGTCTCCGTTGACAGCAACGTCCGCGTAACCCGTCGTGGATCCGGCCGGTATCGAAACGGTGCCTGACGTCTGGTCGTAGTCAGCAGGCGCGGCAGCATCTGCGTCGACGGTGGTGTAATCGACCGTGATCGTGTTGCCCGTGGGCTGATCGAGTGTGACTGGCACGCGTAACACGGTCTGCCCGTCGTCGCCTTCGACGATCTCTCCAACCCCTGGTGTCAGCGTTGGCTGTGTGCAGCCCGCCGTACCCGGCACACAGAGCGCGACGATCGCCGATGGCGTATATGCCGCAAAATCGCCAGGGCTCGAACCCCCGCTCGAGCGTGCGCCAATACCCGCACCGACGATGACAGTTCCGTCAATCACGGTGGCTCCACTCGCAACTCCACTCACCGTGCCCGGCGCGCCAACCCCATGATCCGCAACGAGTGCCCCGGTGGCAGTGTCGTAGAAACGAAGATGTGGTGTGATTACGCTCCCCACGATCATGACACCCGGCACAGCACTGGTTGGGCCGTAACTAGCGTCACCTTCAAGGCCGCTCGCTCCAACATTCTGCCAAACGATCGAGCCCGTATCCATGTCGAGAGCATGCACGGTTGGCTGTTGAGGATTGAGTACGTCGTCGCCCGGTGCGGTCGAGAACAACACCAGCCGCGCGGCTTCATCAACCGCCGCAGTTTGAATGATGCCGCCGATAGCACCTCCAGGCACAACATTGCGCGTCCAATACGGCAACCCAGTGGCGTCAGTATCATTCCACTTCACACCGTTACGCGCGTTGCTTCCGTCGCGATCAATCACGTAGTAGGTGCCGTCTTTGTTACCTATTCCAAGCACGTCGGTGGCGTTACCGTCCACATCGATCGTGAAGAGATTCGGTGCAGCTCCGAACGCGAGGTCGTCGTTGTCGACCTCGCGAGGCCGCCAACTCCAGGCCTTCGTTCCGTCAAGATGCAACGCAACGATCGCTTCATCGTTGGGCGGCATCGGCGGGAATGGTTCGCCGGTATTCGGGTCACTATCGGTGTCGCAGTTACTCGACGCGAAATACAACATCGAACCGCCACGATCCAGCGCCGCCGACGACCAAATATTGCCGCAACCGTTGCGAGTACGCGGATGATCACATCCCGCACGTGAACTCAGAAACCCAACCGGCAAACCGAGCTCAGTCTCGGAGTGATATCCGTCGTATCGTCGCACCTGGTCGCCGGGTCCCGACTCATCGGCCGGGTTGGGTCGACACACCGCACTACTTTCCGGATCGAAGAACCAACGCATCGTCCCTTCGGCAGCGTCGAGCGCATAAAAGCCCCCCTTGCCTCGAGCAACGTCGTTGATATCCATGCCGAAGTACACGACACCGTCATCAACAAGCGGTGTCGATTCGATTTGGTTGCGTTCGCCTGCAAAGGAACACAAACCGGGAAATGTTCCGTTGGCATCGCGACACCCGGTGCCCGCGGCGAAACGCCAACGCTCGTCGCCGGTGGCCGTGTCGAGCGCATACATATGCTCACCGGCTCCAAAGAACACGAGCCGTTCGCCGTTGACGTCTGCGACAGTTGCGGAACCCGCCGCGGGAAACGATGCGCCGGGCTGATCTTCCCAATGAAATCTCCACAACTCCGTGCCCGTCGCCCAATCGAGCGCATACAAGTTTCCGTCCCATGACGAAATGAACACCGCTCGTTGCTGTGTCACAGCGCCTGGAATTTTGATGGTTGCGACCGTTGGCGATGCCGTCACGACTGCGCCTGTGTTGAATCTCCAACGTTCCACGAGGCTTGACGCGTTGGCAGACGTCAGTTCAGTTTCGCTGGCATTGAAGAATGTGCGTGATGTCCCGCCAGCCAACGTCGGCCATTCGAGGGGCAGCGCTGCGGAGCCCTGGAAGTCGCCTTGAAACATCGCCACGCCATCCGGAAAGGCCAGACCGCTTCGGATCATCTCAGGCGGCAAGGGAATGCCCGACGAATCGAAACGAATCCGCCAGACTTTGCCGTTTCGGCCTGGTCGCACGTTGGGCAATGTCCCCACCAGATCGAGATCGGCGTAGTAGATCGTGCCGTCGTTGCCGACGGTGATGTCTTGCGGGTTGCCAGTGGGTACTGGTGGCAACAGGATTGATGGTGTGTGAATGGGGCGTATCAAATTGCCGTTGAGGTCGTATTCCGCGATCGCTCCCGTGAGGACGCTCGATACGTACAGATTGCCATTCGGAGCGAAGGCGAGCCCGGCCAATGTGAATAACGTTTCGGTAGCGATCGTAAACGTTTCGCGTTGCACCGAAGTCGCGACTGGTGCACCGGTCGAATCCACATTGCCACACCCATCTCCCGCGGTTGGCCCCGTTGGAAATGGCGGTGAGAAACGGGTGATCTTGAACCCAGATGTCTCCGCCACATACACGCGGCCTTGCGGGTCGATAGCAACAGCGCCTGCAGTTCCAAGATCAGTGGCAAGTTTGCAAAAGTTGTTTGAGCGAGCGTTGGTATTCGGGTATTCGCCAGGGACACCCGGGAATTGGTCGTACGGCGCGAACCACTGAAGGAGTTGGCCGTTGTTGGTGCCGAAACCTTGGAATCCGACTTCCGCCGTAAACAGTGTGCCGTCGGACGCGATCGCGCAACCATGCGGCTCCGCGCCAGCGGTGAAATATGACGCCGTGAGTTTGCCGACCTGCGCGCCGTTCCCGTCGAAAACTCCCCACCCTGCTGGAGGATTGGGTTGTCCGGTATCTTCGCCCGCGATGAATCCGCCGACGCCGTTGGGACGTTCGCACATCTGACCGTTGATGTCTCTACCGTTGACGGCGTCGTCACTGCGCGATTTGATGAAGACGTCTTGGAGGAGAACGTCGTCACCGATTGTGTCGACATCGATACGCCGAACCCGGTTGCCTTCGGTGACGTAGAGCAGTTGTCCTGAGTTCGGTTGCGCAATCGTGTTATGGATCGCGGCGGTGGAGGGTCGCGACGCCGATCGTGGTGGTGCCTCGGCGAAACCCATAGTTGGTGCGACGGTGAGCGACATTGCCAGTACGGTTGAAAACCGCACGACTGCCACACGTCGATGCCTAAACCTGCTCATAGTGGTCAAAGTCAACCCGCGCCGCTCGGCGGTTGTCAATAGATTTGACGGTCTTCCCGCGTCGGTTCTTCAGTTTCTAGAGCATGTAGGCGTGTTGCCGGTCTCCGATGAAAAACGCGTCGGAGTCGGCTGCTTGTATCTCGAACGGCGGAGTCCTTCAGCAAACGGCGACGGATCTGCCCGCCAAAGTAGACGTTTCAGTTTCGGTTGGAACCCATTCGCGAGGAGTGCGTTGCGCATTGTTTCTGACGAGGTTGCCGCAACGATGCCCCAAGATTTTTGCAACGTACTTCGCAACGCTTGACTCACACGCGGCCATCAGGGCAATCTGGTTGGGTGCCAGTGTCCGACGAATTGGTCCGCGCCGCGGCTCGGCGGCGCGACGCACTCCGCGTAATGGAGGACCTCGCGCTCGTCAGACGCTGGAGCGCCGCAGGCCAGGTCGCCGTTGTCGGCGCAGTCTCCTACGACCTCGTCGTCGACGCTGATATCGATCTTGAAGTGTTCACCGACGGCGCGCCAAACGTGTCTGACGGCTTCGCGGTCGCGGCGGGGCTCGCCGAGCATCCGCAAATCCGAAAAGTTCGCTTCACGAACGCGCTCGCAGCTGAAGACCAGGGCCTGTACTGGCAGTTTCGCTACCAGTCCGATGATGCGACCGACTGGAAAATTGATGTCTGGACGCTCGCAAGCGATCATCCCGGTCCCTTGTCAGCGTGGATGGTCGAGCCGATGAGGTTGGGCCTCACGCGGAACGCGCGCCGCATGATCCTCAAGCTCAAAGAAGCGCGATCTCGTGGTGAGATCGACGGCGTGGCGTCGATCGATATCTACCGTGCTGTGCTCGACGGCCGCGTTGATTCCGTGGACGGACTTCGTAGATTCCTCGGCCCCGGGTACAAACCGATGCTTACGCCCTGGCTACCGAGCAGCGTATCGTGAGGTCGGACCGGTGATTCACGGCAGCGAAGTATCCGCAGAGCCGAAGATCTCGTAGATCTGTAGCGGGTTCCCGTCGGGGTCGTCGAAGTGCGAAACGCGACCCCATGATCGGGTAACGGTCGGCGTGCACTCGATCCCTTCGCGCCCGAGGCGTCGTCGTTGTTGCTCGACATCACCAACGAGGAACGCTAGCTCGACCGTGCCGCGGCCGCTCGCCGCCGCTACGGATCGGCCAGCACTTTGTGCGTCGAAGATTTCAAGGATGACCGACCCCGCCGAGAGCGAAACCCAATTGACGAGCGGTAAATGCAGAGGGCCAGGGTCTATCTCGAGCACTTCCAGACCAAGCCGATCGCGATAGAAGCGAAGTGACTGTTGAAAGTCACAGACGAACAGGTTCACCTGAAACAGGTTCAGGCTCAACGGTTGTCGCGATGGCGGCACATCCACGCCTTCCAGCCTACGGCCCGAACCGAGATTGATCGCCAAGGCGATTCGGCTTCAGTGGCTAACAGGCCGTAAGACAAGGAGACGATCGCAACTTGCCCTGGCTCAGGTGATTGCTATTGCGTAGACCGCAATGTGATCGGTCTTCGGACACGTCTCGCAGACGCAGAACCGTGAATATTGCGCCGAAGGCGTATAAGTGCTATCAAAGGGGTCATGTTGCGCCTCAGAACTCTCGGGGCGTTCGCACTGGCGGGCGTTCTGGCACTTTCAACTTCAATACTCCCGGCGCAGAGTGCCACGCTGGCACCCAACGACTGGTCGTCGGCAGGCCGCTCTTCGGCACGCACCGGGTACAACCGCGATGGCGGGCTCGTTGCGACCAACGTTGCCAACATGGTGACGCGTTGGAGCGTCAGCGGAGGCAAGTTCTCGGCTCCTATCACCGTCCGCAACCAAATCGTCGTGGCCAATAACTCGGTCAATGGGCATTCACGTCTTGATGCATACAACATTGCAACCGGAACGCTGAACTGGTCGGTGGACTACGGATTGAGCAGCGGATCAACTGTGGGGTCACCAGCGACTGACGGCGCACGAGCGTTCGTGATGGTCGAACGTGCTTCTGGCTCGTTGTGGCGTTATGCCTTATACGCCTATGACCTCACCACTGGAGCAAAAGTGTGGGCGGTCAGCCTCGGCACTGGACCTTCGCGGCTTGGCACTCGTCCTGTGCTCACAGCTGGCGGATACGTGTTCGCACAAAGCACTTATCAGAATGCCTTCCGACGTACTTTGAAGTACTCGGCTGGTGGCGTCTACCAATGGACCGTCCAACAACCAACTTCGATTCGCGCTACGGCGATTAGCGGTGGCGCGTTGTATCACTCGACCGACACTGCGATTTTGAAGTACGACGTTGATACCGCTTTATTTTTGGGTCAAGTTAATGTTGGTGCTACATCCTTGGCGATCTCCGGCGATGCGATTTACTACGCTAACTCTGCAGTAGCTGGCGCCTTCGACAAGGACTCGTCGTTTCCATTGTGGACGATGCCGCTGAGCCCCAGCTGTGGTGCCTACGTTCGAGTGGTAACCACTTCAGTCGCTGCGATTTCACGTTGCGCGACTGCCGCGCCCTATGTCGTTCATTCAATTTCAGGTGGCGTTCCTTCTGTGCCGTTTCAGATCGGCGTTGGCGATGTGCCGATCGCAGCCTCGAAGCAAGTGATGATTGCGGTGACCGCGACCGGTGGGCTGCGGGCATGGAATTTGTTGAACGGAGATTCACTCGTCATCAAGCAGCCCACTGCGCCGGCGCGATTGTCTGGGCAAAGCGGTCCGGTGGTCGGTGGAGGGGTCATTGTTGTCCCCGAAAATGGACGACTTGAAGTGATCGGCTAACGCCTTCGCAATTCGCTTCTCAGCGAACGTGAAAGATCACCCTTCGGACCCACCGCAACGGAGTCGAGTTGTAACCACTCAGCGAGCTCAAGGAGCTCGGTTGCTAGCGCGGTCGCGACCTCGCCCGCCGCAATGTGTCTTTCGCCAAATGTTCCCGGCACTTCGAGCACTCGTGTCTTGCGGTTGGCCTTGAGATCGACGCGTGCGACGATTCTGTCGTCGAGCAAGAACGGCAACACGTAGTACCCGTAGACGCGTTTCGGTTGCGGCGTGTAGATCTCGATGCGGTAGTGGAAATCGAAAAGTCGCTCTGCTCGTTGCCGTTCCCATACCACGGGATCGAATGGTGACAACAACGATGCGGCCGCGATGTGACGTGGAAGTTTCGCGTCGCGGTGGAGATACGCCGGCTTGTCCCAACCTTCGACTGAGATCGGCGTGATGACCCCATCATCGAGCAAATCATTCAACGCGTCGCGTGATGCCTTTGGCTTCAGGCGGTAATAGTCGAAGATGTCTCGGTCGGTGCCGACGCCCAGTGCTCGTGCTGAACGTTCAAGCATGATGCGACGAGCCTGCGGTTCTTCGATTGCGGGAGCGTTGAGGATGTGAGACGGAAATACCCGCTCTGGCAAGTCGTAGGCCCGTTCGAAATTTGCACGCCGACGTGCGGTGAGCTGCCCGGTCCAAAAGAGATATTCCAACGCCAGCTTTGCGTCGCTCCAATCCCACCAGGGCCCCGTGCGCCGCCCGGGTTCGTTGAACGCACTCGCTGGAGTTGGTCCCTGATCCCGTACTGCGGCGAAGACCTCATCGACGATCGTGGGATTGCGCTGATGCATTGCATCAATGCTCTTCCATCCGTTGCGGCGTTTTGCTGCTTCCATGTGGAATTGCATCAATGGCCAATCGGCGATCGGCAGGAGCGAAGCTTCGTGGGCCCAATACTCGAACAGCTCAGCTTCGGCGACCATCTCATCGAGCACGCCGCGCCGATACGCGCCCAGCCGCGACCACAGCGGCATTTCGTGCGCTCGCGCCAGCACGTTGACTGAATCGATCTGTAACAGTTGGGTTGAACGCAACACCTTTCGGACCTGGCTGCGGCCGCTGACGCCCGTAGGTCGCGCCGCGTTAAAGCCCTGAGCTCCGAGCGCTATGCGGCGCGCCTGCGCGGTTGTGAGCGAGTCCAAGCGCGTATTCTGTCAGGCCTTGTGCCGGTCGAGGAGCGCGTCAAGCTCATCGACCGCAGCGGCGCGATCGGCGCCTACCAAAATGCCGTGCATTCCCAGCGACTCGGCTGCATCGATGTTGCCCTGAAAATCATCAATAAACACAGTGTGTTGTGGTGATGGATCACCGAGTTGCGCCAGTGCCAGCTCGAATATTCGAGGGTTCGGCTTTCGGATACCAACCTCGCAACTATCGATCACTATTTCGAAGAGTTCGTCGACCGGGAGCAATGATCGCCATCCGGCGCTGAACTCTTTGATGTTGTTCGTGATGAGGCCCGTGCGATATCCCTGTCCGCGAAGCTGCAGACCTCGAGCGACGAACGGTTCTTCGTGTCGGTCCCCAGATCCCATACCTCGAAGCGCATCGAGGGGGTCGACGGTGATGCCTCGTTCGGTGGCGAGTTGTTTGAGCTGCGTGTGACAGTCGCCGAGGGTGATTTCACCGCGCTCCAACTGGTGCCAGGGATGGTCTGTGTCACGATCGTACGGACCGAACACCAGGCTCAGGAGCTGTTCCGGGTCATAGCCGCTGACCGCGCCCCCCGCCCGTACTGCCGCAAACGGCGAAGGCGTAAAGACGCCACCAAAATCGAACAGCACAGTCGTAATCACTCCGACAATCCATCACGCGGCGCCTGGTCGAATCCAATCGGCACCACTTTGGGGCAAGTGGGACCTCAAGGACCCGACCAGGCGATTGCGTCAGGGCTGAGGGTTCAAGCTTCGGTTGCTGGCGCGGTCGCGCCGCGTGCGCGGTTCACAAGCCGTTCGAACAGGTCGGGCAAGCGCTGCTTCAGCTTGGCGGCCTTGGCGTCATCGAGTTTGCCGGAATCAACAAGCGCCTCGAGTTTCTCCTCGGCGGAATTGACGAGCGCGTCGACAACCGCGCTGGCGTCCACACCATTCGCGTCAGCAACCTGCGCGATCGACTGCCCGCTTTTCATCGCTGAGGTCAACGCTTCTGCGTCGATCCCGATAGCAGCCGCAGCGGCCTTGACGACTTCTGCTCGGCGTTGACGCTTGTTGCCGTGTTTGCCTGAGCGACGATTGCCTTGTTCGCACGACATGGGAGCGTCGTCTTCGGCGACGGCCGGAGCCGTTGCCGCGGGGCTGGACGCATCGGTAATTGTCTCCGCGCCGGCCACCGAAATGCCAGCGGCACCTAGGACCGCGACCGTCGTGACTGAAACGAGAACTTTCTTCAACATGAGACTTCCTGACGATGGGGAACTGGACAACATCATCATCGGATTCCATTGTTAAGGAATTGCGAAGCGCGCGCCAGGGAATCGTGCAGTTTGACGGGTCCGCATTGTGACCGCGCTGCTGTTACTCCGCGTTTTGCGAAGTTGAAGCGCTGAGCAGCATCCGTGAAGCAAGTACCATACGATCGCGTACCGTGGCCGGCGTGTCGCGACCGCGGACCAATGCAATGAGTGATGCCCACAGGAGATGCTCAAGCAACTCGACGACGTCGGCGCGATTCGGCGTTTCGCCAATGGCTAACGCGATCCAACGTTCGATTGCCTCGTGGAAACGGTCGAAGATCCGCAACACTTCTTCGTCGTGTGACAGTAAAGCAGTGATTGCTGCCGAGGCCATTTGCGGATGCTCGGTGACGACATCGCCAACTCGAAACATGATTGCGGCGACGCGGTCCGCAGGGCAATCGCCTTCGAGTTCGCGAAACGCCAGATCTGCACCGATAAGGTCGACCCAGCTGAGTAACGCCTCAGCGAGCAAGTGATCCTTTGAGGAAAACCATCGATAGATCGTGGCGAGCGCGACGCCGCTTTGATCTGCGACCGCCTTCATGGTGACCGCTTCGTAGCCGCCGGAATCGGCGAGTGTTGCAGCCGTATCGATTACGAGGCGTCGGCGTTGCGGCTGCGACCGCGGAGCCTCAAGTTCGTCGCTACTCGCTGATGGAAGTGCGGTCAAGAAATTCCTCGTTCTTGCGGCCCGACTCTAGAACAGGTTCTACTCTAGACCCGTGAAACTTGGATTGCAGCTTGGCTATTGGGGCAAAGGCCCGAACCCATTCCATGTGCCGCTGGCACAAGAAGCAGAACGGCTTGGCTTCGATTCAGTATGGGTCGCCGAATCATGGGGCAACGACGCGTTTTCGTTTGCCACATGGATGGCAGCGCACACCTCAACAATCCGCATCTGTACAGGTGTGGTGCAGCTGTCGGGCCGCACACCCACCTCGTGCGCGATGCACGCCATTACCGTCGACCATCTTTCGAACGGCCGCTTCAGCCTCGGGCTTGGTGTATCGGGGCCACAGGTGGTGGAAGGTTGGTACGGCCAGCCATTTGCGAAGCCGTTGAAGCGAACTCGCGAATACATCGATGTGCTGCGAACCGTCTTGCGGCGCGAGGAGCCTGTTTCTTACGACGGTGAGTTTGTGCACCTGCCGTATCACGGTGAAAACAGCTGGGAGATGGGCAAGCCACTGAAAGTTATGGTGCACCCGCTGCGCGCTGATCTGCCGATCTACCTTGGCGCCGAAGGCCCGAAAAACGTTGCCCTTGCAGCCGAGATTGCCGACGGTTGGCTGCCGCTGTATTACTCGCCGTTTCGCCCGGAGGTGTACAGCGAATCGTTGAAGGCCGCAAAGCCGGGCTTTGAAGTTGCAGTCAATGTCATGGGTTGCACAATCACCGGCGATAGCGATGAAGAAATCGAGGCCGCACTCGCACCGACTAAAGCCGCACTCGGCTTTTACATCGGTGGCATGGGTTCGAAGAGCCGAAATTTTCACATGGAGCTGATGTCGCGCATGGGCTTTGGTGACGCCGCGCAGAAGATCCAGGATCTGTTTTTCGAGGGCAGACGCGACGAGGCCATCAATCTTGTGCCCACGCAGTTCGCCGATGAGATCTCGCTGGTGGGGTCGAAAGAACGCATCCGAGATCGCATCGCGGCATGGGAAGCGTCTCCGGTAACCACCGTCATTTTGAGTGGTGGGCCGGAGACACTCCAAGCCATGGCCGAAATCGTCGGCTAGTTCCTCGAACGGCGGCTAACTCGTTTGTTGCGATGCTTGGAACGTCAAAAACGCTCCCGCCGTTGCGACTATCGCAGCAATGAGCGACAGGTAGAGGCCGAAGCCAGCACCAACGTCCACACTCACGCCCGCCCCTACGCCTCCGAAACCGAAGTCGGATTCAGATGGCAGCCGGGCCGAGAACCAAAGTGTGAACAACACTCCGAGGCCTGAACAGATCAGTGCCGCGAGCACAAAATTCCTGTTTGCGCCCTTGAGCAGCATCAAGACTGCGAGGACGCCTACCGCGATCATGAGGATCCACGCGATGGTGCCCTGACCAAGGTCGAATGCGTTGGCAGACGATGAGGTCGATCGGCTTCCCAATATTTCGCTGCTCACCTTCACTTCAGCGCTCCACCAATCGAAGAACGCGAAAATAAAGAACGCGATCGAGCCGCCGAGCATCAACTTTGTGGGCAGTCCGGCGTTTTTGATTTTGTCGACATCGAGACCTTCGAAAGGATTGTTCATTGGCGTTGATGGTGGGGGAGGAGGCGGGGTGGATTCTGAATCGCTCACTGAATGCTCCGAGGCTGATGGTCACCTAAATATTGGACCGATGGATGAAACATGACGTAACACTGATCATGAGCCGTCGCCGACCGAAAGTGGTGGATTTCAACGTGACACCCGCGTGCGTAACGAAGGAACTAGGTGTCGATTTGGGAACTTCGGTGAAGATTGACCGTTCCGACCGCGGCCGTTATCGATGCGGCCAGCCCCAAATACAAACCGAAGCTTGCCCCGAAATTGACGCTGAGGCCATCTGAGAAGCCGGCATCTGCGCTGAATGCAGCCCAGAACCACAACGTCAATCCGAGCGCTGCGCACGCTGCGATCGCGGTCGCTTTTCGCACGACTGGAGTCGATGGCCTCGCGAGTTGCCAACCCAGCGACGCGATCACGCTCATCATCAGTGCTACTGCAAGCCAGCCCCGCCAATCGCTGTAGGCGGTACCCGACCCAGCGGCCGAGTAATTCACAATTCCGCGCACGCGTGCGAAGCCCGTCCACCATTCGAAAAAGCTTGCAATAACAAAGGTCGACGAACCCAAGAGCCCGAGTTGTACATGGCGCGGTGCCGCCTTAATGGAGGCAGGATCGATGTGCAGTTCCGCAACAATCGCCGTGATTCGTTCGACTGTCGAGCGCGCGGATTCGGCGGCTGCCGCTTCCGGCGTTGCAGTCGGGGGTGCGGTCTCGTCGATCGAGGCCACGAGTTCGGCTTCTGTATTTGATCGCGGAGTTGTCATAAGGAAAGGCTGGGCCGCGTCTCGGCCGCTGCTAGTTCTATCGGCCTACGCCGAGCGAAGTTGATCCTCCATTCGCTGCTAGATTTGGCATCCCACCACAAGGGGCCGTTAGCTCAGGGGGAGAGCACTTCCCTGACACGGAAGGGGTCGACAGTTCAAATCTGTCACGGCCCACCACGAAAGACCAGATGGGGGCCCTTAACGGGCCCTCATTTCCTTGTGGCGCCGGATAGCATCCCATTCAAAACCCATCAACACGGAGGTTGATATGGCTGGAAGCGTTCGCGAGACAAGCCCCAACAAGTGGGAAATTCGCGTATATCTCGGTACCGATCCAATGACTGGCCGTCCGCGATACAAAAGTAAGACGGTCGTCGCGACATCGAGGCGTGCCGCCCAGCACCGAGCCGATGAGATTGCGTCGGAAGTCCGCCGGGGGGATTGGGTTGGGTCGGAAATGACATTCGGCGAGTTGGCGTCGCGCTGGCTTGATCTTCGCAAGCCAGATTGGGCGCCGGGAACCTACGTCGCCTACGAAACGCTGCTTCGACTGCATGCGATTCCGCTGATCGGTAAGGTTCCAATTGCGAAGCTCCGGACGATGGACATCGACGCAGTGCACAGTCGCGCGCGAAAATCACTTCAAAGTACCAGTGTCCGCAAGCTCCACAACGCGATTCGTGGCGTGGTCGATCAGGGTATGCGCTGGCAATTGGTCGGAGTCAACGTGGCAGATCGTGCAACGGTTCCGCCTTGCCCCGCTGTCCAACGAGCTACAGCCACAGTTGATGATGTGACCAAAATTATTGAGGCCGTCGCCGATGATTCCGCGTTTGCAACCTTGCTGCACCTCGCTGCGTCTACCGGCGCTCGCCGCGGTGAACTGCTTGCATTGACGTGGGGGAGGATTGCGCTTGATGATGGCAATCCGCGCATCATGATCACGCACTCGGGTGTCATCGATGAAGGTGAAGTGGTGGTGAAAGACGGCACAAAGACACACCGTGCTCGCGTGGTGTCCCTAGATGAGGACAGTGTCACTCGGCTTCGCGCTCATCGCCTGTCGCAAGCCGAGTCGTCGCTCGCTGTGGGCAGCCCCCTCACTGATGCGGCTTTTGTATTTTCGCCTCGTCCGTGCGCGACAGTGCCGCATAATCCTCATGCCGTAACGCGCAGGGTCGCTCGTCTTCGGAACCGGCTCGACCTGCCGCCAACGGTGTGTCTTCATGGCTTTCGTCATTTCGTCGGGTCACATTTGATCAGCGAAGGTGTCGATGTTCGCACTGTTGCCGATCGCCTCGGTCATAGTCGGCCATCAACGACGCTCGCTTACTACACGCATCAAGTGCATGAGTCGGACGCTCACGCAGCCGAGATAATGGGAAATGTGATCGCGAAGCGTTCGAACCCCAACGTCGCTGGCAGCGGCTGATACAGTCGGTCACCTACTACTACCTCTATTCCTAACTCACATTCGGAATTTCAAACTGAGGATTAGTAGATGTCGGGTTTCGGAGACGGTCGTCTCGCCGTGACGGTCGCAGAGGCCGCACAATTGTTGGGCTGTTCACGCCACACGGTCTACAGGATCATTCGCGATGGCAAGCTTCAGGTCGTTAGACTGCGAGCAAAAGGTCCTATTTTTATTGCAGTTTCCGCGCTGAGGGATCTTGTTGCTTCTTCACAGGAGTCGGCGGTGTCGAAGTGACTGGCATCGACACGATTGGGTTTTCATTCCCTTGCACCACGGGTTACGTTCCTTGTTTGGAACTTCCTGGCGGCGGATTCGTCCGAGTGACGTATGGAACCGCTTGGTTTGAGGCATCCATCCCGAAGCGGTTGAATGACGACGGTACGAATGTTGTGCTCGCAACGTCGGATGCGGCGAAGTCGGAAACGATCGCAATGATTAATGAGGCTAAGACTGTCCTGTCGATCGCGGTTCCGCCCTTGTCTGAGGTCAGGATTTGTCGACTTGATGTCACTCAGGATTTCGTGACGATGTGGGATATACCGCGCATCCTTTTCAGCATCATGACGAACCCATGCTCGACCAAACACCCCAAATTCCATCACTACGGCACGGTCCCAAACCTCGAAACGTTATATATGGGCCCGAAACGAGCGTGGCATCTATGTGTCTACGACAAAGGTTTGCAAAGTGCCGTCCTGGGCCCGCAAGGACTGTTGCGTTTCGAAGCACGCCTTCGTCGAAGTGCGCTTTGCCGAAATTGGGTGCGATCGGTTACGGGGCCACTGGATTTCGTCGATGAACTGCACGACAGCAAAGTCGAATTGTTACTCCGAACTGTTGTCAGTCGTGTTGGCCTCGGCGATTCATTGCCGATCGCGTTTGCAGACGTAGGCAGCTTCTACGAGATTGATTGGTCGCTCGGTGAGGTCGACGCGTACTTCTAATAGTAGTCCTAGCGTTCGTATTTAGTTGCGCTGCTTATATGGGTTTCTACAGGCTCGAAGGGATTTGTGCTCCTGTTAGAAACCGCGCGGGCTCCTAGCCGACCTGTGTGTTGTCGCTCATTCATACAACCTGCCGGCGGAGGGATACTCCCCTAGGGCTGGTGTCTGCGCGCCCGAAATCAAACAAACAAAGGAGAAAATCATGATGTTCACGATCTTGTTGCTCGCTGGTGCATCGTTATACGTCGAGATACGTCTCGGTCGAGCGTTGCCCTGGTTAAAACGTGTCTTTCAGGCGAACGCGCTTACATCGCTGGGCTGTTCCCTGGGTCTCTCGCTGCTCCTAGGCGCCGTCTTTGGTGCCGCTGGCGTGATGGTGTTCGCAGCCGGTGTGCTTTCAACGGCGATCATCCAGCCCTATTACGCGTTTTGTCGGCGTTGGGCTCGTGTTCGTGCCCATCTTCCCAGGCGCGAATTGATGCATCAGCACCTTCATGCCGTGCGGTCACGCTTGCCGGTGTTCATCACGCAACGTCGGTGGACCCGCGTGTGGCACGTGGCGAAGCGTTTGGTGCACAGGTAAGTAACGCACTTTTGTTCGTCGCCCCCATTCGCACCATCGGAGGTGCCGAAAACCTCAACGTTCTTTACGGGTTTTTACAGGAAGGAGTACGTCACCCGTCGCGTCTATGTCAATAACTGTGACAGCCCAGGTCAGAGCGTCGATCGATTCGACGGCTCTCCTGGGTTCTTTGTTTTCACCGAAAAGGAGCACATCATGAAAGTCATCGGATACATCAGAGTCAGCACTGACCGACAAGCCGACGAAGGTTTCGGTCTCGACATCCAACGCGAAGTCATATCGCAATGGGCTAAAACCAACAACCACAAACTCATCGACGTGCTCGCGGATGAAGGCATCAGTGGTACATTGGGAGTGGAACACCGTCCAGCGCTCTCAGAAGCCCTTGTACGCGTTGCAGAAGGCCGAGCTACTGGTGTCGTAGTTGCCAGACTTGATCGTCTTGCACGAACCCTTGCCGTACAAGAAGCCACACTTGCCCATGTATGGAAACACGACGGCAAAGTATTGACCGTGGATCTCGGCGAAATCCTCCAGGACGATCCAGAAGACCCGATGCGCACAGCAATCCGTCAATTCATGGGTGTATTCGCACAGCTCGAACGGAGCATGATCGCAGCACGCCTTCGTGCAGGCCGTCGCATCAAGAATGAGCAAGGGGGATATGCATACGGTGCCCCGCCATTTGGTTACAGATCCGATGCCGGGGTTTTGGTACCCGATGATCGTGAACAATTGGTCGTGCGTCGCATTCAGCAACTCGTTGGAGAAGGCCTAAGTGTCCGCGGAATCTGCGAAGTCCTGAACCGAGAACACCTTCACCCAAAAAGGTCAGAAACCTGGCACCCAGGATCGCTCGCTCGCATCATTAGGACGCTATGAAAACCCCAATTTGGCCCCACTGATGCGCGATTTTCCCTGGCGTGCCAGCGCCCAGATCGGCAGTTCTGACGCTAGTCGCGCAGCCGGGGCATATCCATCGGCTTCGTAGCCGGGATCGAGGAATCTGCGGAGTCCCGGTTGACCCAATCCCGACATGGTTACCCGCCGACGCGAAAGACCATGGCGGCTAAGCCGACGATGAGAAGGGTGAGGTCGACCCGCGCGACTAAGAACCTCCTTCGCGTTCGGTCGCGAATCTCGGCGGAGTCATGGCCGGGCGTGCGTGCCAGTTCGGCGAGCCGACGCCCTTCCGGAATGAGAAAGGCGCCGCCGATGGCAAGCGCGGCCGCGACTGCCCCGATTCCAATGAGCAGCCACTCTTGTGTCCAGCCCAAATGCTGCCGTTCCACGAGGATGACGCCGGTGACGAACAGGACAACTGCAGAAGGCGCGAAGAGGGTCTTGCCGATGGCTTCGGCGTCGATGGCAAATCGATCGGTGACGGCATCCGGTGTGGAGGAGTCCATGCGCTTGGCAATGACCTGTTCGGCCAATGCGGCGCCGATCCACGTGGCCGCGGCGAGGATGTGCAGGGTCAACAGCAGTTGGTTGACGCGCATCAGTCGCATGCCCTTGATCGGGTCTCGAAATGACTTGTACACATAGGGAATGCTCCATTCACACTGACCCGTCTAACCTTAAACAACAGACGGTTCTCGAGTCGTCGCGGGTGACACGTCGGCGCCGGACCCATTCCGATCGACAGCGTCGCACCCACGGTCCGCGGTGCAGGCACTCAGGTCAGCGGCACATATTGCCCGCTCTGTGAGCGTTATGCAAGTACCTGAGCGGAAGGTTCTTGGGTCAGCGGGTGAGGATGCCGAATGGCCAGCGTCGCAATTCGAGGATGCGTTCGTAGCGTTTCGCGATGCCCTCTGGTGTTGCTGATCCTCCCTTGACCCAACTCGGTAAACCAGACCGCACGACTTCGACGACCTCGCTGGTCTGTGGCAACACTTCACCATCCACGAGACGGCCCAAGTAGCAATGCGCCCCGAGCGAGTCGATCGCTCTCAATAGGTGACGTGATACGTCGAGGCGCGCTCCAGCGACGGGAGTGTGGTCACGCGCCAACCACGAGTGACCGCGAAGGCTTGCAACGATCGAAGTAGTTGCCTGGGCATCGGTGAGCTTCGCTCTCGCCGCATCCACGTCTCGCAGGTACGCACACAGCGCTGAGGTCGCTGCGGAAGCGCTCATCCCGATCGGGAGTCCGGTGACAAGCCTGCCGACCCGATATGCCGCATCGCCACACGTCACTGCAGTCGTCTGATAACGACCCGGCCCCGTAATTGCCCAATGATGGCCGTAAACGATCTGAGCGCCTTCCCAGTAATCCATCGGACCGAGAACGTCGCCCCACGCAAGTGGCTGCACAACTCCGTTGCGGTGGAGTTCCGCGCTGTCCGGAGCGAAACGCAAGCGCGGGCCTCGGCGCCATGCCGGGACACCGAAATACAACCCGCCAGCGTCCACCGCCAAACGCGCACCTGGCCCCATGCATGCATGATGCCATGTCACGCACAGACCGCTCCGAATGCCCTGTCTGTGCTCGTTATGCAAGTCGAAAGCACCGTCACGAATGAGTAGTGGTGGCTCCACGATTTCCCATCACCTCCCCATCAACAACGCTTTTGCATGCTGTTGCACCGCTGCACATGGAGTAGTAAAAGCCCAGGTCAGCGACCATGTGAGACGCCATGCCGCGGATGGAATCTCCCTGACACGGAAGGGGTCGACAGTTCAAATCTGTCACGGCCCACCACAAAAGCCCCGGTCACAGCATCCGCTGGCCGGGGCTTCGTGTCGAAAGATTGCCGATGACTTATGTTGCGATCTCGTCGAAGATCGCACGGAGCCGATGCTTTTCGATTTTTCCGGTTGTGTTCTTTGGGAGTTCGTCGAGGAACAGGATTCTGCGCGGTTGCTTGAATCCGGCGAGGTGTCCGCGACACAATGCGATGAGTTCGGTGTCGGTCGCAGACGTTGCATTGTGTAATACGACGACCGCGGCAACGACTTCGCCCCAGCGCTCGTCTGGGATACCGATTACGGCTGCCTCACGTACTGCGGGATGTTGAAACAGCACGGCTTCGACCTCGCGCGATGCGACGTTTTCGCCGCCGCTAATGATGATGTCTTTTTTGCGATCGACGACAGTGAGATAACCGTCTGCGTCGAGCGTGCCGAGATCACCAGTGCGTAACCACCCGTCGACGATCGCGCTGTTCGTCGCCTCAGGGTCGTTGTAGTAGCCAGACATTACCTGTTCGCCGCGGCAGGAAATTTCACCTACGACGCCGCGCGAAACTTCATGGCCGCTGTCGTCAACGATGCGGAGCTCAATCAGGTCCGTTGGCTTTCCGGCTTGTTGCAGCCGACGCGGCTGACCGTCGACGCCAGCGCGATGATCTTGCGCATCGAGAAATACCGCGTTTCCTGATAGCTCAGTCATGCCGTAGCCCTGAGAAAATCCACACCCCAGTGCAACCATCGCTCGGCGGAGTAACGGCTCCGCGATTGCTGACGATCCGTAACCGACAGTGCGCAGCGAAGCTAAGGCGCGATCATCAAGGAGATTGGGATGATCAATGATCGAGGAAATCATTGTTGGCGCGAATGAGGCGGCCGTAACACCGTATTGCTCGATGATTTGGACGGCTTCGGTTGGGTCGAAACGCGTCACGAGAACGATTGGGCGAGCGCATTGGTGATACACGATCACGTTGTATGCGGCGACATGGCACAACGGAAACGGGAAGAAGTAGATGTCGTCGACGAGCACCGGCCGAGCACTATGACAGCCGAACGCGGCCACTTGCAACGATCGATGGCTGAGCATTGCGAGTTTTGGTGTCCCGGTCGTGCCGCTGGTTGGGACTAGCCACGCGTTTGACATCGGGGGTGCGTCGACCAGAGGTGCGGGGGCGCCGAGGGGCGCGTTGGCGATGAATGCTTCGTAATCGATGTACGGATCGCCAACGGTTTCAGTGGTGGGGTCGAATGCAACCAAGGTCAAAGAGTGTGAGTTCGTTGGTATCGCAGATCTCAGATCCCGCAACAGGCGTTCGTCGCCGATGACGACATCGCATTCCGTTCGCGCCAGCATCGCGATCCATTCCGCGGGGTGATGGCGATAGTTCAACAGCAGAGCCTGACAGCCAGCTGCGGGGATGCCGTAGAGACATTCGATGTAGCGACCAGAATTTTCGCCAAGTATCGCCACAACCGGCAAGGCCGCGGGCGCCTCTTGGGAGCCCGGCCCGGCGGAACGCGCAGCGATATGGCGGTGCAACGCCGACGCAAGCTTGCGACTGCGGTCAAAGGCTTCGCCAAACGTCCGACTTCCGTCGGGGGCGTGCCATGCCCACGCGTCTGGGGGTGCGGCCCCCAGGAGCGCAATCAGGGGAGCAGGCGCAGGAACTTGTGCGCCGGGGGCGAGCAGGTGCGGGGCGGGTTCCACAGCAACTAGATGAGCACGACCCGAGGTCGCGAAGCGAACCCGTCCGAAGTGTTGCACCAACCACATTGGGTGGTCTTTTTGATTCCATTCAGGTACGGTGGGCGTTGATGTTTGGCCGAACCACGATCCGGGTGCGCATTGTTGCGTTGCCGTTGCTCCCAGCCATGGTGCTGGGCGTCATCGTTGGCTTCGATCTCCACCGCAGCCCAGCCACCATTATCGCGGCCATTGTGGCCACTGTCGTCGGCGTTTCGGCAGCTCTAGTCGTCGCCCGCAGCATTGCGCGGCCGTTGAAGGACCTTGCAACGATTGTGCTGGACCTCAACGATCTGCGTTCGATCGACGGTTCGGGGCGCCCACGCGACGATGTTTTGCCGCCGCGCAAGCTCCGTGTAGGAGGCGAGCTTGGAGAACTCGCGGTCGCTATCGCGGATGGCCGTCGACAAGCTGCCGATTTTGTGCAGGAGCAACTGTCGTCTCGTCGATCCGTAACCGATTTGGTGGCGAACATCGCGTTGCGCAATGAGCGGCTGCTCGGCGCAGCTCTCGATGCACTCGGCGAGATTGGTCGCCGAGACCACGAACCGAGTACGGCCGCGGCAATTGCTCGAGTGCACCGAATCGTGGCGCGAGTAGATCGCACAACGGCGAGCGCGTTGGTGCTGATCGGCGAAGGTGGCCGGGTGGCTACCTCCGCTTCATCGGTGACTGATGTGGTGTGGGCCTCGGCGCTTGCGATCGAGTCTTCGGATCGGGTGGACGCACTGGCGCTTTCCGAAGCCATGATCCATGCGGATGCCGTAGCCGATGTCGCCCACATGCTTGCCGAACTTATCGACAATGCGGTGCAAGCTTCGTCGGCGCCCGGCCGCGTCACGATCATGGGCGAAGCTGCCGCGGGCGGCGATTACGAACTGACGATCATGGATTCTGGTGCTGGGATGCATCCTCATGACCTCGACACCGCTAACCGTCGGGTGCGACGCTTGGAATCGCTACATCGTGTGCCGGTGCGCAACCTGGGGCTGGATGTTGTCGGTCGACTTGCTCGTCGTCATGGCGTGCAAGCTCGTTTGGGGCACTCCGCGGCTGGAGGCATTGTTGTGCGTGTATTACTCCCGGCGGCAATACTCACGGCGCCCGCCGTCGCACCGCGATACGTGCCGTCGTTTGCAGTGGCAGCAACTCCGGCCACCGAGGCCGAACCGACCACCACCCCTGCGGCCGACAAAGTTGTCGCGCAAGCCCAACCGATGGAACCAAGTTCTGTGATATCGCTTGCAGAATCCGACATTGATTTGCTCGAACCTGAGGTCGAAACGCTTCGGCAACCGGCGCTCGTAACGGCGCCCGAGCAGGTTGGTGCGGTCATTCAGCCAATTCGGCTTGCTGATGCTGCTGATGCTGATGCACAACGAGCTGCTTTTGCCTCGATGCCGCGGTCGGTGTCGGCCCGCCTAGGCGCCGCAGACGAGTTCTTGCCGAAGCGCGATCAGCGCAAATGGGCTGCGGCTATTTCGCGTGCTCGAGGCTGAGCTTGAATTCTCGCAAGCCACTGGCGCCGCTAGCTCATGCGGCGCCAGCGCCCGCTGGGTCCGAATGACCTATCGCTAACTCGCCGACGACGGTCGACAATGAGCGTGATGAGTCAAGCTGCCTGGAACGTTCCCCGCGACCCCGCGTTAGGGTCGATCGCCGCGCATGCACGCGAACAATGGCGCAGTGATCAAGAGTCGGCGATTGATGATGCCGTCAGTGCTCGCGACCAGAGTCTTTCGTTGCGAGACTGGTTGCGCGAAGCAATGGCTCGTGGAGATCGTTTGTCGATCCGGTGTTTTCAAGTGCGAGCAGTCGGAGCAGTCTGCGAGATCGACGACGATCTACTGTCGTTGCGCAACGTCGGTGCCGGACGGATTGATTTGCATCTCCGCGAAGGACTGCCGTACGTGATGCAGATCAGCGAATCCGCTGCAACCGAATCGACCGCCGCGCCGATACGCAGCGGAGGCTTTCGAGGTCGATTGATGGCCTGCGAATCCGCGGGTGAGGAACACTCGGTGTGGTTGCTCGGTGAAACCGAATCAATCGATGGGCGACTGCAAGTAGGCGCCGATACCCTCACAGTGCAGAGTCGACTCGGCGCCAAGTTGGTATTGCCAATGAGCGCGGTGATCGCGGTGACCCCGCGTCTGTAATCGTTGCTACGTGGTGTTTGACCGGTGCAGCACGTGCATGATCTGCGTTATGCACTCGCAACGAGTTGTTTGCTGATATCCCACAACCGCCGCGCAGCTGAATCGTCGCGTCCATAGCTAGTTGGCTCCACGGCGGCACACTTGTAGAAATACTTTCCGTTAACACCCTCGACGGCGGGATCGCTTGACACGTAGATCGAAGTCAGCGCTCCTTTCGCCGGCGAAAGTGCGAACGGCTTGGCCAGCATCATCGTCAAGTTGCCGAGCGGGTCGTTACGACCAAAGTTGCTCGCAACGAAGCCAGGATGCACCGAGTTGGCAGTGGCCCCTGTGTCGGCAATGCGACGAGCTAATTCGTGAGTGAACATGATGTTCGCGAGTTTACTTTTGCCATAGACCCGCATTGCCTTGTATCCGTGTTCGGTTTGCAGATCATCAAAGTCGAGGCCAGTGCGAGCGAACTTGTGCGCATGGGAGGCGACCGTCACGATGCGCGCCTTGGGCGTGGTCGTGATGCGATCGAGCAGGAGCGTGGTGAGCAAAAAGTGACCGAGATGATTTACGCCGAAAGTTTGCTCGAACCCGTCGACGGTCACGGTTCGGTCCCGGGCCACGATTCCGGCGTTGTTGAGAAGAATGCTGATGTTGGGATACCGGTCGAGCACTTCGTTCGCGAAGCTGCGGATTGATGCGAACGAAGCGAGGTCGAGGCTCATCAGGGTGACGGTTCCGGCTTGCGCTCGCTGCTCGATTTCGGTCTTGGCGGCGCTGCCTTTACTAGGGTTTCGACAGGCAAGAACAACGTCGGCACCTTGGCGAGCAAGTCCAATTGCAGCCTCAAGCCCGATACCCGAGTTGGCGCCCGTGATGATCGCGGTTTTGGCGGTGAGGTTTGCCATGCCTTCCTCTTCGTAACTAATCGGCGGTGTCGGTTTTTTTGACGCGTTTGGGCTTTTCTTCTTCGGTTTTGTCGGCCGACGGCGAGCGGTCGTGGCCGGGTTGTTCTGCTACCCATGCGATTAACTCGTCGCGCAGGAAGCGGATCTCGCGACCCTCCGGAAAACGATGTGCCGGGATGCGACCTTCGCGCACCATTTTTCGGAGATACTCGACATGGACGGCCAGGAGTTGGGAGGCCTGTGCAGTCGTCAGAATTGCGGGGTACTGCTCGGCGGGCGAGGGGCCGGTTGACATGCTGGCACAGTACAGCGCCCGCACGACGTGGTCGGTCAGAGTGGGTTCGACCTGGCGAAATGCGATGTCCCAGGTGATCTTTACGCCTCAGTCTTGCGTGATGCGTCACAACCGGGGCACGCGGTCCTTGTGAACTCGGCCGATGATCGGCCAGAGTCACCCTTGAGAAACGGTCAAAACGGACTATTGGGGTTCACCGTGGATGGAGTAGGGGCCGACGTGGCGACCGAACAACTTGGAACCCATCGGCCGACACCCCTGCCCGTTCGCAATCGCTCGCTTCGTTCCACCATTCACGGCGCGCACATCCTCGTTGCACTCGCGGGCATGTTGGGTGCGCTACTGACACTGACAGCGTTGCGAGATGCCAAGCAAACGGTCGCGGTTGTGGCCTTTGATCGAAGCGTGCCAATGGGCACTGCGCTGAGATCATCCGATCTCACGACGGTGGAGGTTGGTGCTGAAGGTGGAGCTCTGACTGGGCTGTACCGAGGCAATGACGTCGGGGCGCTCGTTGGCACGATTGTGGTTTCGCCGATTCGCAAGGGCGACATGGTGCGTCGGTCTGATGTACGCGCGCCTGCGGCCGACGGCGCCAAACGCTCGATCAGCTTTGCACTCGACTCGGCCGACGCCGTGGGTGGGGCAATCGAAGTCGGCGACCGAATCGACATCGTGGGCGTAGCGCAGAACGGCACAAAGTCGGGTTACGTCGTTACCGACGCGTCGGTGCTGTCAGTTTCGAATCCGCAGGCGTCGGGACCGCTGCGATCGACGGACCGCAAAGTCACCATCACCATTGACATCGAACCTGATGCCGCGTTGCGATTGGTTGCCGCTCAGACCGCGGGCAAGATCGTGGTCGTTCGCGCAACGGGCGCGGCACCCCAACAACAGCCTGCGGCGTTCGCGCCCGGCACGCGAGAGGTCGCAGTTTCAGCCGGGCCTGAAGCTTCGGAGGGGTGATGGTGTCGGAACCCGACGTTGCGATCGTATTCACGCCTGAGGTGTGGGTTGAAGAACTGCATCGCTATTTCACCGATCACGGCGGTGCGCGGGTTCGTCAGCTTGTGGTAGATCCTGCGCTTGCAGTGAGCGAACAGTACTCAGTGTTGATCGCGAGTTGGCGATGGCCATCGCTGACGCAGGGTCTGGTAGCTCAACTTCACGATCAAGGTCGTCGTGTTCTGGGCGTATTTGACACCTTGGAGCCAGCGTCGATTGAACTGTTGGAGTCGCTGCGGGTGGATCGGATTGTTGCTAGCGATGCTGCTCACCACGAATTCCTCGAGGCGTTGTTGTGGCTGCAAAGGGATCCGATTGCAGACCGGCTCTTTGGCACCAAGGACACTCCTGCAATGCCGGAGACGCCGCTTGCTCCGCTCATTGTGGTGGGAGGCCCATTCGGGAGTGGCAAGACCGAAATTGCAATCGAGTGCGCACGATCGATGCCTGCGCTCGTCGTTGATTGTGACGAGATTGCTCCGTCGATTGCCCCGCGGTTGGGAATAGGAATCGAACCGAACCTACGTACTGCCATTGATGCCGTTGAGTTTGGATTGGGTGAACTCGACGACAGTGTCCTGTTGGCGGATGCGGGTCGGCTTGCGGTGCTCTGCGGACTTCCGAACGTGACCACGTGGTCCCAAATACGTGCCAGCGAAGTTGTTCGAGCATTGCGTTCATTGAGACGTGGCGGTCCTGTCGTAGCGGATATCAGTTCTTGCTTGGAAGAAGTGGGACACGCGACACGTGGGCGCTACGCAGTGACTCGAGCTTTAGCGGTGGAGGCTTCGACGATCGTGGTAGTCGGCAGGGCCACGCCAGTCGGGGCAGTGCGGCTGTTGAGCTGGATCGCTGACCTTCAAATGTTACGGCCCGGCGCTCCCGCGCATGTTGTATTGAACATGGCTTCACCGGATCGTGCTCGGACCGAAGAACTGTTGATTGAGATCCGGCGCTCGTTTGAACCGCTCACCATCAGCGTTGTGCCGTACGACCGTCGTGTCGACGGTGCTGCATGGGCAGGCACGTGCGTTCGCAGAGGGCCGTTTACCAAAGCGGTGGCGCGATCGCTCTCGACAATTCTTGGATGTATGAGCGATCAAGATGCGCATTCGCACGGCGGTACGGATTCGCCGCCCTTTGGAGTGAATCGCGACGCTCGGGACAGTCTTGTTTCGTCTCAGGAGCGTGCATCGTGACACGAGATGCCTACGAATTGATTCGTCACGGAGTGCTGGCCGCGATTGAACAGCGACGGCTCGAGCCGGACCGAGATATCACTGAAGTGCGGGTGGAGACCCAACGTGCGGTCGACGACTATCAGCGACGCGCTCGTCTCGGAAACGAGATCAGTCTTTCGGATCCAGTATTAATGGTCGAACGAATCATGAGCTCGGTGTGCGACTTCGGTCCGTTGACTGAGCTATTGAGTCGCAGCGATGTCGAGGAAATATTTGTCGAAGGCCCGCGCGTGTCGTATCTCGATGCGTCCGGCAAATTGCGCGGTCTTGCGGTGCCAACTACTGAGTCTGAAAATCGGCGCGTCGTGGAACGCCTGCTGGCCTCAACGGAACGCCATCTGAATGCTCAGTATCCGCTGGTGCAGGCCCGAGTGCTGCATGGCACCGCTCGGCTGACAGCATCGATCCCGCCGATCAGTGACCGGCTTTCGGCAACGTTGCGCCGCTACGTCGTGCGCCACGTTTCGTTGGCCGATCTTGTGCGGCGCGGCTCGCTACCCGCGGAAGCGGCGGGCTTTTTATGGGCCGCGATGCAGTTTCGTAGTCGAATCGTCGTCTCGGGAGAACCCGGTGCAGGGAAGACGACGATGCTCGCGGCGTTGCTTGCGGCGGCTCCTGCAAACCAATGCGTGCGGTGCTGTGAGGAGATCCGCGAGGTCTCTGTACCTTTGACCCACGGCGGTTATTACGAAACTCGACCGCCGGGACTTGATGGTGGCTCAGAGGTCAATTTGCGCGACCTCGTGAAGTTCACTTTGGCAATGCGCCCGGATCGGATTGTTGTTGGTGAAGTTCGCGGCTCCGAGGCCTTCGAACTCTCGCGAGCTATGAATGCCGGCTGTGGCTTCTTGTGCACGGTTCACTCGAATTCTGCAGTAGACGCGTTACGCGCGCTC
>SXHN01000045.1 GCA_005773635.1 Actinomycetota bacterium
AACACTTGCTCGGCAAGCGCGTCGATTATTCCGGCCGTTCCGTCATTGTTGTTGGCCCGCAGCTCAAGTTGCAACAGTGTGGCTTGCCAAAGCAAATGGCACTTGAGCTCTTCAAGCCATTTGTGATGAAGCAGCTCGTCGACAAGGAATTTGCGCAAAACATCAAGAGTGCAAAGCGCATGGTGGAACGAGCACGTCCGCAGGTGTGGGACGTGTTGGAAGACGTCATCAAAGAGCACCCGGTGTTCTTGAACCGTGCACCAACGTTGCACCGTCTTGGAATTCAAGCGTTCGAGCCGGTGCTCGTTGAGGGTAAAGCGATTCAGCTGCATCCGCTGGTCTGTACGGCATTCAACGCCGACTTCGATGGCGATCAGATGGCGGTACATTTGCCATTGTCGAGCGAGGCGCAAGCCGAAGCTCGTCTCTTGATGCTGAGTGCGCACAACATCTTGTCACCTGCGTCGGGGCGGCCGATTGCCGCGCCAACTCAGGACCAGATCATCGGTGCGTATTACCTCACCGAGCTCGTGCACGGCGCGACCGGTGAAGGTCGGTCGTTTTTGTCGATCGACGAAGCGTTGTTGGCGCATGACGAGCGTTTCGCCGCCGACAATGAAGACGGTCTCGACATTCACGCGATTATTCGCGTCCGGATGAGTGATGATCGTTTCCCAGAAGACAAGTTCCAAGCGCGCAGCGAGTGGGACGAAGCCTCAGGTGAATGGGTGACCGTTGCAGGCGCTGAAGCGTCACCGGTGTTGCGTCGATCAGGCGATGGCATCGTCTTGGTGGAAACCACGCTCGGACGCTTATTGCTCAACGAAGCGTTGCCGCGTGACTATGCGTACTACCCGCGCGAAACCAGCGACAAAGGTCGGGGCCTGACCAAAAAAGACCTCGGGTTCATTGTTGGCGAACTCGTCGAGCAATATCCCAAGGCCCTTGTCGCCCAGAGCCTCGACAAGATCAAGGATCTGGGTTTCCGTTTTGCAACGGTGTCTGGTCTCACGATTTCGGTGGCCGACGTGAAGACTCCGGCCGCGAAGCGTGGCTTGCTCGATCACTTCGAAGATGAAGCGACCAAGGTCGAATCTCAATACGACCGTGGAGTGATCACCGACTCGGAGCGTCGTCAAAAAGAAATTGAAATCTGGACCGAAGCCACATCCAAGGTCCAGGCCGCAATGGAAGCCGAGATGGGTGTCGAGCAGTTCAATCCCATCGAAATGATGGTCGGTTCGGGCGCTCGAGGCAACGTCATGCAGGTTCGTCAGATCGCGGGTATGCGTGGTCTGGTCGCCAACCCACGTGGTGAGATTATTCCGCGGCCCATCAAAGCGAACTTCCGTGAAGGCCTCACCGTTCTTGAGTATTTCATCTCGACTCACGGTGCTCGTAAGGGTCTCGCCGATACTGCGCTACGTACTGCCGACTCTGGATATCTCACCCGCCGTCTCGTTGACGTTGCGCAGGAGCTCATCATTCGTGAAGAGGACTGTGGTTCGCGCCGCGGCATCTGGATCGATGATGTCAACGACGACGCCGATGCTCGTCGTTTACTTGACACAAAGTTGACGGGTCGATGCCTACTTGACCCG
Source organism: Actinomycetota bacterium (assembly GCA_005773635.1). Taxonomy (GTDB): domain Bacteria; phylum Actinomycetota; class Acidimicrobiia; order IMCC26256; family PALSA-610; genus F1-120-MAGs023. The sequence continues at coordinate 1,602 of SXHN01000045.1, forward strand.
ATCAAGCTTGCTGATGGCACGGTGCTTGCCGCGAACATTCACGTCGATGACGTCGTGCTCGATCAGCTGTGTTCCGACCCAACAATCACTCGGGTTCGCGTTCGTTCTACTCTCACCTGTGAGACCGTCACCGCGGTATGTGCGAATTGCTACGGCACAATGTTGGCCACTCAAACCACTGCCGATATGGGTGAAGCCGTCGGCATCATGGCTGCACAGTCGATTGGTGAACCAGGCACGCAGCTCACAATGCGTACCTTACACACCGGTGGTGTGGCTGGTGAAGACATCACGCACGGCTTGCCGCGTGTCGTCGAGCTGTTCGAGGCACGACGTCCGAAGGGAGCTTCCGAACTCGCACGAGCGACAGGCGTGATTCGTATCGGCGAAAACGAGAAGGGCGAAAAGACCGTCACGATTGTTGCCGACGACGGTGCCGAAGATGTGCATGTGGTGTCACGCCGGTCGCACCTTGCCGTCACTGAAGGTAGCGAAGTGAAGGCTGGCGACCGTCTCATTGGCGACGATAAGACCCCAGTCGATCCCAAGGAACTTCTCGAAATCAAAGGCATCCGCGAGACGCAGGTGTACTTGGTGGAAGAGGTCCAGAAGGTGTACCGCGAACAGGGTGTGCCGATTCACGACAAGCACATCGAGGTGATCGTGCGCCAGATGCTCCGCCGAGTCGCGGTTTCCGAACCTGGAGACTCGGCGTTCTTGCCGGGCGAAAAGGTTGACAGTCGTCGTTACGCCGAGTTCAACCGTGCGCTCGTCGAAGAAGGCAAAGCACCCGCAGAAGGTCGCCCAGAATTGATGGGTATCACCAAGGCGTCGCTCGCAACCGACTCGTGGCTGTCCGCGGCGTCGTTCCAAGAGACCACGCGGGTGCTCACCGAGGCGGCCATCGAAGGTCGTCACGACAACCTTGCCGGCCTCAAGGAAAACGTGATCATCGGCAAGCTGATTCCCGCCGGCACCGGAATGCCGCTCTATCGCGACATTCGCACGACGGCGCCGGACTACACGCCGATGCCGTTCTTCTCTAGCGGTGGCGACGGCGACGAAGAGGTCGACATTGCGGCGTGGCTCGCGAACACCTCCAAGGGTGCAGCTATCACCACGCCCGAAGCGGGCTTCGACATCAGCTTCTTGTCACGCATTTCCGACGACGAAGAGTCCGGCGATGTCGTCACACTTGATGCCGATATTGCCCTCGAAGCTGCAGTCGACGTGCCATCGACGATTGACTCCAACATCGACGACGAGGCTTCTGCGAGCTAGCCAAGTAGATACAAACTAGCTATTTTTACGAAATGGCGGTCCCTAACGGGCCGCCGTTTTGTATTGCGGGTCACCGAATCGCGGAAGTTTCGCGTCCGAACGGTCGCCATCGTCAGCGGTGTCACCCAGTTTTGTTTCTGCTGCCTCAGGTAGCTCGCGTTCATGCCGATCGGACTATCCAGAAGGACTAGTCAAGGGCTATCGGGAGCATCAGTGAACGCGATCAAGCGAATCTCCGGCAATACGCAGCATCACCGAAGTTGCCCACTCATCGTGATCGCATCGTTCACCAACGTTCGAAAGTCCAGGACACCATGAATTCAGACCGCACAGAACCGGAATCATTCAAGACGCTGAGCAATCTCGTGCGCAAAGCCGTAGCGCCATCGGCCGCGGTGATGGGGCGGTTGAACATCACGCGCAAGTTTGGCGTCGTCATGTGTGCCATGTTGGTGCCGTTGCTCTTCGTGACGTTCCAATATCGCAGCGCGCAGGAGCATCACATCACGATCGCGCGAAGTGAGCGCGCGGGCTTGACCAACATGAAGCCGAACGAAGAGCTACTCATCGCGGTCATCGACGCTCGACAGTTCGCGCTCTCCGATGGTGACACGGCGGCCAGTGCTTCGAAGATTGCGAGTTTGATCGGACAGGTTGAATCGACGGTCAAGCAACATGGTTCTCTGTTCGCGAATGCCGAAACTTGGTCAGCTGCAAAAGCTGCAATCGACAGCGCGCTTGGTGCCAAGGGTACGAGTGAAGCCACACTCGAAGTCTGGAACGCTGCTGCTGACGCGGTCTACACCGACATCCAGCAAGTCTCTGCGGGATCCACGTTGGTGTTGGATCCGCAACTTGACACGTACAACGTCATGGATGCAACAACAAACCGGGTGTTGCTCGCCTCGGACCTCAATGCCCGAGCGTTGAGTCTGGGATTTTTGATTGAAAGGAACAAGGTCGCCGACCCCGAAACCGCACGCATCGACGTTGCCAAGCTCGGCGGCAACGGTGCTGCGGCGCTTGCGACCTTCGACGCGGAGATGAAGGGTGCCTACGCTTCGACTGACGACAAGGGCTTGCAGCCTCGCACCGATGCTGCTCGCGCTGCGGTTGTGAACGGCGTGGGCGAAGCCGTGGCCGTCGTTGATCGGATTGTGACCGGCGAGACCGCAAATTTGGATCTCGCCAAGCTCACTGGTGGCGTCACGATTCCAACGTCGAAGTTTCTTGTTGAGGCTTTACCAGCGCTCGACAACCTGTTCGCGACTCGAATCGATGGGATCGAGTCCCACGTGCAGACGGTGTACCTCGCGGGCTTCTTCGGGCTGATCGCGGTGCTCTATTTGGTGGCTGGCGCGGGCACCTCTGCGGCGACGACCTCGCGCAAGATGGTCTTCGCACTCGATCAGGCGCAGGAGTTGCTCCACGTTGCCGGGTCGATGGCCGAGGGCGCCGACACGACCGTTCGTGAAGCGAGCAACCTGTCGTCTGCATCTGAGCAGATCAGTGCGAACGCGAACTCGGTTGCAGCCGCGCTTGAGGAAATGCAAGCGAGTATCTCTGAGATCACACGCGGCGCGTTCGATGCTGCCTCGACTGCCACTGATGCGGTCGAGATGGTGCGGTCTACTCGCGACACGATTGCCGTGCTTGCGAGTGCGAGCAAGGAAATTGGGTCGGTTGTCGAGGTCATTAGCTCGATCGCCCAAGGGCGGTTTCAGTATTCACTATCTCGAGCAAAAGCTCGGCCTGCACAAGAAATAATGGCTTGGCTGTCACTGCGCCTGCCGGCCGACGGTGACGCTGCCGAGGC